>JAIPBU010000042.1 GCA_021738535.1 Bacteroidales bacterium | reverse complement strand
GATTTATGGAGACGAAAAAACAATATTTCAAAGAACGAAATCGATCGTTATGTAAACGATGTTATGATATTTTGACATTCCTTAGATGTAAACGATGTTGTGATATTTTATGTAAACGATGTATTGATATTTATCAAATAGTCCTTAAAAACATGCAAGTTAAATATATATGTTGATATTTCCTAAACAACACACCCCTCTAATATCATCACTATCAGCTTTATTAAAATATGCAGCAATAAACTCTCATTCCAGGATATGGTAAGCATAAACAGGTAAACCTAACTTGTTTTTGCGATTTCGAATTGCATAATTTTCACCTTTTGAATCGATTAATAACCACACCTAATGAACCTGGTGACCAATTTCTCGGACTTTTGGCAGGGTTCTTTGATGGTTTCAATGTTGGGGCGCCCAACTTGTGCGTCCCTATGGGTGCCTATTGCAGGGATCTTTCAATGATTATTCCATTTTAAGGGGTTTTTGAAGATGTAAGGTCGGGATATATTGTATTCCGGTTGATTGCGGGTGATTTGATCATATTAGAGGGGAAACCATCTTAAGTGAGAGTATATTATTGGATTGTGGTCCGAATTTGGTACCGTTTTCGGTTGGAGACACTCCTGTATATGCACTATTTTCAGCATAGTCTAATACCTTCCATCGAATCGACCTATTATAGTATTTTCCATTTGGTAACCTCCCCATCAGTAGCATAACATTTATTCCACAAAAATCTATTAAAATATCAGAAAAATTCCAGGGGATATTCCTCAAGAGCACCCAGCTTAGGCGTTCCAAAAATACCTGGCTGCAGCAGACGATCAACCGAGCCCCGAATCATCGGGACGAGCTCATGAGTATGGCTCCTTTTATCAACTTAAAGAGAGCATACTGAACACCTTTTTACCAGCATGCTTGCCATATTGTTCCATCGTAAACCATTAATTTCTTAATAATTCCATCGAAATATATATCTCCTTCACTTGGGCTATTAGGAGCAAAATAGCTCGGTTCTATTCTCATCACATCTTTAATATGAACTCTTCGTTGTGGCGTGTCTATTCCCACACCTATATTCCCATTTTTTAAAATTGTGAAAGCATTACTTCTTACAGCTGTGGAAAGAATTCCGGGAATCCCAAAAATACCGTTTCCTACAACAATTAATGGATCATTCGTATTCCATAAATCTGTTGTTCCAAAAGGATTGTTAAGTTGACCAACAACCAATGATCCTGTAGTATTAGCTTCAACATACGATCCTATAGCTATTGATGCTGTTCCAGTCGCATTTGATCCTACTCCCATTGCAAGCGAGTTTATTGCTGATGCAGTATCCCTTACACCAATTGCCATTGATTGTTCTGCGTTTGTAACCGAACCAAATCCTAATGCAGTTGCACCATCCGGGAATACTGTAAAAACTGCATTCTCATCATTATCCTTAACAACAAACAAAGTATCTGTTTCCGGAGAATAAACATTTGGATTACTGAGATCTATTTCCGTCGCCAAAACATTATTTGTTATTCTTAAAATATTATCCGTTAACTCCAAATCCTGAATTTCGTTGGTAATAGAGCCATCAACTTCCATATCCAGTTTATTATTCCAATAGGTGGAATCCGTTTCTGTAATACCTGAAGCTACTGATGTGCCAAATAAAGGATCTGTTTCTCTTATACCTACTCCTCCGATAATGCTATCTGTTGTATTTGCATACAGTGCATAAGGAACGCTTAATAATTGGGTAGTGCCCATCGGTACTCCATTAATATTTGTACTTAAAAAATATGGACTATTACTCCAATCAATCAATTGGAAATCAGTAGGATTTTCTAATCCAATCTTTTCTGTAATCAATCCATAATTATTTGTGTTACCTGTCATTGTTTCAGTAAAAACCTCTGTTCCAGTTATTGAACCTTGGAGAATTGATATGATCAAGACGTATGATGCATTAGGTTTTATTGATCCATCAGCATCACGAAAAATAGCTTGATAGTTGAAACTCTGAGGTGTCTGTGCACCTATGCTTGCAGCAATTACTATTATGGCAAATAGTAAGATTAGTTTCTTCATAATATTAGGTTTTCGTTAAAGGAATAGAAGGTACGAAATTTCTGGAAATAGATATTGTAAATGAACCTGGCAACCAATCTCTGGGACTTTTGGCAGGGTTCCTTGATGGTTTCAATGTGGGGACCTGTCATGGTTGATCAGGATTACAACTAATCGACTGCGCTGTAGTCGTGGATCTAATCTTGGTTCCTGTTTACAATTATATGAACCCTCCGGGATCAAGGCAATGAGGGATGGAAGAGCTAATTCTATTTATCCCCCTCCGGGTTCAGTTAATAAAGGGGTATTATTACGGGCTGTTTGAATATAACTCTTTCATAACTTCTATTTTGCGTGGGTCATCGAGTAAGGATCTGTCTGAAAACATCATAATCCCGCCTGCGGGAGATGAGATGCCCTGCAGCATTGCTTCCCGAAATTCCTCAGGGCTGACTTCTTCAGGAGTGTTATGGGCTTGCACTATGGGCCAGATTGCTGGTTTATCTCCAGGGCTTACTTTGTTAGCAAGCGAATCCAGCCAGCTTATGTGTTCACCAATCCAACTGACAGGACGGTCTTTCATATGATGAAAGAGCATCGGTGACAAAACATCAGCTTCCCTGACGAAATCATTAATATCTATCCCCAGTATGCGGTAAAGGGCAGAATCATACTCATCAGGATACCAGGCGCAATAAAATAAGCCCAATAAGGATTCCGGCTGGTGACTTTTTAAAATTTGCTTCAGGTCTGTTATCCAAGCTGTTAATATGCTGCTTCGCCAGTCTCTCCACTCCTTTTCGTGGGAAGACAAAATATGTCCGGAAATTTCGGGAATGGTTTTTCCCGGGATATCAATATCGTATTCTTTTGAAAACATATCTGTGCACCTGGTACAAAAACATGTTTCAGGTAAAATGGGATCGGGAGTTTCAAATTGTGCATGCATAAATACCAAGAGCCAGTACAATAATAAGTATGGATTGAACACTTAACGATCTCATAATCATATATCCCTTTATAATTGAGTAACTGTTCCTTATTTAATCTCTTCCCGGCCATCGGAATACCTTGCAAACCTTCTTTTACCAGGTGAATGAACATTATCATACCTTTTCCATGGCCATCCTCCAAACTGAGTTTCCCTGTAATCAGAAAAGGCCTGGTGTATTTCCGAGGCATTATTCATCACAAAAGGGCCATGCTGAACAACCGGCTCATTGATAGGTCGTCCCTGGAGCAATAGGCAAAATGCATCTGAATTGCCATTATCGATAATTGCCGGTTGATCCGCCAGTAATTCAACTGAATTATATTTTTCTATGGTAATTCCGGCAATATCAATCTTAGAGCCCCTGTAAAAATAAAGCGAACGGTTCACTTCGAACGAAGAAGCCGGAATAGTCCACGACCCATTTGCTTCAATCTTTATCAGCCAGATGCCTGTCTCATTTTCCGGGTCGGCTGCCCATGAGTCAGGTGCGGGAGGAGGTGCTTTGATATCGCCCAGTTTACCAGCTATAATTGTTACTTCTGTTGATTTGCCATTCTCATCTTTTTCCCTGTAAACCGGAATATCTTCTGCCCAGAGCATATCATAGTGTGGTTTACAAAATTTTTTTTCTTTTGGCAGGTTAAGCCATATCTGGAAGAGCTCCAGCTTATTTGGTTTTTCCTTATTCAGAAGAGGGAACATTTCTGCATGTTGCAGGCCTGCACCGGCAGTCATCCACTGTACATCTCCATTACCATACCTTCCTGCCGCTCCATGTGAATCTGAATGATCAACATAACCATTTAATACAACAGTTATGGTTTCAAATCCCCTGTGCGGATGGGCCGGGAATCCGGGCACTTTATCTCCGTGATACATTCGCCAGCCATCCTTTATAGTAAAATCCTGTCCTATATTTCTGCCTTCCAGTGATGCAGCCGGACCCAGTTCATCATTACCTTCAGGATAATCATCAAGATGATGCACGCAAAATAAAAATGGATCAATGGTCTCCCAGGTAAATCCTAAAGGTTTGATATCAGATACTAACTTATTGTACATAATATTTAATTTTACTATAAAAATATTAAAATATATGGATGAATCCAGCTTTAAAAAAAATTTGTATACAGCTCATCCTCTTCAAATAACTACTGGTATACCGGTATAAAGTTGTGGCTTTTTACAATATGTTTTTTATAAGCATGATCTGTTTATTTTCCCGGAATTTGTATCTTACATTTGATAACTATTGAATAAAGCTTAAGAATATTAATCTAAAACAATCTATAATGGGAAAAGAGAAAAAGAAGAAAAAGCAATCTTACGACATCAACAAGGGAAAAATGCATCCACACGGTATGGGGCAGAAGCATGGTGCAGGAGGAGGAACATCCAATAAAGACTGGTGGCCGGAAAGGCTAAACCTGAATATACTGCGTCAGCATTCTGAGCTTGCTGACCCCATGGGCAGCGATTTTAATTATGCCGAAGAATTCAGTAAACTTAATCTTGATGAGGTCAAGAAAGATATATTTGATCTAATGAAAGAATCACAGGAATGGTGGCCTGCCGATTACGGTCATTACGGGCCTCTTTTTATCAGGATGGCATGGCACAGCGCAGGCACCTACCGGGTGTCCGACGGCCGCGGTGGTGGCGGTACGGGTACACAGCGTTTTGAGCCTCTGAACAGCTGGCCTGATAATGCTAACCTTGACAAGGCGAGATTGTTACTGTGGCCCATCAAGAAGAAATACGGGAAAAAAATATCCTGGGCCGACCTGATGATACTTGCCGGAAACTGCGCCCTTGAATCAATGGGCTTTAAGATTTTTGGTTTTGCCGGCGGGCGTGAAGATGTATGGCAACCCGAGGAAGATGTCTACTGGGGTGCGGAGAGTGAATGGCTTGGAGACAAGAGATACTCAGGTGAAAGAGACCTGGAGAACCCTCTTGCGGCAGTACAGATGGGACTAATTTATGTTAACCCGGAGGGCCCTGACGGTAAACCCGATCCTGTTGCAGCAGCAACAGATGTAAGGGAAACATTTGCACGCATGGCCATGAATGATGAGGAAACAGTTGCACTGATAGCCGGGGGTCATACCTTTGGTAAGTGTCACGGTGCCGGTGACGCCGACAAGCATGTAGGGCCGGAACCAGCAGCAGCAGATATAACAGAACAGGGTCTTGGATGGAAAAACACATTAGGAAAAGGAAAAGCTGAGCATACCATTACGAGTGGTATAGAGGGAGCATGGACAAAGACACCGGATAAATGGGATAATAATTTCCTCGAAAACCTCTTTGAGTACGAATGGGAATTAACAAAAAGTCCTGCCGGGGCCTACCAGTGGAAGCCAAAGGACGGCACAGGCGACGGTACCGTGCCTGATGCTCATGATCCCTCAAAAAAGCATGCACCCATGATGCTTACCACCGACCTGTCTCTTAAGATGGACCCAGCTTATGAGAAAATAGCAAGGCGCTTTTATGAAAATCCCGGTGAGTTTGCAGACGCCTTTGCCAAAGCATGGTTTAAGCTGACACACCGTGATATGGGACCACGTTCACTTTACCTTGGTCCTGAAGTGCCTGAGGAGGAACTGATATGGCAGGACCCGGTACCTGGGGTTACTCATGAACTGATGGATGATAAGGATATCACCGTTCTGAAGAAGAGTATACTCAATGCCGGCCTTTCTGTTGCGCAGCTGGTTTCAACAGCATGGGCATCAGCATCCACCTTCAGAGGCTCTGACAAGCGGGGCGGTGCCAATGGTGCACGTATCAGACTGGCACCCCAGAAAGACTGGGAAGTAAATAAGCCTGAACAGCTGGCAAAAGTGCTCAATAAGCTGGAAAAAATACAGGAAGAATTCAATGACTCTCAAAAGGGAAATAAGAAGGTATCACTGGCCGATATAATAGTCCTTGGTGGATGTGCCGGTATTGAAAAAGCCGCTGCAGATGCGGGCCATAAGATACAGGTTCCTTTTACTCCCGGACGCAGCGACGCCACACAGGAACAAACAGAAATAGAGTCATTCGCCTATCTTGAACCAATGGCCGACGGCTTCCGTAATTATGTCAAAAAGGGCAATGTTGCCTCCCAGGAAGAGATGCTGGTAGACAGGGCACAGCTGCTTACGCTTACAGCGCCTGAAATGACAGTCCTGCTCGGCGGTCTTCGTGTCCTGGGCAACAATTATGACGGATCAGACAAAGGGGTTTTCACCACCAGGAAAGAAACCCTTACCAATGATTTCTTTATTAACCTTCTGGACCTGGGTACCACCTGGAAAGCTAAGAAAGGATCCGAAGGAGAGTTTGAGGGGCTTGACCGCAAAACAGGCAAATTGAAATGGACTGCAACAAGGGCTGACCTGATCTTCGGCTCGCATTCGGAGCTAAGGGCCCTGGCTGAAGTATATGGCAGTGAAGACTCACAGGAGAAATTCCTCAACGACTTTGTAGCGGCATGGGACAAAGTAATGAACCTTGACCGCTTCGACCTGAAGTGATCCTGATGATGATAAAGTACTTAACCCACCCGGGGCTACAGGCTATGGGTGGGTTATTTCATTTTCTGTGGCCTTATCATTCTTTCAGGAGAAAGGATTTTATCCAGCTCTTCCTTCGAGAGCAGTCCTTTGTTTATACATAAGTCATAAACGCTGCCATCAGTTTCCAGCGCTTCCTTTGCAAGTGCCGAGCAAGTTTCATATCCCAGCACAGGATTAAGGGCAGTTACAATACTGATGCTGTTCTGCACCATTCCCAGGCACCTCTCCCTGTTGGCTGTGATATTATCAATGCACCGGTGTTTCAGTGTCATCATGCCGTTTTTGAGCATCTCAACCGATTCAAATATGCTTTGCACAATTACGGGTTCCATCACATTAAGTTCCAGCTGCCCGGCCTCGGCGGCAATTGTCACGGTAAGATCATTCCCAATTACCTTAAAAGCTACCTGGTTGACAACTTCCGGGATTACCGGGTTAACCTTCCCGGGCATTATTGAAGATCCCGGCTGCATGGGAGGAAGGTTAATTTCATTGAGCCCGGTCCTGGGCCCGGATGACAGTAACCTGAGGTCATTTGATATTTTTGAAAGCTTAACGGCCAGGCGTTTTATTGCCGACGAATACATTACAAAAGCTCCCGTATCCTGGGTTGCCTCAACCAGGTTCTCGGCATTCTTCAGATCCAGCCCTGTTATATCTCTCAGGTGCTTAACCACCTTATCGGCATAGTCAGGATCTGAGTTTATGCCTGTACCAATTGCTGTAGCTCCCATATTTATCTCCAGGAACAGACGCACATTCTCCTCCAGTCTCTGCACTTCTTCTTCAAGGGTCACACCCCATGCCATGAAATTCTGACCCAGGGTCATCGGCACGGCATCCTGCAGCTGTGTACGTCCCATCTTCAGTACATCTTTAAACTCCTCACCCTTTTTCATAAAAGAGCCAATCAATTTCTTCAGGGTCTCTATCAGGTTTATGTTATTATTATAGAGAGCAATCTTTATAGCGGTGGGATAAGCATCATTGGTCGACTGTGACAGGTTTACATGGTTATTTGGATGGCAATACTCATAATCTCCCTTTTTCCTTCCCATTATCTCCAGGGCACGGTTTGCTATCACTTCGTTGGCATTCATATTTGTGGAAGTGCCTGCACCGCCCTGGATCATATCTACCACAAAATGGTACTGGTACCTGCCGTTCGCTATCTCCGTGCATGCTGTGGTTATGGCATCAGCAATTTTATCATCCAGCAGGCCAAGATCATGGTTGGCCTGAGCAGCAGCTTTTTTTACCATGGCCAGGGACTCCACGAGCACAGGATAGAAATTAAGGGTAACACCACTGATATTGAAATTCTCAATGGCTCGCATGGTCTGTATACCATAGTAAGCCTGGTTAGGAACATCCCGATAACCGAGCAGATCATGCTCCTGGCGGGTTTCACCTGCCTCATACTGTGCTGCAACATTTACCATCCTGTTATTGGCATGCCTCATACGCCGTGATATAACCTGTGCAACATTGGATAGTACTTTAAGGGCAGATTCACTGTTCTCAACGAAATATTCCTTCTTCACGGACAATACATGCGTATCAACCACGGCTCTTGCGCTTGTCGAATGCTTGCTGTCGCTTGACCAGCTCCCCTCACCAAGGAAATCACCACGTGTAAAAAATGACAGGCGTTTCTCTTCACCGTAAACATTTTTTTTAAACAGTTCAACCTCACCGTCATAAATCAGGAACAGGTCTTTACGTTCACCATTTTCTTCAAAAAGCAGTTCGCCTCTCCGGAACGTAGATTCTTCAATACTTTCTGACAGTATTTGAAACTCACGCTCACTTAATCCCTGGAACAGCTCTATCTCCTGGACAAAGCTGATTATTTCATTATAATCCATAAGCCTTCATCATCTTTTTGATAATATCCGTATTCTCGTAAACACCCATGAACTCGTCAGCACCGGGACCGTATGCAAAGACAGGCACCATAATACCTGTATGTCCACCTGTTGAAAAACCCGGAGTTACCATTCCTGATTCAAAGCTTCCGTCTTTCAAAGTAAGACCTCCACATTCATGATCGGCAGTAACAACAACAAGTGTTTCACCGTTTTTTTCAGCAAATTCAAGTGCTTTACCAACTGCACGGTCAAAATCAAGAGTTTCTTCAATAATATAATCTATATCGTTAGCATGACCGCCCCAGTCAATCTGTGATCCTTCAACCATAAGGAAAAATCCTTGCGGGTCATCTCCCAGCATTTCCAGCGCTTTACCTGTTGCCTCGGGCAGCATGTCTCCCCGGCCCTCAGAATACCTGGGATTGTGACCCCCTGCAGTGAAAGCTATCATTTTATCATTATCACAAGTAAGAGCCTCTTCCAGGTTATCATACACACTGTATCCCTTCTTTTCAAAATCTTCAAGCAGGTTCCTGCCGTCCTCACGCTCTGTAAAATTATTTTTACCCCCACCAATTACAAGCTCAATGTCAGTAGATAAAAAATCAGCTGCAATAGCCTCATACATACCCCTGCTAACCTGGTGTGCAATGAAAGATGCCGGTGTGGCATGCGTTATGGAAGACGTAGAAATAAGACCGGTACTCTTACCTTCATCCTCAGATATTTCCAGTATACTTTTTACTTTAACGGAATCCGGTGACATGCCTATCATCCCGTTCCTTGTTTTTTCGCCCGTAGCAATAGCTGTACCCGATGCTGCCGAATCGGTAGTGTAATCGTCGTATGAATAGGTCTTCTGGAAACCAATATGCTTCATCCCTGTTATATTTAACTGACCGTGATTGGCAGTAAGACCCGCATATAACTGTGAAACGCCCATGCCATCACCAATCAAAAGGATAATGTTTTTTGCCTGTTTTTCTTCTTCAACCCTGTTGCAGGAAGATATTGACAGCACTGTAATGCCAATGAGAAATAAGACAAGTGCTGTGTATTTCTTAAAAGTTTTCATATCAATTATTATTTTAGAACTAGAGTTATTAAGATGCAAAATTAAGCAAATAATAGGATTGTTTGGTTACAAAGCTATTACATCCGGAAACAATTTAGTCCCGAAAGTACAAATGCTTTGCCAGCCGAACAGTATTATACCAGGTTACTGCCGGCCCGGGCATTCTAATACTGGTGAAAAGCCTGTGATACAAAATGAAGCACCTCCGGCAATGCAGTACGCCAGTATGTCCAGCTGTGACCGCCGTCACGCACACGGTATTCATGCGGTATTTCCTTCTTGCGCATTGCTATATGAACAAGGCTGTTCCCTTCATAAAGAAAATCATCATCACCACAATCAATATACCAGCGCACTGAGCTGATTTCTTCAGCACTCATTTTTTCAATTAATGACAGGGCATTATGCTTCTCGTAATAGTCACGCAGAACCTGTTCCTTATATTTTTCCCCGGCCCCTTTATACCGTTCAGAGAAAGCATCAAAAGAAAGCGGCCCTATGTAGGCACTTAGCGGACAGGCGGATGAAAACAGTTCGGGATGATGCAGGGCATACATGAATGAACCTCCTCCACCCATTGACAAACCGGCTATTGCACGGTAACGTTTTTCGGATTTAATACGATACTCATTTTCCACGAAGGGAAGTAATTCTTCGAAGAAAAAATCTTCATATCGCCACTTATTTCCCATATCGTTAAAATATCCCCGCTGTCCTGTTTGTGCATCGGGCATAACAATGATCATGGGTGTTGCTTTACCCTCATTAATTGCCTTGTCAGCAATATGCAGAACCTCACCAAACTGCACCCACCCGGTCTGGTCGTCTCCTGCACCATGCAGTAAGTAAAGCACCGGGTAGGATCTTTCAGAGGACTCATAGCCGGGTGGCAGGTAAAGAGCATATTTCCTTTCACTATCAAGAATCTCGCTTTTCAAGGTAAGCTTATCAAATACCTTCCCGTACTGGCCTGCGGCAGTAATTGTTACCAGGGCTATTGTTACAAAAAGTAGTAATTTCTTCATGGTATAGGCGTTTATTTAACTCCATGTAAATTTATTAATTAAGTTTAATTTCATATCCTTTTGCAAGGATTTTTACCTGAAGGTTTATACAGGAAAGGTGGCAGTTCACTCAAACTATCAGAAGCATGTTTATTGCATATACAACAATAACGGGAAAAAGACAAAAATATTTCGTAACTTTTTAACTTATAGTCCGTAAGAGCTAGTCCTCTTGTTGCAGGATTAATACGCGGACAAAATACATAATCAGGACATTCAGTATGGCGGGCAGACTAAAAAATATCCTCAAATATATTTTTGACGGTGATGAATCCAGGTCACTTGAAAAACGATTACTTCAGTCGGTTATGTTCATTGGCATGCTTATAGCGCTGATTGGAGTAATCGTGAGCCTTTTCGTAAACAGCTCCCCGGCTGTGCTGACGCTGGCGGCGACAATGTTCTTAAGCCTTACTCTTATTTATCACCTGGTACGTTTCAAAAATTTATATAAACCTGTTATTCTTCCACTGATTATTATTTCCTACCTGGCTATTGCCGCTCTCTGGATATTTGACGGGGGCCTGGATGGCTCAACAATTATTATTGCTTACGTAGTATTTATCCTCACACTGATAATAGTACGTGACAAGAAGAAAATACCCGTGCTGTTAGTTTTTATTTTATTGCTAATCATGCTTTACCTGCTTGAGCTTTACAGGCCGGAATGGATAGACGGTTTCAGCTCAGAGCAAGAGAGATGGACAGACAGCATAATTACAGCCGTTTACTGTGCCGTTTTTATTTTTCTTATTATCCGGTTTCTTCACCGGAATTATACCCTGGAAAGACAAAAAGCAGAGGAAAGTGAAGCAAGGATAAGATCGATTATGGAAAACTCCGCGGATGCCATATTTCTTACTGACAGGAAAGGGAAATACCTTTATTCAAATAAAGCTGCATCACGTCTTCTTGGTTACTCACCGAAAGAGATAATGAATATTACTATTGCTGATATATCACCACCCGAAAAGCTGGACGAGCACAGGGAGATATTCAGTAATATTCTGAATCGTGGCAGTCGTTTCATTGAGATTGAATTAAAAAAGAAAGATGGTAATTACGTTCCTGTTGACCTTAATGCTGTTCTCTTGCCTGATGGAAGGGTTTACGGCAGCTGCAGGGATATCTCGGTACGAAAAAAGGCCCTGGATGCAATTGTTAAAAATGAAAACAGGCTAAAGGAGCTGAATGCTGACAAAGATCTTTTTATTTCAATTATGTCACATGACCTTAAGGGGCCATTTCAGAATATAATGGGATTATCGGAAATGCTGAGAGAGGAAATAAATACTATGGAAAAGAAGGAGATTGAAAAAGTTATTGTGCTGATGGAGTCCACTTCCAAAAAGACATATGAATTATTCGAAGACCTTCTGAAATGGGCAAGATCACAGCAGGGTAAAATTCCGTTTGAGCCGGTATTTATCAGTGTTGAAGATATTTTAACTGATGCAGTGGAATTACTGAAATCTAAAGCAGGGTTGAAAAATATCTCCCTGGATTATTATACACCTCCCGGACTCAAAATTTTTGCAGATGCGGATATGATAAAAACCGTACTGCGCAACCTGCTTTCAAATGCCATTAAGTTTACTGGTGAAAATGGTTCTGTCATTGTCCTGGCCAGGACCACGGGACAGGGAGTTTCGATATCAGTGAAAGACAACGGCAAAGGAATTGAGGAAGAGAACATTCCAAAGCTCTTTGATATATCACAAACATTTTCCACTGAGGGTACCCGCCGGGAAAAAGGAACCGGGCTCGGGCTCTTGCTATGTAAAGATTTTACTGAAAAACACGGAGGTAAGATCAGTGTTGAAAGCACTCCCGGTAAAGGAAGTGAGTTTACTGTTTACCTTCCGGACCGGCAGTAGTTCTTCCCCGGGCATTATGTCCAGGACCACATGGTTTTGGGGCGTTGCCGGCAGAATTTGCTACAGGCATTAAGTAGCCGTACTGCTGCTGTTTCTTTCTCATTAACATACAAAACAGGCAATTGTAAATGATAATTATATATTTTTTGTATTTTTCCACACAAAAACACTTACACTATGTCATCATCAAGAATCAACCGCCGGAATTTCCTCAGAAATGCAACCCTGGGTACTGTAGGAGCGGGCATTGCCACAACAGGGTCTCTGACTGCAGCCAATAATCCAGTCCCCGGCCCTGCATCAATTAAAGAATACCGCAAATTCGGGAAAACGGGTTTCCGCGTTTCGGATATCAGCTGTGGAGCACCATCCAATGAAGCTGTACTGCGTGCATGCCTTAAGAGTGGCATTAACCTTATTGACACAGGTGAGGTATATATGAATGGTAACAGCGAGAGAATGATAGGGCGCGCCATACAGGATTATGACCGCAGCAAGCTTTTCATTAACACGAAACTATATACCGAAACAAGTTTCCCTTCCAAAAAAGAGGTTATAGAACGCACAAACCAGGCTCTTGAAAGGTTGCAGACCGATTATGTTGATTGCATGCAGATTCATTCGGCAGAGAATTCCGCAATTCTCAAGGACGAAGCTTTCCATGACGGCATGGAGCAACTTAAAAAAGAAGGTAAAGTAAGGCACCTTGGTGTATCATGCCATGGAAATAACTGGGCCTACAACACTGATGAAAACCTTGAAAAAATATTGATGACAGCCATTGACGATGGTCGCTTCGACGTTATCCTGCTGGCATACAACTTTGTCAATGCCGGAATGGCTGAAGAAATACTTGAGGCTTGTGAAAAAAAGGGTATAGCCACAATGATAATGAAATCAAACCCTGTCCATATATTTGGTTTGCTTGACAGCAGGATGGAGAAGATGGAAGAGCAGGGCAAAGAAGCCGATGACTTTATGCAGGCATATTATGACAAGTACAGGCTCATGAACGAGCAGGCTAAAACCTTCTTTTCTGATTATGGGATAAAAGATGATGCAGAAATTAAAAAAGCTGCCAGCCGTTATGTTCTTTCAAACCCAAAGGCACACACCACACTATGGGATTTCCAGAGTTTTAATGATGTTGAAGAGATGCTTGCATTATCAGGACAGAAGCTTGAGAGCAGGGATAAGCTGGTTCTGAATGCATACAATAAACACCTGGGGCATACAGCATGCAGGATAGGCTGCAACGACTGTGAAGCAGCATGCCCTGAAAACATACCTGTTAACAAGATTCTGAGATACAACTACTATTTCAGCGTTAAGAAACAGGAAAAGAGGGCCATGACTAAATATGCAAAACTCAGCATGAATAAACCCTCGGAAGCCTGTATTGATTGTGTAGGCTATTGCGAAAAAGCATGCAAATACGGGGTATGGACCAGGCCCCTGCTGGCATCAGCCAGGCATAACCTTGAGCTGATAGTTTAGTTATTATAGCCGGGCCTCTCAAGATAATAGCTTGCCTCCCCTATGTCATTATTAGAGATGTCCCGCATTTTTACCCTGAATATGTCAAAAGGCTTGTTCCCGGTTTTTGCAGGGGGGTTCACATGTAGTAAATACCCGTATAATTCACCATCAGGCACATATTCCCTGACTTTCTGTTTCATGTTTACATTTACCGGCTCACCGTTAATTTCAACCACTATTTCAAGGTCGTCAGGGTCAGGACAAAGATCCTTTTTTCCCTCATGCAATCGTCCAAGACCCATAGGCCTGCAGTAGATAGTATACCCGGGAGCGGAGCCATGAATACGGAATACATTCAGGCCATACAACTCCAGCCGGTGATATTTCATGTTTATTGTCGTATCATTGTCGGCGATAAAATTCCAGGCCCAGTATTCCAGTCGCTGCTCCTCTTCCGGCAAATCTGAGAAACGGGGATATTCACCGGGATTTATAGCAATCATTGCCAGGTATTTTCCTTTGCTGACATCCATGCTGTAGTAACCTTCCTCATCTGTGTAAGTTTTAAATGCAGTGCTGAAATCCATATTCTTTATCTCGACCAGCGCGCTGTCTGATGGCACACCTTCATAATCAGTTACCCTGCCGCTCAGGGTTATCTTTTCATCTTCAGAAAAAACGGCAGCTTCAGAGTTAAGACACCAGCCTGCATGAAGTACGGCAAAAAGGGCTATAATAGTTGTTGGTTTCATTTTTGTTTTTATTTCATTTATACATTTTAAATCAGTATTACTGACTCTGGATTTTTCTAATTGATGCATGAACTATAGAATATCGGTCGCCTCCCTTCCCGGTTTTTGCTTAAATTAGCAGTAGAAATCAATTAAGACATACTCATGAAAAACCCAATATTGAGAAGACTTCGCAATTTCATCCGCACTACTGCACTTGGTGGACTTGTTGCAATCCTTCCACTTGTGCTTATCATAATTTTCTTCAGGTGGATCATCAACATGATCCAGAAATACCTGGAGCCGCTTGTTACCTTGATAAACACAGACTCAGAATTAATGATAATTGCCCTTTATATTATGGCAGTAATAGCCATCCTGGCAATTTTCTTCCTCCTCGGGCTTTTCATCCAGACCCGTGTAGGAAAATTTTTCAGGAGCGCCCTTGAAAAAAAATACCTTTCTAAAATACCGGGTTATAATCTTGCCAGGGAGACAGTCATGCAGTTTTTCGGAAAGAACAGGTCCTTTTTCAGGGAGGTTGTACTGGTTGACATCTTTAATTCGGGCAGCCTGATGACAGGTTTTATTACAGATGATCATGACGACAGCGATTACCTGAGTGTCTTTGTTCCTACTGGTCCTAATCCCACTTCGGGGAATATATACCATGTACATAAAGACAAGACTATAAGAACGGGCACCTCAGTTGATACAGGTATGAAGACAATCATCAGCTGCGGAGCCGGCTCTTCAAAAATATTTGAAAGCAGGAAAGATAAAAAAGACCTGCCGGGTTATTAGTTTACTTTTCTGCCGGGGAGGTATCCACTTCCCATTCATCAGTCCTGAAAGGAGAAGCAGGTAAGCCTTCTGAATTGTAAAGATTTGGTTCGGCTGCATTTGAAAAAGCATACCTGGCAGCTATAGGCTCTGCAACTTCAGGGGACCATACAATTACATTGTCTCCTTCGATCATAGCTTCCGCTGCATAAAAAACCCGGTCGGCTCCGGCTATCTCAAAACACCGTGGGGCACCTTCCGTTGATTCCAGTCCGTAGGCTGTATGGGTAAAGAAGAGACGGATTTTCTTCAAACCATCCTGTTCAAAAACTTCCATGTTCTTATAGAGGGGCCCGGAATATTTCAGTCCTCTAACCCCGTAATGCAATGCCATGGCATTTCTTGCCAGCCTACGTCCCACTTCCTGCTTTTTTACAGGGTGGATATCATCAGGATTACCAATATCGGCTGTAACAACCATCCCTGTACCTGGAACATCAAGAGTCATTAGCTGAGCCTCACGCAATAGAGCAGCAACCATGGGAGCATCATACTTATATGGAGCAATCTGCACATAGTAAAAGGGGAAGTCACCCTGCCCGAAATGCTTTCGCCAGTCTTTTATCATAGCAGGAAAAAGCTTACGATAATGGAGTGCATCACCGGTATTAGCCTCACCCTGGTACCAGATAGCACCGGTAACTGACATGTCCAGTAAAGGGTGTATCATGCCGTTAAAAAGACAGGAAGGTTTACGGTAGTCACCTTCCCCGGAATAATCTTTTTCCCTGTAATATTCAAGATTTTCATCCTTTGCGAGAGTCTCTGCACTGGTCCATGCTTCTGCGGGCGTTCCTCCCCAGTTGGTTGATACCAATCCTACCGGTACTCCAATTTTCCTGTTCAGTTCACGGCCAAAAAAATATGCCACCGCGCTGAAACCGGCTACATTTTTATGATTGATCGTCATCCATTTGCCACTGAGATCATCCAGCGGTTCCGGGGATGCATTTCGCTCAGCCTGGAACAGCCTGATAAGCGGGTATTTATTTTTTACAAGATCAATGCTGTCCCTTTCAAATTGTGGATTGTTCCATCCCCCCATCCAGTTAATCTTGTATTCCATATTGGATTGCCCCGAGCATATCCAGATATCCCCAAGCAGGATATTCCTGATAACACGTTCTTCAGAACCGTTGATATAAATATTATAAGGACCACCGGCAATAGTTGTTGGTATTGTCACCATCCATTTACCATTTTCTCCTGCATTGTCAATAAACTTATCAGTGGTCCACCCTGCACGTACTGTGATTTCCGTACCTGGCTCATCCCATCCCCATATTTTTGCCTCTGAATTGCGCTGAAGCATCATGTTGTCCGAGATAACTGAAGGCAAACGGAGCTGTGAATAGAGTGTAAACGGAAGGAATAATAGAAGAAAAAAAATTGTTCTTGTTTTCATATATGCAGGCTTTTATAAGAATATATACCTAAAAGTAACAATATACTTCATATTGTGAAAAAAAGTTAAAAATATCTGGTTAATGCTGTGAATAAGGATAATTGTCTCATAAATTAATGATATTTGAATAAAACCAATCAATACTTAAGAATATGCCTGGAAAATCCACTTTAAAAATAATCAATGCTGTTTCCGGACTCATCTGTATTATGCTGATAAGCACTGTTACAAGCGAAGCGCAGAAAGTGCCAATCAGCTTCGACAATTATCACGGATATACAGCTACAGTTTCTTACCTGAAAAAGGTGAATAATGCGTACCCCGGAATAACAGAACTAATGCAAATTGGGGAAAGCACTATGCAACGGCCATTGTATGTACTTGTAATTTCAAATATGAACAAGGGAACCACTCTTGACAGGCATATCAGGCTGCGCAATAAAAGAAAAGAGAATATTCAAAATGTACCTGAGATGAAAATACACCAGGGTAAACCGGGTCATTTCATCAGCGGGTCAACCCATGGGAATGAATATACGGGGACCGAGGTATGCCTGTATATTATTGACAAACTGGTCTCAGGCTACGGAAACAATGCTGAAATAACGGGACTGATTGACTCCGTGGCTTTTTACATATGCCCCGTCATAAACCCTGACGGCTTATACAATAGTGTAGACAGGGGAATAGCTCAGCGCAGTAATTCAATGCTGAAAGATGATGATGAGGACGGAAAAATTAATGAAGACGGTCCGGATGATATTAACGGAGATGGTTTTATTACCCGGTTCAGGTATAAAGATGATAAAGGAAGGTATATAATAGATGATATTGATCCGCGCCTCATGGTGAGAATAGGCAGGAACGACACTACAGATAAACAAAGGTATTCAGTAATATACGAAGATATAGATAATGACGGCGACGGAAAAAGAGGGGAAGACCGGGAATCAGGTATAGACCTGAACAGGAATTATCCCGAAGGATGGTGGAAGGACAACGGCTTTGCAGGAGGATCAGGAGACTACCCCCTGTCAGCACCCGAAACACATGCGATAGCAGAGTTTTTTACTAATTACCGTAATATACTTATGGCCCAGTTCTATCATACCTCCGGAGGTTTTACATTCAGACCAATGGGTACGGCTCCTCATCCATCATTAGATCAAAAAGATGTTGCAGTATATGATTTTATTATGGGGAAAAAATACCTCGAAATTATTGGCGAAGATGTTCCAGAATCATGGAAGAATCCCGGTAATATAGATAAGTATAAAAAAGAACTGGCACCAGGCGACGCAGATAAATACTCCAAAGCAAGAGGGTACATTCTTCCACGGGGCTGGAGGGTCAGCTATAATGAAAAAAGTGATAAAAGATATTCATATGGTATGGCTACCGACTGGTTGTATGCACAATACGGTATATATTCCATTACTACAGAACTATGGAATCCTGAAGCAGACATCCCGGGTATCAAAATTGATGAAAATGGTAATCACCGCTTATCGACCATGAGGGCTGTTCTTAAATACCAGGATGATACTTACGATGGTGAATTGTTTATCGACTGGCAGCCTTTTAAGCATCCCGAACTTGGAGAAGGCGAAATAGGAGGCTGGAAACCACCGGTCACAAGGAATAATGCCCTGCCGGGTAATGTTCTTGAGAATGTATGTGAAAAGCACTGGAAGTTTGAATTATTCCGGGCAGGCCTTTTACCTTCTATCAGAATATCTGATATTAAAACCAGTATTATTTATACAGGCAACGGCAATGAAGCAAGCGCAGAAAAGAATAAGGGAGAATTCATTATTAAAGAAGGTAAAGGTAAAGGTAAAGGTAAATACAATATTATTGCCATTGAGGCAAGAGTGGAAAATACCGGTGCACTTGCCACTAACCTGGCAAAAGGAGAAGATCTTCCGGGTAACAGGCAGGATGTTGTATGGCTTATACCGGAAGATAAGGATGCAAAATTTATTGAAGGCAAACCGGCTACATCCATCGGGAGCCTTGCCGGCAGGCAAAAAATCCCGGGGGTAAAGACTAAACCGTCAATGAAAAAATTGAAATGGATAATTGCAACAGAGAAAAACTCCCCTGTCAGAATAGTGGTTTCATCACTTAAAGGAGGAACGGTTGTAAAAGAAATAACAATAAAATAAGGGAGACAGTCATGAATAAACTATATAAATACTACAGGATAGCTTTACTTATTATATTTTCTTTCACTTTTTATCATACTGTTCCGGCACAGGACAAGCTACAATTAAGTGCCGGGGGCGACCATGGTGAGCTTGATTTCAGGATTAACTGGAAGAAGTACTATACGTATGAAGAATGGACGGGTATTATGAAAGACCTGCAGGAAGCATATCCAGGCATATGTGATATTTCCTCAATTGGCAAAAGCATGATGGGAAGAGACCAGTTACTTCTGACCATAAGCAACAAATCAACAGGTAAACACAGCGACAAAACAGCGATGTGGGTTGACGGAGCCATTCATGGTAACGAGGTAAACGGAATCACCTGTTCACTTTACCTTGCATGGTATCTTCTTACCCGCTACGATTATGATCCTTATGTACATGAACTGGTGGATAAATACACTTTTTATATACTTCCCGGACTGAATGTTGATGCCAATAATTCATATGTTGAATACCCGAATACACCACATAATCCCAGGGAAACATACAGACCGGAAGATAATGACGGAGACGGCCTTTATGATGAAGACCTGACTGAGGATGTTGATGGTGACGGGGAGTTATCATATATGTATCGTGAAGACCCTGAAGGTAGTTTAAGATTATCTGCTGACCGGAGAAGATTCGTGGATGCTGAAGAAGGATTTGAAGGACCCAGGTTTACCCGTATTGGATCGGAGGGTTATGACAATGATGGCGATGGCCGTATTAACGAAGATGATATAGGCGGTCCTGATCCAAACCGTAATTACCCCTACGGCTGGACCCTTAATGCAGGGAATCCCTATCCTATGTCAGAATCTGAAACACGTAATGTTTTTGAGTTCCAGCTCAACCATCCCAATATTTTTGCTTCTTTCCACTATCATAATACAGGCAGGCTTATTATGTTCCAGGCCCCGCCGCCTGTATCTATGTCTTCTGACCAGCGTCAACGACTCAGTGAAAGGACAGAAGAGAGGCTTGAAGAAATGAGGAAGGAAAACAAGTACGCACAGCTCTTCGCACGCAGGGTGAGCGATGAATATCAGCATGACATGGATGTGCAGGAAGCAATAGTTACTGAAGGTGCCTACATCCTGAAAAATTACAGACCTGTCATAGGTGGATTAACCGGACAGGCGCATGCCGCTACCTATTACATGCTGGGAGCCTATTCTTACCTTATTGAGCTCTGGGGATCACCAACAGACCTGGCAGATACTAATAACGACGGCAGGCTCTCAGATGAGGAATACATGAAATGGATAGATCTTGACCTGGCAGGCGAAGGATGGAAAAACCCGCATAAGGTTAATCATCCTGACCTGGGTGAGATATGGATTGGCGGATCAGCAAAAAAACATATGCAGAGAACACCTCCTTCGCGCTATGTTGAAATGGAAGCAGAGAAAAATGCACGTTTTGTAATGTATTGTGCCAGCCAGTTTCCGAAAGTCAGTATTGATGATATCAAGGTGGAAGCCCTGACCGGTGATATTTACCGTGTGGATGTTGTGGTTGAGAATGAAAGCGAATATCCTACCTCATCAGACAGATCAGTTCAGTTGGACAGGGATACACCTGACCAGCTAAAAATTAAGTCGTCCGGGAACATTACACTGGTTGAAACTTCAGGAAAGGAAATAGACGAGGGCCGGCGTCGCTGGTATAACAGGAGTCAAGGGAATAATCCGGAGAAACAACTATCATCCGGTGAACTTACCAGGTTCAGGCTGAAGGGAAAAGAAAAAAGAATAATAAGGTATTTCGTGGCAATGGACGGTAAGAAAGGAAATGCTGAGTTTATCCTTGAGTCGAAGACGGGAGGTAGTGACCGGGAAAGTATAGTGATCAGGAAAGATTAAATCATGCAAATGTTGGTGTTGATCTCCTGATCAACGCCGGAGAAGTACAAAAAAAAGGCGCAGGTCTTCCGCCTTCGCCGAAGGCTTCGGCGGACGGAGGGAAACCTGCACCAACAAAGTTTTAGATGCAAAAAAGACTTACTTCTTGATAACTTTCTTTTCTACTTCATCTTTATCAAGCTTCTTCGTACAGAAGAACCAGTCGTGGCATTTCACATCGGGATCATCCTGGCTCATTCTTTCTTCAGCCACTCCGCATGATCCTGCAGTGGGAACTATTACATCATCGCCCGGACGCCAGTCAGCAGGTGTTGCAACACCAAACTCATCAGCTGTCTTAAGTGCAATCAGTACCCTGTAAAGCTCATCGAAATTCCTTCCAAGGCTGAGAGGATAATAAATAATTGTCCTGATCACTCCTTCGGGATCAATATAAAATACCGCCCTGACTGCTTTGGTATCATCTTCACCGGGCTGTATCATTCCATACTTATTGGCTACATCCATTTTGATATCGTCAATAAGAGGAAACTTTACCTCTACATCTTTCATCCCTTTATATTCAATTTTTTCCTTTATTGTCCTTAACCAGGCAATATGGCTGTAAAGACCGTCAACGGACAGGCCTATAAGTTTACAGTTGGCTGCTTCAAATTTATCCGCCATACTTGCAAAAGTCATAAATTCGGATGTGCAAACAGGAGTGAAATCAGCTGGATGACTAAATAAAATAGTCCATTCTCCCTTATAATCTTCAGGGAAGTTAATCTCACCCTGGGTGGTTGATGCTTTAAAAGACGGTGCTTTTTCTCCGATTCTTGGCATCGATACAAATCCTTTTTCTTGTGTTTCTTCCATCATTAGTAAATTTTTAAATCGTTAGTAATAAAATTTTATTCAATAAATTTTCCTTTAATATGTAATTGTATGTCCTCTATCCTGAAATGTGGAATACTTCGTTTTTTAAAATACTCTTCCAGGATAGCATTCAATTCTTCGTCATGATAATCCTCAATACGGTCAGTATCCAGTGAGTAAAGATGATGATGCCTTTCTGTAAATGCATCATACCTCATCCTGTCACCTGCGGAATGAACCTTTTTTACCAATCCTGATTCAATAAAAAAATCCAGTATTTTGTATATAGTTCCTTTCGCTATATGGGGATTATTCCTGCGAACAATATCGATCAGCTTTTCTGCAGAAGGATGCTCATTTGTTGAGTAAAGAGCATCCAGCACAGCAATGCGCTGGGGCGTAACCTTTAAGCCCCTGTCCTTTAATACTGATATTATCTTACTATTGCTCATAATTTCAAATAAGACTCGTTCTTATTTAAGACTGTGTAAACTTAAGAAATATTTCAAACCAATGCAAATAATAATTGTTAAAACATTGTTAAGCTACGGTATAATTATTGTACAATTGCACTGTTACACGCTGCCCTATGAGATCATTATTAATGACAATATTATTATTTCCCTTGCTGGTTTCGGCCCAGGAAAGCTATACTGTGAGCGGTAACATAATTGAAAAAGGCAGTGGTGAGGATCTGATCGGGGCAACTATTGTTTTGCAGCCCGGTATGCAGGGCACAGTAAGTAATCATTACGGCTTTTACTCCATCTCGGCACCGGAGGGTACCTATACTATTTCATTCAGTTTTCTCGGCTATGAAACAATAGAAAAGAGGATAGTACTTGAAAGGGATATTCATCTTGATGCAGAGCTTGAAGAAAAGAGCATCAGGCTTAATGAAGTTACGGTGTCAGCCGTCAGATCTGACCGCAACATATCTAATCCCGGCATGAGCATTGAGAGGCTTGACATGAAGGATGTTGATCTGATTCCTGTACTTATGGGTGAAAAAGACATATTAAAAACCCTGCAGTTACTTCCCGGGATAAGTACTCCCAGTGAGGGCAGCACAGGGTTCAATGTAAGGGGAGGCTCATCAGATCAGAACCTGATTTTGCTTGATGAGGCTTCGGTCTACAGTGCTTCTCACCTGGCAGGGTTCTTTTCCGTATTCAATTCAGACATAATAAAGGATATCACTGTTTATAAAGGTGGCATACCATCAACGTATGGCGGCAGGGCTTCTTCCGTTGTTGATATCAGCATGAACAACGGCAATTTAAAAAATTTTGAAGGGAAAGGTGGTATAGGACTGTTATCCACCCGCCTGAGCCTGGAAGGGCCTGTTATAAGGGATAAGATGTCATATATTATCTCGGCCAGGCGTTCATACGCCGATATAATTCTGAAAGCTCTGCCCGGTGATATAATTGAGGATGGCACACGATTATTCTTTTACGATCTTAATGCCAAACTGAACTTCAGGGCAGGTGAAAAAAACAGGTTTTTCCTTTCCGGTTATGCAGGCAGGGACGTTTTCGGTTTCGAGCAATTTGGTATGGATTGGGGTAACTATACTACTACTTTTAGATGGAACCACCTTTTCAGCGATAAGATCTTTTCAAACACATCACTCATTTACAGTGACTTTTCATATGGTTTCAACCTTGATCGCGACCTGAAATACGACTCAGGCATAAAGGACTATGGCTTAAAAAACAATACCACGTATTTCATTAACCCGGCAAATACTCTGCGTGCAGGCTTCGAGCTCCATTACAGGGATTTCAACCCGGGAGCACTGAAGTCAGAGGGTAACAGTGAAATAAACATTATACTTGATAAGAAGCAGGCCATTGAGACTGGTATATACATTAACAACAAGCAGGAGATAAGTGAAAGTTTAAATGCAAATTATGGTATCAGGTTATCAGCTTTCAGGCAAACAGGGGATGCTGACACCACAAGGAGTTATATTATCCCCGAGCCAAGGGTGTCAGTGAATTACAGGATTAACAGTAAGTCTTCTGTCAAGCTCTCTTACAACAGGCTGAGCCAGTACCTTCACCTTCTTTCAAACAGTACAACGGGGCAGGTTACAGATATCTGGATACCCAGCTCTTCCAGGATAAAGCCCATAATTGCCGATCAGTTTGCGACTGGCTATTTCAGGAACTTCCTCGATGACAATATTGAAACATCTGTAGAGATTTATTACAAGAACCTGAATAATATTACCGATTTTGAAGACGGAACTAATATCATTTTGAATGAGAACGTTGAAGACCATATTCTGTCAGGCCGCGGCAGGAGCTACGGTGGTGAGTTTTATATTAAGAAAAAGCAGGGCAGGTTCAGGGGCTGGATAAGCTATACCATTTCGCGCACTGAGAACCTAATTGAAGGCATAAACGATTTTCGCTGGTATCCCGCCCGCTATGATAAGATACATGATATTTCGCTGGTATGCAGTTTCGATCTTAGCAGGCGCACCAGCCTTTCTTCTGTTTTTGTTTACGCCACGGGTAATGCTGTCACTTTTCCCGAGGGTAAGTACAGGGTCAACGGAATGACAATCCCATATTTTACTGAGCGTAATGCATACCGGATGCCTCCGTATCACAGGCTTGACCTGAGTATCAGGATCAGGGGCAAAGAAAGAAAAAAGTTTAACACAAGCTGGGATATTTCAGCTTATAATGTTTATAACAGGCACAATGCTTATTCAATTTATTTCAGGGAAAGTGAGAATAACCCTGCAGTTACAGAAGCTGTGAAGTTGAGTTTGTTTGGTATTGTTCCATCAGTAACCTTTAATATTAGTTTTAAATGAGAAGCACTCTTTACATATTATTCTTACTAGTAATTATAAGCACTTCATGTGAGGAAATAATTGATGTTGATTTAAGTGATTCGGAGCCCGTTCTTGTCAGTGAAGCTCTTATTCTGAAAGACTCTGTCTGTAAAGTAAACCTGAGCTATACTTACAGCTACTTTGATCCCTCTGCTTCTCCTGCAGAGGAAAATGCAGAGATAATTCTCAGTGATGATGCAGGGAGGTCTGAGATGCTGTATCACCAGGAAAACGGTTATTACAAAGGTAATACACTCACGGGAGATGAAGGGCGCACCTATACCATCGGTATTAATATTGAAGGCAGAGAATACAGTGGTACAGCAGAGTTAAACAGGAAACCTGAGATCATAGGTCTTGATTATGAGATACTCAGCATACCACATAATACAGACATTGAGCCTGTTTACTCGGTAAAGACTGTTTTTAAGGACAGGCCTGATGAAGACAACTATTATCTCTTCAGGTATTACAGGAATAATGAGATGATCAATGATTATTTCTCTACCTACGGCGACCGGGTTTTAAGGGCAGATACACTCACATTTAGTGATTTCAGGATGGATTTCTACAAAAAGGACACTGTAAGAGTTGAATTGTATGCCATTGACGAGGCTCTTTACAATTACTTCAGTCGTTTAAATGATGTTCTTTTCAGTGCGATGAGCTCCTCTACCCCTTATAATCCCCAGTACGGGTTTTCCGAAGACATTATGGGGTATTTTATGGCTGCATCCTATGACAGTCGCACTATTATCATTCAATGATCATACATTTTATCATAATCATTATTAGCCTTTTTCAGTATTATCTTTATGGCAAAAGGCATGAAGCGCAGTGCGAATTTCTGAAGCTTGCCAACTGCTGTAAGGGTTATTGATCTTTTTCTTCTCCTGATAGCTTTTGCAATTGACATGGCAACATCTTCCCTTTTTGCCTGTTTCTGATTTCGTGCAGGCAATTTTTTATAAGAACCGTCGGGGTAGAGTATCTGCTTATTGTCCTCATTTTCAGTAAATCCCACATAAACGATACCGGTATGTATTCTTTCCTTTTTCAATTCTACCTGCATTGCTTCTGCCAGTGCCGTAAGTCCCATTTTTGAAACACTGTAGGTTGAGTGTCCCGGCATACCCAGTTTACCCGCCAGGGTAGATATAAAGATCACACTTCCTTTTGTTTCTGAAAGGTAAGGCAGGGCATATGTTGTCATATAAATTGCACCCATAAGATTAATGCCCACCACCTTATCCCAGGCTTTAACATCCAGTTCCTTAAACTTACCATGACTGCCTATACCGGCATTATTAACAAGCACATCAAGCCTTCCGAATTCCCTGATAATTTTACCTATCATTGATTTACATTGCTCACTGTCTGACACATCACCCGGCAGACGCAGGCAGGTGATCCCCCCGGCTTCAAATTCAGAACATGTGAGCTCCACCGCTTCACTGTTTCGCCCGTTAACACATATCCGTGCACCATAGTCACCCAGAAGGGCTGCAGTTGCCTTTCCTATGCCCTTACTGGAGCCTGTCACAAAAACCACTTTATCTTTAAAATACTCTTTTCCTGTCATTACAATAATCTTAGAAATAATTGTTCTCCCTGAACCAGCTTATTGCTTCTTCGAGGGCATCTTCAATATTTGTCTGAGGCATTAAAAGTTCTTTTACTGCTTTGGCATTTGAATAGTAGTGTTCTTCGGTAGATATCAATGCCATAGGGTAATTTGCGGGCGGTCTGAACCTGAAAACAGCAGAAGCAACAGACATAACAGCACCGTAAGTCAGTGTAAGAGAAGCAGGCATCTTCATACCGGGTGCTTTCACTCCCAGGGCAGCTGCCATTTTTCCGAATGCTTCTTTGTAACTCAGGTTTTCATTCCCCAGTATATAACACTCACCTTTCTTTCCCCTGTCAATTGCATTTGCAATTGCATTTGCAACATCCTTTACATAAACGAAGTTCCTTCCCCCGGGAGGATATCCCGGCACTTTACCTTGATTAACAGCCATGATCATCTGCCCGGAGCTTGGCTTTGAGTCATAGGGTCCTATCATAAATGTCGGGTTCAGCACAACAGCGTCCAGTCCATCTTCCTCAACCGACCTTAATACTTCTTTCTGGGCTTCATACTTTGAAGTAATATAATCCAGCCTATATTTCGCGGCAGCAAATTCATTCATTTCGTTACCGGGATGCTCCTTGCTGCCCGGCCCAAATGAATTGGCCGTTCCTATATGCAGAAGCCTGGATATTTTATTTTCACTAACTGCCTTAATTACATTTTTTGTTCCCTCGACGTTAACTTCATAATAGGTCTTATGCCTGGGCGGCCATGTATCAGTCTTTGCTGCAGCATGTATAACAATATCAAAGGATTTCATTTCGGCGGATAATCCTTCATAATCAAGTATGCTTCCGGTACACTTTTCAACAGGAAGATCCTGCAGGTACTTTGCCTGTTTTCCTTTTTCTATTAGCACTTTTACGTCATGTCCCCTGTCCGGAAGTATTCTGACCAGGTTGTTTCCAAGAACGCCATCGGCCCCTGTGATAAATATTTTCATTTCTGGTTTTTTTATTCAAGCCGGGAAATTATAAAATATTGACCAGAAAATGAGTCAAAGAAACTATTTTTGTTTATTGAAACCGGGTTATGGTAACTTATGTAATAATTTCTCAAGCGAGTAAAAGGGATGACTGACCACAAAAATCATAATAAAGAGTCTTTGTTTGGCAAAACCCACAGTGAATTGCTGAATATCGTAAAAGATGCAGGGCTGCCTGCTTTTACCGCCAGGCAGTTGTGTGAATGGCTTTACACGCACAAGGCTGACAAAACAGATGATATGACTAACCTGTCCAAAAGGGCCAGATCGTATTTGAATAATTTATATGTAGTTGGGAAGCAGTCTCCTGTGAACGTAATGAAATCCTCTGACGGCACAAAAAAATACCTCTTCCCCTCCGGCGGTGGGCATTTTATTGAATCCGCATACATACCGGACAAAAATCGCCATACACTCTGTTTATCTTCACAGGTAGGTTGCAGGATGGGATGCCATTTCTGCATGACAGGGAAGCAGGGGTTCCAGGGACAGCTAAGCCCCGGCGAGATACTGAACCAGCTGGTCAGTATTGATGAGTCAGACAACATAACAAACCTTGTTTATATGGGAATGGGTGAGCCTTTTGATAATACAGAGGCTGTAATAAAGTCAATAGAGATCCTAACCTCTGAATGGGGCTTTGCCATGTCTCCAAGGCGAATAACAGTTTCAACCATAGGCATCATTGAATGTATAAGAAGGTTCCTGTCAGAAACTGAAGTTCACCTTGCAATAAGTATGCATACCCCTTTTGATAAAGAACGAAAAGAGCTAATGCCTGTTGAGAATGCACATCCCCTGGTAGAAGTTTTGAAAGAAATCAAATCACACGACTGGTCAGGCCAGAGGAGAGTCTCTTTTGAATATATCATGTTTAAAGGTTTCAACGACAGCGAAAAGCACGTTAATAAACTGGTGAGCATACTTGGCGGCCTGCGCTGCCGTGTTAATCTTATCAGGTTTCATCCTGTCCCCGGGCTTCCCTATGAAAGCAGCAGTGATGAAATCATAACCGGGTTCAGGGATAAACTCAGTGCCAGGGGTATTACAACTACAATACGTGCCTCCAGGGGTGAGGATATAATGGCAGCCTGCGGATTGCTTTCGACGAAGCGACTTAGCGACTGAGGGACGAAGCGACGAAGCGACGAAGCGACGAAGGGACTGAGGGACGAAGTGACTGAGTGTGTCTTGTCCTAAAATAGGTTTACACAAAAAGTAAACTTATGAAAGGATATAATCATTACACGGAATCATTTAAAAGAGATGTAGTTCGGGAGATTTTAGAAGGACATATTTCTAAGGAAGAAGCTAAAAGGAAATAT
>JAIPBU010000041.1 GCA_021738535.1 Bacteroidales bacterium | reverse complement strand
TAGAAGACTGCATAAAAATTAGAAAAATAAGAGTTGAATCATTGATAACATATTTTCCTACGGTATGTTATCAACAATTCAACAAAACATATTTAAAAGATACACTCTAAATTTGTTTTTCAACATAGAAGGGGTTGAGGAGTTTAGGGGTTGAGGAGTTTAGGGGGTTGAGGGGTTTAATTACAGTTTTCGGATGATAAGCATTGTGACTATAATTCCGGCAGATATCCCGGCCAGGTTAAAAACTATATCAGCAGGGTTAAATGTTCTTCCGGGGATAAGCAGTTGATGGAATTCATCAGCAAGGGCAAAAAGTATTAATGTGGAAGCAATTATAAAGACCTTTTTCCTGCTCAGTATCATTGTTGAAGTAGTAAATGACAACATTGCAAGGAATGCCAGCCCGCCATACTCAATAAAATGAATAATATAGTCCAGCCTGATTTCTTTATCAGCCGTTTCGATCTTTGGTGTGGGGATACCCGGAATAGAGGAAGAGCTTATTATCAGGAGAGTCCAGATAACAAGCAAATACCTTGAAACAGGCACCAGGCGGCTGATAAGCTTCTTCATCTGTTTTTAATTTGAATCCAAAAATAACCAATAAAGATTCATTATACAGCATTAATGAATTACTTTTGCAATAAAATAAACAGTATGGTTACTTCAGATCAAATAGCAGAGATTGTAAAACGCCGGGATGCGTTGAGGAGGTATCTTTGACATCGATGACAAGAAAGAACAGGTAACAGAGGAAGAGAAAAAGGCAGGCGATCCGGCTTTCTGGGATGATCCGTCGGCAGCGGAAGAGCATATGAAAATGCTATCCACTCTTAAGTCGTGGATATCAGGTTATGAAGAAGCAGAAACGGCGATTGATGACCTGCAGGTTATTCATGATTTTTTCAGGGAAGGAGAGGCCGGAGAAGAGGAACTTGAAAGCCGGTACCGGGAAGCGCTGTCAAAGGTTGAGGAATTAGAACTGAAAAACATGCTTCGCAAGGATGAGGACCAGCTGGCTGCTTACCTGAAGATCAATTCCGGTGCGGGCGGTACAGAGAGCAATGACTGGGCCGATATGCTTATGCGCATGTATATACGCTGGGGTGAAAGGAATGATTACAAGGTGAAGGAACTGGATTTTCAACCGGGTGATGAGGTAGGAGTAAAATCCGTTACACTAGAATTCACAGGGGAAAGGGCATATGGTTACCTGAAAAGTGAAAACGGTGTTCACAGGCTGGTGCGTATATCGCCTTTTAATGCACAGGGTAAGCGTCAGACAACATTTGCTTCCGTTTTTGTTTCGCCGGTGGTAGACGATAAGATTGAGATAGAAGTTAATCCCTCTGAAATAAGCTGGGAAACATACAGATCAAGTGGTGCGGGCGGCCAGAATGTTAACAAGGTTGAGACAGCAGTGAGGCTGCGTCATGAGCCTACCGGGCTGGTAATAGAAAACCAGGAAACACGTTCCCAGATGAAGAACAAGGAGAATGCCATGCGGATACTTAAGTCGCATCTTTACGAACTGGAGCTGAGAAAGCAGCTCGAAGAGCAGAGCAAGATAGAAGGTGCCAAGAAAAAGATAGAGTGGGGTTCACAGATACGCTCATATGTGCTGCAGCCATATAAGATGGTAAAAGATCTCAGGACAAATCACGAAACCGGTAATGTTCAGTCAGTGCTTGACGGCGACCTTAATCCATTCATTAAATCCTACCTGATGGAATTCGCAAAAGACTGACAAATAGCATTGATTTTTTAAAGCTATTTTCTTTTACCTTTGTCCGGTAAATTCATTTTTATTTAAAATGTCAGAGAAAGAAAAACTTTTCACAGATTTTCCTTCAATAAGTACGGAGGATTGGATGAACAAGGTTAAGGCCGACCTGAAGGGCAAGGACTTTGATAAAAAACTTGTTTGGCACTCTTTTGAAGGTATTGATGTACAACCTTTTTATCGCAGTGAGGATTCCAGGGACCTGCCTTATCTTGACAATCCACCAGGGGAGTACCCTTTCCTCAGGGGCATTTATCCCGGGAGAAACAGCTGGTTTGTAAGACAGGATATTGAAGTGGATGATCCTGCCGGGGCGAATAAAAAAGCGCTTGACATACTTAACCGCGGGATTACTTCACTGGGTTTTATCTTCAGGAAAGATACAGAATTCACATCTTCATATATTGATGCATTGCTGGATGGTATTTATTGCCAGAGCATAGAGATAAATTTTGCTCCGCAGGGCAATGCAAAAGAATTACTGGAAATTTTTTCCGGATATTTAAAGAGAAAAGGCATAAAGAGTGAGCAGGTCAGGGGGGCTATTGAAGCTGATCCCCTGGGTCGTCTTCTCGTTAACGGCAGTTTATGTACCTCAGTGGAAGAGTCATTTGATTACCTTGCTGACCTGGTAAAGGATTCTTCCCATTTACCATTCTTCAGGGTTATTGCTGCTGATGGTTCTGTGTTCAGTAACTCAGGATCAGGAATTATACAGGAGCTTGCTTTTTCTTTGGCAATGGGTAATGAATACCTGGCCCGGCTTACAGACAGGGGCATTGGTATTGACAAAGCTGCTTCATCAATAGGGTTTAAATTCGGAATAGGTTCAAATTATTTCATGGAGATAGCCAGGATGAGGGCTGCCAGGATATTATGGGCAAAGATAGTTGAGGCTTATGGTCCGGAGAGTAAGGAACCGGCAAAAATCTACATTCATTCGGTAACCGGCGAATGGAACAAGACAGTTTACGATCCTTATGTTAATATGCTCAGGACCCAGACAGAAGCGATGTCGGCCACACTGGGAGGCACAAACTCGCTTACGGTTAAGCCCTTTGACAGTGTAAGCAGAGAGGCATCGGAATTTTCCGAAAGGATAGCCCGCAACCAGCAGTTGCTGCTAATGGAAGAATCACATTTTGACAAGGTGAATGATCCTTCTGCCGGTTCATATTATATAGAGAAACTGACCTCCTCAATAGCGGAGCATGCATGGGATTTGTTCCTGGAAACAGAAGAGAAAGGAGGCTTCATGGAAGCTGTGAAGGAGGGTTTTGTACAGGGCCGCGTAAAACAGGCAGCTGAAAAACGCAGGTCAAATATCAGGCGAAGGAAGGAAAAATTACTGGGTACAAATATTTTCCCAAATGAAGAGGAGAAGATAAGCACTTCACCCGGTGATAAGAAGGAAGACGCCGCTGGCAACTATGAAATTGAACCTCTTATTGCCTCACGGGCAGCCGTGGAATTCGAGGAATTAAGGATGGCTGTGGACAGGCATTCAAAGACACCACAGGTTTTTCTGCTGACGATAGGAAACCCGGTTATGAGGAAGGCACGGGCCCAGTTTGCCCACGGCTTCTTTGGCTGTGCAGGTTACAGTATTGCAGATAACCCTGGGTTTGACTCGGCAGCTGAGGGAGTGAAAGCAGCGGAAGATGCAGGAGCCGACATAGTAGTTCTTTGCAGTTCTGATGATGAATACGCGACCATTGCACCTGAAGTGAAAAGTATCCTGGGAGACAGTAAGATCCTTGTTATAGCTGGCGAACCCGCATGCAGGGATGAGCTTGAAAAGCAGGGTGTTGATCGTTTTATCAGCATGCGTACCAACCTGCTGGACACATTAATGGAATATAACAGGGAACTGGGCATTAGTTAACAACATTATTGACAATCATGAGACCATCATTTAACAAATCAGATATAAAGAAAGATACATCAAAGGGTATTGATTTCAGGGAATGGGAGAAGAAAATGGGCATTGAGAAAGACTGGCTCACTCCTGAAAAAATACCTGTCAAGGGAACATATTCAAGTAAGGATCTTGAAGAAATGGAGCACCTTGAGTATGCAGCCGGACTGCCTCCCTATCTAAGGGGTCCGTATTCTGCCATGTATGCAATGAGGCCCTGGACCATAAGGCAGTATGCCGGATTTTCAACTGCAGAGGAATCAAATGCTTTTTACAGGAGAAACCTGGCAGCCGGACAGAAAGGACTGTCTGTTGCCTTCGACCTGGCAACACACAGGGGTTATGACTCAGACCATGAGAGAGTGATGGGGGACGTTGGTAAGGCAGGTGTGGCCGTGGATTCAATACTGGATATGAAAATATTATTTGACCAGATTCCCCTGAACGAGATGTCAGTATCCATGACCATGAACGGGGCAGTGCTGCCGGTAATGGCTTTTTATATTGTAGCAGCCCTTGAACAGGGGGCTAAGCTCGAGGAGTTGTCAGGAACGATACAGAATGATATACTCAAGGAGTTTATGGTCAGGAATACATATATCTATCCTCCTGACTTCTCGATGAGGATTATAGCTGATATTTTCAGGTATACCTCGGAGAAGATGCCCCGATTTAACTCCATAAGTATTTCGGGTTATCACATGCAGGAGGCAGGAGCCACAAATGACATAGAGCTGGCATATACCCTGGCTGACGGGCTGGAGTATCTCAGAACGGGACTGAAGGCAGGACTAGACATTGATACTTTTGCACCCCGTATATCTTTCTTCTGGGCCACGGGGATGAACCATTTCATGGAGATAGCCAAGATGAGGGCGGCACGTATGCTGTGGGCCAAGCTTGTAAAGCAGTTCAACCCTAAAAACCCCAAATCAATGGCTCTCAGGACTCATACACAGACCTCGGGGTGGAGCCTGACGGAGCAGGATCCTTATAATAATGTGGGCAGGACCTGCATTGAAGCCATGGCTGCAGCACTGGGGCATACGCAGAGCCTGCACACCAATGCACTGGATGAGGCTATAGCCCTGCCAACGGATTTCTCTGCAAGGATAGCAAGGAACACGCAGATATACCTCCAGGAAGAAACAGAGATATGCAGGGCGGTTGATCCATGGGCGGGTTCTTATTATGTTGAAAGTCTTACGCATGAGATAGCCCATAGGGCATGGGATCTCATCATGGAGGTTGAGGAGCTGGGTGGTATGGCCAAAGCCATTGAATCAGGTGTTCCCAAGATGAGAATTGAAGAAGCTTCCGCAAGAGCGCAGGCCAGGATAGATTCAGGTAACCAGACTATTGTCGGGACAAACAAGTACCGCCTCGACAAGGAAGACCCGCTGGAGATACTGGAGGTGGATAATACCTCGGTAAGAGAGGCTCAATTAAAAAGAATTGCTAAATTGAAGGCTGAAAGGAATGAGCAGGAATGCAGTGAGGCATTGAAAAAATTAACCGAAGCAGCAAAGAGCGGAACCGGGAACCTTCTTGAGCTGGCCGTTGATGCGGCCAGGAAAAGAGCTACTCTCGGGGAGATCTCTTATGCATGCGAAAAAGAAGTCGGGAGGTACAAAGCAGTGATACGTTCAATATCAGGAGTATATTCGTCTGAATATAAAAATGACAGCGATTTCGAAGAGGCGTCCCGGATGACAAAGCAGTTTGCCGGGAAGGAAGGCAGGCAGCCCCGGATAATGATTGCCAAGATGGGGCAGGATGGTCATGACAGGGGAGCCAAGGTAGTATCTACAGGATATGCAGACATAGGTTTTGATGTTGATATAGGACCTCTTTTCCAGACTCCTGAGGAAGCTGCCAGGCAAGCTGTTGAAAATGATGTTCATGTACTGGGTGTATCAAGTCTTGCTGCGGGTCATAAGACTCTTGTCCCGGGTGTTATTGAAGAACTGAAAAAGCATGGTCGCGATGACATCCTTGTTATAGCAGGAGGTGTAATACCCGCGCAGGATTATAAATTCCTGTATGATGCAGGCGTGGTAGCTATATTTGGACCGGGTACTTCTGTTTCAAAAGCGGCCAGGCAGATTCTTGAGATATTATTGAGCGAACAGGAATAAAAATGAGCTGTGACGCATCGTTGAGTATCCGGAAACGTCTTTAGAGAAAGACATGCTGGATATCCTAATTGATTAACAGTAGATTACAAATAGAAAAAAACAATTTATCATGGAAGAGAAGACACAAAACACAGGTCATGGAATGGGAGTTGCAGCCCTGGTCATAGGTATTATCAGTATTGTGGTTGCTTTTATTCCCTGCCTGGGATTACTGGCTTTCTTTACTGCAGTAGTGGCAATTGTCCTTGGAGCAATAGGGATCTCACAGGCATCCAGGGCTAATGCATCAAAAGGTACTGCCATTGGCGGCCTTGTAACAGGAGGTCTTGCCCTTTTTATTACAATTGCACAGGTTATATTTTTTGCAAGTTTTTCAGACCGTATGGATTTTGCAGGTGACAGGATTGAGGAGATCTTTGAAGACATAGGTGATGAAGTAATGCAGGATATGGAAAACAGTGAGTTTAAGATAACCATTGAAGATGGTGAAGATAAGGTTGAGATACAGGGATCTGCAAATAAGAAAAACCTGAAGGAAAAACTGGAGAAACTAGAAGGGATTGAAGAGGAAAGTAAAGACCCGGATACGACGGGCAAATAATACAGACCACATAAGGAAAGAAAGAAATTCTTACCTTCTTATTAACGGTATATTTGCCGGAATCATAATCCTTGTGTTTATTTATTCGGGTTTTTTTTCACCTGACAAGAATAACTATCCCGTAAAATGTATCCATGAGCAATTAACAGGTAATGAATGCCCTTCCTGCGGCCTTTCCAGGAGTTTTTCCTTTATTATCCGTGGTGATCTGAAGAATGCCGCGGAGTTTAATGAATACGGACTGCGGATATTTATTTTCTTTGTTTTCCAGCTGGTAATGAGATTCTCCAATATTGTGTTTTTAATGCGCAGACCGGCAAAGATGAGTAATCTTATCTTATTTGATTGTGCCCTGGCAATTGCCACCTTCCTGCTGGCTTTCGGGCCTTTCTTCGGCTTCTATTACTCGATGCTCTTCTGAGCTTACAGGTAATTACTTTTCTCAAAATAGTTATATACTTCTTCCTGCTCATAACCCCGAGACGATGCAAATCTTATTAATTTACCCTTAAGGTCGTACCGGTTTTTTGCTTTAACAGTGCTTTGTTTTTTATCCAGTTCTGATCTGATCATCTCCTTATACTTTTCTTCATCAATCTTTTCCATTGCCTTATCAATTATACTCTCCCCAATATCCTTTGCCCTGAGCATAATCCTGATCTTCACCCTGCCCCACTTATTAAACATGATCTTATCCCGTACATAGGATGAGGCAAAACGTGATTCATCTATGAACTTCCCGGCAATTAGTTCGCTGATAATCTTCTTGTTTTCTTCTCCGCCGGTATAGCCCCATGAAACAAGTTTTGTATTTATGTCACTGATACATTTCTCGCTTCTGCTGCAAAGGGCCATTGCCCTTTCTTTTGCTTTGTTGTAATCAGATTTCATTTTTTCCTGCCCCCTGCAATTCGTTTTTTATTATTAATATCTCTTACGATACTGATATCTGAATAATTATAGTTTTTCATAAGATCTGCTATTTCCCCCGCCCTGTTTTCGTTTATTTCAAGGTAAAGGCCTCCCCCCGGATTAAGCACTTTTCTGCATAGCTCCAGTATTGCTATGTAATATTTCATGGCATTATCATCAGGAACAAACAGGGCAATATGCGGTTCATATTCAAGTATGTTCTTATTCATATATTTCTTTTCGGACACAGTAATGTATGGGGGATTGCTAACTACAACATCATATTGTCCGTATTTGTTAATTACCGGGTCAAGGATATTATCTTCAATAAAATTTATATCAGCCTCATTCATTTCAGCATTTGCAGCCGCTACCTCAATAGCTGCGGGAGAAATATCACTTGCTGAAACCCGGGCTTCTTTAATATTTAGATACAGGCTAATGGCGATACAGCCCGAGCCTGTACCGATATCCAGAACAGATGGGTGTTTATCACGGCAGTCATTAATCACAAGATCAACCAGTTCTTCCGTCTCGGGCCTGGGGATAAGAGTTTCTTTGCTTACTTTATATTTTTTACCGTAGAACTCTGTTTCACCAATAATGTATTGTACAGGCACCCTGTTTTTCAGGTCATCGCATATTTTTCTAACTTTGGTACTGTTAATTTCAGATATACGGTGGTTTGGATTGGCCAGTAAGAATACACGATCCTTGCTGCTTATATGACTGATGACTATGTTTATTATTGCGTTAAGTTCACGTGGGTGATAATAATCAGCCAGCTCGGTGCGCAAGCGGGTTGTCAGTGATTTTACAGTTATTAATCCGGAATTCATAATATCAAAATTAGTATATTATAGCAATATGGCTGAGGGAAAAGACACAAAATACATGCAGAGGGCACTTGAGCTGGCTTCAAAGGGAAGGGGTAATACAAGCCCTAATCCAATGGTAGGAGCTGTGATCGTGAGTGATGATAAAATTATAGGGGAGGGTTATCATACACAGGCAGGCAACAAGCATGCTGAAGTAATGGCTATTGAATCTGTTGCACGGAAAGACCTGCTTAAGAGTGCTACGATGTATGTAAGCCTGGAACCTTGCTCTCACTACGGAAAGACTCCCCCGTGTGCTGCCAGGATAATAGAGGAAGGTATACCCCGTGTGGCAGTTGCCTCAAAAGATCCGAGCAAGAGAGTAGGCGGTAAAGGGATCGCCATGCTGCAGGATGCAGGCGTAGAAGTTACCAGTGGCATTCTTGAGTCAGAAAGCCGGGAGTTGAACAGCCGGTTTTTTACATTCCATGAGAAAGGCAGGCCTTATATTATCCTTAAATGGGCTGAGAGTTCTGATGGCTATCTTGACAGGATAAGGACAGGTAACAGAAGGGGGCCAAACTGGATAACAGGGAAGGAAGAAAAAATACTTGTTCATAAATGGCGATCAGAAGAGGATGCGATACTGGTGGGTTATAAAACTGCCTGCAATGATGATCCGCATCTTGACGTAAGGTTATGGGGCGGCAAAAGCCCGAAGCGTTTTGTGATCAGTGAGCACACAGAACTGCCGCCTGACCTGAGGATCTTCAGCGGAAAACCGGAAACAGTGATTTTTACCCCTGATTCCGGCAAAGGACCTGTTGGAGCTGTTTATAAGAAAATCAACAGCCGTGAAAGTGCGCTAAGCGAAATGATGACTTTTTTCCGGGATAATAATATTCAATCGCTTATTATAGAAGGTGGTTGTACCGTACTCAGCCAGTTCATTAATGCCGGCTTATGGGATGAAGCCAGGATTTTCAGGGGCAAAGTGCTTTTTGGTGAGGGGCTGAAAGCTCCCACCATAGAGGGTGATATTTTTAACAGCGAAAGATTTAAGGCCAGCCGGCTGGAATATTTAGTTCCTGAAGCAACGGAGAGTATATAATGGTAATTAAAAAAAATCGTAACTTTGGTAGACATCAGGTGATTTAGACCTAGAAATACTATTGTTTTATGAGCAAACAGTCGTATCTTTTGATGTTTTATTGCGTATAAAGAAAAAAAACCGGTCATGAGAAAAATAATTTTAGTGCTGACGCTATTTATGTTAGCAGGCATAGCATCAGGACAAAGCTTCAGGAAGCTCAGGAAAGCAGCTGAAGCATTCATAGAGAATGGCAAGTATGAAGATGCCATTGAGCAGTACACTCATGCAATAGAGATGAAGCCCTCAGATATAGATATGTATATTGAAAGGGGTAAAGCCTTTGAAGCTCTGGAACGATTCGATGAGGCCTATGCAGATTATGAAAAGGCAAAGGTGTTTGATCCGGATGAAGAAGATATATTATTTCTGCTTGGAAGAGTCAGTAACAAAATGGGAAAATATGAGCAGGCACTGTCTCATTTGAACCATGCAAGCAGGGTAGCTAAAAGAGAGGCAAAGGTATATCCCGAGAAGGTAAAGACATTGCTAGAACTGGGGGAGTACGAAATGGCTCTCAAGGTATCTGATACTGCAATGCTTTTCGATGAAAATGCGATAAACTATTATCAGCGAGGCCTGGCTTATGAAAAACTGAATAATGACATACTTGCCAAAAGGGATTTTGAAAAATCAGTTAAAGAAGATAAGAAATTTATAGATTCCAGGTTGTCGCTTGCCAACCTGCTTACCAGGACAGGTAAGCTGGAAGAAGCCATGGAACACTGTACTGAAGTCCTTGAGTTAAACAACAGAAATACTTATGCTTATCATATACGAAGTAAAATATACATTGAGCAGCTGGATTATCCATCAGCCATTAATGATATTTCCAGGAATATACTTATTGAGCCAGATAACCCTGAGCATTATCTTACCCGGGGCACTTATTACCAGGAGTTTAACCAGCATGTAAATGCTATTAATGACTTTACAAAAGCCATAGCCCTCAATGAAGGTAATCCTGATTATTATTTTAAGCGGGCTAATTCTTACGAGGAGATTATGGATTTTGAAAATGCTGCCAAAGATTATTCAATTATTACGGAACTGTCTGAATTTAATATGCAGGCCAGGAAGATGCTCAGTGATGCTGAAAAAAGACTTTATGAGATCAGGAGGGAGGCTAATCCGCCTGATGTTCAGATAATCAGCCCGGATATTAAAGGATCAACCGTTGAAGTCAGGGGCGATGCAGAGAAAATGATTATTTCAGGGACAATTACTGAAGAAAGCCCTATGAAGTCATTGCTGATAAATGGCAATGAGTCACTTTTTGAAAAAGGGTCAGACGGTAAATACCAGTTTCTTGCTAACCTGGATATAGAAGATGAAGAGAAGATCAGCCTGGTGGCAGTTGATGATTATGATAACCATACAAACCTGGAGTATACAATAATCAGGACAGAGATAAGCCCGCCGGAGATTACCATCATGGCTCCTTATGCCGGAGATGACAACCAGATATTTTTGGATAATAACCAGCCAAACCTGTTTATTGAAGGGAAGATAACAGATAACAGCCTGATTAAATCAATATTTATTGAGGGAGTAACTGCCAGCTACCCGGTAGAGCAGGAGAACCCTACATTTACAGCAACGGTAAATATTTTAAATAAGAACAAGGTTACCGTTATTGCCGAGGATGTTTTCGGGAACAGGCAGATAAGCGAATTCAGCCTCAACAGGGATGCAGCTGCTATTTCAGCTGATAACCCGATGGGTAAGACCTGGGTGGTATTCGTGGAGAATTCAAACTATAGCTCATTTGCAAGTCTTGACGGCCCGGTGAAAGATGTTACCTTAATGAAGAGGGCAATTGCTAATTACCAGGTGCATAAAATTATTCACAAAAAAGACCTCACGAAGAACCAGATGCAAAAATTCTTTTCAATTGAGTTGAGGGACTTGATTAAGAGTAACCAGGTAAAATCATTACTCATATGGTATGCAGGTCACGGGAAGTTTGTTAATGATGTGGGTTACTGGATACCCGTTGATGCAAAAAGGGATGATGAATTCACTTATTTCAACATCAATACACTGAGAGCAGCGATGGAGCCTTACACAAATATACTGACTCATACGCTGGTAGTCACGGATGCATGTGAATCAGGGCCGGGGTTTTATACCGCAATGCGTTCGACTCCTAAAATCAGAAGTTGTAATGACTGGAAAGCGACACAATATAAATCATCCCAGGTTTTTTCTTCTGCCGGTAAGGAACTGGCATCAGATGACTCCCAGTTCACACGTACTTTCGCTAATACGCTTGAGAACAATCCCAATGCCTGTATTCCAATTGAAGAAATAGTATCAAGTGTTACCGTTGCTGTTACAAATGCCAACAAGCAGAAACCAAAGTTTGGAAAGATATCCGGCCTCACAGATGAGGATGGCACTTTCTTTTTTATAGCAAAATAACATTCCATGATAAAAAGAGGCTTTCTTTTATCCAGAGTGATCACCGGTATAAAAATGCTGGTGATCTTCGTTTTTTTTAGCGGGCTCAGCCCGGCTTTCTCCCAGTCATATTATTTTGACAGCTACGGTGTATCTGATAACCTGAGCTCATCAAAAGTTTATACAATTATTCAGGATAGGGATGATTACCTGTGGCTTGGAACGGAGAGTGGTGTTACCAGGTGGGACGGGTCTGAGTTTGATAACTTCTCCAGTGATGACGGTTTAGCAATTGGTGGTGTTTATTCTATCTATGAAGACAGAACGGGAAGGCTCTGGATGGGGCATCTTAACGGAGGTCTTTCCTGTTATGAAAACGAGGCTTTTCACCGGGTAAGTTTTGACACCCTTGATATAAAGGGAGATATAAACAGAATAGTGGAATATAATAATAAGTTATGGCTGTCTACTCAGTTTGACGGTGCCCTTGCTGTTGACTTTCCCGGGCCCGGGACTTATTTACTTGAAGCAAGTCAATACAGGGGAGCAGAAGGTATCAGTGACCAGATATTTGATATTTATGTTGACAGCGATCAGCAAATGTACTGCATCACTGATATAGGCATTAAATTGTATGATAAGGAGAATGATGTTTTCAGAACTTACAGTCCTGACGGATTGACCAATTATTTCACTACCATTGTTATGTTTGAAGACAGCAAAGGAGGAAGATGGTTTGGAACCTATCATGGGGGGCTTTACTATTTACCACCGGCAAAAGGAGAAATAATTGTTTATGACGCAAGAGACGGGCTGGCGAATAACTGGATAAGTTGTATTACGGAGGATTCAAAGGGCAGAATCTGGGTAGGTACATTCGGTGGTGGAATAACGGTTTTCGATGACGGTGAGATGGTTACTTATAACAATAATAATGGCCTTGATGCGTCAAAGATTCAGAGTATACTGGAAGACAAGGAAGGTAACATGATTATTACGAGTCAGAATAACGGGGTTCATATTTATAAGGGTGATCATTTTATCAATTATATTTCGGACCACCTGTTCAGGGATAAAAATGTATGGGCAATATTTGAGGATAAGCACAAAAGGTTCTGGTTTGGCACCAATGATGGCATATCATTATACGATCCTGCTATAGGGATGCCTTCTTTTTATTACTCTGAAATACATAATATTGGCGATGAAATAAGGTTTATAGTCAGCGACACTGCAGATAATATCTGGGTAGGGACTAACCAGCGGGGAGTTTTCAGATATGACTATGGAAGGAATGATTTTATTTTTGACCGCAGGCTTAATGGTATATTGTACAATGACCTGATGGTTACGGGGCTGGCCGTTGATAAAAGCAACAACCTTTATGTTGGAACCAATGAAGGAGTGGCCAGGTGGAATATCAGTGAAAGGGAGGGTAAAAGGTACACAATGATTGACGGACTGGCAGGCCTGCGCATAAGCTCTTTGTATACTGACAGCAGGGGGCAGGTATGGATAGGTTCAAGCCAGGAGGTGGGTCTTACCCGTTATGATCCCGGAGAGGATGAATTTACAATAATTGAACTGGGCTACAAGCTTGCTCCAAGGTGCATTGCAGAGACCTCTGACGGGACAATATGGTTAGGAACCGAATATGGTGTAATTGGTTTAAGGGGGGATACTGTAAGCTACCACCTTACTGAGAACGACGGGCTGCTTTCAAATATTATTAACCTTCTTCAGCCGGATAACAGAGGTAATCTTTACATAGGAAGCAATAACGGGCTAAACCGGTTTAATACAGCGGGAAAGACCATTAATACATATACCGAACAAAACGGTTTTGTAGGGATAGAAACAAAGAAGAATGCTTCTTTTGCCGACAGCAGGGGACACTTATGGTTTGGTACTGCCAATGGTGCCACAATGCTGGCCCCGGAGCTGATTCCGCCTCCTGATACTTTTCCGCTCACTCATATCAAAAGGATGACAGTTAACTTTGAGGACCGGAAGATGGAGAAAGATCTCAGGCTGAGATATACAGAGAAGAACATCGCATTTGATTATTACAGTGTTTGTTTAACAAACCCATCAGCCGTCAGTTACAGGGTAATGCTTGAAGGAGCTGATCCTGAGTGGAGACCGGAGACTGAGCAAACTACGGCAATATACTCATCCTTATCGCCGGGAAAATACACCTTTAAGGTAAAGGCACAGAACAGTGATGGTATCTGGAATAAAGATCCGGTAAGCTATTCATTTGTAATAAAGCCACCTTTTTATGCACGGGGATGGTTTATATTTCTTATTATTATTTTAATTGCCGTAGGTATTATTATATATATAAAGATCAGGGAGCAGAACCTTATTAAAGAAAAGCGTATACTGGAGGAAAAGGTTGCCGAGCGCACTGAGGAGGTTGTCCAGAAAAGTATGGTAATAGAGGAAAAGAACAGGGATATTACAGCCAGTATCAGGTATGCCGAGAGAATACAGATGGCAATGCTGCCACCCGGGAACAGCATTGAAGATACCTTCGTACTCTTCCTGCCCAAGGATATTGTCAGCGGAGATTTTTACTGGATGTATGATAATGGTGACACACGGTTTATCGCTGCAGTGGATTGTACGGGTCATGGTGTGCCCGGAGCTTTTATGTCGATTATCGGGCATAATTCACTTACAAAGATAGTCAGTGAATATGAGATCACGTCACCTGCAAGAATACTGGATCAGCTTAATGCTGAGGTTAACCGGGCGCTTATACGCAGGGGTGATGAAGTGATAAATGACGGCATGGACCTGTCTCTTATTGCTTATCATAAAGAAAGTGGCAAACTGGAGTATGCCGGTGCTTACAATCCCCTTGTAATAATCAGGGATGGAGAGATTATATCAGTTAAGGCTGATCGTTTCCCTATTGGTATGGCCAGTGCAAGGGATAAAAAGTTTACAAATAAGGAAGTTGATATACGTTCCGGCGACATGCTTTATATGTTCTCTGACGGTTATGCTGACCAGTTTGGAGGGCCTTCAGACAAGAAGTTCAAGGTAGTAAATCTTAAGAAGGAGTTCAGAAGAGTATACAATCTTCCCATGGCAGAGCAGAAGGAGCATCTTCTTAAAGTGTTGCATGAATGGATGGGGACTGCCTCCCAGGTAGATGATATACTTATTATAGGCACCAGGGTACCATAAAGTTTATATCCGTGCTATGCTTGCGGGATCATCGAACCAGTTGCTATACTCTTTGATGGCCTCAATAACTTCTTCCGGACCGGAAGCCACTTTCCATATCCCTGCATGCAGGCTTCTCATGAAGGACTTGTTTATCAGTGATTCAAGGAAGCTTAAAAAGCCGTCATAGAATGAATTTGTATTAAGTATAACCAGTGCTCCCTTATATAAGCCCAGTTGTTTCAATGTGATTGCTTCTGTAAGTTCTTCAAGTGTTCCTATGCCTCCGGGCAGGGCAACGACAGCATCTGACAGTTCAAACATTTTCTTTTTCCTTGTCCCCATGTCAGCAGTCAGGATAAGCTCAGTGATATAATTATGTCCCCAGCCGTTATCATGCATGAATTCGGGGATTACTCCCGTTACTTTTGCTCCTCCTTCCAGGGCTGCATCGGCCATGGCTCCCATTAAGCCGATTCCGCCACCGCCATAAATAATATTATGACCTGCCTCTGCCAGTAGCGCTCCAAGGCTGCGGGCATCATTTACATAAACATTGTCTGTTTTACTGCTTGAAGCGGCGAAAACGCAGATATTCATTTTGAGAACAATAAAAAAGCCGTCCTTAATTGAACGGCTTCAGGATAATACTAAATTCTTCAGTCAATCAGTGCTTCCAGCTTGGAAACAAAATTTGATTTGGGTACGGCGCCCACCTGTTTGTCGGCTACTTCGCCTCCCTTAAAATACATCACCGTAGGTATGTTACGTATACCTAATTTTGCAGCAACCCCGGGGCTGTCGTCTACATCACATTTAACAACCTTAACTTTATCACCGTATTCTTTGGATATTTCTTCCATGATAGGAGCTATCATCCTGCAGGGGCCGCACCATTCTGCCCAAAAATCAACCATTACAGGTTTGTCTGACTGTATTACTACTTCGTCGAAATTGGAATCATTAACTTCTAAAGCCATTTTTCTAATTTTATGTTGTATAATTATTCAGTTTTAAGGTGCAAATATAATTAATTTACTTTAAATTCTATTCCGGGTATGTCCTCAATATAGTTCATAAACTCATTGTTCAGTTCCAGTTTAAGCGACCGTGAGAAGAGTGATACACTCATTTTTTCTACAGTATCGGCAACCACTACTTTCAATTCTGTTTTACCCTTATTTTTCAGAGCCATTCCTTTTATTTCATCGATTAGTTCATCATTAACCCTGTCTATTGGTATAATAACAGTAATTGATCTTATAAGTTCATCCTTTACACTAGTCAGGAGATGTATATTGTTAATCTTTACTTCCAGTTCATCTTCCCGGTACATTTTTTTCCGGACTTTACCCCTTACCATCAGGAAATATCCGGGATTACAGTATTTGCTGTTATTAACATAGTCTTTATCAAAGAGCATAAACCTGTAAGAGTCTGTATAATCCTGCAGGGTTAGTGAGCCATATGGTTTACCGTTTTTGGTTGTCCCGTTTCTTGCCTCCGTGACCATACCCGCCACAGTAACTTCCCTGTCCATTAAATCTTTAAGATTGTGAAGCTCATTTATGCTTGCATTACAGAAAGTTTTTATCTCAAGCCTGAAATCGTCAAGCGGGTGGGCTGAAAGAAAGATGCCCACTACCTCCTTTTCCCTTGTAAGCTTTTCAAGCTTTGGCCATTCAGGTGCTTCAGGGGGGAGAGGTTTAACCACTTCAAATCCATCTGCATCGCCGAAGAGTGATTGCTGGGATGTGCTGTTTTCAGACTTCAGCATATTACCGTATCTGACAAGGTTTTCCAGGAAGGGTATTCCCTTATTGTCTTCTGCAAAATACTGTGAGCGGTTCAGGTCACTGAAGCAGTCAAGTGCCCCGGCAAGAGCCATTGCTTCAAGACTTTTCTTATTGAGAGCGTTAAGGTTAACGCGCTCAACGAGATCATATACAGATGTATACAGGCCATTATTTGATCTTTCCTCTATTAATCCTTCAACTGCATGTCTGCCCACCCCTTTGATTGCCCCCAGTCCGAATCTTATATTGCCTTCATGGTTTACGGTAAAACTCACATTACTTTCGTTGACATCGGGACCAAGAACCTTGATACCCATTCTCCTGGACTCATCCATGAAAATAGTAAGTTTCCTGATATCATTGATATTACGGCTAAGAACTGCAGCCATATACTCGGCAGGGTAGTTGGCTTTAAGAAATGCTGTCTGGTAAGAGACATAGGCATAGCAGGTGGAATGTGATTTATTGAATGCATACTGTGCAAATGCTTCCCAGTCAGTCCATATTTTGTTTATGATTTTTTCCCCGTGACCTCTTTCACGGCAACCTTCGAAGAATTTAACCTTCAGGGTTTCCATCAGGTCTTTCCTCTTCTTTCCCATGGCCTTACGCAGTGAATCTGCCTGTCCTTTTGTAAAGCCGGCAAGTTCCTGCGACAGCAGCATAACCTGTTCCTGGTATACTGTTATGCCATAAGTATCTTTCAGGTGTTTCTCCATCTCAGGCAGCAGGTAATCTATCTTCTCAAGCCCGTGTTTTCTTTTTATAAATTTTGGTATATACTCCATTGGCCCGGGGCGGTAGAGGGCGTTCATGGCTATCAGGTCTTCAAACCGGTTGGGTTTTAGCTCCCTGAGATGCTTCTTCATTCCATCCGATTCAAACTGGAAAAGGGCTGTTGTCTCGCCGTTTGAATACAGGTCAAAGGTTTTTTGATCATCAATGGGCACCTTTGATATGTCGATATCAACACCCCTGGATTCCTTTATATTATCAACGGCATCCCTGATTATTGAGAGAGTCTTCAGCCCCAGGAAATCCATTTTCAGGAGTCCCACCGATTCAACATGGTTACCATCGTACTGGGTAACATTAAGCTCTGTGTCTTTGGCTGCGCTGAGCGGAATGTGTTCGTGGAGAGGGTCGCGGCCAATAATTATGCCACAGGCATGGACACCTGTCTGGCGGACTGATCCTTCCAGGGCTTCAGCATACTGTAGAGTCTGTGATATAAGCTCGTCTCCTGCCTCTTTTTCTTTGCGCAGTTCAGGAACGTCTTTATAGGCAGATTTAAATGTTGTTCCGGGTTTTTCCGGGATGAGTTTGGCCAGCCTGTCGGCATCAGAGAGTTGCATTTTCTGGACCCTTGCCACATCGCGGATGGCCATCCTGGCAGCCATTGTACCGAAAGTAATAATATGTGCCACGCGGTCGGCGCCATATTTATCTACCACATATTTCAGAACCTGGTCTCTTCCGTCTTCATCAAAATCAATATCTATGTCGGGCATCGATATGCGATCGGGGTTCAGGAAGCGTTCAAAAAGAAGTTTATATTTTACAGGGTCTATATCTGTTATCCTGAGGGCATATGCCACGGCAGACCCGGCGGCTGATCCTCTGCCCGGTCCCACTGACACTCCCATTTCCCTGGCAGCGTCAAGAAAATCCTGTACAATAAGGAAATAGCCCGGAAATCCCATCTTCTTAATAGTCTCCAGTTCAAAATCGAGTCTTTCCTTAATTTCATTTGTCAGTTCGCCCCATCTTTCACCGGCTCCTTTATAAGCCTGGTGCCTGAGGTAGTCGTCTTTATCACTAAACTGTTCAGGTATTGGGAAATCGGGCATTATTGGCTTATGGTCGAGCTCAAATTGTTCTACTTTGCTTTCAACCTCAAGAGTGTTTTCTATTGCTTCAGGGCAGTCATTAAACAGTTCACTCATCTCCCGGCCTGTCTTGAAGTATTCCTGCTTGGTATACCTCAGCCTGTCGGGATCGTCAAGCTCTTTACCCGTATTGAGGCAGATAAGGCGGTCATGAGCCTCTGCATCTTCTGCTTTCAGGAAATGGACATCATTGGATGCCACTATTTTCACTCCCAGTTTTTCAGATAGTATTTTATATGCCTCACTGACCTTATTCTGCCTGGCAAGAGTATCGTTGTCGAATACCGGGTCGCCTGTTTTATGCCTTTGTATCTCAAGGTAGAAGTCGTCACCAAAGGTTTCACGGTATTCTTCAATTGTCTTTTCAGCAGTTTCAATGTCGTTTCTCAGAATTGCCCGTGGTATCTCTCCTGCAATGCATGCAGAGGTAACAATCAGTCCCTCATTATGCTTTTTTAATAATTCCTTGTCTATCCTGGGCTTGTAATAAAAACCTTCTGTCCATGACAATGATACCAGTTTAACGAGGTTATGGTAACCGGTATAATTTTTAGCAAGGATAATAAGGTGATCACCTGAACGGTCTTCCTTATCGCTGTTATCACTCATTGTGCGTCTAGCGACGTAGGCTTCAACACCTATAATCGGTTTTATACCTTTAGCCCTTGCCGCATCATGAAACTCTTTCACCCCGAACATGTTACCGTGATCTGTTATTGCAACTGCCGGCATTTCATAAGCAGATGCCAGTTCCATGAGCTCCTGTATTTTTGATGCACCATCAAGTATTGAATATTGCGTATGGAGGTGTAGATGAACGAAATTGCTCATGGTGAGATGTTTACAGTTTAGTTATTGTCTTGATCCGGAAAATATGCCGGGATTACAAAATTAACCAAAAAATGATTTCTACGGGTCAAATACCTTTATGAATAATTAACAAGTTTTTCTTATTTTAGCAGAGCAATCAGGTTTTCAGGCCTGGAGCTGTTTTGAAACCATAATAAGATAATTTGAAAACCAGAACCGCTTTATTAATTGTTTTTTTTCTGTATGCTGCACTAAGCTTAAAGGCGCAGTTCCCTGATGAAAATTCTGTGTTAAGAATTGCCCGGGATCATATCTGGAGTTTTTATGAAGAACCCGGTAAGGATATTTCAAAGATAGACACACTGTATTTTAATAAGGAGCCGGATCTTTTTATCCTCAGTCTTGAGAATGGCGGATGGATAATGTTAGCCGCAGATAAAAAGGTACAACCTGTTGTGGCATATAATTTCACGGAAGACTTTTTTACAGTTGGAAAAAACCCGGGCTGTGAGGATTTATTATCTTTTTATTCAACACAGGTTAAAGAGGCCAGGGAAGAAAAAGGACTACCGGTGCATGAAGGATGGAATGTCAGTAAGGAGAAGTTAAAGTCTGCTTCGGATGACAAGATATTAGTTGACCCCCTTATTCAGGCAAGGTGGAACCAGGGGGCCGGATGGAACAGGTTCTGCCCGGAGGATCCTGATGGTCCTGGCGGGCGGACTTATGTTGGCTGTGTGGCGGTAGCCATGGCACAGGCATTAAGTGTTTATAATTACCCGGATACCGGCAGCGGCTCAGCCAAATACCGCGAAAACTATGGGGTCATTGAAGCAAATTTTGGTGAGACTCATTACAAGTGGGATTCTATGTCGCTCTATATGTCAGATGATTATAATGCAATGCTTCTGTATCATTGTGCTGTGTCGGTTAACATGATTTTTGGTCCGGATGGTTCATCCGCCAGTACTAAGGAGAGCAGGTCAGCATTGCGACAATATTTTAAAATGACAGGTGAAAGTATTTACTGGACCAGGGAGAACCATGAAGATATATGGGAACAAAAAATAATTGATGATCTGAGTGCGGGCAGGCCTCTTATTTTCAAAGGAAACGCAGATGATGGAGAGTCAGGTCATGCCTTTAATATTGATGGGGTTAACGGAGATGGCTCAAAGGGAATTAATTATTTTCATGTTAACTGGGGATGGGGAGGATCGCAGAATGGATATTATTTGATCAGTAATTTGAAACCGGGTACACGTGATTATTCAAAAAATAATGCTGCTGTTTTTAAACTGCAGCCACTATATTACCCAACCGGGATAAGACTCAGTGATACAATTGCTCCAATCAGTGTGCCGTCAGGGTCAGCAGTCGCCCGTGTCAGGGTGGAAGATGAGGCTGTAGATAATGAATATAATATATTTATGTTAAGTGATTCTGTGTTTATTGAAGATGAATGGGTTTATGATTATTACCTTGACGGTGACAGTATCAGAACCGGCAGGGTTTTTATGGAAGATGATGAAGGGCAGGATACTCTTAAGTTTTATATCAGTGACAAATATGACAACTACCTGGAGGGGGAGGTAGTAGTAACAGTTAGTGACACATCGGGTGCTGCTACGGCAATAGATGACAGCAGGTATGATTTGTTAAGGGTATATCCAAACCCTTCAGCAGGCATTCTTACAATTGATCCGGGGAATGATCTTTTACCCTATGGTCTTAGGATTTATTCCCGGTCAGGTATTGAAGTGAAAAAGATTCCTCCTGGTTCCGGGCATACAGTTTTAGATCTGTCAGGTCTGGCACCGGGGTGGTATATAGTTAAGATAAGTTTTACAGATGGACTGGTGATAAGGAAGAAGGTTTTAAAAATTTAGATTTGTTCAGGGTTTTTGTTTATGTACGGGTCTTACTTGTATGGAGATGTTAAATTTCTATATTCGCAGGACAGCGCTATCAAGTGAACTAAAGTGTAAAAATTTCTCAAAAAGCAATGCAATGTTTTACTAACTTGCCCGTCTATTTAGACTGTAGAGAAGAAAACCAAATATTATTATGATTAATTAATTTTTTAATTACCTAACCTAAAGATTTCAATATGAGAAAATTACTATTAACATTGTTTCTCTTTTGTGGTGTAGGCTTTATGGCTTTCGCACAGGAGAAGACAGTAACAGGAACGATCACTGCTGCTGAGGATGGTACTACCATTGTGGGAGCAACAGTGAATATCAAGGGAACGACCACGGGTGTAACATCCGATCTTGACGGTAATTATACAATTACTGCAGGTGAGGGTGATATACTTGTATTCCGTTTTGTTGGAATGAAGACCCAGGAGGTACTCGTTGGTTCAGAAAACGTTATTGATGTTGTTATGCAACTTGACAACGTAGGTCTTGACGAGGTAGTTGTTATCGGTTATGGTTCGGCCATTAAGCGAGAGCTCAGTGGTTCAATCACCAAGGTTGAAACAGAGGGCCTTGCCGAGGTGCCCACCGCCAGTTTTGAATCGGCCATACAGGGTAAGACTGCCGGTGTTTTTATTGAGCAGGCCAGTGGTAAGCTTGGTGAGACAGTCAAGATGAGGATCAGGGGATCATCATCTATTTCTGCCAATAACCAGCCACTTTATGTTATTGACGGTGTGCCTGTTACATCAAGCAACCTGAGCAACAGCGATAACCAGCCTACTAACCCGCTTGCTGATATTAACATGGCTGATGTTGAGTCAATACAGATATTAAAGGACGCATCTGCTGCTGCTATCTACGGATCAAGAGCCTCAAACGGAGTTGTGGTTATTACTACAAAAACCGGTCAGAAGGGTGAAACACAGTTTAACGTAAGGTATACAACAGGTATCAGCGAGCCCAGCCGTCTTCGTGAATGGCTAAATGCCGATCAGTACCTCGAGCTTTTTAACGAGGCAATGGACAATGTATCTGACGGAAGCGGCAATGTGTGGGGCATTCCAGGATGGGATAAGGAATATGTCTGGGAACGATATGTAGGTGATCAGTGGGACCAGGGATGGGACACTGACTGGCAGCAGGAAGCGTTCCAGCAAGGTTCCGTTAACAGGATTAATGTAAGTGCCAGTGGTGGTTCAGAAACAGGAAGCTTTTTTGCCGGATTGGGCTATGATAATACAGTAGGTATTCTCAGGGGTAACAGTATGAATAAGTTCAATGGAAGGCTCAGTCTCGACCAGAATCCCACAGACAAGTTTTCCTATGGAATGAACATGAATTTCATGAGAACCTATCTGGACAGGGTTGAAAATGACAATGCATTTGCAACTCCGCTCCAGCTGGTAGCACAGGCTCCGATTACACCAGTTTATGATCCTGATACAGGAGAATTAAACAAGAATACCATTTATTATAATGGTCTTATTTCACTTCGTGATTCATACAACCACCAGACAACATACAGAACTCTTGGAAATGTATATGGCACATATGAAATAGTTAAAGGTCTTAGCTTCAGATCAGACTTTGGTGTTGATATCATTGATATGAGGGAGAAAAGCTTCTGGGGACGTGAAACCATTGGTGCAGGTCCGGCAGGAGAAGCTCAAAACAGGTCTGTAAGAGTGACTAATTACAACTGGGATAACTATATGACTTATAACCTGGTTAAGGATGATCATGACCTGACAATTGTAGGAGGTATGTCATACCAGGAATCAATGACAACAGCAAGTGATATTATCGGTAAAGGATTTCCGACAGACGACTTCCAGAATATTGCTAATGCTGCCGAGGCTACATTTTTCAGCAGCTGGGAAGAGGGAACAACTTACCTATCATATTTTGCAAGGTCAAATTACCAGTTGAAGAATAAGTACCTCTTCACTCTCAGTGGAAGGGTAGACGGTTCATCCAGGTTCGGTGTTGATAACAGGTATGGTTTCTTCCCCGCAGGATCTCTGGGATGGATAGTTTCTGAAGAAAGCTTCATGGATAGTATTGAAAACTTTCTAAGTTACTTAAAACTGAGAGCCAGCTATGGTCTGACAGGTAACTCGGGTATACCCGACTATGCCCACCTTGCTTTATACGACGGTGTTAATTATGCCGGTCGTAACGGATTAGCAGTAGACCAGCTGGCAAGTAATGAGCTTGGATGGGAGACAACAGCCCAGTTCAATATAGGTGTTGACTTTGGTTTCTTCAATAACAGGATAACCGGTGAGGTAGACTACTACAATAAGCAGACAACAGACCTGCTTCTTTATCGTACGCTGCCGGCAACATCTGGTTTTACCGGTGTGTGGAGTAATGTAGGGGCTCTTGAAAACAAAGGTGTTGAGATTGCATTGCATTCAAATAACCTGGTAGGTTCCTTTAAGTGGACAACCGATTTCAATATTGCCTTTAACAGGAATAAAGTACTTGATGTTAACGGACCGGAGATTACACCCAACAGCCTTAATTACGTTATGGAAGGCCAGCCTATTGGTGTATGGAAGTTGCGCAGGTATGCAGGTGTTGATCCGGATAACGGCGATGCACTTTATTATGTCGAGGAAGGCAGTGATGCAACTACAAACAATTACAACCTTGCTCAACCTACAGTAGTAGGTTCACCAAATCCTGATTTTACAGGAGGTCTGACAAACCATTTTGAATACAAAGGTTTTGACCTTGATATTCTACTGAGTTTTGTTTACGGCAATGAGATCTATAACGGTGGTGGTACATACCAGTCGGCTAACGCTTCATGGTTTGATAACCAGACAGCAGACCAGATGGACAGGTGGCAACAGCCGGGTGATGTAACGGATGTGCCTGAGGCACGTTTTGGTTATATCAACGGTTCAAACGACTCAGACCGGTACCTTACCGATGGATCCTATATGAGGGTGAGGAATGTCAGTCTCGGTTACACTCTTCCTGAAAACGTTCTGAAAAGGATCAACATGAGCCATGTCAGAATATTTGTTGGTGTAACAAACCTTTATACCCTGACCAATTATGAGGGATGGGACCCCGAGGTTAACTACACGGGAACCGGAAGGTCAACACAGAGCCAGAATATTATCCAGGGATATGACTTCTACACTGCACCGCAGGCAAGGACATATTCACTTGGTATAAACCTTACTTTCTAAAAACAGCTAACTATGAATATCATGAAAAATAAAATATTTTACAGACTATTATGGTTGCTAGTTATACCGGTGATGATCTTCAGTTCATCATGTGATGAAAAGCTGGATCTTAAACCACAGCAATCAATTGACGCGAGCACCGCACTCACAACACCGGAAAATGTCCAGGCCACACTTGTAGGTGCTTACCTGCAGGCAAGGGACGGAGATATTTTCGGCAGTACATTCAATGAATACAGCGAACTACTTGCTGCGACATCCGACCTGCAGTTTATTGGCACTTATGAGCAGCCAAGGGCAATAATAAATAAGGAAATAACAGTTACGAATACATATATTTCTTCTACTTGGATTGAAGCATATGAGCTTATTAATATTTGTAACACTCTCCTTGACCCTGAAACACTATCAATTTTGGATGCAGCAGAAGCAGAGAGAATTGAGGGTGAAGCCAAATTCCTGAGAGGATGGGTTATATTTGAGATGACCAGGCTTTTCGGGCTACCTTATGAGGCCGGTCAGACAAATGACCAGCTGGGTATCCCACTGGTTACAACACCTACATTAGATGTGTCTGATGCAATTAATGTTGAAAGAAGCACAGTTGAAGATTGTTATACACAAGCTATCAATGACCTTACAGATGCAAGGGATCTGCTTCCCGAGACCAATGATGTATATGCCAGCACGTATTCAGCCAGTGCAGTACTTGCAAGGCTGTACCTGCAGATGAGCGATTATTCAAATGCTGCTACTGAAGCTGACAGGGTTATTGAATCAGACCTTTATGTGCTTACCCCTAACCCGCTGGATGCATTTAATAATAATGAGAACAGCACAGAAGATATATTTGCATTCCAGAACAATGTAGCAAGTAATACCTCCTGGCTGACTGTTATGTATGCTTCACTGAACGGAATGGGACGTGGCGACTATGACATTCAGCAGTCATTCCTCGATACTTTTGACCCTGCTGACATAAGGGGTGGATACCAGGGAGCTGCACTTATGGATGGCTCATATACCATAGCGGAAATTGATTCAATGTATTATTACGGAGTAGGTACTATCAATAACTACGGAGGTATTAATACAGCCAAGTGGGGCGATTATTATGCAAACATACCTCTTATAAGGCTTGCTGAAATGTATCTTATAAGGGCAGAGGCTAACTTTGAATCGACCGGCCCACTTGTAGGATCAAATACACCTACTCAGGACATCAATATTATCAGGAACAGGGCAAATGCTCCTGCTTATACAGGCGCCGTTACACAGGCCCAGATACGCCAGGAGAGGTACTGGGAGCTTTGCTGGGAAGGACACAGGCTGCATGACCTTAAGAGATGGCAAATGAATATTGGCACACTGCCTTATGACGCAGGAAACCTTATTCTTCCCATCCCTTTCAGGGAAATGGAAGCAAATGACCTTCTTGTTCAGAATACATGGTATGTAAGTAAATAGTTGCTGATATTAAATATTAATTAAGAGAGGCTATCGTTACGGTAGCCTCTTTTTTACCTCTTTTTTTGTTTGCTCTTAGATTTATTAATCTTATCTTTGCAGCCACAATTTTCATAAGTAGGTAACATTAATGCGTATTAAATGGCAGTAAAAATCAGATTAGCTAGGAAGGGCCGCAAGAGAGTGGCTTTCTACCACATTGTGGTAGCAGATAGCAGAGCGCCACGGGATGGCCGTTTTATTGAAAAAATAGGGACGTACAGCCCCATCACAAATCCGGCGACTATCGAACTTGATTTCGATAAAGCAGTGGATTGGCTGCAAAAAGGCGCGCAACCTACAGATACCTGTAGAGCTATCTTATCGTATAAAGGAGTTATGTTGAAGAAACATCTCCTGGATGGAGTCAGAAAAGGAGCGTTTGACGAGGCTGAGGCCGAAAGAAGGTTCCAGGTATGGCTTAAGGAAAAAGAGAACAAGATTGAAGCTAAAGTATCGGGACTGGAGAAAAGTAAAGAGGACGAAAAGAAAAAGCGTCTTGAAGCTGAGCAAAAGATCAACCAGGAAAGAGCTGAGGCTATTGCAAAGAAACGAGCAGAGCTTGCAGCAGAAGAAGCAGGTGAGCAGCAGGAAGCTGTAGCGGAAGAAGAGGCAAAGGAAGAAAAGGCACCGGAAGCAGAAGCTAAGGACGAGGTGCCAAAAGAAGAGGCTAAGGCTGAGGTTGAGGCTGAGGAAGAGAAGCCAGAGGAGAAGGCACCGAAAGAGGAGGCTAAGGCTGAGGCTAAGGCTAAGGCTGAGGTGTCTGAAGAGAAGAAGGAAGAGAAAGTAGAAGCAGAGGCTGAGGCTGAGGTTGAGGCTGAGGAAGAGAAGCCAGAAGAAAAGGCACCGGAAGCAGAAGCTAAGGAGAAGAAGGAAGAGAAGAAGGAAGAGAAGAAGGAAGAGAAAGACGAGAAGTAAGCCGGGGAGGGTCTGTTAAGCAAATTTAAAACGGGATCTATGCCCGTAAATGATACAGAACTTATACCACTGGGTAAAATCGCCAAGGTTCATGGTTACAGCGGAGCTGTGATTTTGAAACCGGGTGAGGACTTTTCAGAAGAATTACAGGAAATGGAATGGATTTTCATCGAAACAGATGGTAAACCCGTTCCATTTTTTGTTTCATACATAAAAACTCATTCTTCCGGGAATATTATTCTTAAATTTGATGGATATGACAGCAGTGAGAAGATGAGGGAGTTCACCGGATGCCGTGTTCTGAAAAAAAGGAGTAATATGAAAATTGATTCAAGCCTGCCCCATCAGGAAATACTAACCGGATACAAACTTCTTAAACCTGGCAATGAGCCGGTCGGGATAGTAAAAAAAGTAATGACCCTGCCCATGCAGTACATGCTTGTCCTGGAGAATGCAGACGGGGATGAGTTACTGGTTCCTCTTAATGAAGAATGGATAATCGATATCAACAAGGAAGAGAAAGTCATAATCATGGATCTTCCCGGGGGCATACTGGAGGTAAATGACTGATATTAGCGGATAATCTTAAACTGCCCGTCAACTTCAAGCTTGATGATTGATGAGGCAGTTTTTTTATGTTTTTCATTTTGTCTCAGGGGGACTATATAGTCTGCAGCATCTTTTATTTCATTACTTATCTCGCTGAAATTAGCAGGAGGTTTTTCTCCGGCCATGTTGGCTGATGTTGACACAAGAGGTTTTCTCAGTCTTGCAACAAGGTCTGCACAAAAATCATCATTAACTATCCTTATACCCAATGACCCGTCATCTGCCAGCAGTCCAGGTGAGACATTCCTTGCACCCGGGTAGATAAGTGTTAGGGGATTATCACTTACATCAATTAATTGCCATGCAATATCAGGAACCCTTCTCACGTAATAGGGTAATTTTGAGTCAGTATCAAGCAATATAAGCATGCTTTTGCTTTCGTTGCGTTGTTTTATAGCATAGATTCTTTCTACAGCATCATCATTTGTAGCATCACAGCCAAGGCCCCAGATGGTATCTGTAGGATACAGTATAACGCCTCCCTGCCGGAGGATATCTATGGCCCTGTTAATTATGTCGTGATATGCTTTCATCTCACTGTACTTTATTTACCCCTCAGCAATATATAATTGTTAAAATCGAATACAGGTCTGTGAAAGATCTTGTTTTCCAGGAAAGTAACAAATTTATATCTAAATCTCTCATGCTTGAATTTTGGCCTGTTTGGATTCGTTTTCTTTAGTTCATCTGCCCAGTCAAATTTACTTATCCTTTCCTTCATTACGGCAGGATGCTGACCCTTAAAGACCCTTAGTTTACTAAGATCACCATAGTCAAAATCAAAATGGTTCTTTTTTTCCAGTTCCTTAACTCTTTCTTCGCCGTGGTGTATCCTGGTAAGCACCTTTGATTTAGCCCTCATAATCCTGGGAGGTCTAACCCACCCGTAATGATATATATACGCATTAACCCTCGCTACTTTAAGCTTGTATGTCCCTTTTTGCTGGCGGTAGTTGATGCCGTCAAAACCGGGTATTCGCCTGAATGACTGTGCAGATTCCCAGCTGTGTATACCAGGATCATTCCTGACAATCCGTATTTCGTTTTTATACCAGTTATGTGAATTATGATAATGATCGTAATCTCCCCAGAAATGCCTGTACCTGAAAAGCAAGCCCTCAACATCCATGTCGTCAAGAAGTTCTTCACACCTGGCTTTTATAACGGGGATATCATCTTCATGCACTAATTCATCTGCCTGCAGGTAAAATAACCAATCTCCTGAACAGTGTTCCTTTGCTATATCTGTCTGATGCGCATGTTCCATTCCCCTGGGGTATTTTTCCAGGTCCCAGCTTGTGTTAATGATCCTGAGTTTATCACTGTTAATACTTTCAAGTAATTCCCCGGTACGGTCATCTTCATCACAGTCGCCCAGGGCAAAAACAAATTCATCAACAAGCGGCAGTACTGACATTACTGCTTCCTTTACCGGGTACCCCAGTTTATCGGCGTTCTTCCCCATTGAGAAACCACTGATCTTCATAATTTCTTAATTTTAATCTGCGGCAAATTTATACTTTATACTTTAACCTGATTAATTCACAAACTCAATTTTCAAATAAAAATACTTCATTATTTTTTTCAAAATAGGATTTATTATCCAAGAACACACAATATTTCCGGATTGACCATCATAATTATTAAAAATTAGGCATAATTCTCCCA
>JAIPBU010000040.1 GCA_021738535.1 Bacteroidales bacterium | reverse complement strand
CTTATCTTTAAAATTAATTGCTCAATATGTTAACATTATAAACCAGTACGTCAAAGAACTTAATGTTGCTATTTAATTTGAAAAAATATTTAATAAAAAAAATGCATATTTACTTGTTTAGCCATATTGCTTTATCTCGGGGGGGTGGGGGTATATACGCTGGGGTGCAGCAGAGACCTCTTCGGAATTCCAGAAAAAATTTCGTATTGGCGAATTATAAAAAACTGTAAATTTTTATAAAAATCCTGAGATTATCGTAATTGAGTAGTTTAGAGCAATCCCAATTTTTTTTGGGAATAAATTATTCTTAGTGAGAAAACAGATTGTTAAATAAACAGGTCTTCATTTTTTTAGATTAAAATTTCAATTGAGCCGTCTCTCTACACAGAAGGTATAATTATACGCAACCTTAATTACCCTTAAAACCAATATTATTATATTTGTAAAATAATAATATAAAATGATTGGAATTTATTGTCGAATTAGTAAACAAAAGGCAACGGGGCAGGACGTTTCAATTGAAACTCAGCAAAACTTAGGTATTGAATTTGCCAAATCTGAGGGAATGCCTTTTAAAACATTTATTGATGAAGGGATAAGTGGAACTGGTGATGATATTTCAAAGCGACCAGAATTTGTGATGCTATTAGACTCAATAAAGAAAGGTGAGATAACTAAAGTTTACTGTATCGACCAATCACGAATTGAACGCAACAATGCCATCTGGAATTTATTCACGCATACCATGCTTAATGCTGGATGTTTGTATTATCCAAATGGCAGATTTCTTGACTTAGATATCCCTGAGAATAAATTATTTACTGGAATAATATCGTTGACAAATACTTTCTATGCTTCGTTAACAGGGAAAAAAGTTAAGATGGCTATTGCTGCCAACGCAAAAAAGGGTAAAACACATGGATTAACGGCATATGGCTATACAAAAGGCGAAGGTGGATTTTTTCAAATAAAAGAGTCTGAAGCTGCTGTTGTTAAACGAATTTTCCAAATGTCGCTGGATGGACTTGGAACATATACAATTGCCAATAAGCTAAATGAGGAAGAAGTTCCAACTAAATTTAGTCAGTTCACGGGTCATATTAAACGAAAAGATAGCTATACAAATCAGTTGACCACCTACAATAAAGCGAATGTAAGGTGGAGAGGAAATGTTATTCATGACATTATAAGAAATCCCATTTACAAAGGTACACGATATTGGAATGGAGAACCAGTTCCAGTTCCTGCCATAATAGATGAAGATTACTGGCAAGAAGTTAACGACAACTTGCAAAACAATAAAAAGAAAGTTGGTAAGCGTGAAGAGTATCACTATTTGTTAAATGGGCTGGTGTATTGTGCACATTGCAACAGTGAATTACGAGGAAAAAAAAGACTGAAAGGACGTGATAGCGCATATAAATGCAAAGGGAAGAAAAACCCAAATATAAAATGTGATTCACGAGGAATAAGTATTGCCAAATTGGAAACCTTTATTATTCATCATTTATTTGTATCAAAAGACTTGCAAAAGTTCTTGGCTGGTTTGGCTGAAAGCAAAGAAGAATCAAGTAGTCTGAAAACCAAGTTAATTCGGGAAAAGAAAGAAGTTGAACGATTAATCAGAGTTGAAAGAACAGCCTACAAACACCTGCTTGACCCTGATTTCGAAAATGATGAGGTTATTAAAGAAGAACTGAAGACAACAAAACAAAAGATTAAGGACAAGAAACAAACCATAGAAGTTTTAGAGAATAAATTAATAGAAAGGGATGCCAATAATCGTGTAAAAAGAGTTAAAAACATAATTGGTAAATATAGATTTGATGCTGGTTTTGATGATACCAAGCGGCTGGTACATTCGTTAGTTAAAAAAATTACTATTCAACATAATAAAGGAGAAAGGGGTGGTACATATTTTATTAAAATATGGTTTAATGGATTTGATGAATTAAGTTTTTTTATGACAGATTGGGAAGCGTTGCGATGGGTTTGGGTATCGCAAACCAGAACTGAAGAAATAACTGAAGCGGAGAGAAAAGAAATGAAAGCAGATTTGGAAGAAAGAATGAAACTCAGTGGTGAAAAGGGCAGTATTGATGCCACTTCGATTGAGGTTAGAGAAAGTCGAAGTTTATATTCGGTTATTCACTTGAACCGTGATGAACTAATTCAATTTGATTAATATGCTACCCTAATGCTCCGAGTAAACATGTTTTTCAGGTGGATGGTAAGAAATGATGGAAGGGGTGTGGATTTCGGACTATGGCAGTCGGTTGATCCCTCCGTCCTGTTTATACCGCTCGACTTTCATACGGGTAATATTTCCCGGAAACTGGGCTTGCTTGAACGAAAGCAAAATGACTGGAAAGCGGTTGAAGAACTCACAGATGTGCTGCGTGGATTTGATGAACATGATCCTGTGAAATATGATTTTTCACTCTTTGGCCTGGGAATAATTGAGAAATTTTGAAATGGACTTTTTTGATTTTAAAAAATTCAGGGTATACCAGGCACGCTCTGCCTTCAAAATAGGAACAGACGGTGTTTTGCTGGGAGCATGGGCTGATGCATCCCTGGCTGAAAATGCACTGGATATAGGTACAGGAACAGGACTGATTGCTCTTATGTTGGCACAAAGGTCCTCATGCAGTATTACTGCCCTTGAGCCAGATAAGGAGTCTTATAATGAAGCGGTTCATAATGTCGGGATCAGCCCGTGGAGTAAGAAAATCACAGTACTTAATACACGCCTGCAGGATTATGAAATATTAACAAAGTATGACCTTATAGTAACCAACCCTCCATTTTTTGAACGCTCTCTTCATAATGCGGATAAGCGTGTTTCAAGGGCCAGGCATAACTATGATCTTGATTCGGCCTCATTGCTTAATGCAGCCGTGAAGTTGTTGAATGCAAATGGTAAAATGTGCCTGGTGCTGCCCTATACCGAGGCAGCACTGTTCATTGCGGATGCCTCAGAATATGGACTCTATTGTAACAGGGTGCTAAAAGTAAAACCGCTTCCTTCTTCAGGGGTAAAACGAATGCTAATGGAATTCGGAAAGGAGAAAAAAAAATTACACCAGTCCTTCCTGGTCCTGGAAACAGGGAAAAGACATGAATATAGTGCTGAGTATAAAAAACTGACGGCCGATTATTACCTGGCTTTTTAAAATACAAGCTCTGAAACCGGCAGCCCGTATTCCTCTATAGTCTTTATTCCATATTCCTCAAGCTTACTAAGGACCGGATCGTATATTTCCTTCTTTACAGGCCGGTATACACCCTTTAATTTAATTTCACCGTCCATGATCAGCTTTGAAGCTATTGCCGCCGGAAGTGCTACAGTTCTTGCAATAGAGGTGTCAGTAGAGGGCGATCCGTAATCAACCATCTGTGAGCTGATGACCTCAGTGCTTCCGTCCTTATATCTTGCAAGAAAGACATGCCTGAGTACTATCATATCCCTTTCATTGTCGCCGAGCATCATCCTGCTCATCATAAGCTCAGATATGATGTCAAAGGGGCTTTTCAGATGTGCCGGGATCTTAAGCTCGTCGAACAGGCCAAGCCATTCAAAAGCTTTTATGACAGGTGAATCTCTACCTGTATCAAGGGTAGATGCCAGGGCGGCAGCAAGGTCATTATTACCTGGATCGACTGTTCTCGTCCTGATAAGATCAGCATAGCTCATCCCGCTGAAATCACTTTCCTCCTTATCCAGAAGATTAAGAGTTTTAAGGGCATCAATGGTCTCACACCATCCCCTGTAGCGGAAAGTGCCCCTGAAGATGGTTTTTATGCCATCAAGCCCGTAAATATCAATGTATTTTATTGAGTCCCTGTTGGCATAAACCTCTAGATCGCCAATATTCTTTATCTTATAAGTAAAAATCTTCCTGAATAATTCATCAGGGCTTATCTCCACCAACTGACCGTTATCCAGGTACCTTGCATCATTTTTGCTTGCCAGGAGCACTCCTCCAGGGCTCCATGAGAATTTATATCCTAACGGGTTATCCGCATTCTCAGGGGCGGGAAGAGCGCCGCAGACCGACCAGAACTTTTCTACCCTGCCGCCTTTTTCCTTTATGCTGTCAATGATCCGCTTAGCTGACATATGGTCAATGCCCGGGTCGAGTCCCGTTTCATTGAGAATGATGATACCCGCTTCCTTTGCTTCCCTGTCAAGTCCGGACATCTCATCGCTTACATATGAAGTTGTCACCATATCAGTTTTGGTCTCTATGCAAACCCTGGCAACTGATGTGTGAAATTTATAGGGAAGAAGACTTACAACAAGGTGTGAGTCTTCAACTAGCGGAACTATTGCATCAGTATCATTTGCATCCCAGTAAATAATATGACCGTTGGGATGGTCTTTCAGGATTTTCTGTGCATTATTGCATGTGTTGCATGCTATTGTCACCCTGCAATCATTTTCAAGAAAGTAGTGGATTAAGGGTCTTGCCACCATTCCTGCACCTAGAACTACGACTTTATACATTGGTTCAAATTTTGGGTTCAATTCGCTTGTTCAATATACAAACTTGGTTTTTTAGTTTCAATGATTGATGCTTATTTTTATTACAAGTTCAATTATATTTAATCAGGAGGTAGTTTTTACGTTGGATTTCTTATTAACAATCAATTAAGAGCTCTTTCTTTAGTTGATCCATCATCGTATATTTGTATTACCTGCATCGGATATTTTTGAAAAGGCTGTAGATTTATACTATGAACGAACCCAAAAAACATGTAGAAACGCCCCTGATGAAACAGTATTACAGGGTAAAAGAGAAACACCCTGATGCAGTACTGCTTTTCAGGGTGGGTGATTTTTATGAAACTTTTGGAGAAGATGCTATTAAATCATCAGAGATACTGGGCATAACACTTACCCGCAGGGCTAACGGGGCTGCTTCATGGGTTGAACTGGCAGGTTTCCCTCATCATGCCCTGGATAATTACCTCCCTAAACTTGTCAGGGCAGGCCAGAGGGTGGCAATATGCGAACAACTGGAAGATCCCAAACTGGCAAAGAAAATTGTCAAAAGAGGTATTACAGAACTGGTAACTCCCGGTGTTTCATTGAATGACAACGTGCTTGAGAATAAGAAAAATAATTTCCTGGCCGCAGTGCATATGCATAAATCAATCAGCGGTGTGGCCTTCCTGGATATCTCAACCGGCGAGTTCATGGTTGCTGAAGGATCACATGCCTATATCGATCAGCTGATAAGTAACTTCAGGCCCAGTGAGGTCCTTTTTGAAAAAGGCAGATCTGAAGATTTTATTGAGAAATTCGGATCCGGCTTCTATAATTATAAAATGGATGACTGGATATTCAGGTCAGATGCGGCAAATGACAGGTTGCTGAAGCATTTCGGGACAACAACACTCAAAGGCTTCGGTATAAACGGTATGGAATATGCCATCATAGCAGCCGGTGCTATATTGTACTACCTTGATATAACCCAGCATGAAAGAATAGGACATATTACAGCCATATCACGTATAGAAGAAGAGAAGTATGTCTGGCTGGACCGCTTTACAATACGTAACCTGGAGCTTTTTAATTCTCCTTTTGAAGGTGCAAAGACTCTTATTGATATTATTGACCGTACATCAAGCCCTATGGGAGGAAGGTTACTGAAAAAATGGATAGCACTTCCACTGAAAGACAGGGAGCCGGTAGTACAAAGGCATATAGCCGTGGAGTGCCTTGTTGATGATAAACAGTACAGGGAAGACCTGAAGAGAATAATTTCAGGTGTGGGTGACCTCGAACGGCTGGTATCCAAAATTGCAACCGGGAGAATCAATCCGCGTGAGGTGGTGCAGCTAAAAAGGGCACTCAGGGCTATTGATCCCCTGAAGGAACAGTGTGGAAAAAAGGGATGTGCACCGCTTGACAAAATAAGTGCCCGGCTGGATCCATGCTCAGAGCTCGTTGAAAAAATAGAGAATACTGTCAATGAAGAACCGCCTGCTGCAATCAATAAAGGGAATATAATCTCTGAAGGTGTTTCTGAAGAGCTTGATGAGCTAAGGGATATATTGCATTCGGGAAAAGATTACCTTGTGCAGATGCAGGAGAGGGAAAGTAAGAGAACCGGAATCCCCAGCCTGAAAGTAGGTTTTAATAATGTGTTTGGATACTATATAGAAGTACGGAACACACACAAATCAAAAGTGCCGGAAGAATGGATAAGGAAGCAGACTCTCGTAAGTGCTGAAAGATATATCACGGAGGAACTTAAGGAGTATGAGAATAAAATCCTGGGGGCTGAAGAAAAAATACTGGTACTAGAACAACAATTATACAATGACCTGATAGAATTTCTTGTAGCTTACATGAGCAGGATACAGGTAAATGCAGGGAGGGTAGCAGAACTGGATTGCCTTGTGTCTTTTGCCGAGGTATCTGTTGATTTTGAATATACCCGACCGGAAATAGATGATTCACATATTATAGACATAAAGAACGGGCGACACCCTGTTATTGAGCAACAACTTCCTGCGGAGGAATCTTATATACCCAATGATGTATACCTGGATAATGAAGAACAGCAGGTTATCATCCTTACAGGGCCTAACATGTCAGGTAAATCGGCTTTGCTCAGGCAAACAGCTCTTATTGTACTGCTGGCACAGGCCGGTTGTTTTGTCCCGGCCTCCGGGGCAAAAATAGGTACCGTGGATAAAATATTTACCCGGGTGGGAGCATCTGATAATATAAGCGTGGGAGAATCAACCTTCATGGTTGAAATGAATGAGGCAGCCAGCATCCTCAATAATATTTCCGACAGGAGCCTTATATTACTGGATGAGATAGGCAGGGGTACATCAACCTATGACGGGATCAGTATAGCATGGGCCATGGTAGAATATATTCACGAAAAAGGGACAAGGGCAAAAACCCTGTTTGCTACCCACTATCATGAACTGAATGAGATGGAGAGTTCGTTCAGCAGGGTGAAGAATTATAACGTGTCTATTAAGGAACTGGATGATAAAGTCATTTTCCTTCGTAAACTGAAAAGGGGAGGCAGTGAGCATAGTTTCGGCATACATGTTGCACGTATGGCAGGTATGCCGCTTAGCGTTGTCCGTAGGGCTGACGAGGTGTTAAAGCAAATGGAAGCAGGAGGTAAAGACAGTAATATCTCCAAGCCTGTCGGAGAAATTGCTTCAAAAAGGGAAGGAATGCAGCTGAGCATTTACCAGCTTGATGATCCCGTACTTAAGCAGATAAGGGATGAACTGACCGATATGGACGTGAATAACCTTACTCCGGTGGAAGCCCTTAACAAGCTTTATAATATCCAGAAGCTGATAAGGAAGTGATCTTGTTATCCGGTTCTTTTAAGCCATAGGTGATGCCAGTACGAATATTGAACATCAACACGTGTAATTACTCGTTTAAGAATAGTTCAATGTTCTTAATTTTGCCATACATGACAAGGATATCACCTTCTTTCAGCAGTGTGTCAGACGAGGCTACCCCCTGAACCTGTGCTACTTCCCTGCTTATTCCCAGGAGGTTATTCTTTTTGACCAGCCTGATAGTAGTAAGTATAAGCACCTGGTGATTTTTAATTGATTCAATCTGGGAAAGGGTTTTGCCGGTATATTTTTCCGGTACGGATGCTTCAATAATATTATATTCACCAGCCAGTTTAAAAGAGTCAACTATACCTTTCATGCCCAGCTTTTTTGTCCAGCGCTCTGCTGTTTCTGCTTCAGGATGAATGATCTCTTTAATGCCCATGGCTTCAAGTATTGTTACATGCAGCGGTGAAACGGCACGGCTGATAAGCCGTTTAACCTCGTTTTGTTTCATGAGTGCAGTAACCATCAGATTAGCTCCCTCATCTTCTCCAATGCATACAATGACAATATCGGTGTCTTTAAGAGGGAGGTGATTGGCTGATTGTTGGTCACGGCAATCCATACCTATTGCATGGGTGATATTTTCTTTAAGTGCTTCAATTCTGTCTAAGTTCTGATCAACTCCAATGACCTCATGCCCTTCTTGCGTAAGATTCTTTGCCAGTGAAGACCCAAAATTTCCCAGGCCGATAATTATAAATTTCATTGATGCGGTTTTTAATTTATTAATATCTCTTCTGTCGGGTATTTGTAATTAAGCTGACGGACCTTCCTGATAAACGCTACCAGGATTGTCAGCATACTGATCCTTCCTATAAACATAGTAAAAATTAAAACTATTTTACCTGCATTACCAAGATCAGATGTAATGCCCTGGCTTAAGCCTACAGTGCTGAATGCAGAAAAACATTCAAAAACGACAGGAAGGAATTCCATTCCGGGCTCAAGGAGAACGAGAAGAAATATCGATATCCCGATTACAAGGATTGACAATGAGATGATTGCAAAAGCCCTGTTTGTTGAACTTGTCGTAACCTCCCGGTTAAATAGCTCCAGCCTGTTCTTATCCCTGGCTATGCTGAAAAAATTCAGTATGCTTATGGCTAGTGTGCTGGTTTTTACTCCACCACCTGTTGATCCAGGCGAAGCCCCCACCCACATCAGGAATATGATGATGATAATTGTAGAAATATTAAGCGCTGAAGTGTCAACTGTATTGAAACCAGCAGTACGGGGAGTAACTGCACCAAAGAAAGCAGTGACAATTTTTCCTGCAGCCGAATGTTCAGCCAGTGTATTATTATATTCCAGAACATAAAAGAAAGTCGTTCCCGTTATTATCAACAATAATGTTGTTATAACAACAATTCGTGTGTTCAGGTTAATTACCCAAGGTACATATTTTACCTGTTTCCGCCTTATTCTGGGTATTATGCGGTTTCTAAACAGGTGTTTTACATATTTATATGAATTAAATAATATCGGGAACCCTATCCCTCCGGTAATGAATAAAGATGCAATAACTATGTGCAAAGGGTAATTAAAACGAAACCCGGGAGAATAAAAACTTTGTGCGAGAGTGGAGAACCCGGCATTACAGAATCCAGAAATTGTGTGAAAAACTGAGAAAAATATTCGATCCTGTGTCCCCGGAATAATACTTTCTTCAATAAAGCAATAAATAAGGAAAGCTCCCATTATCTCAATAAATGCTGTAATAAACAATATCTTCTTAAGTGTTTTGAATACATCTGCTATATTATCCGTTTTAGTAAGTTCTTTTAATAATATTTGATTGGAGTAGGTGGAGCCTCCTTTAAAAAAGTAACTGAAATAACTTGTAAATGTCATTATCCCAAGCCCCCCAAGCTGAATAAGCACCATGATAATGATCTGGCCGAATACGGTGAAGTAACTGCCGGTATCCACTACAATCAGCCCTGTTACACAAACAGCAGAAGTTGAAGTGAAAAGGGCATCAGTAAAAGATATTTTTTCGTGGGTGGCATTGGGGAGTGAGAGTAATACTGTACCGGTCATTATAAGAAAAAAAAAGCTGAGAACAAACAACTGGGCCGGGTTAACAAAACTGCCAGACGATATAACACTAAATGCAAAAAGTTTACGGATAAAAATCAGGAATATGGCAAGAAATACAAGATGATTGCTGCCCGTAAATGTATTATGGTTAAGGTAAAACCTGAAAACGAAAAGTGTAACAAGAAACACAAATAGTAAAATATCAAAAATAAGTACTTTCCTTCGGTACCGGTGTATCCCCTTAATAAACTGTATTATAATAAATAGTATTTCCAGTACAATTACAAACAGATATATGTATTCGAACAGACTATCTGTATCATTGTTTTGATTGAAGCCAAGATCAACAAGAATCAGGCATACAGCAAACAGACTTATCCAGAAAGTAATATTTCTTGCAGCTTTCATTTTATATTAATATCAAAACATCCGTGCCTATATATGATAACACTCAAATTTAATAATAATAAAGACAGTTAATGCATGGCGGGTACTACAATCTCCAAAATGATCTGCTGAAGAGTATTAATACCGGGAATATTTCCAGTCTGCCAAGTAGCATTAAAAAAGAGAGTGCCAATTTGCCTGCATCCGGTAAATGAGCAAAGTTTGAAGCAGGGCCAACTGAGCCTATACCCGGACCAATGCCGGCCATACAGGTTGCAACCGATCCGCCGGCGGTTTTTATATCCAGACCGAGAGATACCATAAAAAAGAAACCTGTAATAAAAATGATAATATATATAGTAATGAATGACAGTATGCGTGCATTCAGTTTTTCATCTATTGTTTTCTTGTTTAAGCGAATCGGTATAACAGCATTTGGTGAAAGCAGTTTACGGAATATCAACCTGATATTCTTAAAAAGAACCAGATGCCTTGCCAGTTTAATGCCGCCTGCAGTTGATCCTGTACTGCCTCCAATAAACATAGCCAGGAAAATCAGGAGCCACGCAAAGACAGGCCACTGAAGGTAATCAGCTGTTGAATACCCTGTACATGTAAGAACCGATACCACCTGGAAAAAACTTTCCCTGAAAGATTCCTCCACAGGCTTATGCATTTTAAAAAATATAAAAAGGGCGACGGTTATGCCTGTGACAAAAAAAGTTAGCAGATAGAACTTAAATTCTTCGTTGTTCCTGATTTTATGAATCTTGAATCGTAAAAGGTAATAATGAATAATAAAGTTTGTCCCGCCGAGAATCATGAAACCCATTACAATATACTGTATATAAGGCGAATATCCGCCTATACTGGAATTCTTTGGAGAAAAGCCTCCGGTTGCAATAGTTCCGAAAGCATGACAGGCACTTTCGAACAGGTTCATACCACCCGTAAGAAGTAATATTATCTCTGCACCGGTCAGGAAAAGGTATATAAAAAGTAAGCGTTTGCCTATGGTCCTGACCTTGGGTGCAATTTTCTCGTTAAGAGAGGATTCCATTGTAAAGAGATGATAGCCGGCAATCTGAAGTTTAGGCATAACGATAATTACAAGCACTATAATGCCTATTCCCCCAATCCAGTGCGTGAGGCTGCGCCAGAAAAGTATGGATTTCGGTAGCGCCTCTATATCAGTAAGAATTGATGATCCGGTAGTCGTAAAACCTGACATAGATTCAAAAAATGCATTTATGAATGAAGGTATTTCCCCGGACAGTACATAGGGAAGACAACCTGCCAGGCTCATAATCAACCAGGTCATTGATACAGTAAAAAAAGCGTCTTTCTGGCTGAGATTGTAATGAATGCTTTTTTTTATTCCCGGAATTATGTAAAGTATAAAACCGGCAAGCAGGGTAAGACAAGAGGATAATATGAAATGCCCGACTTCTTCCCCGTAATACATGCCAACAGCAACACAAACCAGTAAGGATGTGGTGATTATGAATAAATTATAGCTTAAGATCTTAAATATGCCTCTGATATTAAGTATGGGAACCATTTTCTGGATAATACATTATTTATATCACAAATATAATGCGAGATAATGATGTTTAAGAATTTTTATCAAATATATGTCGACTTAACTTGGATGGACTGTTGCTTAACTCATTGTTTTTTATCCCACACTGTGTTTCTGCGCGATTAGAAATTAGATCCTGATACTTCTCAGATTTCAATAAAGAAGATCATGATGTGAACCTGTTGGATAAAAATATGTTATAAGTTAAGGAGATTGATCAGGGATGGTCATAAGTATAAAACAAACATTAACTGTTACATAAAATAAAATGAAAAAGATTGACAGGCGTATTATTATTATAACAACATTTATTTTTATTGTGGGTTTATCCTTCGGGATAATGAAATTTCTCATTGCTCAAAAAGCAGAGCCTCCAGCAAGAAGGGATAATGATGTAAAACGTTATGTAAAAACCAGCGAGGTGAAATACGGAACGGTAGAATCCCACATTGAAGCAACCGGCCGATTGAGGTCGCTGAGCGCAATAGATATAGTGGCAGAGGCATCGGGGAAAATTATACCCGGAGATATAAGCCTTAAAAAGGGTGCCTCTTTTTCAAAGGGAGACCTGCTGTTTACTGTATACAAGGATGAGGCAGAACTGGATCTGCAGGGCCAGAAAAGCAGGTTCCTGAATACCCTTGCGAATCTCCTGCCTGATATAAGAATAGATTTCCCGGGTTATGAAAAAACATTTACGGATTTTTTTAATAATATAAATATATACAGGGATCTTCCTGACATGCCCGGGTTCGGGAATGAGAAACTGAAAGTATTCCTGGCAAGCAGGAATGTACTCAGCGAGTATTACAGCATACAAAGGGATGAACTTAAACTTAAGCGGCATAGTATTTACGCCCCGTTTAACGGGACTTATTCGGATGTTTACCTCGAGGCAGGTGCATATATTAATACAGGTGGCAGGGTGGCACATGCCATACAAACCGATATACTTGAACTGGAGGTGCCTGTTAAACCTGCTGACGCTCTCTGGATCAGGAAAGGCGATATGGTGGAAGTGAAAAGACCCGGGGATGACGCTACTTACAAAGGCAAAGTGATCAGAAAAGGCTCTTATATCGATGAGGATACACAGTCCCAGGAAATTTTTATCAGGGTGAGAAGTAACAGGAGTAATCCTCTTCTAAACGGAGAATACCTTGTTGCCAGGTTTAATGGTCATAGTATTGAAGAAACAATGGAAATACCCAGGAATGCTGTTTTCAATACAGATGAGGTGTTTATTGTTAACGGCGACCGGCTGGAAAAAAGAAACATAGATGTTGTCAAGCTGAATGAGAAAACACTTGTTTTTAGAGGACTTGAAGAAGGGCAGCTTCTTGTAACCCAGGCACTGATTAACGTGCAGGAAGGAACCAGGGTGAGAACAGGGATGGATGAAACTGCCGGTAATAATAGGGCCGGGGGGTCCGCGTCAGAAACCTCACCCGCTGGTAATAATGGCTCGGGTGCGAATAAAAAGGAGAGCGGGCGATGAGAAAACTAATACAGAAATTTGTTGAATACCCGGTTTATGCCAATGTGGTAATTGCAATTGTTATCCTGCTTGGGGTATTTAGTTATACATCAATGAATAAATCTTTTTTCCCCGAAACGGAAAGCAGGATGATCAGTATATCGGTATTCTATCCAGGTGCTTCACCGGTTGAGATGGAGGAGGGTGTTACTTCAAGAATTGAAGAGTCAGTGAGGGGACTGATAGGTGTGAAGGAGATCAACAGCACATCTGTTGAGAACAGGTCGGTTGTTAATGTGGAGACCACCGGAGAATATCCAATTGATGAGATATTGCTTGAAGTTAAGAATGCAGTCGATGGTATTTCGTCATTGCCTTCCGCGGCTGAAAGACCAATAGTCTCAAAGCAGCGCTCGAGGGCATTTGCATTGTTTTTAACAATCAGCGCAACTGAAGGGCATAATATCAGCCTTATGTCATTAAAAGAACATGCCCAGAGAGTTGAAGAGGATTTTCTTGGTTCAGGCGTTATGAGCCAGGTATCCCTGTCAGGATTCCCACAACCTGAAATATCAGTAGAAATACCCGAAGAAGAACTTTTGAGGTATAACCTGTCTTTTGATGATGTAATAAGGGCCATACAGAATAATAACCAAGACATATCAGGAGGTGAAATAAAATCCGATGAAGAAGAATTGCTCATACGGCTCAGATCGAGAAGTACTGACACAGATAAACTGGGAAGTATAATAGTTGGGGCAAAGCAGAATGGTGGCAAACTCAGGATAAACGATATTGGTGTTGTGAAAAAGAAATTTGCGGATACTCCCTCAGAATCATATGTTAACGGTAAACTGGCAGCATCAATCAGGGTGGATAAATTACCTGAGGAAGACCTGCAGGAAATAACTGAATATGCCATGGAATACATGGAGGAGTTTAACGCAAAGGATCTTGGTGTTGAGATGGGAGTAAGAAGGGCATTTTTTGAAATACTGCAGAGCCGTCTAAAACTGCTAACCGGTAACGGGCTTGCGGGATTGCTTCTTGTTGTAATTGCCCTTTCCCTGTTCCTGAATACACGACTTTCTTTCTGGGTTTCCTTCGGAATTCCTTTCAGCTTCCTTGGTATGTTCATACTGGCCAACCTTAACGGTATTACCATTAATATGATATCCCTTATGGGGATGCTTCTTGTGATAGGTATCCTTGTGGACGACGGTATAGTGGTGGCAGAAAATATATTTGTGCATTTTGAGGAAGGTAAAAGTCCCATGCGTGCTGCTGTCGACGGTACCATGGAGGTATTACCTGCTGTGCTTACCTCGGTAACCACAACCATGGTGGCATTCTCACCGCTACTGTTCCTCGCAGGAACTAACATGGAAATGGTGATGCAACTGGCCCTTGTCGTGATTTTTGCCCTTTTCTTTTCACTGATTGAGGCATTTCTTGTGCTTCCTGCCCACCTTGGTAACAGGAAAGTGCTTAACAGGGAGAGGCTGAGTAAGAAAACAAAGGGGGTTAAAAAATATTTTGAGAGATTCATTATCTGGATGAGAGATGATATTTACCATTATATGCTTGGCTGGCTTATCAAATGGAGACATGCCGTTATAGGTGCTCCAATTGCACTCTTCCTTGTAACAGCAGGATTATTCGTGGGAGGTCATATAAAAAACACTTTCTTCCCCTCTGTGGATTTTGATAATTTTTCAGTTAACGTGGCCTTCACACCGGGTGATGGAGTAGCACAAACCAAGGAGGTGCTTGACAGGTTTGAAAAGGCAGTATGGGAGGTAAACGAAGATCTCAAAGTGGAGCTGGAAATGGAAGACAATATTATTGAAACGGTCAATACTAATGTTGGCAGTGCATTCCGTGGACAGGAATCAGGATCCCATGCAGGAAGTCTGAGTATATACCCGCGTGATCTTGAGGGTCTTGGCCTTACAGGCTTTGGGATTGCCGCAAAAGTGAGACAAAAGATTGGCCCAGTGCCCGAAGCACGTAAATATACTGTTGGCGGGCGTAACAGGTGGGGCTCACCTGTTTCAATCGGCTTAATGTCCAGGAACCTTGAAGAACTGGAGCTGGCAAAAAACTATCTTATGTCCAGGATGCAGGAGTTACCCCAGCTGAAAGACATAAATGAAAACATTGCCCTCGGGAAACAGGAGGTTAGACTTGATCTTAAGCCAAGAGCCTATTTCCTTGGCCTTGATGAATCGGCTATTGCCCGGCAGGTAAGACAGGGATTTTATGGTGGGCAGGCCCAGCGATTACAGGAGGGAAGAGATGAACTCAGGGTCTGGGTCAGGTATCCTAAATCAGATCGCCTGACTATAGGGCAGATGGAAAACATGAAGATAAAAACACCACAGGGGGAGTATCCACTTATTGAACTGGCGGATTATCACCTCGAAAGGGGACCCGTATCGATAAAGCGTTTTAACGGCTCAAGGGAGATCAGGGTTGAAGCAGAGACGGTCGATCCCTATGCCCCGGTGCCTGAAATACTGGAGCAGATAGAGACAACAATATTACCTGATGTACTTTCCCAGTACCCGGGCGTGAGGTATTTGTTCCAGGGACAGAGCAAAAGCAGTAATGAAGCTATATCAAAGGCAATGTATTATTTCGGCCTGGCTTTCATTGTGATCATTATGCTTATGCTTATACTTTTCAGGAGTACAAGTAAAGTGCTCATTATCCTGTTCATGATTCCCTTATCAATGCTTGGTGTTTTCTGGGGACATGGCATACATGGCAAACCACTGTCAATCATGAGCCTCTGGGGAATGGTGGCACTGACTGGAGTAATTATAAATGATGCAATTGTTTTCCTGGCAAAATATGACGGTTTACTGCTGCAGGGAAAAAAAGTGACAGATGCAATTATCGGAGCCGGCAAGTCGAGACTGAGACCAATTTTGCTGACATCAATAACTACTACTATTGGCCTGTTTCCTCTTATACTTGAGAAAAGCGCACAGGCACAGTTCCTTGTTCCTATGGCTATCAGCCTTGCTTATGGTGTTGCCATCGGGACGGTGTTTATACTCATATTCTTCCCTGTGCTGATTATGCTGCTTAATGATGTTAATGTTTTACTGAAGCAGCTATGGACCGGCGTAAAACCCGGAAGAGAGGATGTTGAGTCTGCAATTGTGCAGATGAAACGCAGAAAAGAATATGAAAAAAATAACGGAGACGGATTGATAACAGATGCATAGTATGAAACTAATGAAGAAAACAGGAATAATAATCTTAATGCTTACCATGGGCTACCTGGTGAAAGGTCAGGCAACAGAGCTGAGCCTTTCAGATGCCATAAACATAGCCATGGAAAATAATTTCGGCCTGCGCATTAGCAGAGCTGAGACTGAAGTAGCAGGAATAAACAATAACTGGGCAGCTGCCGGCAGATTGCCTTCTGTTGGTTTTGACCTTTCATCATCCAATAATTACAATGTGACAGATGATAAGCTCTCAGCTTCCCTTAATGCAGGATTGGGCCTGAGGTGGACTATCTTTGACGGGTTCAGGATATCTCTCACCAAAGATAAGCTTAACAGGCTTGAAGAGCTTGCCGAGGGACGAACGGCTGTTGTTATTGAAAATACGGTTGAGGATGTCATTCAGGGCTACTACCAGGTATTGCTTCAGAAGGAAAGACTGAAAGTGCTTGGTGATATAATGGAGCTTTCAGAAGACAGGTATGAATATGAAAAGACCAGGCAGGAGTTTGGTAATTCGGTTACCTATAATGTACTGCAGGCAAAGAATAATTATCTCAGCGACAAGGCTGCATATATCAACCAGGAAGTGAATTACAGGAATGCAGTCAGGAACCTTGGCTTTATTCTGGGCGACAATAGCGGGAGTAATTACATATTTACTGAAAAATTTGAGGCTGATACTGTTGATTATTTGCTGGCTGAGATGGTAGATAAGATGTTATCTGAAAATTCTGTTCTCCGGAACCAGTATATCAATATTATGCTGTCACAGAATGAGACAGAATTATCACGAAGCAACTTCTATCCCTCGCTCAGTCTGTCTGCAGGAATCAGTAACAACAACATTTTCAGCCCGGAGGTAAGTTCAGGAAGCAGCCTTTCCACTTATGCCAATGTCACTTTATCATATGATATTTACCAGGGAGGATTACGTAAGAGAGCTGTTGAAGTGGCAAAGCTCAATGAGTCCATTGCCGGCATAGAGGAAGAGGAATTGAAGAGAAGCTTAACAAATAACCTTCTCAATCTATATGACAGGTATGAAGTACAGAAGGAGTTGCTTTATATAGCCGGTGAGAGTGTTGAGGCAGCAGCTCTGAATATGGAGATAGCCGGGGATAAGTTCAGGGCCGGGGCAATTAATTCCTTTAATTACAGGGATATACAGTTAATATATCTTAATGCAGCCTACCAGCGCCTGCAGGATATATATAACCTTATAGTTACCAGGGCTTCGCTGACCAGACTTACAGGCGGATTCATAAATGAAGAAGGAGAATAAACTCTTTGGCAATAAAAGTTTTTGCATAATTTAAAAAAGTGTTATTTTTGCAGTCACATTTGCGGGAATAGCTCAGTTGGTAGAGCACGACCTTGCCAAGGTCGGGGTCGCGGATTCGAGTTCCGTTTCCCGCTCAACAGTCAGAAGGCAGCGATTGAAAATCGCTGCCTTTCTTATTTCCGGGAGCTCCGGAGGGAGCTTGCTCCCTGTAGGAGCATCCGGAAATAAGAAACAGCCGCAATTGCGGCTTCTGACTGTTGAAAGCACCCCGCCGGGAGGCAAGGATCCGGCGACTGAAAGGAGTCAGTTCCGCAGCCGCAATTGCGGCTTCTGACTGTTGAAAGCACCCCGCCGGGAGAGGGCCGAGCGTTAATGATTTGCCAGGTGGGCAAATCTAGCGAGGAGCCAGACAGAGCAGAGGGTGCAAGGCAATTCAGGTTATCAATATCAGCAGATAAAAAGCAATGCCCCTTTATCAAATTCAATTTGCTTATGCTCCAGGATGGAAGGAGCCTTAATTACTGATCCTTGTTAGTATATATTATTTAATGAATGATTTTCTTTTTTAAGGTATTAAGATATTTTGAACCGATAGGCACCCGGGTGTTTTCAATATGTACATGGTTATCTGATATCGTATTTACTTTTTCCAGGTTTATAATGTAGCTGTTGTGAATTCTCATAAACTTTTCCAGTGGTAGCCTGGAGGCAATTTCCGAAAAAGTCATCCTGGCCATTGCCTTTGAGTCTTTTAATTTGAACCGGAGATAATTTCCTTCTCCTTTTATGTATTCTAAATCATTGAGATTTATTTTCTTATACTGATATCCGTCTTTAATAAATAAGGCAGACTCGTCATGAAGAGCATTTGACTGCTCCAGTTTTAAGGCCTTCTCTACCCTGGCAATCGCTTTCCTGAACCGATCCAGATCAATTGGTTTTAGAAGGTAGTCTGTTACCTGATAATCATAGCTTTCCAGGGCATACTCAGAATAGGCTGTAGTAAGTACAATATGCGGTTTAAATGTGAGCTTTTTAATGAATTGTAGCCCTGATATCTCAGGCATATTTATATCAAGGAAAATCAGATCTGCGTAATCTGATTTCAAATATTCAAGAGCTAAAGCAGGATCACTAAAAGTCTCTGACAGACAAACACCAGGAACCTTTAATGATAAAATCTCTATCACATCAAGTGCCCTGGGTTCGTCATCAACTGCTATTGCTCTGATCATTGTATTACAAACCTAAACTTAATTTTATTATATAGCAATATCCAGAATCACTATAAAGCAATCTGCAGTTTCAGCAATGGAAAGATTATGTTTTCCCGGGTAAATATATTCCAGTCTTCTTTTCACATTTTCTATTCCGATTCCAAATCCTTTTTCCTTTTCAAATTCCTGGCTGCCCCTTTTTATCTCATTTTCTACTACAAACTGAATTTTATTTTCCACCGTTAACAGATCAATTTTCAAAGCGGATTTTTTTCCCGGATTTATCCCATGCTTGAACGCGTTTTCAACAAAGGGGATTAACAACATTGGTGCTATCTGTACATCATCATTTACAATATCTAGGTTTATCTTTATATCATGCTTAACTGAACTCCTGATCAACTGCAGCTGAATATAATCTTCTATGTATTCCGCTTCCCGTCTGACTGGTATATATTCCCTGTCCATATCATCGATCATAAAACGCATCAGCTTAGCCAACCTGGAAATCGGTTCTGCAGTACTATCATTCTTTTCTTTTAATGCATATGAATAGATGGTATTCAAGGAATTAAACAGAAAGTGTGGATTTACCTGTGAACGAAGATGAATCAGCTCAGCCTCTTTTTGTCTGAACAAGCGTAAGCCGCTTCTATTCTGATCCCTGATAAGTTTTTTTATATAGTTGTAAAAGAATGCCGGAATAAACAACAAGATTGTAATTAAAAGATTCGATATATCAAGTCCGTATCTTATACTCATGGTATCAAAAATGTGAACATTAACATCCTGTTCGCGAAGTACAAGCATTGACTGAAGGGATTCTGTTAATATGAGAATTGATGATTGTACAAATAATATTATTATCAACCCGGCAGATAATAACATAATATCTCTTTTTGTTGTACGCCCGGGAACCATACCGTAATTTAAAACAAGGAAGATTGTTATCAGTGTGTAGCTGTTAACAAGTGGCAACAGCTCTAATCTTGTATTTGCATTGGCAAGCCAAACCATGTTGATAAAAAGTACAAGAATTGTGGCAATAGCATATTCCCAGTTAAATATTCCATCATCAATCAGTTTTCTGATGCCTGTCGTTTTCTTTTGCTCCAGGTACAGAACATAATAATAGATCCATGAAAGAGCCAGGGCCAGGCACATCCAGGTTTGTAGCTGAAGGATATCATAGGCCAGGCTATTGGTGATATTACTCCCCCTGACCATGTCTGTCAGAAAGAATAATGCTATTGAAACTGTTAATAAACCAAAAACAGAAAGCCAGTAATAGATTTTCTTATCTCTGAAAGCCAGTTTGGGAATAAGTACCTTTATGTGAGTGATTAGCATTGCGATAATAATGAGAGGATCGAATATTGCTATTGGTCCCCAATAGGGTATCATCTCACCCAGGTAAATAATGAGAATAACACCTGTTATGGTATATACCAGGTATCTTATAAATTTCGAGCCGGAAACTCTGATACCCTTTTTACCCAGGTAGAAATATAATTTTCTCAGCAGGAAGAACAGGGCAATAATAATCAGAGATATAAACAGAAACTGCTTTGCTGATGTACCGATATCACGGGGGATACTCAGGCTACTTTCCTTCAGCTTCGAATACTGGTTCGCCAGGTAATCTTTTAGTTCTTTATCATAGACTTTTGAATCAAAAAACTCTATTAACCGGATTTTGGCGACATCTGTATTTACATCATCTAAAAGCTTGTTTACCAGGTATGCCTGGTATGTCCGCCTGGTTTCTCCTGTGAGCTGTTTGCCAGACCACTCAAGCAATTGCTCCGGGGGTATGTCAAAATATCTTCCTGATCCCTCTTTCAGTATATTATACCTAACATAAGAGCTGAGAAACTCCCTGGCTTCAGAAGCATAAAGATAATCACCAATAACCGATGAAACCCTTAAAAAATCACTCTTAAAATAATCGGGGATAGCATTATCAGGATATTTTTTGTGATTGATTTTGAAAAAGGAATAAGCATAAGTTAATGCTTTAAAGTCAATAATTGCTCTCTCATAATTATAGAAAGAGGAATCAGATTCCCTTAAGCCTTCATATTGGTATAGGAAATGCGTCATCTCTTTATACCTGCTTTGATAAATTAGCTTAAAACTTCCAGGTGTGGTATTTCTGGTGTAGAGAGATTTTAAGGGCTGAGATCCGAATTCGAGATATTTTTCCCTGAGGTAATTATTCTTTTCAGCTCCCCTGCCGCGGTATATAATGCTTTCTTCATATGTCCAATAGTTTGAATAATAGTTTATTGTGTCTCCGGGAGATAATATTACAGGGGCTCCGCCGCTAATTGAAAAAGAGCATTTAGTATATGGATACCTTAGATCTTCTAACAGGAAAAGGAATGAGCCATCATCATTTAATCTTTTGCTTAACCTTTCCGGTTCCACCGTAACAGTCTCAGGATTATACCTGTAAACTGTAAGATAAATCCTTTGTGATTTATAGTTATCTATTTTTCCTTTAAGGATTGCCTCATTTTGTGCTACTGTGTTAGTCACATAAACGAGCAACAGTAATATGCAAAATAAATACTTCTTCATTATTCTGATTTTTTGGATTTCAGAAGCCAAAGTATTTTAATCAGACTTATCAAAAAAATAAATGTTATGTATAGCTTGAAAAATGGTACGGATTTGGGATTCACCCCATAAAAACTGGCCCTTCGGGTTCCCCCGTAAGCCTTGTTGCAGCCATAATCAAAAAGACCTGGTTATGTATAATGCATTAAAAATAAATAGCTTATTCTCTCCCCAACACGGTGGCGTGGGGGAGGTTGAATGTCTTTTTGGCATCGTACCCCGGGTGTAACCCGGAACAAAAAAAGCCGATGAAGAAATCATCGGCTTTTAAGGTACCCGGAGCGGGACTTGAACCCGCACAGCCTAAACGGCCATTGGATTTTAAGTCCAACGTGTCTACCAATTCCACCATCCGGGCATTTGTATGCCTGGTACTATAATTGGTTTATTATACTGTATTCAAATACTATCCAAAGAACTGATTCACCCCGGATGGTGGAATTGTCTCCCCACTGTCCGGCCCCTCCCTAAAAATGTCCACCGGACATTTTCTTAACGGTCGGGCCTACCATCCGGGCATTTGTATGCCTGGTACTATAATTGGTTTATTATACTGTATTCAAATACTATCCAAAGAACTCATTCAGCAGAACTCATCTGCCAGTCTTAGCATATCAATTTTGCGAGGCAAAAATACTAAAAAATTTGAAAAGGAAGATTTTTATGTCATCAATTAAACTGCCGGTTAATCCTTAACACGGCGAACAGGTAAATCAAAATTTATTTTCTCTTTAAATGTTTCACAATCATTTCAATCAGTTCGTCTTTTTTAAAAGGTTTTGCAATAAAATCATTGCAGCCTGCTTCGATAGCTTTTTCTCTTTCACTTGAAAGTGCAAATGCTGATTGCGCAATTATTATTACTTCTTTATGTAATTTTCGGATTTGGCGGCTTGCTTCATATCCGTTAGTGCCCGGCATTTTCAGGTCCATCAACACAAGATCAATATCCTTATTATTACGGTATATGTCAATAGCTTCCTCTCCATTTCGGGCAATAAGTATTTCTTTACTCAAGGGCTTTATTACTTTACTGATAAAAAATTCAGATACAGCATCATCTTCTGCAATTAAAATTTTCAATACTGGATTGTCAGAATATTGTTTAGCGGAACCTTTTTGAGGTGGTATCTTTTTTTGAGTAGTACGTAATTCGCCTGGTATCTTCCTGTTGAGGATCGTGAAATAGAATGTTGATCCTTTGCCCTCTTCACTGACCACCCATATATTGCCACCAAGGATTTCGACATATGATTTTGATATTGTCAGGCCCAAACCCGAACCTTCAAAGGCCCTCTTATCACTAATATCAGCCTGGATGAAACGTTCAAAGATGGCTTTTGTCCTGTTAGCGGGAATACCAATTCCAGTGTCTTGTACATAAAACTCCAAAAGGTCTCCTTTAGCCCGGCAACCTGCAATTATTCTACCTGCATTTGTATATTTTATAGCATTTTTAATCAGGTTAGTCAGTATTGAATCGAACTTATTTATGTCTGTATTTATTATTCCTGCGCTTTCCGGCAGTGCTATCTCAAGATCAAGCATCAAAGCTTTTTTTTCTGCTTCAGGTTTAAAAAATTGCACTAAATCTTTCATACTGGCAACCACATCAACCTCAGTTACATTGATCTTTATTGCTCCCGCCTCAATTTTCGAGATTTCAATAATGTCAGACACAGTGTTTAACATACGCTGACCGCTCTTCTTTACAATATCAATATAATCTTCTCTTTCTGCGCTGCTAAGATCAGGATCTGACAATAGTGAAGTAAAACCCAGTATCCCGTTCATCGGGGTTCTTATTTCATGGCTCATATTCGAGAGGAAAGCGGATTTTAAACTGTCACTTTCCTCAGCTTTTTTCTTAGCAATTTTCAAATCTTCGATAAATTTTTTTCGCTCAATAGCCAGGCTTATTGACGGGGCGGCATATTCAAGGATCTTTAAATCTTCTTCGGTCAGTGGTTTTTCACCTTCATAAGTCTGTATTACAATTACTCCAATAACTTTCTCATTTTCCCATAAAGGTACTCCTATCCAGACTTCGGAGGGCAGACCTACAAGTTCTATCTCTCCGTTTTCGAGTAATTTATTAAAAGTTTTTTTATCAATCAGGCAGGATTTCTTTTTCCTGATTATGTATGATGATAATGTTTTACCGGCCGGAAAATCTGTTATGCTTTCATCGAGAGAATCAAAAATGAAGATTGTGGAGAACATTTTGGTCTGTTCATTATATAAGGCAATGAAGAAGTTTTTGGTATTAATAATTTTTGTAATTTCAGTAAATATCAGCCTTGAGAAAACTTTCAGATTCTGCGTTGATACAACAGCATCGGAGATATTCACAAGAACTTCCTGGATTTTTTCCATTTTTTTTCGGTCAGTTATATCCTCTTTTACTGCTACATAATTCGTTATTTCCATTTTATTATTCAGGATGGGAGAGATATGAGCAGACTCCCAGTATAGCTCCCCGTTTTTTTTCTTGTTCTGAAATTCCCCGGACCATTTCTTGCCTGAAGAAATAGTGGACCAGAGTTCTTTATAATCATTTTTTGCTCTATTACCTGAATTAAATATCCTGGGATTTTCTCCTATTAACTCATCTTTTGAATAACCGGTTATCTCCAGTATTTTCGGATTAACATATTCAATTGTTCCATCGAGGTCTGTTATTAAAATGGATGCAGGGCTTTGCTCTACTGCCCGGGACAGTTTAAGAAGCTCCGACTCAATTAATTTTCGTTCTGTAATATCCCTTACTACTGCTATCATATAAGCCCTGTCGAGCTGAATAATTTTTATGTTGACTTCCACTGGATATGTTGAACCGTCTTTTCGTTTGTGAATACTCTCCCAGATTATGTTTTCTACCTTACTGAGCTTCTCAACATTGTTTGTAAATACTTCCTGATCCACACCGGGGTCAATATCAAATACACTTAAACCAAGAAACTCCTCACGGGTGTATCCCAGATCCTGTATGCCCCTTTCATTGACATCCAGGAACTTTCCTGTATCAGGATCCAATATTTCAATGGCATCATTTGATCCTTCTATAAGAGTTCGGAATAGGCGGAGTTGCTTTTCGGCATCTTTCAGCCTGGTGATATCAACTATATATCCCCTTACTTTCTCCAGGTTTCCGGATTCATCAAAAATACCTATGGCGTTGATTAAGGTATTAATTGTTTTTCCGCTGGTTGTTACAAGGTCAACCTCCTGGTTTTCCACTTTCAGATTCCGTTTTATCAGATTTAGCATCTTATGCCTGTCGTCCGGATTCTTAAAGAGACCTGTAATATCAAATGTTTCAACAGCAGATTTTTTTTCAAAACCAAACAGTTTCAGAAATGTGCTGTTACAACTGAAGATCTCACCTTTAGCAGAAGCTACATAATCAGCTGAAATATCATTCTCAAAATATTCTTCCAGATTACTTTTGGCTTTCCTGAGGTCATTTTCCGCCAGTATGCGTTTGGTTATGTCAAGTATCGAAACAATACTCAGGGCTGATTCCGGAATCATGCTGATATTCAGCACAGCATGTCTTTTGTTGCCCTTTCTGTCGATTAGCGAAACCTCATATCTCGAAGGTACTGAATCAGGATCTTTTCGTCTCAGCCGGTGATTTTTTAACATTTCCTCTAAACTCTCGGGGGCCACAAACCCGGTCCATTTCTTCCCAATCAATTCCTCAGGAGTGTATCCTGTCATTTTTAAACACTCCCTGTTTGCCATCAGTATAGTTGTGTCCTGGTTGACGATAAGTGAAGTTGTTCCTGTAGACTCAAAGATAGCTTTATACCTGGCTTCACTTTGTTTGAGTAGTTGTTCTGTTGATTTTTGTCCAGAAATATCCTGGAACGCACCCTGTACTTTGTAAATCTTACCCGTATTGTCCCTTATTGCTTCTCCAATTGTCCGTACCCATATTCGTTTTCCTTTTGCGGTAATTATTTCCATTTCTTCATCATAAGGTATACCATCTGTTGCGCACCTGGTGTATGCTTCTTTTATCTTACCACGCCATTCAGGTGCATAGAAATTAATCCCTTCTTCAACCAATGGTGAATATCCCGCCGGCATTTCATGTATTGCAGCAACTTCATCAGACCAGTATGAACGGTTTTCTTCCAGTATTACGTTCCATCCACCCAGTTTTGCTTTTGCTCCTGCCGTTCTAATCAGGTTGTAGTTTTCCTTGAGTTTATTATAATCATGTTCTCTGGTGGTGATTTTCCCTTCGTATCTATCTTTTAACGATACATATTTCTTCTTCAAAGCAATCAACTCATCAACGAGTTCTTGCTTGTTTTTTTCAAAATAATTATTCATTATCTGCTATTAAAAAATAAATTATCTGCCCCTATCTATCTAACCAACCTTACAGCAGGAATCTGATCCTGAATTAGATTAGGATTTTACTTATAGTTTGCCCTGTAATTTCTGATTTAAATATACCACCCCTGACGTATGGTGCTTGATCTAAACAAAATTATGGTATAAGCACTAATTTAGTTATACTTATGCTTTTTACAAAAGTTTCATATTCAGTTACTTTTTTCACTTTCTTGCACAATATTGCATGTAATCTGCACATATTATTGCACTGAGGTATGGTATCAGGCTATATACCTGCACCTGCAATATATTCAGCAATATACGGTTAATTCACTGTTTTTCTAGTGTAGTTTTGCAGTATTTCAGAGATAAAAAGATATATCTGAGCTGCAAATTCCTTTAACGTTTTTCTGCCGGTCCCCAGTCAACCAGTATGTCGTCATCGAACACTACGTATGATTCTATGTATGACCATTTTTCCTGTATCTCGGATCCCTTGATAAGCCTTTCAACTTTCAGGGGCTTTCCCCAGCTGTCAAAAACCATATCATTGGTCATGCCCTTCCAGATCTTATGCTGGTAAATGGCATTTCCCTTTTTGGTACCATAGCGCCGGATCAGCATCTCCTTCCTGCTGGCCGGATCCTGCTGCTGCTGCACTGCTTGTTCAGCCTGCTCGCCTACCCTTAGGATCTCACCCTCCGTGTTTCGTAAAGTGGCTTTGTTTGTTGGTATCCATCCCTCTGATTCACCGTAAATGACTTTCAGGTAGTCTTCTTCAACAACAAGCACATCAAGCGTGGTGTCTGCCTTGATATAGGCCATCACTGAACTGGCATTTCCTTTATCCTTGTAGAGCCTGGCAACTGACTGGGTTGTGGCCTGGTAATATTGTGCCGATAATGATGTTGTAATGATCAGTGCCGCAGCACCAAGTAAAAATGATTTGAATATCCTGTGTGTAGTCATAATCTATTGCTTTTTGGTTATTGAGAGCAGCTGTAAAACTATATCTAAAGATAAAAAATACTCTCTCCGTTCAAAATAAAGCAAAAACTATACCATATACTCCCTTTTTCCTGCCCTCTTCTCCCTGTCCCCTGCTCCCTGCCCTCTGCTCTTTAAAATCATTTTCTTATATTGTGTTATCTTTGCACCAAAACCATAATGAAAAAACGAAAGATGATGGATGAAAATCTTACACAGTTTGAAACAAGCGAGAATTTACAGAAGATGGTATTAAACATTATGTATACCTTGCGCGATAAATACAATAAGTATCCTGAGTATAAGACTATTATGATGAACCTAACAACAGTCTCGAAGGAACTTAATGCCATCAGGATAAAAGAGATAACGGGTGAGATGGAATCGCCTGAGGCGGACAAATAGAATTATACTTTTCGCATAAGCATCAACCCGTCTCCTGCGGGTATGATAATATTATCCATATCAGGGTCGTTTTTGACAATGCTGTTAAACTTTCGTATACCATTGGTCATCCCATCGTCAGCGGACGGGTCTGCGACTTTACCGTTCCAGAGCACGTTATCAGCGATTATACAGGCATTATCAGCAAGCAATTTTTTAGCTGAAAAAAAATATTCAGGGTATTGCCTTTTATCGCCATCAATAAAAACAAAATCGAAGCTACATTTCATCTCCTTCATTATGTCGAGTGCATCGCCGGTATAAAAAGTGATTCTGTCTTTAACGCCGGCTTTTTCTGAGTAGGACTGGCTTATTTCCTGGAGCTCATCGTTTATCTCGATGGTGTGGACCATTCCGCCGGGTTCAAGGGCCCGGGCCATGCATATTGCCGAATAGCCGGTGTATGTGCCTATTTCAAGAATATTGGAAGGAGAGAGCATCCTTACTAAGATTCCAAGCAAGCTGCCCTGGATATGGCCTGATATCATGTGGGGATTGATAACGGATGTGTATGTTTTCCGGTAGAGTTCATTAAGGACGGGATCTTCCGTGGAGCTGTGTTCGAGAATATATTTTTCGATGTCGATATCCATGGTTGTTATTTGCTGTAGATAAGCATACTCATCATGTCTTCGGTGAATATTTCATTGGCAACGGTGGCCAGGTCGGATGCGTTAAGCATGTTTATTTTGTCGTAAATATTTTCAATTGGTTCCATGCGGTCAAAGACCAGTACGTTTTTGCCCATTGCGAGCATATGGTTTTCATGACTTTCCCAGGCGCGGGCTATATTTCCTTTAATCTGGTTTTTTGCCCTTGTAAGCTGCATGCTCCCAAGCTTATTTTCCCTCAGCTTTTTAAGTTCTTTCATCACCAGCCTGATACTTTTTTCCCGGTTTTTCCTTTCGGTTCCAAAATAGATCATAAAAACACCGGTGTCCCAGTAGGGGATGTAGTTTGACTCTATATTATAGGCATAACCGTTTTTTTCGCGCAATGAAAGGTTAAGCCTTGAGTTGAGTCCCTGTCCGCCAAGGATATTATTCAGGAGGAACATTGATAATCGTCTCCTGTCCTTTACATCATAGGCGATGTTACCAATAATGCAGTGATCCTGCCAGGTATTCTTGCTAACCTGGTTGTTTGCCGGTTTATAGTTACTGAAGGGAGTCCTGGTTTTTGTTTGGGTAGCCGCCGGAACGTTGCCAAAATATTTTTCCAGGAGTTTTACCAGGTGTTTTTCCTTTATGTTACCTACCGAGCACACGACTATTTCTTCCGGGTTATAATTCCTGCTGATAAATTCCTTAAGGCTGTCCCGGTTAATGAGTTTGAGCGATTGTTCCGATCCAAGGATATTTCTGCCTATGGGATCATCATTGTATATCATTTCCTCGAAGTCGTCGAAGATAAGCTCGGAGGGTGAGTCTTTGTAGGAATTAATTTCTTCCAGGACAACTTCCTTTTCTTTTTTTATTTCTTTATCGGGGAGGGAGGAGTGGAATACTATATCGCTGAGTATATCGAAGGCCTTGTTATAATCGTTTTTTAGGAATGATCCGTAAACGGCTGTTTCTTCCTTGGTTGTATAAGCATTCAGTTCACCGCCCCTGTCTTCCAGGCTGCTTAATATATGGTAAGCTTTTCTCCTGCCGGTACCTTTGAACAGCATATGTTCGGTAAAGTGAGCCATCCCGTGTTCATTGTCTTTTTCATCCCTTGACCCGGTATTGATTAGTACTCCGGCATGTGCGATGATATTACTTACGGGTTTATGTATCAGTCTTATGCCGTTAGGCAGTGTATGGTAGAAGAAATTCATATAATTATTGATCTGGCTGCAAATTTAGCATTAAGGGGTGATAAGATAAAGTCTTTACAGTAAATAATTTATATTATTGGAACAGGGGGGGTATAAAAAAGATAAAATAATTCTTTGCCATAATAAAAATGGCGCTTATATTTGCAGTCCGAAAATGTTGGTGCCATAGCTCAGTTGGTAGAGCACAGGACTGAAAATCCTGGTGTCCCTGGTTCAATTCCAGGTGGCACCACACTTTGAAAACCCCGCGATCCGCGGGGTTTTTTTATTGAGCTTCTCCGGGATGAAAAGCTTGCTTTAGAAATCCGGGAGAAGTTCAATAAAGTTAACCGGCGAAGCCGGTGTCAAAGTGTGGTTTTCTCAATAAAACGCGCAGGAATCACCGACAAGCGAATGAAATGAGTGAGGAGGTAATTCCAGGCTAAGGCTAAAACTAAGGCTGAGGCTAAGGCTAAGGTAACTCCGTTGTGCACAGATTACACTGATTTCAGTTTCCGGTTTCTGAAACCAGGATCCGCCATAGTCAA
>JAIPBU010000039.1 GCA_021738535.1 Bacteroidales bacterium | reverse complement strand
ACCATCTTTTCCTGTTAAACCTTTGCCTTCTTTTATCTTCTTGGCAAGGTCCTTCTTGAAATTGTCTAAATCAAATTTTTCGTCCATATTGGTGTCAATTTACAAAAGTTTATTTTGACACACTTATTTGAACAGTCTCACTAATTTACGCATCTACTGCATCAGGTTGATGTTTTCCTGCATGTAACAATAAATTCCCTGGAGTTTGAGCCGATGGCATTCCCTTCGAAGTCGCCTGCGATATAGTAGCTTTCAAACTTTGAGCGTTCAACCAGGTGCTCCAGCTCATACCTGAAGAAGTACCTGAGAGATGTTTCCCACTCCTCCGTTCCGGGTCCGTTCTCCTCTTCCCAGTCGAGCCTGAACAGGACGTTAATTACCTGGTTTGCAAGGTCGGGCATGGAGCTTACCGTGCGTTTCAGTTTACGCCCGGGTTCATATTCACCTTCAAAATCAGTCTGATTATCAATACCATTTTGCAGGATACTCAGATCAGGGTTGAACACATCGAAGACAAAAACCCCGTTTTTGTTGAGCTGGTCATAAACATTATTGAGGGCTTTTATCTGGTCTTCCTTATCGTTCAGATGCATAAAGACCCTGAAAGGAGCAATTACCAGCTCGAACTTTTCATTGAAGCTGAAAGAAGTGATGCATTGTTCTTTCAGACGGTAATGCTGGTCCTTATCCAGCTTATCGTAGAGAATATCGAGCATGGCAGGACTGATATCAATTCCGTAAATGTCAGCACCGGCATCCAGTGCTTCTGTGAACAGCCTGCCCGTGCCTACGCCTACTTCCAGCACCCTGCCACCGGTCTTTTTGACAAGATCAAGAAAGAATTGTGAATCGTCGCCATGACGCATTTTACTGTAAATGGTATCGTAGAAGCGTGCAAAATTTTTAGGGTATTTCTGATTCATTGCTTATTGTTTTTTATAGTCAAAACCTTATCCCCATTACTATTACATCATCCAGTTGTTCTTTGTTACCCTTCCATTGCATAAACCTGTTTTCCAATATACTGTGTTGTTCATCCATGGGCAGGTCTGATATTTCGTTTATGAGTGATTTAAATTTCCTTTTACTATATTTTTTATCATCCGGACCTCCGAACTGGTCGGCGTATCCATCTGAAAACACGTACACTGAGTCGCCCGGAAGTATCTTTATTTCATGACCGGTAAATTTGCCGGCCTCCCTTGAATGATAGCCTACCGGCATCCTGTCTGCCTTATAAATATGAAGTTTACCCTTACTGTAGTGATAAAGTGGATTAAAGGCACCTGCGTATTGCAGGACTTTCTTTTTCCTGTTGTACTTACAGAATGCAATATCCAGGCCGTCAACTGCCATGTCTTCGGGGTTTGTATGCGAAAGGGACAGGATCACTTTATGTCTTAACATATCCAGGATATCCGGGGCTGACAGGTCCCTTTCGCCATCACTGGTTATTTCGTTGAGGAGAGATATACCAAGCATACTCATGAATGCTCCGGGCACGCCATGTCCTGTACAGTCAGCAGCCGTAAAATAAACTGTGTTTTTATTACCTGCAACCCAGTAGAAGTCGCCGCTAACTATATCCCTTGGTTTAAACAGTATGAAATAATCACTGAAAACTTCCCTGAAAAGTTTTTTATCAGAAAGCATGGCTGTCTGTATCCGGCTGGCATAGGTTATACTGCTGGTGATCTCTTCTTTCTGACTCATTATCTCATCTCTCTGCTTCTCTATCTGGTGTCTTTTTTCTTCAATCTCAACGGTTCTTTGCCTTACTTTCCCCTCAAGGATTTTTTTGTCGTGCCTCAGTTTTTTCTCCCTGATTATAATGATGAGGACAAATAAGCCCGCCAGTGCCAGTCCTGCTATGACGTAAAAGAGCACTGACCTGGTAAAAGGTGGTTTGATGGAGAAACTGATACTTTTTTCCTCACTCAGTTCTCCCAGTATATTCATTGCCCTGAAGCGGACGGTATAATCTCCTGATTCAAGGAACAGGTTTATTTGAGGACTACTGTTCCATCCCGACCATGAATTCATCAGTTCTTCAATAATATATTGATACAATGTAGATGTTTCCTTAAGGAAATAGGGAGCATTCATATTAATTGATATGGCTTTTTCATCAGGGTCAAATACCGGGTTGTCAAGTTCATAGAAAATTTTATCTGCGCTGCTTATACCTTTTATATTCATCTTGAAATCGCTGTCAATTTCTCCCGGGGCATTAAGTTGTATGCGGTAAATATCAGTATGGTTATCAGCCAGCCATAAATAATTGTCTTTGTCAGCACTTAAAAGGTCAGGATCATCGAATAGTCTCAGTAAGCTTTCAAGCCTGCCTGTTCCTTCACCTTTTCTGTCAATACATTTCCAGTGTTCACCGGTTTTGATAAAGGGTTTGTATCCCCCGGTCAGAAGGTAATCATATGTTTCTCCTTCCACCATATCCAGTGCCGGACTCACGTATACCATAAAAGTGTCTTTGCCGGGATGATACTTATATATACCTGTTTCAGCAAAAGCATAGATACTGTCGTTTAATTCTTCAACGAGGTAGTTGACCGGGTATTCTGCAGGGAAAGAGTATTCCCTTAAGCCGATGTTTTCGTGGGGCCATGATATTTCAAGGTACAGTACTGAATTATCTGATCCCAGCCATATTTTTGATGAATCCCTTAGTACTGCATTGTAGGCGGGTTTTTTTAACCGGCTAAGCGACCGGTCTGTAAGCCAGCCGTCCTTCGTCGTACTAAGACTCAAAAGACCGTTCTCGGTGCCGGCCAGTACTGTATGCTCGTTCAGGGGAGTGATAAAATTTATATTCCTGTTGCTCAGGATGAGTTCAGCCTTATCTTTTTCAACATGATATATACCTGAACTGGTAAGAGTAAGTAAGCTGTTGCCTGCTTCTGTTAATTGTTTTACGCTGTTTTCAATTCCATCGATTTTCCTGTAAACATAATTTATGGATTTCAGTACGCTTACTGTTTTTTTACCATATTTCTGCTTAACTGGTTGTTCTTTTTCCAGTTCTGTTGTTTCTTCCCGTGACTCTTCCTGTTCGACTTCCTTTTTACCAAAAAGCCTTTTGAAAAAACTCTTAACAGGCTTTTCTTCCTTTTCAGGAGTTACTTCCTCTATGTTGTTTTTTTCTTTTTCAGTTTGAGAGGGTGGCAGACGGTAGAGTACTTCAACCTGGTCATATTCCCTTACTTTGTCAAGGAAGTACAGTCCTTCATTGGTACCTGCATAAATGGTGCCCCCCCGAGGCCTGAGTGCAGTGATGACTCCCTCCAGTCCCGGGTAATGACTGTAGTTTGATACAGGCAGCTGAAAATCGACCCGGCATATACCATATCCGTGAGTTAGCCATAGCCCTTTGTTGTTATCTGTACCGATAGCATATATCTCATCATCGGGAAGACCGTTCTGATAATTCAGGAGGGCAATCTCTTTGCCGGTTTCCTTATCTGCTACTATGGTGCCGCCGTAGAGGGTAGACAGGGCCAGCAGGGAATCGGATATTAGTGCCGCACCTGAAAGTATGTTTTCCTCCAGGTATTCAGGATTACTTATCTCATAATCATGATACAATATCCTGTCAAAGAGCTGCAGCCGGTTATCGCTTGTGCCTATAAGCTTCATCTCATCATTGAAAGGCAGAGAAAAAAGTATCTCCCTGTCCTTCGTCATATATCCCGTTACAATGGGGAAGAGGGTGTCACATTCAATACGGTATAATCCCTTTTCCCTAACGTTAAAAAATAATTTTCCACGATGGGCTATCATACCGGTGAAGGGTTGTTCCGGCTCAGAATACCAACGCTTAACTTCTGTTATCTCATCGAGCAGGTGAACGGATATACAACTTTCTGAATAAAATATCACAGTTGTGTCCGTGAAGATAATGTCGGTTATCAACCCTGTAGCCATTGAATCGCCGGAGAGAGAATTATAAATATATTTTCCCTCCCTGTTCTTTTCCAGTATGCCGTAGCTATTGTCGGATCCCATGTAAAGCCTGTTATCATAAGGACTTTTCTCAATGCAAGTGGGAATCCTGTTTAAGCTGTTTAGCCTCCATTGATGGCCGTCAAAGCTGAGCAATCCTTTCCTGTTGGCAAAGAGCATAATATTGTTACTGTCCTGGCATACCGACCAGTTCTCCGTCGCAATATCCACATTTTCATTAAAATAGCTTATATAAGGTATTCCTTCCTGGGCACTTGTGCCCAGTGATAAAATTATGAATGCAAGTACCGGTATAACCGATTTCATATTTAAATATCTTGTGAAGCATAAATTTAGGAAAAATATCAACACTCTATATGTGTCAGTTACCTTCCTTACCTCAACCCCTCAACCCCTCAACCCCTCATTCCTCTAAAACATCTCCTGTTTTTACCTGCTTCATGCCAAAAACACTGTAGAAGGCGCAAAGTGCAGGGAGGGCGGTACAGTGTGATGGATATACATATTTAACTCCTTTTTCTTCCAGGTATTTAATGGTTTCTTTTGTCTGCCTGTTGTTTTCCTTAAGATGAAAGCCTCCCATAATACCATAAATACGTTCTTCACCGGTGACTTTAACAGCATGCTCCAGGGTATTTACCACACCGGCATGTCCGCAACCGGTAACGATGAACAATCCCTGTTTAAGGATAAGAGCAAGTGCACTGTCGTCTGCAACATAATCCGGTTTGCCATCTTCAAAAGAGAATGATGTTGTTTGGGATTCATAACCCGTTACTCGGGGTATCTCGCCCAGGAACACCATGTTCTTTGTAATGGGATATGGTTCAGCAGTACTTATTATATCAAACTTACCCTCCAGTTCATTTCTTCCGCCATAAAGGCCTATGTATTTATCACCCCTCCTGCTGTATCTTTTGACAAAGCATCCCGGGTGACAGATAAGTGTTCCCCCGTTAATGTACCTTAGCCCGTTGCCATGATCATAATGGCCGTGGCTGAGAACGATGGTGTCAATATTTGCTGTATCCACACCCATTATAGCGGCATTTTTCAGGAAGAGGTCTGACTGGCCCGTATCGAATAGTACGCGCTTACCATCATGCTCTATCATGTAGGAGAGTCCGTGTTCGGCAGCTGTGAAGGTGCCGGGGGCATTGTCTGTGAGTACTGATATTTTCATGATATCCAGGTTTCATGTTTCGGGTTCCAGGTTCCGGGTTTCAGGTTCCGGGTTTCATGTTTCAAGTTATGAAATTTCAGAATGTATATCCATTGTTCTTGTAAGTTGAGATAAGTAGTTCATCAATTTCACTGTACCGTTCTTTTATTTGTTTGCTCCCCGGGGCTGTTTTTTGATGCTTCCCGCTTATTGTTTTTGTTAGATTGATAATCCTGTCCTCCAGTGGCCTTATCCATTGAAGATAGCCGGAGCCTTCTTTATTCCAGAGTTTATTGATATTAATATAGTCCTGGCCATGACCTTTTTTTACCGGCATGCTTTCACTTTTCATCCTGAGTGCCAGGTCGCACATTTTTGAATTTTGTCCCCGGGGGGCAGTCAACAGGTCGGGAAGCACATGTTCATCATTCAGCCATACGGGGTAAGCAGCTGTGGCGGCAGGCCATCCTCCGACTGCCCACATCATGGTGCCGGCAGGATCACTACCCGGGGCAACACCTTTAAAAACAGCTGATGAGGTAGATGTTTTTCTTGTAATATTGTCCCTGAAGTGCAGCAATTTTACTTCTCTTTCCGTGCCGGCAAGGTCGGTGAGGTCAGTATTTGTAAAACCGTTTACAAGGTTTCTTTCAGCATTCCTCAGGATGAATTCAACTGTCAGGTCACCCTGCATTGCAGCCCTGTAGAAAAGATTGCTGGCTGTAATAAACCTTGAATATCCCTGGCCTTTGTCGGGATTACCATTAAATGAATAATTGGTCATAACGATAAATCCCATTGGAGCAATTCTTTTATCGTTAGCATCTATTTTAGTTATTGTGCTGTCGCCCACTTCATAATAAGCTGCACCACCATGAGCATCTATTACTCCGAAATTGGATTCCAGCCCTGTAGGTTTCTCAAGTGATTTGAGAAAGTCTTCAAACTCCCTGAGTGAGCTGCATGTCTTTAATGCTCTTCCCATTATTCCGCCTTCACCATACCTGCCATTGTCATCATCCCCGGTATTGAGGTTATACGAGGCCGTATTCATTATGCAGAAGCCTGTTTCATTCATTCCCATCCATGCGTCACTGGTCTCATATTCACCCACGTTTACCATGGCAATATATTCATACCTGCCGTTAGTGATATATACCAGTTTATTATTTTCATTGCTGGTGTCGCGGTGTTTCCACATTATTGGGCGGCCGTCAGCCGTATATTTACCGCTTATTATTATTGATGTGCATGCATCAATATTATTGGCAATGGGAAAAAGGATAAGAGCCAGGGCAAGTACAATTTTTTTCATGGTTTAGTAATCTTAATGAATAATTCACTAAGATAATACAAAAGTGGGTGAGGATTAAGCGTGATTTTTATTTTCCTACAGCCGGCATTCGGGGTATCCTTAATCTACCTGTATATCACCTGAACTAATTACCTGTACTCCTGCATTTTTCATTTCGTTAATGGCGTCCATCTCGTTGACTGATCCCGGTTCAACGGCGGCAATGGCATCTTCGACAAGATTAGTGTTATAGCCGCTGCGTACCGCATCCAGGGCTGTTGTTTTTACGCAATACTCGGTTGTTAGCCCAACAATATAAAGGTCTGTTACTTTCCTTTCAAGAAGGTACTTGTTGAGGTTTTCATTTGTTGCTTCGAAGGACGAATACCCGTCATCCTCATTACCCGTGCCCTTATGAAATCCTTTCTGTATTTTCAGGATATTCAGTTCAGGGTGGAACAGTGCCCCTTCCGTACCGTCTACACAGTGCGGCGGCCACTTATCGAAGTGTAAGGTTTCGGGAGGATGAACGTCCCGCGATGCAACTATTATTTCAAATCTGTCCATCAGCTCATTTATGACCGGTATTATTTCATTTGCCCTGGGTGCCGGCAGGGCACCCCCGGGACAAAAATCATTCTGTACATCAACTATCAGAAGTGCTTTCATATTGTCTCCTTAATTTATTTCTTAGGTTCAACAAATTATTTCCTGCTCCCACCTTGTATATATGCGGATTTTCAAAGCGCCTGGTTTCACCGGGAACCTGTTTCAGCCTTTCTGAGGCATAGGTACTGATATCTGCCAGTTCTTCATTTACGAGTGGACTGCCATCTTCCATCACTTTTTTTACAAGTGACTCCCTTGTATATCCCTTTACAGTGCAATTCTTTTCGGGGTGATGAGGGTGGTATATTATACCGGGCGGATCTTCTTCAAGCAGCTCAATGCCGTCAGCATAGAACAGCTTATCGCCATTTATATACCTGTAAATATTCTTAAGGCCCGGGAGAGTGGTTTTGCTTATGTTATCCGACAGTTTCATGCTGGGTTCATTATTGACCCCTGTAAGTTTATAGACCCCGTCGAGAGCTCCCTCGCCCTTACCTGTTACCAGGGCAGTGCCAACTCCGAACGAATCGACCGGGGCACCCTGTTCCAGCAGGCTCTTGATAAGGTATTCGTCGAGCTGGTTTGAAACGATGATCTTTACATATTCCAGTCCTTCACTGTCGAGTATCTTCCTGGCTTTTTTACTCATATAGGCCAGGTCGCCGCTATCGAGCCGGATACCTGTCATCCTGTTACCCTGCTTCTCCATCTCCTTTGCCACAGTGATGGCATTTGGTATACCCTGTTTTATGGTATCGTAGGTATCAACCAGCAATATTGTTGATTTGGGGTAGAGCCCGGCAAATTTCCGGAAAGCCTCCAGCTCGCTGTTGAAGCTCTGTACCCATGAATGTGCCATGGTTCCGCTTGAGCTGAAATTGAATTTACTGGCGCTGTATGCATTCGAACTCCCGTCGAAGCCACCTATCATAGCAGCCCTGCTGGCATGCACTGCCCCTGTTCCCTGTGCCCTGCGCATACCAAAATCCACAAGCGATTTGTCACCTGCTGCCAGCCTCATCCTTGCTGCCTTGGTGGCTATAAGCGACTGGAAATTGAGGATGTTCAGTATAAGGGTTTCAACCAGCTGTGTTTCTATGATATTGCCGCTTACCCTGAGTATGGGTTCATTGGGAAATACTATTTCGCCTTCCCTGACTGAATGTATGCTGCCCCTGAAACGGAAATCACGCAGGTGATCAACGAATTTTTTATTAAAGCCTTCAGAGAGCAGGTAGGAGCAGTCATTATCAGAGAAGCTGTATTCTGACAGGGCTTCAAGCATGGTCTGCAGCCCTGCAAAAACAACGAAGCCACCACCGTAGGGATTCTTACGGAAGAAGTAATCGAAGTTAGCCGGGATCTCATGCCTTCCTGAGAGGTAGTATCCCTGGGCCATTGTGAGTTCGTAGTGATCGGTATATAAGCCTGTGAAAGGGTGGGGCATTTTTTGTAGTTTTTTATTTTTACTGCTAGAAGCTATCTATCTTGGCTGCCAAAATAAAATCATTCTCCGAAAGTCCGCCAACATCATGGGTGCTCAGTTCAATTTCCACGTCGGCATAGCTTATGCATATGTCGGGGTGATGTTGTTCCTGCTCGGCTATCCTGGCCACTTCCTGCACAAAGGCCATGGCCCTTTTGAAATTCTCAAAGAGGAATTTCCTGCTGATCTTTTTATCATCGCTCACATGCCAGCCCGGCTGCAGCATTTCCATATATTCCCGGATTTTTTCCTTATCGAATGGATTTTTACCCTTTTCCAGGGGTTCGCATTTTCTTTCTTTTAGTGGTAACATTGTTTACCTCCTTTTTCGTTATTGTTACGCCTTTATAATATAAACAAAATAAACGGGATAATCGTTGACCGGGGCATTGATTATCTCAATTCTATGGCGATTGTTGGTGCAGGTCTCTGACCTGAGCCTGCTCGCAGCTTTATGGCGTTGATCTGCCACCTTCGCCAGGGCTACTGTGGCCGGAGGAAGATCAACACCAATTTAGCAACTTGGTTGAAAAATGTTTAACTTGTAGGCTCAAATAAAAAATATAACCTATGAAAAGCTTATTTACAAAACTCAGCCTTTTTGCCCTCTTACTCTTTGTTTATTCATGCAGCCAGTCGGATGGACCTGCAGTGCCTGAAGATGTCGGGATATCTTCTGACAGTCTTGCATATGCAGAAAGCAGGATGCAGGAGTATATTGATGAGGCCAAAGTAGCAGGCATTGCCCTTATGACAATAAAAGATGATTTCGTTGCCCATGACCGGACTTTTGGATATGCTGATATTGAGAGTGAGACGCCTGTTGATAATAATACCATTTACAGGATATTTTCGATGTCGAAACCAGTAACTGCCGTTGCTCTTATGACCCTTTACGAGGATGACAAATTCGGGCTGGATGATAAGGTGTCGGATTATATCCCCGAGTTTGCAGAAACAATGGTATATACACCATCAGAAGAAGGTTTTACGCTTGAGCCACAGGAGAATCCCATGACCATCAGGCACCTGCTGACCCATACATCGGGACTGACCTATGGCTGGCAGCCGGGGTCATATGTAGATTCACTGTACCGTGAAGAAGGAGTGGCAAACTGGGATGCAAGCATAGGAGAGAAGGTAAAGCAACTGGCGGGGATCCCCTTGAAATACCAACCGGGTACAAGATGGGAGTATGGTTTATCCATTGACGTGGCGGGTTATCTAATAGAAGTAATGTCGGGAATGACCTTTGAGGAATACCTGCATGCTGAAGTTCTTGAACCATTGGGAATGGATGATACAGGCTTTTATGTTCCTACCGAAAAGCATGACAGGCTATCTGTTCTATATACCAGGAACCAGGAAGGTGAACTGATCCCCTTACCCGGATCAGTTGGGCTTACCGATGATTCAGCCGCTGATTTCAATGAAGTTTTTAAGCAACCTGCCATTTGTTTCTCAGGAGGAGCGGGAATGGTATCTACCGTGGAAGACTACGGGAGATTTTGCAGGATGTTGCTGCACGGCGGAGAGCTTGAAGGCAGCAGGATACTTGAGGAGTCCACTGTTGAGCTTATAATGTCTGATCAGTTACCCGGGGGAGTAAAATACGGGGAAGGACAGGGATACGGACTTGCAGGGAGTGTGTCATTTGAAAACAACAGTTACAGGTGGAGCGGGGCTGCCTCCACGCACTTCGTGGTATACAGGGATGATAACATGGCAGTGATGGGATTTGCCCAGTTTATGCCATCAACAGATAGTTTCTTCAGGGAGTACAACGGGATTGTACGAAACTCACTTCTTACTGAAGATTGATGGTTTTGAGACGGCCGCAAAGGAGGGGCCCTCAACCATAATCTTTTAAGGTCAATATAAATGCATTACACACTTAACAGTCTTATCTACAGAAGCATTATTGATCCCATCCTGTCATCGTATTATTCATCTATTACGGATGAGATTGCCGGTGGCGCAAGGGTAATAGACATTGCCAGCGGCACCGGTTCACTGGGGCTGGCCATAGCAGGTAAAGGTGCTGATGTAACAGGTATTGACCTGTCAGAGGAGATGGTTGAGATAGCAGGAAGGCTGGCTGAGAAGAGGGGCATTGAAAATGCTGAATTTTTACTCAGGGATGCAGGTGAGTTGTCAGCTTACACTGATAATGAGTTTGATGTGGCTGTAACATCAATGGCAGTGCACCAGTTTGATGAGGAACTGGCTGTAAAGATTCTGAAGGAGATGAAGCGTATAGCGGGCAGGATTATAATAATGGATTACAACTATCCCATAAAGAAGTTTTTTCTCCGCATGGTAGTATGGATAATAGAGAGGATAGCCGGCGGTGATCACTACCGTAATTTCAGGAACTACAACCGCCTGGGGGGAGCCGATCATTTTATTGAAAAGGCAGGGCTGAAGACAACAAGTGAGAAGCTGTCAGAAAAATCAACATTCCGGGTAGTCCTGGCGCAGGACAGGCAGCTGTAGATACCTGCGTTATGAACAAAATAAAACAGTTCTTGTTGGAATCTATGAAGATTTAACCATAATAAAATCAGTTCAACCAAAAATATGGAAAAAAGAAAATCACTATCTGTACTCTTCTTCATTGTATTTTCAGGTGTGATAATTGGACAGGATACAGTCCTTACAATCAAAGATGCAGTTGATTATGCCTATAATTCCAATACAATGCTTCAGCAGATGAAGGCACAATTGGACCAGGATCGTGAAAAGTGGAGGACAGAAACCGGTTTATCCACTCCTGAAATCAGTTATTTCAGGGAAGGAATAAGCACAATACCTGAAAGTGTATTTGAAGAGCAAAGAATTGCTGTTTCACAGGAGATAGACTTTCCTCTTACCACCGTTTACCGTCTTAAAGGTGTAAAGCAGGAAGCCAAGGCTATGGAGCTAAGGATACAGGCTGAAAAAAGGAACATAAGGGCCGAGGTAAAAAAAGCATATATTAATGTTATATATGCGCGTTACCTGCAGGTTCTGAGGGAGGAACAGCTCAGTATTGCAACGGAACTATACAATGCAGTATACACCAGGCTTGAATCAGGTATGGCCACGGGGGTGGACCTGGCTAATGCAGAATTACAGAAAGAACAGGCTATGAATGCTCTTGATGAGGCTGAATGGGTATTGCATGAGGCACGTTACGGCCTTTTTAATTCTATGGGTTTACCCTCAGATGATCAGAAGTATACAATTGCATTCAGTGATACACTAAGATCTTCTGATGTCATGATCTCCCAGGTTCAGTCACTCGATCTGCAGTCTGAACAGCCGGAGTACCGTGCCGTGGAGCTTGACCGGTCGGCTGCAGAATACTTCCTGAAGGAAGCAAAGAGTAACAGTCTGCCCGATATTAATATTAATCTCTACAAGCAGGACTACGGCGAGGGTTATAATTACAGTGGTTTTGAGATTGGAGTGAGTATTCCGTTGTGGTATCCTTTTGAGCAGAAGGGAAAGGTTAATATGGCAAAGGCTGAATTAAACAAGCTGGGATGGCGACAGACAGAGGTTGAGCTTGATATCAAGAAAAATATTGAATATGCCTGGCACAACTATTCTGTTACCAGGAGGATTATGAACAGGTATAATGAAGCCATGAGGGAAAAAGCCGGCAAGCTGAGGGCGATGGCCCTCAGGTCTTACCAGATAGGTGAGATAGACCTTCTAGAGCTGCTTAATGCCCAGCAAACATACATCAACAGTCGTATGAATTACTTAACTGCCCTGCGCAATTATTACCGTCAGCTGGCGGATTTAGAGAAATACCTTGATACTGAACTTGTTTACTAGAACTATCAAAATACAATAATAAATGAAAAGCAATATTATAATAAGTTTTGTCCTTCTTATCCTCATGGCTCTTTCGTCCTGCAACGATAAAGGAGCTGAAGAAGATCAGCTGGGCAATGAAGTAGAGTCAGTGCCTCCTTCCCTGCAGGAATCACCAGATAGTGCAGAGGCACTCAGGCTGAGTGAAAGGGAGCAGTCAGAACTGCAGATAAAGACAGTTACAATCAACAGGAGTAACAAAGAGTATCCTGTGTCTGCTCCAGGTGTGGTTTTTTATGATCCCCGTCATACCAGTGTTATTAGTGTTCCCATAGACGGACAGGTGAGCAGGATAAGCAAAAGGGAAGGTGAATGGGTCAGAAAAGGAGAAGAACTTTTTCGTATACAGAGCCTTGTATTCGGTTCACTGGTATCTGATTACCTGATTGCTTCTGCAGAGGAGGAATACTATAAAGGAAGACTGGAGAGGATCAGGCAGCTGGTAAAAGAGACCATTTCATCTGAAAGTGAACTGGCACAGGTTGAATCTGACTATAACAGGGCAGTGGTTAACCTGCGTGCGTCAAGCTCAAAGCTTAAAGCGATAGGTGTATCAGACAACGAGATGGAGAAGTATATCTCAATGGATGATATAGACCCCGTGTTAAAGATATATTCACCAATTACCGGCGTTGTCGATGGTAATTATGTAGAGCCGGGGCAGTCTGTTAATGCCCTGGAGGACCTTTCACGTATAGTGAATAACAAACTTGTTCTTATCAGGGGATATCTTAACCCTGAGGACGCCAGTCATATTGAAGAGGGTGATACCGTAACGATCAGCAGGAGAGAAGACCGGACCTTCCTTCTTGAAAGCACCGTTTCTTCGATTAACCCGGGACTGGATGAGAAAAGCATGTCCCTGGTTGTAAATATATATACAGAAACCAATGGTGCCAGGCCCAGACCAGGTGAGAATGTTCACCTGTCAATCCGGACTAATGTAAGTGAGGGTATTATGATGATACCTTTCTCAGCATTAACATATGACGGCAATGATCCCATTGTATTTGTTAAAAAGGGTGAAGGCATTTATGAAAAAAGGATAATCAAGGTGATGGAAGTGGGAGAGGAAAACGTTTTCGTAAGCTCCGGTCTCCATGAAGGAGAAGAGGTTGCCGTTTCACAGCTTTTCAGCCTTAAATCACTATCGCGTTACGACATGATTGCAGAATAATATAAGCAGGAAACAGAAAAAAATCATCTGATGCTCAAGCAAATAATTAATTTCAGTGTAAGACAAAAATATGTAGCTATTTCCCTTGTTATACTTATGGCGATAGGGGGATATTACAGTTTGACACGCATCCCGATAAATTCACTCCCGGATGTTACACCGGTACAGGTACTGGTAATTACCAAGGCGGGCAGGTATTCGCCCTATGATGTTGAACGGCTGGTGAGTTACCCTATAGAAACAACAATGAACGGGTTACCCGATGTATCAGAAGTGAGATCCATATCTCAGTTTGGCCTTTCGGCTGTAACAGTTGAATTTGATGAAGGAACAGATATTTATTTTGCCAGGCAGATGGTGAGCGAGCGATTGCAATCCCTGGCGGGAGAAATGCCCCCGGGTGTTTCCATGCCCCAGCTGGGGCCGATAACCACCGCTCTGGGTGAAATATACCAGTACGTGGTAAGGGGTGATAACTATTCACTTGCCGAGCTCAGGGAAATACAGGACTGGCTCATTGTGCCACAGCTTAAGGTGGTGGATGGTGTTACAGAGATTAACTCTTTTGGTGGCTTTGTAAAACAATACAATGTAACTGTTTTCCCGGGACGATTGAGAATGTTCGGTGTTGGTATAGGTGATGTTTTGACTGCAATAGAAGAAAATAACAGCGTTTCGGGGGGTAATTACCTGGAGCATAACAGGGAGCAGTATATAATCAGGGGATTCGGACAGATAAACAGGGTGGATGACCTGGAGAATATAATAGTAACCAACCTGGATAACAAGCCTGTTTACATAAGCGACCTGGCAAATGTTGAAACGGGTACACAGATACGCCAGGGTGCAGTGACAAAGGATGGTAACGGTGAAGTTGTAACAGGCATTATTATGATGTTACGTGACGGGAACGGACGTAAGGTTATAGGCTCCGTAGAAGACAGGATAGATGAAATTAATGCAGGTTTGCCTGAAGGCGTTAGCATAGAAAAATTTTATGATCAGTCGGAATTAATATCAAGGACCACAGATACCATTTCAAAAAACCTTGTTGAAGGAGGCCTCCTGGTAGTGGTTATTTTACTGCTATTGCTGGGGGAGATATCAGGAGCATTAATAGTTGCCCTTGTAATACCACTGTCAATGCTTTTCGCATTTATAGGAATGCGGGAATTCGGGCTGGCAGCCAACCTTATGAGCCTGGGTGCTATTGACTTTGGTATGGTGGTGGATGGTTCGGTTGTTATGGTCGAAAATATTGTCAAAAGGTTGCATGGTAATAAATCTGCCAATAAGGATGAGGTAATTATCAAGGCAGCGCGGCAGGTTGTCAGGCCAATATTTTTCGGTGTACTGATAATATTAATGGTATACGTTCCCATAATGACTTTCAGCGGGATGGAGGGTGTTCTTTTCAGACCTATGGCAATTACCGTGGCAGCAGCTGTGTTTGGATCATTACTGCTGGCGCTGATATTTATTCCTGCAATGTCGTCGATAGTTTTCAGAAAGGGAGTACGGACAAGAAAGAACAGGTTCATAAACTGGCTGAAGCCTATATATGTCAGGAACCTGGAAAGGTATCTTAACAGGAGAGTGCTTATAATGTCAACTGCAGGAGTAATATTCCTGGCCTCTGTGTTTTTGATGACAAAGATGGGTACCGAATTCCTGCCTGAGCTGGATGAGGGATCAATACTGGTGGAGCAGGTCAGGATGCCATCGGTAACCCTTGAAGAGTCGGTTGAGAATGCAAACTGGTTTGCCGGTGTACTGATGAAAAACATTCCCGAGATCAAGACAGTAGTGCCTAAAACAGGAAGATCTGATCTTGCCAACGACTGGATGGGGGTGCATCAGACCGATGTCTGGGTACTTCTTAAGCCTGAAAAAGAATGGAGAAAGAATATTACCAAAGATGATATTATTAAAGAGATAGAACCATACCTGCTAACTGAGCCGGGTATGGCTTATAATTTTACTCAGCCTATAGCAATGAGGGTGGATGAGCTGACCAGCGGTGTGAAATCGGATCTTGCAGTAAAGATCTATGGAGAAGATCTGGAAACCCTGGGTATGATAGGGGATGATATATCCCGGGTGCTTGGAGACCTTGATGGTACAGATAATTACTTTGTTGAGCAATCGGCCGGGCAACCCTATATTACCGTTGACATAAACCGCGAAGCAGTAGCCTCATTTGGTCTCAATGTGGATGAGGTACAGCAGGTGATTGAGACAGGTATAGGAGGCCAGGCCGGGGGATTATTATACGAGGGACAGAGGAGTTTTGAGATTGTTGTAAGGTACCCGGAGGAGATAAGGAACGACCTGGCGGAGATACAGAACATACCTGTTGATCTGCCCAACGGCTCATTTGTTCCACTGAAGAGAGTGGCTGATATTGTATTGCAGGAGGGCCCAAGAGAGATACAAAGGGAAAATGGATGGCGCCGCCTGATAGTAGGTATTAATATAGAGGATATTGACCTTGGTACATATGTCAGCAATTTACAGGAAGCGATACAGCAAAATGCAGATATACCGGCAGGATATTTCATTGATTACGGCGGCAGCTTCGAGAACCAGAGGAGGGCTATGAAGCACCTCATGCTTGTTGTGCCCCTTTCAATATTTATTATTATTGGACTGCTTTACCTGAACTTCGGAAAGATGAGGTATGCCATACTCATACTCCTTAACCTGCCGTTTGCACTTTCGGGAGGGGTGCTGCTTTTATGGATCAGGGGCATGTATCTTTCTGTCTCGGCCAGTGTAGGGTTTATAGCACTCTTTGGTGTTGCCGTGCTGAATGGTATTGTACTTATTGATCATCTCAATGAAATCAGGAAGGAAAAAGGAACGGATCTCAGGAAGGCCGTGCTTGAGGGATCAGCAGACAGGTTGAGGCCGGTGCTCATGACGGCACTGGTTGCCAGCCTCGGATTTATACCAATGGCATTTAATACCGGTCCCGGATCAGAAGTGCAGAGGCCGCTGGCAACAGTGGTGATAGGAGGCCTGATAACGTCTACCCTGCTGACGCTTATGGTGCTGCCTAATATTTATTACTGGATGGAGCGAAGGAAACAGAAGTCTGCTTAGTGCCCGGAGTGTCCAGGGGCAGATGGGCTGGTAAGGCAAATATTGTCGTATTGCTGCCAGCCTGTTAGAGTTACCTTTTAAACCTTATAGGTACAAACCTGGGTGTGTTTTTAGCATATTCTTTATACTCAGGATACCTGGTCATAGAGACAGATTCGCTGAAGTTGCTGCTGCCGTAGAAGAGCAGGACAAGCAATATTGCTCCTATCACTGACCAGTTGAGCCAGAGGCCGGTGGCTGACACACTGAAGAAATAGAATACTATCCATACTGATTGCTCGGAGCTGTAGTTGGGGTGGCGGACAACTGACCAGAGGCCGCTGTCTATAAAACCCTTGCTGTAGGGCTCAGGTAGTTCTTTCCCGGAATTTACAGCCCTGTACTTTTCTCTCTGGAAAGCCCATTGCTGCTGGTCGGCTACCGTTTCAACAATTACAAAGAGGACGGCAATCGCTGCGATAAGATAGTCAATCCATGAGAGCGGCCTTGCCCCCAGGCTTTTTAGTGCAGGCAGGGTAATCAGTAATATCAGGCCCATCTGGTAAAAGGAGATAAAAAGAAGGTTGAAGATCATCCATTTCCACTTAACCGAAAATTCAGACCGTTTGCGCAGGAGGGGCCACCTGTAATCTTCTGTTCCTGACCAGAAGCGGATTGAATAACCGCCCCGGCGGGCAAAGTTGTAAGTAAGGCGGATGCCCCAGATGCTTACTACAATGGCCATGAGAAGGAGCCTGCCTTCGCAGCCGGAGGCGATACAGATCATCCAGGCATAAACGACGGGCATTATGCTCCAGAGTTTATCTACCTGGCTGTAATTGCCGGTGAGGGTGCTTGTGATAAAACATAGTGCCGCAGCCACGATGTATACTCTTAGCAGGTCTGCCAGTATTGCACTTTGTGCAGGGGTGAGAGGGGTATCAATCCGGAATGCAAGGAAAGGGATCACGATGATTGTGACTATCAATATTAGTGCAGTCCTCCACATACGATTAATATTTAAGGGTAATATTTAATACTATAACCTGAAGGTCACTAACAAAAATAGCAATTTCCGGGAATGTTTAGTTACCGAAATCCCGAATATTATTGAACATGGGATCGCCGTTATAACCAAGTTCTTTCCAGTTGAGCCTCTCCGGACCGTCTTTTGAGTGGCAGTCGGTGCACTTGAGACTTTGGGAAGCCGGTGCTACCATGTGGTTTACAGGCCAGTACATCTCTGTTTCTGCAAAATCGTACCTGCCTGAGTATGGCAGACCAACCTGATTCATTCCTTTTTCAGATGCTTTATCCCAGTTATATGTATCCCAGTACCCTCCTTTGCCGAATAGTTTGGGTATGATCAGGTAATTATTGCGTGAGTCGTAGGGTTGCTTACCGCGCATGACCTTGAAGGGGGTGATTTTTGCATGAGGGTCGTCTATGTTGCCGGTGAGCCTGTTTAGCTGCACCACCTGTTCAGGCTGTATGACATCACCCTGCAGGTAATATGCTGCCTGCCCGTTGTGCCAGTAGTATTCGGGCACTATGTCCTTATCCCATTTAAAATCACCTTTTTTCTTATTGTATGTGGGCATACCGTATTCATCATTTTCCACTTTTTTGTTACTGCCTGCAGTGGACCAGTCCCACCAGGTCTTGGTAGGTTCTTCACGGGCATATGTAGGAATATGGCAGGTTTCGCAGGCCACTGCACTGCCGTGGTCATTGATGATCTTTTTCCTGTGGGGCCTTTCGCCATGGCAACCGGTGCATGAAATGTGGTTTTTATTTGCTGCCATTGAGCCGTGACTGGCGCCCAGTATGGCGTGGTTATCGCCTGCATGGCAGTCGGAGCAGCTAAAGCCCAGCTGACCCATATGTACATCTAGTTGAGGTGAAGGGTTTAGCATGCTTTCGTCCATATCACCATGTTTGACACCTGTGCCGCCACCACCGTTGAAGTGGCAAATGCTGCAGTTGTTAATGCTTGTAGGGCCTACACTTTTTGCGACCTTGAGCAGGTCGACCGAGGGATCAGGCATGCCGGCACCAGTGGGTGTTTTTTTATACGTACCGCTTCCGTCATGGCAGATGAGGCAGTCAATATTACGGCCATCGCTGAAGTCGAAGCTTTCGTCTTTCCATCCATAGCCTATGTGGCAGCTTGTGCACCTGGGCCAGTTGGAGGGAACGGCTATGCAAAAATTATTTATAAGGTTTTGTTTTCCCAGTTTTACTTTTTTACCCCCGGAGTTTGTGAATTCCTTACCCGTCCAGTTCCAGTGCCTGGTTTTCATAATATCCTGATCAACCATGGGATGGCAGTCAAGGCATGTACGGGTAACATCCTGCGGTGAGTTGAAGGGACCTTCAAAAAAACCGGAGTGATCTGTTTGCGCGTTGATGTTAAGGCTAAGGGCTAATAAAGTAATTATAAGGGCCGGTATTTTCATAATGTACAGTTTATTTAGACTAATTAAGGCATAAAGTTATGTTAAATATCATGTTCTTTTATGCCGGATAAACTGTTTTTTGGCATTTTTTTATTACGAATAGATCAGTTATGATGGTGCCTGCCAAAGGCAGAAACGTCAGGGTTTTCTTTAGCCGGGGCAATCTTATTTGATCTTCTCTTTGGCTCTCAGGTATTTCGAAGTCTTTACAATTATAATAATGCCCAGTACGAGTGAAGCTATACCCAGCACAAAAAATACTATCCCTGTTACAAAAGTTGCTGTAGTGCTGTCATAGGCCATTGCGGTGTCGCCCAGGTAAAAGGAAATAAAGGCGAGGCCCAAAGGATTATACTTTAGCAGTGCCCATATGCCCACAAAGTAATTCCATTTTATTTTATCTTCCTTTAGCGGGAGATAAGCTGAGATTATGGTAATAAGTCCTATTAAAACAAGTAAACGATAGCTTGTAAGGAAGACTAAGCAGAATATTTCGACTAATCCTGCTATAATAAAGAAAAGATCTAATCGGTTAAGAGTGTTGAACCTGGTTTTAATATCATTCATTTTGATATGGATTTGATTGGTTTTACAAAAGGAGTGATTTTAATGGTTGTTTTCGCACGGACTTTTTGGTCTCTTATTTCCATTACCGGATGCGGGTGCCCTGTCAGCTTTAATAGTTACAGACCAGTGTCCCATTGATCCGGGATGATTTGTACTGACGCTTACCTGCAGGCTTCCTGTAAACAGGTAGTAACGTCCGGATCTGACATTGTAGGACCTGCCGTTTACAATGGCAGTACCACCGCCGCCTATGGGTAAAATATAGAGGCTGGAGGCCGGGCCTGAATAGCTGAAGTTTTCATTTCGGAGATTATCCCTGTTATATGTGCCCCCAGGTGTTACAAGGCAAAATTGCCAAACAGAGTTACCGGGATTGATCCTGATGCTGCTTGCTTGTTGTTGCTGTTCTTCTTCATCTTCTCCTTCTCCTTCATCACCTCCTTCACCTCCTTCATCTTCGTCTTCTTCGTCTTCCACCACGGTTTTTACCACCACCCTGGCTGAACCTGAATCTTCACCACAATCGTTTTTAGCAAAAACAGTAATAGTGTAGGAGCCTGGGTTGAAATTAAATCTTGTGCTAATTTGCCCGCTGGCGGCATTGTACTGGAAATCTGTATTTTGAGATCCGTTGACAGTCATCGTAATGCCGGATATTTGTTTGATGTTCTTAATGGTACCGGTAAGCTTATGTGTTGCATTTTTACCCTTAATTTCACCGATACTGAATTTTACTGATGGCGCAGGGCAGGGTTCATCTGAGATTCTTATATCACTCTCTTCAATTATTTCCTCCCTGGAAATCACCCTGTTTTCATTTTCTTTTCGCGCAATATTCCTTCTTGAGACCCTGTTGGTCCTGGTGTTCTCTCCTGTACTCACATTACTGCGCCGCGAGCTGCGATTGACCTCAGTGTTGCGGCTGATGTTTGTATTACGGTTTGTTTCTGTATTACGGTTGATGCCTGTGTTTTCGTTTATTCGTATGACGTTCCTGTTTGTATTCCGCCTGGCCCAGGTATTTACATTTACCCTGGCAGGATTTGTTGTTACGGCTTCTGCATTGGTTTTACCCTGTTCATACACGGTAGTGTCAGGAAGTGCGAATACCAGTAAGAGCGAGTCGCTTGCTGATCCTGAGTTATTGGTCCCGCTAATTGTAAGGAGACTTGTATCCCTTGCCATAAAGACAGAGAGGTTAATTTTACCGGATACCGGACTGAATTCAAAATCAGTATTACCATTTTCATATCTTACCCTGATATTTTCCTTATTTTCGATTCTCCTTACCCTTGCTGTAATATCGACATTCCTGTCTTGTGTTCTGTGTATTTCTTTATACGGGATCGTTATATCAATCTCCGGTAAAACAGGAGCATCATAAACAATTTTTGATGGTCTTTCTGTACTGATATAGTTCTGCTGAGCAGGTACGGGGCTGACATAACCCGGATCCCTGCCCGTATACCCGCCGCTTGATCTTCTGCCCAGTATCCACCTGAAGCCCAGTGAAGTGTAGTGGTTCATGTCGATGCATGAGCCAGCCAGGGGATTATTATCGATATTTATACCAAAGGCCCCGTTATTCTCTGTAAGCGAGAAATTTATTTTATGGATAATACCCATTGAAAAGCTGCTGGTGAACTGGTACCCGAGGTATATACCTGCTGTTGGGAGAACTGCTGCTTTATTTACCAGTTTTGTTTCATATTCTTTGTCGGACAAAGCAAGCAGGTCGGCCCTTATTTGTGACCTGTCCTGGTTGGGGTTAATAAGGGAATAATCATAGAGGTTACCTGAACTGTTGTAGAGATCGGTGTTTGTAATACCATGAGTTATGCCGATACCTGCAAAGCCGCTAAGTACTATACGTGTTCTTTCCCTCAGCCTGTTAAGTGTCAGGCCAAGCTCGAGGTCATAATTAAAATGTCTGAGCCTGATGTTGCTGTAAGTATCATCAGTATTTATCCGGTGGTCATGGGCGCGGTTTTCGCCTGCAAGGAACCTGAACTTCCAGTCTGCTGAGAGGGCGGCGCCGTCTTTTTTGTACAGGTAGCTTCCAAGGTTGAAGTTAAAACCGGCACCCACGGAGTTTTTTATATCTGAAACCTGGTATGATGATCCAAGGCCAAAGCCGATGGTCATCCCGCTCCCGGTTGTAAACCCTGCCTCCTGTGCGATGGATCCAGTGGGACATATAATCAGAAGTAATAGAATGGCCGGTACGGGAAATAATCTTTTCATTACAGGATCGGTTTAGTTGGATTACCAATACCTTAAAGGTATGATTAATTTTTTTATTGCCCTTGTAACGGAAATGACTTTTCCCGGCTTGTTTAAATCAAACAGTTTTCCTGCCAGCCTAATTTTACAAGCTCAATTTTACTCGGATCAGCTGTGCCCAGTTTATGACGTGTATCAGCCAGGAATATATGTTTTGCCGGTGGATTGAGGGGCCGGTCTTCCCCGAAATATTCCTTTCTTTTGGCCTGCAGTATGCTTATGCCTGTGGCATCAACGGCAACGGGGTCGAAGCCCACAAGGAGACCATTGTATTCCCATGTGTATTTCTTGCTGAAATGATGCCTCCCTACACCGTGGAAGAGGGGGTTAAGCATTACAAGGATATTCAGCCTTGTTTTGCCTTCGACAACCGGCAGTTTCCATAGTGTTGCAAGGTCTGCGCAGGAGTCTCCATGAAGAGAAGAAGGGTTGGGGATGAACATAATATAGTTCTTTATCAGTGATCCTACTCCTGACCATGCATGTGTACGCAGTGGCCTGGTGTTGATGAGTGCCGTGGCATTCTGGAAGATATCATCATTGGTTATGCCCCTGTCCTTTATCCCTATATTTTTCTCCTGAAGGCCGGCGTCCATGGCTCTTTTCTTAATTGCCTGTTCCAGTTCAGAGGGGGTAGGCAGGTAGTTCCAGACATTTGTTTTGATACCCAGGATATCTTCAGGTTTGAGTATTCCTTTCCAGGCATCCACAATATCATCTTTGCCTGTAAGAGCAAGGAGGGCACGGTCAAGCATTGACTGAAGCCTGTCGGGATCGGGTTTGTTGTACCCGTTCAGAATATCTTTGTCGCGTATAAGAACTACGCGCGACTTATCAGATTGCGAGGCGTTCATTGCATTCATGGCCCTGGCCGGGGAACTGTTAAGATACAGGTATCCTCCTATGGATGCCAGTGCACCATTTTTTATCAGTTTACGTCGTGTAAGGGTCTTTTTGGTCATGGTTTTTTATTTAATGATTTTTTCTAACAGTCCTGTTACCTGTTCTTTTGCAGGTGCATTGAATACCCCGACCAGGATTTTACAGTGTTGACTGAATCCCATCCATTTACCATCCTCCGTCTGAATTGCTTTATTGCTTCCCAGTTCAGGGGCATAATTATTAATGAAACTCCTGTAAGCCTTATCTGCATTTTCCTGTGTTTTATACTCTGCCAGCAGCAGGTAATACCTGGATGAAGGCTTACCGTATTTTGCCAGCACTGCATCGGTATTGTCATCAATGTTAAGAATGTTCTCACCTGCTATGTAATAAAAGGCATTGAGCCAAACATAATGATGAAAGTAGAAAATACTTTCCGGTACCAGGTCCTTCCGGGGGACATGCGCAATGATTGCCGGCAGCTTGCCTTCAGTTGTAATTAGTTTGTCTATCCCTGCAGCCAGGTCATGAATGCTTGTCTTTGACGTGTTTGTTTCCCCTGAAGCTAAAATTGAGATATAGTACCGGTCTTTCCAGAAAATTATGGCATCGGGATATATTTCGGATCCCTGGCCGTAGGTAGTGTCAAGGCTTTCACGGTCGTGACTGAAAACACCGAAAGCATTTTTTGCTTCAACCATATCAAATATCTCAGCTACTATCTTAGTTTCACCCTTTAATGTATATGTCCTGCTGATAACTTTATCGAAATTATATGATATAAACAGTTCTGCACCTCCGTTTATATAGTTGAACAGGTTCTCCTGGTTGTAGTAAGTATCCTTCCCTGAAGGTTTATAGCCATTTATTTCATCCGGTAGTAAGGCGTTAAGATCCTGGGCAGAAACGTTCATAGCAGAAAGAATTAAGAGGGAGTAAATAACAAATCTTATATTCTCAGTCTTTTTCATATTTAATACAGATGTATTCAGAATAGTCTAAAATAAGAAAAAAAAGCCAACTGAGAATTTAATATGCTATGTACGATATCATTTTATTTTATAATTGTAAAAAATACACTAATTTAATGGTCGAAAATATTTAATACAATGTTATGAAAAGTAATACATTATTTAACAATAGTTTAGGATGGCATCGCGCCGCTATTACCCTGGCACTTGTTTTTTTATTCAGCCTGGTTGTGAATTCGCAGAGCAGGGAGAAGCAGGATGAAAGGGAACTTAATTTTGATTTTGAGGTGGAGATTCTCCGGCAGACGGGACCGGACAGTAACAGGGTAAAGCTTACCTATGCATCAGATGGTTACACGGGGGATGAGATTAATACATTTCCCGGTCATGTTAAGAATTCCCTGGATTATCTTATGACCCCGGGGATGTATGTAAGGCCCTTACCACGTTACAAGAATTTTATTAATGTTTATCGCATTGACTTATTGAGTGAGGAATCAGGTATCAGTGTTGCTCCCCGTTATGGCAGGGACAAGACAAAAACTGTAAGGAATGCCCTGGGAGGCAGTCGTGACAATGACCGGCTGGGTTGGGTCGACCGCAGGCTTGCCGGTCCGTTCTTTGATCAGGTGGCAATGGAATTGGGTACAGATGAGATAAACTGGCCATTTGTGGTGCTTAACAACCCTGAATATCATAATTCAGGTGGCAGGTATGTTGTTTTCTCTTATAATTTCGGTAAGGAGATTGGTCTTCACGAGGCCGGCCATGGGTTTTTCGGCCTGGCTGATGAATATTACGGAGACGGTGAATATACCAGGGATGAGCCCCGTAATATTAATGTTACGGCAGACCCTTCAGGAGCCAAATGGTTTGAGTGGCTGGGTTATACTGATATTGACACCGCACTGGGTGTAATTGATGTATATGAGGGAGCGATTTATGCCAGCAAGGGAGCGTACAGGCCAAGCAGGAACAGCAAGATGGGGTGGACCAGCGACAAAAAGCCGGTTTCTTTCAATGCCGTATGCAGGCAAAAGATAATACTTGACATTTATGATATAGTGAATCCGGTGGATGATGCAATGGATACAGGCGTGGTGCATGTACAGCCTTCTGAGATATGGCTGAAGGTAGTAGATCCGGCGGTTTTGCTGGTCGACTGGTATATTAACGGTAAACTGGTGAAGGAGGATGGCGGTCAGACTTTCATACCGGGTGATTACATAGAAGTCCCCGGGAGTTATATCATTAAGGCGCATGTTTATGATGAGGTAGTGAAGCATGCATTTTCTGACAATGACGATCCCCACCCCCTGGATCTTGTCAGAACGGACCTGGACAAGCTTCAGCAGGACCTTGAATGGATGGTGAAGTTTTAGGATGGCAACTTAAGTCCCGGGGGCAGATTTAAAAACAAATTAAAAATCAATTAATTACAGCGATAAATATACATAAAGGGTAGTTTGTTTATATAATTACCTATCTTCGCCGGGCATTAAAACATTTTCGGGGGTGATATCATGAATAATTTACGAATTGGAGGTATTAACATACCAGTTCCTGTTATACAGGGTGGTATGGGAGTAGGCATATCAATGTCGGGGCTGGCAGCGGCCGTTGCCAACCAGGGTGGTGTAGGTGTTATTTCTGCTGCAGGGCTCGGGCTTGTGCACCGGAATCCCGCACTGGATTACCTGGAGGCTAACATGGAGGGCTTAAGGATTGAGTTACGCAAAGCAAAAGAGAAGACCCTGGGTGTTGTCGGTGTGAATATAATGGTTGCTATGACGAATTTTGCCGACCTGGTAAGGACAGCGATTACAGAAAAAGCAGACATAATCTTTTCAGGAGCGGGCTTGCCTCTGGATCTGCCCTCTTTCCTTAAGGCGGGCAGTATGACAAAGCTGGTACCAATTGTTTCATCGGGACGTGCAGCCAGGATAATTTGTGAAAAGTGGAAAACCCTGTATGATTACCTTCCTGATGCTTTTGTCGTGGAGGGACCCAGGGCCGGCGGTCACCTGGGCTTTAAAAAAGAGAATCTCGATGATGAAAATTATACGCTGGATGAAATTGTTCCGGATGTTGTGAAGGAAGTAGAGGTTTACGAGGAGAAGTACCAGGCAGATATACCTGTCATTGCTGCCGGAGGTATTTACACGGGCCAGGATATTTATGATATAATGCAAAAAGGTGCCAGGGGGGTGCAGCTGGGTACCCGTTTTGTTACAACCGATGAATGTGATGCATCCATGGAATTCAAGCAGTCTTACATTGATGCCAAAGAAGCAGACATAGAAATCATCCGCAGTCCGGTAGGGATGCCCGGCCGGGCCGTAAGGAACGGTTTTATTGATAAAGTAAAAGCGGGGCTTAAGGTGCCAATCAAGTGCCCCTTTCACTGTATCCGTACCTGTAATGTAAGCAGCAGCCCGTATTGCATCATCACTGCTCTGTACAATGCCTATAAAGGCAATATGAAAAGCGGCTATGCCTTTGCAGGCAGCAATGCATACCTTGCAACAAAGATCAGCAGTGTCAAAGATGTTTTCAGCGAGTTGATGGGAGAGTTTAAAACTGCCCTTGATAAGGCTCAGGGAAAGCAATAAGTTCCGCCTTTCTCGGCAATGTCCGGCGAGGAGTTTAGGGACAAAGAAACGAAGCGACGAAGACTTAGCCTTTTGTCTTTAGCATAAATAAAGAGATATGAAAAAGAATATGGGTTTGGCCGACAGGATTATAAGAATAATTATTGCTGCACTCACAGCACTTAACGGCCTGCGCAGAACTCATGTTACAAAGTGAACCAGGGTGCTTATTAATGGCGCAACCGGCGGTGTCGGACATTTTGGTGTACAGATGGCACAAGCTAAGGAAGCTCATGTAACAGCTAAATGCAGCAGTGCTAACTTTGCTCTTGCTAAGGACCTGGGAGCTGATAAAGTATATTCTTACAAGGGTAACTCGCTTCGCCCGGTATGCCCTTAGCTTCATTCCTGATGCTCTGGGACTCATTATTATACAGACATTCAAGCCGTGGTTCAGGGTGTTGAGTCCTAGTTCCATGAAGATTAAAAAGTAATAACCTTGTCACTATCCACCACCCATTGAGTCAGTTCAGCCATTGTGCTCATTTCAGCGCCTTCAATCAATGGAAGGTTTTTAATCCCCCTGGCTTCTGAGCAGCCACCGCATATCTTAACTTTCCCGCCTTTGGAAAGTACGGCTTTCATCATTCGTTCGATGTTATAGTACCCATTTGGGGTATTCTGGCCCGCAAGGGCACAAAAGGCAGCATCTGCCATAAGAAATACACGCACGACGGTGCCCGGGTGGTCTTTCCCGAGTTGCATTGCCAGGCGCATTGCATTATATGCTTTTTCTGTACCGTAAGGTGCATCATTTATCAGTATAAGAATTTTTTGTGTCATAATATAAGAATTTAATAGATGGATAACTCCGGGATTTTAAGAAATTGACAGGCTAAAAATACCATTTTTCTCAGAACAAACTGGTAGTAGCAGTGTTTAATAGTTAATACTAATGTATAAATTAAGAGATATGAAAAAGAATATGGGTTTAGCCGACAGGATTATAAGAATAATTATTGCTGCAGTTATTGCAGTATTGTTTTTTACAGGAGTAATCGAGGGCACACTAGGTATAGTTCTGCTGGTTGTGGCTGGTATATTTGTCCTGACCAGTTTTATTAAGGTTTGTCCTCTCTATATGCCATTTGGCATCAGGACCTGTTCCAGGGAAAAAGAATAAATCCTGTGCTCTGAATAAGCACGAAGTTTTACAATTATTAAGCATATCTATTTACCTGGAATGAAAGCAGCGTATCTTAAATCATATGGCAGGAAGGACTCAATGCAGTACGGTGAATTGCCGGAGCCTTTAGTAAAGCCCGGTACTTTACTTGTAAAAATTAAGGCTGTATCTGTTAACCCTGTTGACTGGAAAATTAAAAAGGGTCTCCTGAAGATCATTAAAGGATCCAGGTTCCCCATGGTTATAGGTTCTGATTTCGCAGGAATTGTTGAAGATGTCGGACCGGGAGTTGAAGGCTTCAAAAAGGGTTCAAATGTTTATGGTGCCATTTCAGCATTTTCCAAAAAACAGGGAGCGCTATCAGAGTTTGCACTTGTTGATCTGAAATATGTGCGTAAAATGCCAGGTTTCCTGTCGTTCACCCAGGCTGCTTCTCTTCCTGTTGCTGCACTCACAGCACTCAACGGCCTGCGCAGAACTCATGTTACAAAGGGAACAAGGGTGCTTATTAATGGCGCAACCGGAGGTGTAGGGCATTTTGGTGTACAGATGGCAAAAGCTAAGGGAGCTCATGTAACAGCTACATGCAGCAGTGCTAACTTTGCTCTTGCTAAAGACCTGGGAGCTGATGAAGTATATTCTTACAAGGGTGATAAGCTTATACCCGAAGGAACGCAATTTGATGCTATTCTTGATGCATGGGGAATGATGGCTTATAAGGAAATTTACCGTTTGTTAAAAAAGAAAGGTATATATGCTTCACCTCTCTATATGCCATGGACGGTTTTTGCCGCTATCTATGTAAGGTTGCGTTATGGAAGGAAGATGACATCATCGAATATGCGGGCTCGTCCGGAGGATTATAAGGAACTTGAATCTCTTATTGAGTCGGGTAAGCTAAGCCCGCTAATAGAAAGCACATTCCCCCTTGAGCAAGCAGCTGAAGCCTTTGATAAAGCACAATATGGACATCCCAAGGGTAAGGTTGTTATAGAAGTCTGAACCTTCCTCCCTTTCCAGTGGCGGGGGTGTTCCCCTGATGCTCCCTGGCGGTTGGTTTCAGATCGAGAACTTAAAGAAGTATATCTATTAAGGAAATATACTTATCTATATATATCCTTTCTGTGTCCGACGGAAACAACAATAACAATTACTTTATCATCATGGATTTCATATATAATTCTGTAATTCGAAACCCTTATTCGATAGGCATCTTCACCTTTAAGTTTTTTATATCCTTTGGGTCTGGGGTTCTAAGCCAGGTTCGCGATTGCTTTTTTAATTACAGAAATAAACTTTTTGTCAAGCTTTAATATTTGCTTTTGTGCATAACGTTCAACAAAAACAGTATACTTCATTCTAATGCATCTTCAATTTCCCTGAAAGCCTGATCAAAGGGTATAGGATCCCTCTTCTGAGATTTTGCTTTGCGATATTCCCTGATCTCATCCAGTTCTTCGGAATCAGTCACGAGCTTCTTATATCTTTTTATAGGAATCTGAACAGCAATCCTTCGACCATTCTTATCAATTATATAGTTCTCATCTGTCATTTTCCTATTTATTAACTTATTCGTACTTAATTTAAGTTGTAACAAAGATAAACTAACAGTCGAAAAAATCAAAATCATTGAGGTTCGGTTCCAGTCCTGCAAATACACAATGCCATACAGGTAAATATCTGAAACAGGGTTTTTGGCGGGGGTGTTCCCCTGATCCTCCCTGTCGGTCGGTCAGGGTCACCGTCCCTTAGCTTCAGTCCTGCAAATAGAAAAACAAACACCGCGCAGAGCGCGGTTATTGTTATTTAAAGTGCTACCTTATGTGAGCAAGCTCCCAACGGGAGCACTTTAAATAACAAACCCCCTATCTTTGTGCCATATGGCACAAAGATAGATTTTAAATATATTTGTTCATTGACGTATTGTTTTATATTGTTAGTGTCGCTTCTCTCCAACGGGAGCCTCTTTGAATGTAGGTGGCAATCTCTATTTTATTCA
>JAIPBU010000011.1 GCA_021738535.1 Bacteroidales bacterium | reverse complement strand
AAAATAGAGATTGCCACCTACATTCAAAGAGGCTCCCGTTGGAGAGAAGCGACACTAACAATATAAAACAATACGTCAATGAACAAATATATTTAAAATCTATCTTTGTGCCATATGGCACAAAGATAGGGGGTAAATAGTAATAGCCACAGTCATACCTGTGGTTCAGGTAACATCACAAATAATCCCACCCCCGGAGGGGGTAAATAGAAATAGCCCCGGTACCACCCGGGGATTAGGCCGGTGCGGCGGGTGTCCCACCATAGGGGATTGGCCGGTGCATCGCCCTACCTTTTAACAAACTTCCTGGTGGCGGTGGCTCCGGGGGTTGATAAACGGATGAAATACATACCGCGCGGGAGCGATCCTGTATTAATGTACCTGCCGCTGAACGAAGATGACGAATATACCTGCCTCCCGTTGATGTCAAGGATGGCAACAGAAAGGTCCACCCCTGCATACTCCTCAGCCAGGTCTATATTCAGCCTGTCAGTTACGGGGTTGGGATATACATTGAACCAGCTGTCATAATCCCTGCCATAGAAGAGATCATTTACTGACACACTCAGTTCAGGCCTGTCAAGCTTTACGGATGTGTAGATACGAAACTCACCCGGTTCAAGAGTCAGTGAAACGGCGGTGTCGTCCACCTCCAGTGAGTCACCTTTGAAATAGTCATACCACCAGCCCGTATCATGAAAATCGCCGCTTACTGATCCCTGTTCCACATCGAAGTTCCCAAGCACTATTACATTCATTGTTGCATCGGTGATCTTTATCCTTTTGAGCAGACCGTTATCCACTATCTCAAAATCGTCTGAGCGGAATGCTTCATTTTCAGTCTTCAGCTTAATAAGGGCGGCAAAGTGGTCATAGATATCTTTACGTTCATCAATATCATAGTAATACCATTTTATGGGTTTCTCCCCCGTGCGACCGTTAAAGTCGATACTGGTATCATAACCCAGTTCGCCGAACTGCCAGAGCATTTTAGGGCCCGGAACAGTAAAGAACATGGCAGCTGAAAGTATTATTCTTTCCAGTCCTGTATCCAGGTTTTGTATATCATAGCTGCCAGATGAATTGCCTGAAGTTGTATTCCTGTACATCATCCTTTCCTCATCATGGCTTTCCATGTAGCTCACCAGGTGTGGCACTGACCAACCCCGGGTCTTGTATGATCCCCAGTCGAATGAGTCGTCATAACCCATTGACAGCTGCGAATAGCTATGGTTCATATTGCCCCATAACATCATCCCGTACTCGGCCAGTTCCTTTTCCTCGCTGTTCTCGGCAAAGTGCTCGAGTATAACATAGAAATCTGAATCCATGGACCATATATAGTTAGCATACATTTTCCATATAGCCACCCGTGATGCATCATACTGTCCCCATGCACCCGTATTACCCAGTGTATTTGTCTGGGTGAATCCCTTTGACAGGTCGAAGCGGTAACCGTCTACCTTATATTCCTCTATCCAGTGTTGCATGACCCTTTTCGAGAAGTAGCGGGTATATTCACTTTCATGGTTCATATCATGGAACACGTTAAAATCATGTTTGGCCGTGACATTAAACCATGGATTCTCTGCCGTTACGTTGTTCTCGCTCTCATCCCAGTAAAGGGCAGCCATTGGTGATGATCCTGTTGAATGGTTCAGCACAACATCAAGGATAACTGCAATACCACGGTTATGGCATGAGTCGATAAATGCTTTAAGCCCGTTCTTTGTACCATAGTACTTATCAGGTGCCAGGTAGTAAGAAGGGTTATATCCCCAGCTCAGGTTAGCATCAAATTCATTTACGGGCATCAGCTCAATAGCATTCACGCCCAGGGCATCCAGGTAACTGAGGGTATCAATAAGAGTGGGATAATCATGTAAGGCAATAAAGTCCCGTATAAGCAGCTCGTATATCACCAGGTCTTCTTTTGCAGGCCTTTCAAAGTCTGTTACTGTCCACTCGTATTCAGGCTCAGCGGTCTGCAAAACGGTAACCAGTCCTGTTGTTTTACCTTCCGGGTAGGGGATCAGGTCCGGGTATGTTTCTTCAGATATAAACTCGTCGTTCCATGGATCAAGCACTTTCTCTGCATAGGGATCTCCTATCCTTACGGATCCGTCAACAAGATACTGGAACCTGTATTCCCGGCCTGCAGTGAGCTGACCGATACCCAGCCAGAATTTTTCACCATCGGGTGTCTGCTTCATATAACCTTCTTCACTTATCAGCCAGTCATTGAAATCGCCAAGGACAAAGGCATTTGTCTTGCCGGGAGCTGTCAGTACCAGTATCACTGAATCAGTACCGGCATAATTGATCCCGTCTTCCAGTCCGGCCGGTAGTTCCTCAAGCACAGGGTCATCAATAACATACATATATGTTGAATCTGACACTTGATCGGGTTCATCATAAGCTGTTATCTTTATCCACTTACCCCCGTACTGATCGGCGGGCACAGTGTAAATAAGCTGTTCAGCGTCTGAGCTTTTATATGTTCTCTGATCATCAATAAAAAGGACCAGGGAGTCAGCCAGTGTAGCCGATGCTTCAAGCAGGAGATCCTGGTTCAGGTCTCTTATTACAGCCTCGCCTGCTGGATTCGTGATGCTTACATTAAGCCCCTGCCGGAAGACATCAACGAAGAGGTCGGACGTCTGTTTATCAGCTGCTGCATTTCGAAAAACGAAGGCCAGCTTTACAACATTCTCATCACCCGTCATGTCCGGGTAGAAATCCTCTATACTGGGTGTAATTTCCAGTTCATACCTGTAGTTGCCCAGGTAAGTAAGCTGCGGCTGCGTTGTATTATTACCCCAGCTTTCTATAACTTTCTGCCAGCTGCTGTTTCCTTCAATTATCACACCGGTGTGTGCGTACAGGTCGCCTTCAAAATTCTGAAGGGCACCTGTTTCCTCATCGCTGTTAAAATACACTGTTATTGGCTGTCCCATTGTTACAATTGAGGGCTCAGTCTCTATCAGCTGGGCACCGGCCTGCAGTCCCGTGAGTAAAGCCAGTGAAATGAGCAGTAGTTTTTTCATCTGTCCTGTAAATATTCTTTATTTAATCTCCAGGATATACGGTTTACGGGGCGATAAGCGCAGCTTGTCTTTAAGCTCATATTCCCTGCCACCAATTATATCCTTTGCTCCCGTGCTTCCTTTTAACATTTCTTCAAACCTGTCCAGTTCGAGGTCATAAGGAGATTTGTTCTTATTTATTATAACCATCACTTTCTCCTTATGGTTGTACCTGAAAAACACGTATACATTATCAACGGGAGCGAACTGCATTAGTTCACCCGTATGTATCACTTCCTTGTTTTTTCTCCAGTTCAGTATTTTGCGTATGAATTTCTGCATACTTAACTGTTCTGCTTTCATACCTTTTCCTGTAAAGGCATTCACCTTATCGCCTTTCCAGCCACCGGGAAAATCCTTTCTTATATAGCCATGGTCATCGCCTTCGGTATGTGTCATCAGTATTTCTGTACCGTAGAATACCTGTGGTATGCCCCTTGTTGTCAGGAAGAATGTCATCCCGTTACGGAACAGGTCCTGGTCCCTGTCCAGCTGCATAAAAAAGCGGGGCATATCGTGGTTATCGGGGAAGATGACAAGGTTATACGGATCCGGGTAAAGAAAATCGTTGGCCAGCATCTCGTATATTTTTTTGAGCCCGGTATCCCATGCTTCCTCTTCGGTCAGACCTTCCTTTACGGCGCTCTGCAGCGGGAAGTCCATCAGGCTGGGCAGTTCACCATCGTAGCCGTCACGGTTATTTTGTCCTTTCTGCCAGTAAGATACTATGGCAGGGTTAAGGCTCCACTCCTCGCCCACAATATTGAAGCGGGGATATTCCTTCCTGACCCTCCTGTTCCATTCGGCCATCATGTGCTTATCAGGATAAGGGTAGGTGTCCATTCTTATACCGCTTATACCGGCATATTCGATCCACCATATACTGTTTTGGATCAGGTATTCGGCCATCAGGTGGTTTTCCTGGTTCAGGTCAGGCATTGCAGGTACAAACCACCCGTCAACCATTCCCTTTTTATCATATCCTGAGGCATAGGGGTCCTGGTTCACTGTACGCATATGGTTTGTTCCAACGTATTCATCGTGGTTTATCCAGTCGTCTGAAGGCAGGTCGTCCATCCACCAGTGGCTGCTGCCGCAGTGGTTGAAGATCATATCCATTATCACCTTCATCCCCTTTTCTTTTGCTTCCTTCACCAGCTGCACATATTCCTCGTTGCTGCCAAAACGCCTGTCGACCTTATAAAAGTCTGTTGCGGCATAGCCGTGATACGACCATTCTTCCATATCATTTTCCAGCACGGGGTTAAGCCATATGGCAGTAAACCCCATACCCGAGATATAGTCCAGGTTATCTTTTATCCCTTTGATATCGCCACCGTGCCTGCCATAGCGTTTACGCCTGTTCAGGCCTTCCTTCATCCCTTCGACCTCATCATTTGAGGGATCACCGTTAGCGAACCGGTCGGGCATGATAAGATACATCACATCGGAATTATCAAAGCCCTGGCGGGAGGCTGAGCCCTGTTCTCTTTCACGGAGCTCGTACTTTTTAACAAATGCTTCCTTGTCACCTGTAAATACAATATCGAATGTGCCCGGAGTGGTTGCGGGGTCAATGTCAACATTAATAAAGAGGTAATTCCTGTTTGTTGTTCTTTCAACGGAAAGGATATCCACCCCTTCATGATCAATGCTCACTTTATTGCCGGCTATATTCTCACCATGCACCATTATCTGCAGGCTGCTATGCTTCATTCCTGCCCACCAGAACGGCGGGTCCATATGATCGACCTGGGCTGAACCGTTTGCTGATAAGATGATAGCTGCCATAAAAACAAGTATTTTTTTCATCTGTATAATATATAACATTTTGAGAAAAAAACCCTGCAAAACGAGTCTGGATAGACGCGCCAGCAGGGTCAAATCTTATGGAATGATGGATTGATGGATTGTTGGAATGTTGGAAAGTATTCCTAGTATAATTTAATATGCATATTGCTTATTAAGGATTCCCAATAATCCAATATTCCAACAATCCATTATTCCAATATTCCAATATTCCATTAATTTGGTGTTACCGTTGCAACCTTATTCCACGGATCAAGCGTAATAGTATAATTGCCCGCAGCACCTACAGCTATATTAGCGCCTCCTTCGGTAAGTGCACCGGTGTCGCCTCCAAGGTTGTAGGCCCAGTCGTCGTTAGCCCTGAATTTCATCTCACCTACAACCAGGTCCATGGTAATTGTAAACACACCATTTCCTTCATCCCATGTCATATTGGTGTCGTCATCCCAGCTGCCTGTAGCATCACCTATAACACCCCAGCGGTCAGCTCTGTAAGTATACTCAAGGGGAGTACTCAGGTCGAGAGTAATGGCATAATCAGCTGCTATTGCCGGTATGTTAGCACCTCCGGCCTGCAGGGTTCCGTCAGCCGCATCGCTGCCATAGTTAGGATCAGGAGCATCCCAGCTACTGTTAGCCCTGAACTTGAATGCACCTTCAGTAAAGGTAAATCCACCTATCCATACCTGCTGTTCAGGGTTATAGGTAAGGGGTGAATCACCGGCCCATCCATTTGGTGTTGCATCACCGATCACTGCCCATGTTGTGGCAAGGGCGGTATATGTCAGTGCAGATGCATCTGCCTGGATGAAATAGTAACCGGCTTCGGATACCATGTTACCACCTGATTCGCTGAGTGTACCACCGCCACCATCACCATAATTAGGACCGTCCCAGTTGTCTTTGGTTGCAAACTTCCACTGGTTGGATGCATTGGCCATATAGACATATCCTTCAAGGTTATCCGGTGCTGACAGTCCGCTCTTTACCTGTGGCGACTGGTCAGGGGCCCAGTTGGCTAGTCCTGCACCCGGGTAGCTATCCTCAACATAGTCGCCCGGAACATTCCACGTACGGTTCAGGGGCTGGAGGGTGGTAAATGAAAGTTCCTCTCCGTAGCCTGTACCGGCACTGTTGGTGGCATATGCACGCACATAATACATGGTGTTGTCATCCAGTCCGCTCAGTGAGCTGGTGAATGTACCCAGTCCGCTACCGTCACTTGTTTTGGAATCGCTTACTGTGGGTCCGGCTTCGGTTGAATAGCAAATGCCGTATGCGGTAACTTCAGCACCGCCGTTAGCTGTTACCTCACCACCGCCTGATGCTGATGTATATGATATATCAGTTATTTCGGCCGTTGTAACGGTAGGCACAACGGGAAGGGTGGTAAAGCTCATCTCTTCGCCGTAGATAGTTCCGTCACTGCCTGTTGCGTAAGCCCTGGCATAATATTTAGTTGCAAAATCAAGGCCTGTGACGGTAACTGAGAATGTTGCTCCTTTCACGAGGTCTTCATAAACAACTTTATTGTCTTCTATGGTAGGATCTGTTTCCGTATCATAGCAGACTCCTCTTTCTGTAAAGCCGTCTCCCTCTGCTACCACGAAGCCAATTACCGTAGCCTGGTCTGAAGCGACAGCTTCAATCTCAGAGGTTGACAGTTTAGGGTCAAGCCTCACTTCTGCCGTATCCTCCGTACAGGCTGCCAGTACTGCTATCATAACAGCGAGTGCAGCTATTGATCTGTATATGAATGTTTTTTTCATAATTTCGTTTTTTAAGATTAGTTCTTAACTATAGTGAAGGTTCCCTCTTCACCGTCGAAATCGGTGATATTAAGCGTAATGGTATAATTACCCGCTTCATCAACGGCGATATTAGGACCATTATGGTAGAGGTTGTCTGTTGTTCCTCCGAGGTTCCATGCCCATCCGTCGTTAAGTCTGAATTTAATATCACCCACAACAAGGTCAAGGGTAATCGACCATGTGCCTGAAGCCTGGTCATAGTCCATTTTCTGGTCGGGCGAATCCCATCCGTTAGGAGTGGCCGAGCCTACCAGTCCTATCATCCTAGCTGTGAATGAGTAGGTCAGGTCCGGTACGCTGACATCCAGCACATGGTGACCTGCATCAGGAGCTACAATAGCAGCACCATCAACGGCCAGTGTACCACCTGTTCCACCGTATTCTGTTCCCGTATCAGGATCAAGAAGGGTAAATGGGCTGGCGGGATCCACTTTAACTATTCCTGTATAGACACCATCACCAAGGGCTGACTCTACTTTCTGGTCTTTAACAGAATTTACCAGGTCGAGGCGTGGAAGGCCGTAAACAGTTACGTCTGCTGTTACAGCGTTTGATGTGTACTCAAAAGGATCGGTGCTTGTACCGGGTGATCCGGTACCGGCATCCACAACGAGCACTGCCCTGAGTCGGAAGTCTATAGTTGACTGCTCATCGGCAGGGAAGTCCTTTTTCAGGGCCCCGTTTACATCACCAACCGATATTTTTATCGAGGTAACATCAACGCCGGACCATATTTCAGTTACATCTGCAAAGCCGTTACCCGTTGGGCAGGCCTCGAGAAAATATGTTGCCGATGCGGTGAATCCCGGATCGACGGGCGTGCCCACAAATTCAAGGGTGTCATTTGCACTTGATCTTTCCAGGGTCATATCCGGAATGGATACGATGGTCGGATCAACAGGGTCTTCAAGCATTACAATCCTGGTTCCGTCTTTCTCGCAACCGGTAAAGAAAGCTATCAACCCTATTATTGCTATGATTGTATATAATTTCTTTTTCATCATTTCTTTGTTTAGAGTTTAATAACCCGGATTGTTCTGTCCGTTATAATTTGGGTTTGCAGAGATCTCATCCGCAGGTATGGGATAGAGGTCAAGGTGACTGCTTGTAGCAGTTCCTTCATATACTCCGCCTTTCCATTGCCATGTATATGTTCCGTCAGAGAACTGACCGAAACGTACCAGGTCTGTACGGCGCAATCCTTCATAGTAAAATTCACGTGCTCTCTCATTCAGTATAAAAGCATCTGTTACCTGGGCAGCTGAAATATTACCGCTCTGGTCGCCATAAGCACGCTCCCTGATCATATTGATATCCTCTTTTGCAAGTTCATCATCTCCAAGGTTATGATAAGCCTCAGCCCTCATCAGGTAAGCATCTGCAAACCTGAATACAGGATAATCGGTACATGCAAAAGCCGGGTTATAATTAACCGGCAAGGTTCCGTCCGAGTTCCTGGCGGTGAACTTGTAAACTCCTACACCATAATCGCCGCTTGATGAAGCACTTGGTATATTCAGAGATTTTTTCTGCTTGAGGAATACCCTGTTGTCGGGACTTGCATCAAATTCGGGATCACTGGGATCAATTGGCAGTCCGCCATATGTTGCAAGGGTATCGATCATCACATCAAGAAAATCTATCCTGGCCCTGTTACCGTTCCAGTTAGTGTTTTCTGTAAGACCATGATAATCTTCGGCCCTTATATAAACGGCATCACTGCTTGACTCAATGATGAATGTTGTTCCAACGTAACCCTGCACATTTACTCCGTCCTGCTCCCAGGCAAAGATCATTTCGGGATTGCTGTTATAGCCGTTGTCTGCACTGAAATTCTGCCTGTAATCGTCAGCAAGTGAATAAGCCCCGCTGTTGATTACGCTGTCAGTGTAAGTAACTACATCGTCCCAGCGCTCTGTTCCTGTATACACTTCGGCATTGAGATACAGGCGTGCCAGAAGCATCCAGGCAGAGCCTTTATCAGCCTGCGGGTATGAAAAACCCGGGTCGCCAAGTTCATCACTGATGTCCTTCAGTTCAGACTCTATATAATTAAATATGTATTCCCTTGTCTGTATCTCGGGGAAGAATTTACCTACCCCGTCTTCATCCGTAGTAAAAGGGAACTGACCGAAAAGGTCAACAGCCCAGTAATATGCCAGTGCTCTTAAGAAGCGAGCTTCAGCTACATAGCGCTGCACCTCCGGATCATCATTATCCTTTGTGATACTGATAAAGTCGTTGGCATATGTGATACTAAGGCTCAGGCGCTGGTATACAGCTGTCAGGAACGGGTTTGAGGGACTCCATGTCTGGGTGTTGAGGTCGGCTATACCGACATCACCCCATGCACATATTGCCTCATCCGTAGGTAACTGCTGCAGGTTCCACAGCGCACGCATGGTAGTAAAAAAGTTTGGATCCGAGGCTGATATATCCGGACCGCCGTTAGGACCCTGTCCGGGTATGATAAAACTTGCATATAGCTTACCAAGGACCTGTTTCATGTATTTCGGGTCATCACCAAGGTTGCCGGCCAGTATCTGGTCCGGGTCTTTAGGTGTAACCTCCAGATCTTTCACGCAGGACCCGAGGGTCATTGCTGAAAGAATTATTCCCAGTATAATTAATTTCTTCTTCATATCTCGTATACTAATAAGTTAAACTAATACCTAACATGAAAGTGCGGGGCCTGGGATAGAAATTATTGTCTATTCCTCCCGGCACTTCAGGGTCAAGACCACTGTAGTTAGTTATGGTGATAAGATTCTCAGAGGTTATACTTATCCTTGCATCTATATCGTCGATAACATTATCAAAGGTATAACCCACACTCACATTATCCAGTTTCATAAAAGAGGCATTCTCAACGAAATAGTCACTGGTGAACTGCCGTTTTACAAAGCCTGTTTCAGCCAGGGAGGTCGGGAAATTCTTCCAGTAACCTATCTGGTACATCTGGTCATATGAAGCACCTGCAGCCACCTGGTTGTAAACATAGTTTCCTATGCTTGCACGTGCGGAAGCCAGTGCATCAAAGTTCTTATAATTGAAGCGTACCGTTAATCCCACCAGGTAGTCAGCCACCGGGTTATGATAGATATACTTATCATCATTATCGCCGTTAACCACTCCCCCTTCACCTGATAGATCTTCATAAAGTCCCTCTATGGGATTGCCGTCTGAATCATATATCTGCTTGTTCAGGAAGAATGAATAGGCGGGGTGACCAACCCTTGTAACCTGCTTCTGACCTGTGAAGGCATCACCATAAAGTATACCTATATAATCAGGATCTTCCGTGATAAGCAGCTTGGTAATCTCATTTACATTGTAAGTAAAGTTGGCTCCAACGGTCAGGTTAAGGTCTTTCTTGGACAGTACGGCCGCATTAAGCGATACTTCCAGTCCCCTGTTCTGCAAACTTCCCACGTTGGTAAGGAGCGTGTTGGAGAAGTTGGAACCACTGGGCACGACTACTGTATTGAGCAGGTCGTTGGTAACCCTGTGATAAACATCAACAGTAGCGGTAAACCTGTTATTGAAAAGTCCTGCATCAATACCTGCGTTATAGGTTGTTGTCTCCTCCCATTTAATATCCGGATCGTAAGCATTTGGTCTTAAGGTTGGCATGTATTCCCCACCTATAGGGTAATATGACCCGGGTGATGAGAGCACGTATGTTGCCTGGGCAGGATAGTCATTTCCAATATCCTGCTGGCCTGTAATACCCCATCCCAGTCTCAGTTTAAGGTCAGAGATCTCCGTTACATTGTTCAGGAATGGCTCCTCGTTGATTTTCCATGCAAAAGCTGCCGAGGGGAAAACACCCCACTTGTTGCCTTCAGCAAAACGTGATGAGCCGTCAAAACGAACGGTTGCGGTAAGTAGGTACCTGCTCTTAAACGAATAATTAGCCCTTCCGAAAAATGACACAAGGTAGTTCTCAGTTATGTAAGCAGAACTGTCTGTTACCTGGTAAGGATTATTCTCATCCACAATACCCCTTGTGTAATTATCTCCTTCTCTCTGGAAATGCTGCCATGAGTAACCGGCTGTTGCATCAAAATTACTTTCAGCCTCCGGTATCTCCTTTACATAATTCATGTAAAAATCCAGAAGACTGTTCTGGTTTGTTGAGGAATAATTACTCAACCTTCCGTTGAGAGGACTGGTAAGAACTGATGGTGAAGTAACGGGACGGTTATTATGCCCCTCGCCGTGTGAATAATCAGTTGCCACATTCAGGTTGGCAACCAGTCCCGGCAGGAAGGGAGCATCGTAGTTAAGTATCAGGTTACCCATTATCCTGTTAACGGTTGACCTGTTATCAACCGCCATGGCCTGCTCAACGGGGTTTGGTGTTCCCAGGTTGGCCCCGTAGGTGCCCCACTGGTAATAATAATCCGTTGAAGGAGTAGGATCAATGACCGGCTGCGTAGGATCCATGTTCACTGCTGAACCAATAGCCCCTGCATCCCCGAAATTATTACGAGTGCTCATACCCTTGAGCTTCAGTTTTGCCTTCAAAGAACCGTCGAGGAAAGTGGGATCGAGGCTTAATGCTCCGGTAACCCTCTGCATATCCGTGTTTTTCAAAATACCGTTCTCATCAGTGTATCCTGCTGAGAAACGGTAGGGCAGTTTCTTATATGCCCCGGAAACACTCAGGCTGTGATCGTGAGAAACAGCTGTGCGGAATATCTCATCCTGCCAGTTTGTATTCTCTGAACCCAGCAGGCGAAATGTCTCCGGACCGTAAAGGTCAGCCTTGTCATAAGCAATCTGCCTGATCTGATCTCCTGAGAAAACATCAGTGTAACTTATGGCTGAGGCAATGGAAGTGCGACCATCATACCTGACTGTAAGCGGGCTTCCTTCCGTAGCTTTCTTTGTTTCAATGATAATAACACCGTTAGATGCCCTCGATCCGTAAATAGCTGTTGAGGAAGCATCCTTCAATACTGTGAATGTCTCGATGTCGTTGGGATTAACAAAGTCGAGGAAGTTTGAACTACCCGATACATTATTATTATCAATTGGAACACCGTCAATAATAATCAGGGGATCATTTGACGCATTAAGGGATGAACCTCCCCTGATACGTATCGTTGATCCGCTTCCCGGTGCACCACCTGAGGTAGTAACAACCACACCGGCTGTTTTACCAACCAGTAGTTCCTGTGGTGAAGTAATAGTACCACGGTTAAAGTCTTTTGCACTCACAGCTGCTACCGAACCGGTGAGGTCGTCCTTCTTGGCCGTACCGTACCCGATCGTAACTACTTCTGCAATCTCAAGCACGTCTACTTCGAGTGCAACATCAATAGTGTTACGGTTATTGACAGGAATCTCCTGCTCAAGATAACCGATATAGGAGAAAACAAGTACAGCATCAGGAGCTACCTGTATACTGTATTCTCCGTCCGCACTGGTGGTCGTACCCATAGTTGTACCCTTAACAAGCACATTAACTCCGGGCAATGTAATCCCCTCCAATGCATCAGTCACCGTCCCGGTCACAGTTATCTGCTGACCAAAAACGGCACTGCTCATCATTATTCCGGCAATGAATATCATCATTCGCCGCATCAGTAATCTGTTCATAGATTTGTGTTTATTAGCGGTTTGTACATTTCTGAGAAATAATATATCGCATCAGGTCCGTGTATGTTGTCCGGAGACCTTCTGAAATAATATGACAACATCTTTAGTGATAACAAAATCACAGGTTTTAAGGTTCACTATGTAAATTTCGTTTTATTTGTTTTGCTATCCAATTCTTTTTCAGTATTTTACTGCAATCGTTTCCGCAAACGTTTGAAATGGCTGTCATATCCATTAAATGATTGTTACGAAAAAGAGAAATTTTAATTACTTTTATAACAAGGGGCTTATTTAGACAGATTATGAATAAAGAAAATGTTACAATTAAAGACATAGCAAGGGAGCTTGAGATATCCCCGTCAACTGTTTCAAGGGCACTGAAGGACCACCCTGATATAAGTCCCGAGACAAAAAAACTGGTTAACAACCTGGCAGATAAATGGCACTACAGGCCAAACCCCATTGCACTCAGTCTGAAAGGAGGAACCAGCAATACGGTGGGAATAGTGGTACCTGAGATAATCCACTACTTCTTCTCCAGCGTAATTAGTGGTATTGAGGATTATTCAGAGGCCAATGGCTATAACGTAATGATATGCCAGTCAAAAGAGGAATATGAAAAAGAGGTAAGCAGTATACAGACACTGGTTAACAGCAGAGTGGATGGCATATTGATCTCTATGTCGAAGCTTACACGTAACACGGAGCATTTTCACCAGCTAAGGGATAAGAATATACCCATCGTGTTTTTTGACAGGATATGTGAAGAGATAGAAAGTGACATAGTGGTGATAGACGATGCCGAAGGAGCCTATATGGCCGTTAAGCACCTTATTCTTGAGGGACGGAAAAACATTGTTCACCTCAGCGGTCCGCCCAACCTGCGCATAGCCAAGGACAGAACCGAAGGTTATATCAGGGCTCTAAACGAGTTCCAGCTTAACGTGGCTGAAGAGAATATCGTCAAATGTGACCAGGTGGAGGAAGCTGAATGGATCGTTCCAAGCCTGTTGAAACGTAACCCCAGGCCGGATGCTTTCTTTTGCGTTAATGATTTTACGGCGGCACAGACACTTAACATCGTTAAAAGCCTTGGATTATCTGTTCCGGAGGACGTGGCCATTGTTGGCTTTACCAACGGGCAACTCTCAAAGCTAACCGATCCGGGCCTCAGCACCATTGACCAGCATGGCTACGAGATGGGGCGCGAGGCAGCACGGCTGATGCTGGAACGCATTAAGGATAACAGCAGACCCTTTCAGAAAAGGGTTATTAAGCCGGACCTGGTGATCAGGGGGTCCAGCGTGAAGAAATAAGAATTAAGATTAACGATTTATGATTTAAGATGAAAATAATTATTTCGTGGGTGATGGCTTTTATCTTGTTATCACCCCTATGCTCGCAGCATATTGATACAAGGTATGTTCCGGAGACAGATCCGCTGGTTCTTGAAAAGCTGGAAAAATGGCAGGACCTTAAATTTGGTCTTCTTATGCACTGGGGCCCCTACAGCCAGTGGGGCGTTGTGGAATCATGGTCTATATGCTCCGAAGATGAAGGATGGTGCCGCAGGAAGAGTGATGATTATACCGAATATAAAAAGGAGTATGAAAACCTGCAGACAACATTTAACCCGGTGCACTTCGACCCTGAGAGCTGGGCCCTGGCTGCAAAAGATGCCGGTATGAAGTATGTTGTCTTTACAACAAAGCACCATGACGGCTTTTGTATGTTCGACACAGAATACACCGATTATAAAATAACATCTGAAAAAAACCCTTTTCATACAAACCCGAAGGCTAATATTACAAGGGAGATCTTCGATGCATTCCGCAATGAGGGAATGTGGACAGGTGCATATTTCTCGAAACCCGACTGGCACAGTGATTATTACTGGTGGTCCAACTTTGCAACACCCGACCGCAATGTTAATTACAGCGTAAATAATTACCCCGGGCGCTGGCGTAAGTTTATTGGATTTACACACAGGCAGATAATGGAACTGATGACCGGTTACGGGAAGGTTGATATACTGTGGCTCGACGGCGGATGGGTAAAAAAACGAAGCAGTGAAGAGATAAGAAAGGCATATGAGGATATGAACATCGAGAAGCCCACCCGTATACAGAACCAGGACATCCATATGGATGAGCTGGTAAAGAAAGCACGTGTTAAACAGCCAGGACTTATTGTTGTGGACAGGGCAGTGTACGGGAAAAACCAGAATTACCTTACCCCTGAAAACACGGTGCCTGAAAAAGAACTTCCCTATCCATGGGAATCATGCATTATCTCTGGCGGCGGATGGTCATACACCCCCGGTGCTGAATATATGAGCGGACGCCGCGCAGTACATATGCTTGTCGATATAGTTGCAAAGGGGGGCAATCTCCTCCTGAATATAGCTCCCGGCCCTGAAGGAAAGTGGCAGGAAGGTGCTTATAAACTACTACGGGATATAGGCAGATGGATGGATATAAACGCTGAAGCCATATATGGCACAAGGGCAATAGCTCCGTACAAGGAAGGCAGGATATGCTACACCTCCAAAGGAGATGCTCTGTATGCTATTTACCTCCTGGAAGATGGTGAAAAAGTACCTTCGAAAATAAAAATCAGCGTTCCCGGTATCACTGATGATGCCCGCATAAGCATGCTCGGTACAGGTAAAGAACTGAAGTGGAAAAGACCTGGTAATGAATGTGTGGTAAGCATACCCCGGGATGTTCCTTCAAAAATTGCATTTACGCTTAAGATTAACGGATTATGAACAAAGCAGGTGTATTGTTTTCTATTGCCCTGGTGCTTATTGCAAGTACGGGACTGTCAGGACAAAAGGTTGAAACGGACAGCAAAAAGATGGAGTGGTTTGGCGATGCCAGGCTGGGAATCTTTATTCACTGGGGGATTTATGCAGTGAATGGGATTGATGAGTCCTGGTCATTCTACAATGGTTATATATCCTACCCGGATTATATGAAACAGCTGGATGGTTTTACTGCTGAAAATTATGATCCCGGTCGCTGGGTTGAGCTTATTAAGAATAGCGGGGCGCGCTATGCGGTTCTGACTACCAAGCATCATGATGGTGTGGCCCTGTGGGATTCTGACTATGGCGATCTTAATGTTGTGGACCGGACTCCGGCAGGAAGGGACCTGGTGGGTCCTTTTGTGAAAGAGATGCGCAGTGAAGGCTTGAAGGTGGGCCTGTATTATTCAGTGCTTGACTGGTCGCATCCCGATTATCCTAATTTTACCAAAGAGGAAAAGAGGTATGAGGATGACCCTGAACGAAAGGCCCGTTTTAGAAGTTTTAACCACGGGCAGATAGAAGAGATAAGCAAAAAATATAACCCCGACCTGTGGTGGTTCGATGGCGACTGGGAACAGAGTGCCGAATGGTGGGGCGCCAGGGAGATAAGAGAAATGATACTGGATAATAATGCGGATGCCATTATAAACAGCCGGCTGCAAGGTTATGGCGATTACGCTACACCCGAGCAGGGAATGCCGGTTAAGCGGCCGGAAGATGAATACTGGGAATTATGTATGACGATGAACGACTCGTGGGGTTACCAGCATAACGACAGCAATTACAAAAGCCCTTCCCAGGTGATAAAGATCTTCTCCGAATGTTTATCAATGGGGGGTAACCTGCTGCTTGATATTGGTCCGCGCGCTGATGGCAGCATCCCGGAGGAGCAGGTTGAGATATTGGAGGAGATGGGACAATGGACCTCGAAACACGGGGAGGCGATATACGGTACCCGTGCGGGACTGCCCCCTGGTTATTATTACGGGCCCAGTACGCTGTCTGCAGACAGTACCAGGCTGTATCTTTTTATGCATGGGCGTCCGGCCGACGGGCAACTGATGCTGGAGGGTGTAAAGAATAAGATTAACAGGATATACGTTGTGGGCAACGGGACAAAGCTGGAATACAGTGAATACCTGAAACCATACTGGAGCAATCATGCCGGGTTGATATTTATTGATGTGCCCGGAAATGTATGCGATGAATATACGTCTGTTATCTGCCTCCTCCTTGATGGTAAGCTGGAACTGTCAGAATAGACCTTCTTACCGGGCTGATCAGGTGAAATCGAATCCGGGAATAAAGGCGGGCCTGTTCCTGAACTCTTTCTTTTCCTCATCCGTGTAATTCACAAAACCGGCATATACCTGCGCCGGCGTGGGATCAAGCATTTTTTCCACTATGCCGCTGCTTGTTTTTTCTTTGATGCGATGATACAGTGCGCTTTTATCATCAAGCCAGGTAATGGCAAGGTTATAGCCCTCCCGTGCACAGGCTGTTTCGATTATTTCTTCCAGTTCTTTTTCCCTGCCTTCTTTACAGTAAATTGACTCTATAGCCAGGAAACGTACTTCGCGCGGGTTAAACAGTTTTCCTAAAAAGGGCAGGCGGTGCAATACATTCATAAACAACCATCCTTTTAACCCGGGCATATCTACTATCCTGAATGCATTGGGAAAAGCTGCCAGTCCGGCTATGATATTATCCCCTTCCTTTATTATATAGTATTTATCGTCATAAAAGCTGAATTCAGACGTAAAGAATGAATGGGAGGCATAGAACCCTTCCAGGATATTTTTCATCCTGTCCCTGTCCGTTACCGGTAGATTTGATACCCTTAGCGATTCCCTCGGGTAAAAACGGCTGAAGGGCACCGTGATGAATGAACGTATATTTTCAAGACCCACCTGCTCGATCAGGTTCCTGGACCTTTCATTATGACTTTCGATATAAGCATAAACAATATGTTTATCGCCTTGCTTATAACCGGGAAATCCCAGCAGGTGTGGTTTGCGGAAGAAAGCAAAAACCTCCTGTTTCCATGATTGTTTTGATGTTTTAGCTGCCGGTTCTTTCCTCTTCAGTGCCGTACGGAACATTGGCATAAAAGAGAGGTACCTGATATATGAACTATGGTGTTCTTTTGCAGCCGACAGGGATGTCCTGTAACACAGTCCAACCGTACCAGCCAGCCTGTCTTTTATGTAGAGAGATACAAAACGTATGTTCTTTCCATAAGCTTTTATCCTTTTGTCCGTATTGGTCAGCTGGTGCCGCAGTCCCCCTGCTGATCCGAGCACGGTATTATCCAGGAGGTTAAGGATTTCACTGTCTGGTTTTTCTGTGACCCTGACATCAAGGTTACGGTATCTGATTATTGACTTTCCTTTTTTATGCATCTTAAGGATCGGTCCGGTATCAGTCGACGCTGCCGAATACTTTTTTCAGTATTGGTGTTACCCTGGCATTTACATCCTCCCTGATCCTGAGTTCTTCCCCGGCCACTTTAAGGAACATACCGTCCAGGGCTTTTTGTGTAAGGTAATCTCCCAGGTTGGTTTCAACCTTTTCAACCCCGGCGAGCCGGCCTGCCAGTGAACCTGCAAACTTATTCCATTTACCTGTAAGTGCGTCCCACGAGTCCTGGGTGGATATATTGCCAACAAGGTCTTTGTTGATTGATTCCTGGATCTGCGGGCGGTAGAGGTTTGCAAGATCATCGTATGTTGTTCTTTTCAGGTATTGTGTTGCGGCATCGCTTTCTCCCCTGAGGATACCAAAGGCATCCCTGACAGTCATTTGCCGGATGCTGGATACGAAGATCGGTGCTGCATCTTTTGCGGCATTTTCGGCTGCCCTGTTGATACGTATAATGACGTCATCAATCAGTTGCTGTCCGCCCGGTATCTTGCTTACATTTTCCACTATTACCATTGCTTCGTCAGGCAGGTAAATTTTTACCAGTTCATCACCGTAGTACCCGTTTTCTGCAGCAAGCCTCTCCGCTCCTTCCCTGGCACCCTTTTTCAGGGCCTCTTTTAAACCTTCAACCACCTCGGCCTCTGTTAGCGGGGCATCTGTAGCCACCGTTTCAAGGGCTGTCAGCAGTTCAGCACAGGAATTAAGCAATATGGTAAGTGATAGCAGAAGAGTAATAATTCTTGTTTTCATGATCCTTGGTTTAGGTTGTTACGACATATAAATATATTGATTATTTATTGGATTATTGGATTGATGGATTGTTCCATTAATCCATTACTGCAAATCCTCAGCTGTGGTGATCTTAATATTCTCACGGTTGCCCTGCACGAGGTTTATGCTGTGTCCTGCTGCCTCGACCACCGAGGCATCATCGGTAAATGATGGCTGGTATTCTGCGGAGTATGCTGAGAGCAGTATATCCGACCTGAAGACCTGTGGTGTTTGTATAAGAGCAATATTATCACGGTTTATGATACGGCTGGATCGTTTGCCGCTTATCTCACGAACCGATTCTGTTGGGTTGATATACGGAACGGCATTCCCTTTTTTTTCTGCCACACTGAAACAGCGATCAATTGTTTCAATGCTTACATATGGTCTTACAGCGTCATGGATGGCAACAGTTGATCTTTGCCTTACCAGTGAAAGGCCGTTTTGTACTGAATTGAAACGTTCCTGGCCGCCCTTAGCAATATTATGGTCTGTATGAAAATTATATTTTGTGCATAATTCATTCCAGTAATCGATCTTATCTTCCGGCAACACAAGGATAATCTCTATTCCCGGGTCATAAGATGTAAACTTTTCAATAGAGTGAAAGATAATGGGTTTATGGTCAAGCAGCAGGAACTGCTTGGGGATACCTGCTCCCATACGCAGTCCCCTGCCTCCGGCAACCATTATAAGATACCTGTGCATTCTTGCCATTACAGATCAGAAAATTATTTTTTGATATAGAGGAATCTTTTTATGCTTCGCTTGGGTGTTTTAACAAATTCTTCATCATGGATCCTGAATTTAGACACATTCATATAAGAAGGAAGGCGCTCGTTCACTTCCTTCCTTGTTCCTGCATATATGTCCTCCAGCTTATCTTTTGAAATACCGTCTTTCTTCATCTGTTCATAATCGGGATAAACAAGGGCTACCAGCTTATTATCTTCCGATATAATAACTGTTTCGGCAACCAGGTACTGGTTATTGATCAGTGATTCAATCTCTTCAGGGTAAATATTCTTGCCTGATGGTCCCAGGAGCATACTCTTACTCCTTCCCTTGATAAAGATATTTTTATCCTTATCCATTATTCCCAGGTCACCGGTATGCATCCATCCGTCCTCATCAATAATTTCCTTTGTTGCCTTCTCATTTTTATAATAACCCAGCATAACATTATCGCCCCTGAGTATTATTTCACCCACTTCTTTAAGGGGATCGGATGAATCTATTGTTACCTCCAGGGTATCTACGGGACGGCCGGAAGCGCCCAGTTTTGTTGTATCCCAGGAAGCATAACTGATGAGCGGACCGCATTCTGTCATGCCGTAGCCCACGGTGAAAGGAAATTTAATCTTCTTAAAGAACTTTTCCACATCGGCATTGAAAGCTGCACCGCCGATTACCATCTCGTGGAAGTTACCTCCAAACGACTCGAAAAGTTTCTTCCTTATGCTTTTCATCAATACACTGTTTATACCGGGCAGGGCTAACAGAACCCTCATCATTGGTTTTCTCAGTACCGGTTGCAATTGTTTCTTGTATATTTTCTCCACCACCAGGGGCACTGACAGTATTAGTCGCGGCCTTATTTCCTTGAAAGCCTGTAATATGATCTGTGGTGAAGGCGTTTTTGTCAGTATTGTTATATGGCAGCCGTAGGTGAAAGGGAAAAGGAATTCAAAGGCACAGCCATAGGTATGTGCCAGGGGCAGGAAACTAACTATTTTATCGCCCGGTTCCAGGGGCATGTTATTCTGAGCAAACCTTATGTTGGCGGCCAGGCTGCGGTGCGGAACCATAACCCCCTTTGAAAATCCTGTTGTTCCCGAGGTATAGCTTATAACTGCCAGTTCCTCGTTATCAATACCCGAGAATTTTATCATCTCCGGTTTAAGATCAGGATATTTTTCTTCAAATGCCTTATCAATATTTTCCAGCAGTTCTTTTACTTCTTTCTTCTTACCGTTGGCATATTCAAATTCTTCCGTATATAAGACAGTGTTTACGGCCGGCAGATCTTTATAATCCAGCTTCTCCATCAGGGTACGGTCAATAACCAGCATTTTTGAATCGGAGTGGTTAATAATATTCACCAGGTCTTCCGGCTTAAAATCAGGCAGGATAGGCACTATAATGGCTCCATAGGTAACAGTGGCAAGGTATGCCGTGCACCAGTTAGCTGAGTTTTTGCCCACCAGCGAAACCTTGTCGCCTTCTTTTATACCTGCTTTTTCAAACAGCATGTGTAACTTAAGGATTTTCTCTGCTATTTCCTTGTAAGAAAATCCCTGTCCTTTATAATTGGAAAGAGCTTCTATTTCCCAGTTTTGCTTTATACTGTCCTCAACGTATCCTATAAATCTTTCTTTGATCATATACCGCTTGTTTAAGGTTATGTAAATGTAAATGTAGGAAAAAAAATGAAAGTAAATTGCCCTCAACCACTAAACGCCTAAACCCCTCAACCCCTCAACCCCTCAACCACTAAACCACTAAACGCCTAAACCCCTCAACCACTAAACTCCTCCATCTATCCCGCCCCCGAAACAAGCAATAAGTTGCTAGATAATATACATTATGATAAGTGCTATAATACTGAGCCCATTAACAAGGGTAAAGAAATAATAATAGCTTTCCCGTTTTTTCCTGAACTGGCCAAGTTTCCTTGCAAATACGCCTATTGTAGGGATGAAAAGCACCAGGAGGAAGGCAAAGAACTCCACATCCATAAACACCTCTGCAATACCTCCTTTAACCAGGCTGGACAGGTAAATAACAACCAGTATGACAACAAGGTAAAGCAGGTAGCTGATCTTCAGTGCCAGGGTTGAGATTGTATATCTTTTATGCAACCTGTGTGGTTTAAGATAAGCGTAGGCCAGCGAGAATATTATGATAATAAAGAATACACCTAGAATGTAGTTCAGGATTTCCGGGAAGTTTGTCATGTTAAGCATAGGCTAAAGATCTTAAATTTCCTTATAGGACCATACCAGCGAACTGGCACCGAGCACTGCGGCATTATGTGTACTGAGCCCTGAAGGCAGAAGTTTTACTTTACCTTTATATATACTCAGAAGGTTTTGTTCCATATATTCCCTTGCCGGTTCAAAAATAAGGTCTTTTGCAAGGGCAAGTCCCCCAAACAGGAAGATAGCTTCAGGATCTGTATGAGCCACAACGTCGGCCAGCTTAAAGCCAAGCATTTTTCCTGTATGCTCAAATGCCTCCAGTGCTATTGGATCTCCCTTCAGTGCTGCACTGTGTATAACCTTTGAGTTTAACTCGTTGAAGCTGAGGCTGCGCAATTCACTGTCCATGATACTGTCAGCCATTATCTTGAGCACTGTACGCTTGATACCACTTGCCGATACATAGGTCTCGAGACAGCCCTTACGACCGCAGCCGCACATCCTGTTTGATGCCCCGGGACGTATGGCTGTATGGCCCAGCTCGCCGGCAAAACCATAGGCACCGTAAACCAGTTTGCCATCCACCACAAAGCCGCTTCCTAATCCGGATCCGAGTGTTATTACAACGAAGTTCTTCATCCCTTTGGCATCGCCGTACACCATTTCACCAACTGCAGCAGCATTTGCATCATTGGTAATAGTTACATGGTGGGATGTGTGTTTAGCAAAATAATCGGCCAGGGGAATAATTCCTTTCCATGGCAGGTTTGAGGGATATTCTATGGTACCATTATGAATATTACCCATCGGGGCACCGATACCATAACCAAGAAGCTCGGTTGAATTACCGAGTTTCCTTAAGGTAACATTTACTTTTTCATGCAATGCTGCGACAAAGACTTCAATCTCCTCAAATTCCCTTGTTTTTATAACTCCTTCCGAGATTATTTTACCATCCCTGTCAACAAGCCCGAAAACTGTATTTGTACCTCCAATGTCTATCCCAACAGCGATCTGTCGTTTAGCCATCTGTATAGTTATTTCAGGACTAGTTAATTATAATAATCATCAAAGATAATACAATGATTGAATAGAGGAAAAAATAGCCTTTTAATAAGTTAGCGGGATTATTTCATGACCCGGTATATTCATTGCCAACCTTGCGTGCCCTGACGGGTTTATCGAGGTCTATGCCCAGGCTGATACCTGTTTCAACAAGCAGGTTCCATCCCCCGGCCAGCTCAACATAATCGCTGTATTTACCTCCATCGGGGATAACTATTGTCGGGAATTTTGTTTCGCGCGGGGCCAGGGCAATAATATTCATTCCCACCCCTTTGACCAGGCATTCATCAAACTTGTCAATTTCTTCGGGAAAGGGATTTATCCATATAAGCACTTCCTTGCTATCCATAACCTCTTCAATGCCGTGCACACCGTAGGTCCCTTCGAGAAATTCCGATTTTTTCCGTGTAATCTCGTTTGTCTTCAGGGTAAGTTCTTCAGCAACACCTGTATTTCGTCCTGCAAAATAAATAACATCAGCATTTTTTATCGTATTGCTTAAGGAAGAGTCAACCTTAAGGGTCATTGCTTCACTTACCTGCCCTGCCAGTTCATCCAGTCCTTCCATCTTTTCTCCTTCATAAGCATGGAGGAGGGCGTCATAGAAAAGAGCCTGTTCAATTACCGATTTGGTAGCTGCAACAGCATTTTCCCTGCCACATTTCAGTACATGTGTATCTGAAGCTATTTTTTCGAGGAGTGTGTCCTTATTGGCCGTAAGACCGAAAAGTGACTTATGCCCTTCTTTATCAAGCTTTTCAAAAAGCCTTATTACTTCTTTTGTCTGGCCCGAGTTAGATGCTCCGAAAACAGAAAAATTATCCAGCTTATACTCGAGGGCCTGTGTGGCGCCATCGGTAAAAGCCCTGAGCGAACTTCCCCTTCTGAGCAGGTCATAGATCATTCTTTTGGCAGGGAAGATCCTGGAGCTGCCCTCGCCCGTAAGGAACAGGGATTTGTTTTGCTCCGGGTGCTGGCTGAATCTGCCTGCTTCGTCGGGATCAAAACGCCTGATGACATCTGGTGCTTCCATCATCTCCCTTACAAGGGCGTATTTGCTGTAACGAGATTCTTTCAGGTTCATATTATATATATTTTTCACACAGAGACGCCCCGGGAGGCGCATCTGAATAATTATTATTCATTCTGCGCGCCTGGTCTGCTGACAATAAATTCTGCCAGGTCTTCCTGTATCTGCCGGTCTTTCTGAAAACCGCCACCCATATGTTGCCAGTATACTTCTGCATATTCCACATTCACATGCCTGCCATAATTTTTATTTCCTTCAAGCACAAAGCCAAAAAAATCGTCCATCTTATGCATATGCTTCATCAGGTCCTGCTGCGATACATGGTGTTCGAGCATCTTTCTTTTGGTATCTATTACAGAACTTACGTTAACATAAAAATGCGGGTCTGCAATCCTGGAACCGAGAGGATCGCTCAGGGTGAGGGGAGAACTATGATAAAGCAGTGGTGTCACTTCCAGTGGTTCCTCTTCAACCGGTACCGGGTCAAGTGATGATATCATTGCAGCCGATTCAACAATATTGGCGGTTGTACGGTGGTCTGAATGATAATCGCATGGAAGGTGTGTAAAGACAATACCTGCTTTAACTTTTCTCAGAAGAGATATCACCTTAAGTCTCATCGCCCTGGTGTCCATCAGAAAGCCGTCTTCACCCCCGAGGCAATAATAATCTGCGTCCAGTACGGCAGCTGCTTTCTTTGCTTCCTCTTCCCTGACTTTTTCTGTTTCTTCCATACTCATTTTGCATCCTCCCATCTGTCCGGCTGTCAGTGTGGCAATTACTATCCTGTAACCCTTGTCTTTTAACAGCCTGAGGGCGCCGGCATTCCATGCCTCCGCATCATCAGGATGAGCATTTATTGAGAGCGCAATCTTGTTAAACTTTCGTGGCATTTGTTATTTGTTTTTTCCCGGTTTAATATCTTCAAGTTCAGAAAATTCCGGCAGTTCTCCCGCGAGGGGAGCCATATATTCCAGGAATTTATCCGAAGCAAAATTTCCTTTGTCGTTAAAATATTCGGGGGGCACCGGTCTGGCTTTAACAGCAACATCACTGAGTGGTACTTTTGAATATTCAACCCGGTAGGGAGAATCTGATACTCTCTTTATGCTGACCATATATCCCGTTTCTCCGGCAGCTGTAATATCAACAGCACTTACACCGCATTTATATGCTTCTTCAAGATCAAGCCCTGATGCCCTTGCCATGTCACTCATAATAAGTGATTCTGTGATCTGGAACTCACCCCTGAAACCAAATTCATTGGCAATCATACCATGAAGGTTAAGACCAACACTTGCACCTCCCATGGCACCGAATTCAATATTGCTGAATTTGTCTTTTGTGCCGGACTGACTGACAGGTGAACCGTCTGCATATTTAAGTCCTTCACCGCATACAACGGAGACAAAACCGTAATCATTGATACAATTCTCCACATCGCTAAGAAACCTGTCCCTGTCAAACACATGCTCCGGGGCATATATAAGATGGGGGGCATCGGATTCCTTTTTGGCAGCAAGGGCTGTTGCCAGTCCCAGCCAGCCGGCATCACGGCCTATGGTCTGGTATACAACGAACCTGTCAACCTTCTGCATATCCCTGGCCAGGACACCCGCCTGCATAACATTCAGTATGTTTGATCGTGCTGCCGAAGCAAAGCCCGGGGTGTGATCAGTACCATAAAGGTCGTTATCCACTGTTTTGGGGATACCAGTACCGATAAATTCATATTTTTTATCACGGCAGTAGTTTTCGAGCCTGTTGATAGTATCCATTGTATCATTTCCGCCAATCATAAAGAAATACCTGATATTGTATTTCTTAAGTACATCCAGTATAAGCGGAAAATCTTTGTCGACCAGCTTATGTCGTGATGAACCAAGGGCCGAAGACGGGGTTTTCCTGAGACCTTTAATAATGTGTTGGGGCTGGCGGCCCAGGTCAATGAGCCATTCTTTCATAAAACCCTCTATTCCGTACCTCATACCATAAATATTGTCTATGGCAGGAAATCCCGCTGCGGCGTCTATGACACCGGCGAGACTGGAATTGATAACGGAGGTAGGACCCCCTGATTGTCCTATAACTGCATTACCCTTTAACATTACAGAAATATATTAATTAGTATTGAATTTTACTCAAAGTTAATCAATCCAAAAGACTCAGGCCTGTGGAAATCAGGTTTTTCCCAGTCTACAGGGTTCCAGGTCAGGTAATGAGGCCTGCTCAGTTCGTCACCACACTTATAAAAGTTTGCCCTGAAACTTTGTCCCCCCAGGTCACCTGTCTCATGCCTGGAAAACAATTCCACCGGTATGGCTACCGTCAGTGTCCATTCAATATCACCCTTTTTTTCAGCAAAAGGACCTGTGGATATATCAGGCAGACGCGCTATCTTATCTGCCAGGGCAGGATCAATTGTTTTGCTGTCGTGCCTCCCTGTTCCTGACCCTGCAAGGCATGTTCCTATACTGTTGAATTCAAAATTATAATATATGCCGTCATTTGCCGGTGCGACAAAAAACTCGACACAAGAATCTTTTGATACGCTATCGTTTGTCCTTGTTTTTTCAGCCTTCACATAATTTTCCCTGACATAATATTTAATAAATATGGCGGAACCATTATGAGCTATACTGAATTTAACATCCGGGCGGTAGTTGTATTGTTTCCAGTTCAGGATATCTATCCGGTGCCTGCTGTCAAGATCATCCAGCCCGGCCGAAATTGCGGCCAGGCTTTGATAATCTTTAATAAACCTAAATCTAACTACCCTGATAATGTTCAAATTGTGCCGGTTTTTTGATTCAGAACTAACCGAACCTTAATTTGCTGCTAAAATACAGTTTTATTAGTTACTACCAAAATTAATTTTCAGAGCTCCTTCCATGCCAGGCCTGCAGCACCCAGCACGGCTGCGTTTGCCTCGGGCAGTGCCGATGGCAATATTTTAAATGTATCTCTGAAAACAGGTTGGATAAGCCTGTCCACGTGTTTTTGAAGCGGATCAAAAAGCAGTTTACCGGCTTTGGTCAGTCCGCCAAAGAGGAAGACAGCCTCGGGGCTGGTTACTACAATGGCATTTACAATTGCGAGTGCCAGTTTTTCTGCCGTATAATCAAAAGCATCAATAGAAAGTTTATCGCCTTCAGCGGCTGCTTCAGCAATTTTTCGTGAATCAATATCTGCCGGGTTTATATGCCTGAGAAGGCTGTCATCTTTTCTTTTTTCCATGAAGATTTTAGCAGTACGGACAATACCTGTGGCTGATACGTATGTTTCCAGGCAACCCTGCCTTCCGCATCCGCATTCCCTTCCTCCGGGTTTAATAATTACATGTCCGTATTCTCCGGCAAAACCTGTGTGTCCGTAAACAACCCGGCCGTTAACCACAAAACCGCTGCCCAGTCCTGTACCCAGAGTAAGGATAATAAATTCCTTCATTCCTCTTGCCCCGCCGAACATCATTTCACCTACGGCTGCTGCATTGGCATCATTGGTAAGCACAACGGGTTTATCAAGTTGTTCAGACAGTTTATCTGCAAAAGGGGTAATTCCCTTCCATGCAAGGTTTGGTGGCAGCTCGATAGTCCCTTCGTGATAATTGCCATTAGGAGCACCCACGCCAGCCCCCTTAAAGGAGAATTTACTGTTTTTACCAAGGAGACTGCGGATTTCCCGGGCCAGTTTTTTAATAAAGGGATCCGGATCGGGATTATCATCAGTTCGGGTTCTCCCTTCGGCCAGTATTTCGCCTTTCCCGTTAACCAGGGCAAAAGAAGTGTTTGTTCCCCCGATATCTATTCCTGCAACGACTTCATTATCCATGATACTTTCTGTTATATCAGTTAAAAATCATTTACCGGCTTCTTCACCCCTGGTGGAACTAATTGACTCCGCCTTTTTATTCATTCCCGAAATCTCCCAGTCCTCTATAAGCTCCCATCCTTTTTTCACTTCAATAAGTTTGGGGTAATAGCTCACCGGTTCAGCTTGTCTTTTGAGTTCATAATCGCCCGTGGTCCATTTCCCGTCACCATTAATATCAAAAACAATTTTTACAAGGTAATCCCTGCTGCTGATATAATTAAAGGTAACAGTATTTTCGCGGGGCAGGCTGATCTTTTCAGTTCGAACAGGGTTCTCTTTTGAATCGAGCAGGTGTACTATAACATTACCTTCATAGCCGCTGAGATTGAGTACCAGTTTACCGTAGTCAGCCTGGTTGCCAATATTAAAATTATAAGCCAGGGAATCATTTTCCTGCCTGTAAATATTACTGAATGCTCCCCGGTCAAGCAGCAGGACATAAGAACTGTCCTGGTGAAAGCCCGATTCAATAATAAACCTTTTTGAGTTCAGGCTGTCGCGTATTATACTGTAATCTTTATTTATTTTCAGCGTATCTGACTTCACGTAAAGGTCTATTAAGGAGGTATCCGGATCATTCATGGGTGTTTCAAAAACAAAGACAGGCTTACTGTCAGGGCTAATGGTTGCACTGCCTGAAATATTTGTATTATACGCCAGTATATTTTTTGTTTTTTCCGGCTGCCTGCCCCTTGATTCGTTTACAAACCTTAGGTTTACTGTATCCTTAACCATTACAAGATCACCAAGAGAATCTGTTTTAGGATGATTTACCTCTATGCTGAGTAATTCTCTTTTATACACAGTGCTATCGGTAAGCCACAGTTTAAATGTATCTCTTTCAGCGGATACCTCCTGTATATAATTCACGATGGTATCGGGTTCAATAAACCTGGTTCTGAACGATCCTGAATCCACGGGCATTGCAAAAGTGAACTGCAGCAGGTATTGCCGGCTTCTTTCTGCACCAGTGAGGTATTGCGTTTTATTATCCGCAACAAAGAGGAAGAGATTATATTCACTGCCCGGTGTTCTCTCATAGAAAAGTGAGTCCTGTTTCGTTAACAGGCTGTCAGCTGTCATGAGAGTGTCAGCTGTCATAAGGCTGTCAGCTATCATGAGACTGTCGGCTGTCATGAGGGTGTCAGATGTCATGAGGGTGTCAGCTGTCATGAGGCTGTCGGGGCGCACGGGTATGTAGTTATCTGCAGGGCTTATATAAACTGATGAATCCAGGAAGGCAAAGGCCTCTGTCTGGAGGTCATATACCTTGTTACTGTTCTCATCTTTCAGAGCATAGATCATATACTCACCTTCTGCAATGTTATCTATCCTGAAATCGCCGTTATCCATCGCCCTTGTAATATAAACAGGAAGTGTTGTAAGGGGCATTGTGTCAGCTTTTTCAGAGTGCATAAGAATAAATACATCTTCCTCTGCTTCAAGGTTTACTGCATTATAAACCGTACCTGTAACCGAAAGTGAATCTATTACCTCTCCTGTGGAAAAAACATATTTATAATTTTCGAGCGGATTACCCTCATTGAGATCTTTGATTGAGTTAAGGAAATTAAAGGAATAAGTAAGGTTGTCCTGTAATTCTTCATCTTCATCAAGCTCAACTATCATTGTTTTACCCCTTGTCCTGACCTCCGGTTTTTCCCTGAGTGGTGGAGATATCATCAGTACCTGGTCTGCATTGTCCAGTACAAAATACTCATCAAAGGTGATTGCAAATGATCGTTTGTCGAAATTAACAGTAAAGTTTTCAGGTTCACTCAAAATTACCTGCGGCGGTTGTTCATCCTGTGGTCCGCCCGAGGGAGAACTGACTTTAGCGCAGGAAATAAACACTGTTAGTAAAACTATATATATAATGTATATCCTGTTTGATCGACTCATAAGATGAAATACTCTAAGGAATTACAAACCTACATGAAATTTTTCATTTTTCTTTGCGGGTCACTTACAAAAAGTTTGGTCGTTATAGTTTATATTTAGTTTAATCCGTGCAACAATTTTTTATATTTTTGAATCCTGTATCAAAATCATGAATTATGGAACTGGCTATTATAACCTGGGATGTTAATCCCGAGATTTTCAGGATAGGTGGATTTGCACCCAGGTGGTACGGTGTATTATTTGCCTCCGGTTTTCTATTTGGATATTTTATCTTTAAAAGGATGTTCAGGAATGAGGGTCTGCGCGACGAACTGCTGGACAAGCTGACAATTTATGCTGCTCTGGGTACTATTATAGGTGCCCGGCTCGGTCATTGTCTTTTTTATGAACCTTCTTATTATCTGAGTAATCCTTTTGAGATAATTAAGATATGGAAAGGGGGACTTGCAAGTCACGGAGCCGCAATAGGAATATTGCTTGCTCTCTGGTTATTCGTAAGGAAAGAGAAAAAGCCGTATATGTGGATACTGGACCGTATAGTAATAGTTGCAGCACTTGCCGGAGCCCTTATAAGGCTTGGAAATCTTATGAACTCCGAGATATACGGTATTGAGACCACCCTGCCCTGGGGATTTGTCTTCCTGCGTAACGGTGAAACAGTACCCAAACACCCCACGCAGCTATATGAAGCTCTTGCCTATTTTATCATTTTCTTCATTCTTTTCAGGATTTACTGGAGGAAGAAAGGGGACTTTATCAGGGGACTGACATTCAGTCTTTTCCTGATCCTTGTATTTGTCTTCAGGTTCTTTGTTGAATTTGTGAAAGAAGACCAGGTTGCCTTTGAAGCAGGCATGAAATTCAATATGGGGCAGTGGCTCAGCCTGCCTTTTGTATTGATTGGCGTAATAATTCTTGTGTACAGCCTGCAAAAGCACCGGCGTAAAGTTGAATAGAAATGGAATGTTGGAACCAAGCCCCGAGGCTTCGGGGCGAGCTCGCGAGCGGCTGGTGATTGTGGCCCGTATTTAATCCTCGCTACTTCCTTACAATACCGTAAAACAATATATTTATGATTGCGTCCAGCCGTATCTCCATCTCATAAGACCTTTTTTCCCAGAACAATGGAAGTTCGAGTCCTTTAAGGGCCGTATGCACGGCAAGGGCAGCAAGACCGGTGTCATTCAGGTTAAAATGCCCGGACCGGGTCCCTTTCCACAGGACATACCTGATAAAGGCTTCTTCCATCCTGTCATATTTCTCACGCTGCTTTTCAATAAAATCAAAATGACTGAGGTCACTGCTGAAGATGGCATTATAATAATTAGATAATTTTTCGAACGAATTCATCCTTACCTCTACATACCTTCTTAATATACTTTCCGGGTCATCCGTGCTTTTAATTACGGCAGACAACTCACTTTTAAGCACTTGTGCCTCATAATCAATTACTGCTTCGAATATTTCTTCCTTGCTCTTATAGTAATAATAAATTGAACTTTTCCCCTTTCTCAGTGCCCTTGCGATTTCATCCATGGTTGTTTTATTATAGCCGTACCGGCTGAAAATTTCACTGGATGCCTTGATTATTCTTTCCCTATACTTGTCTTTATCAATCATTTGATGAAGTTTAACAATTGAAACGCAAGATATTCATATTATTTATTAATTAAAATAATCTATGATCTTTCTTAGAATGATCCGGTCGAAGAGTCGAATGGTATAAGTTATAATTATCAACCACTTTGCAATATTTTTATTATTTTTGACCATTCATTGCTCTAAAAAACAATAGCAAGGAATGCGGATCGGGGATAAACATTATGAGTCAATCTGGCTGGACAGGGACGATGAGAAGGCAGTAAAAATCATCGATCAGAGAAAACTACCCTTTGATTTCAGTATTGTCACACTACGCACTGTGGAAGATGTTTACAGTGCAATAAGAAATATGACACTGAGAGGGGCTCCCCTGATTGGTGCTGCAGCTGCTTACGGAATGTACCTTGCCTGCCTTGAGATCACCACCTACACAAAAACACGTGAGCATCTCCGCAATGCAGCAAAATACCTTTTGTCGTCGCGACCCACCGCCGTTAACCTGGAATGGGCTATTGATAAGCAAATGAGTGTTCTTGCTGCCTACTGTCGCCGCGACCGCCTCGTGGAGGCTTCTGAGAAAACAGCGGAAGATATTGCTGAGCAGGAAAAACAGAACTGTAAGAAGATTGGCAAACATGGTCTGGGTATTATTGAGGAAATAAGCCGCCAAAAAAATGGTGAGCCCGTGAATATCCTTACACACTGCAATGCCGGATGGCTGGCTTGCATAGACTACGGAACAGCAACCGCACCTGTTTATCTTGCTCACGACAAAGGTATTAAAGTACATGTATGGGTAGATGAAACCAGGCCCCGTAACCAGGGTGCCAGGCTAACGGCATGGGAGCTTGGGAATCACGGTGTGCCACACACCCTGGTTGCAGACAATACCGGGGGCTACCTGATGCAAAAAGGAGATGTGGATATCGTAATTACTGGCAGCGACAGGACCTCAGCTAACGGTGATGTGGCAAACAAATCGGGTACCTACCTCAAGGCTCTTGCCGCTAAAGACAATAACATACCTTTTTATGTAGCATTACCCACTTCCACAATTGATATGAACATAAGCAACGGGGTAAAGGAAATACCGGTGGAAGCCAGGGATGGTAAAGAGGTAACACATGTAGAAGGACTGTTAAATAATAAAGACATAGTCAGCATCAGGGTATGCCCTGAAAAAACAGGGGCAATCAATTATGCTTTTGACATTACCCCGGCTTACCTTGTCAGCGGTCTGATTACAGAAAAAGGTATTTGCAGAGCAGAAGAAAAAGAGATAGAAAAATTATTCTCAGAAAAAAAGAACTGATATGGAAGGTGTTATTAAATTCAATTGTTACTGGACGCAATCGGGACCTGTTATTACCGACGAACCTTATAACATACTAAATTACTGGCGGGAGGTATTATTTAACATGGATCTGATAGGGGCATATGAAAATGGGGTTGGTTTTGGTAATATCAGTCACCGCGATGGTGAAAGCAATAAGTTTTTTATTACGGCATCTGCTACCGGGGAGATTCCCCTGCTCGAACCCGGTCACTATGTGCGCGTTGAAGGATGCAATTTTGAGGATAATGCTGTTAAATGCACCGGTCCCTTAAAGGCTTCGTCAGAATCACTGACACATGCGGCCATTTACCAGGCTGATCCCGGAACCAATGCAATTATACATGTACATAACCTTGAACAGTGGGAAGGGCTCAAAGGAAAAGTTCCTACTACAAAAGATGAATTTGAGTACGGAACTCCCGGCCTGGCAAGTGATATTTTCAGACTTTTTAAGGAAACTGATGTTATTGAAAAAAGGATCATTGTTATGGGAGGAGACCCGTCGGGCTTAATAACTTTCGGAAACGAAATGGATGAAGCCATTAACGTTCTTATGTCGTACATAGGAGAAGATTAATGAGTAAAACAGCTATCATAGGAGGATCCGGTCTCGAAGATCCTTCAATTCTGAAAAACGGTAAAGAGGTCAGGGTCAGCACTCCCTGGGGTGAGCCTTCCTCATCTCTTATGAGCGGCACAATCAACAACAGGGAGGTTGTTCTTCTTTCCCGTCATGGCAGGCAGCATACCATCCCTCCCACCCAGGTAAACAACAGGGCAAACCTGTGGGCTCTCAGGGAAGCAGGATGTAAACGTATCATTACAACAACCGCCTGCGGGAGCCTCCGGGAAAATATTGGCAGGGGCGACCTTGTTATTCCCGACCAGTTCATCGATTTTACAAGAAGAAGAGAGCTGTCCTTCTTTGACTCTTTCGATGCCGGCGACATGAAGCACACCCCCATGGCAGATCCGTTCAACGAAAAAATGCGAAAAGATTTTATTCGAATTGCCAAAGAACAAAATATACCCTTACATAATAAAGGCACGATAATAACAATTGAGGGCCCCCGCTTTTCAACCAGAGCAGAATCAAAAATGTTCAGGACCTGGGGTGCCGACCTGGTTAATATGTCAATTGCACCGGAAGCAATACTGGCTAATGAACTGGAAATACCTTATGCAAGCATAGCCATGAGCACCGATTATGATTCATGGCATGATGAAGAAGAGCCCGTATCCTGGCAGGAAGTAATTAAAATCTTCAACAAGAATGTCAGCAAGGTTGTTTCCCTGATTACTGCATATTTCAATTAATACTGTTATTGTCTTAACACGCAACCTTACAATACCGATTATCATCATATGTATGACCTGATATTATTTTTTGCCTTATGATTAATATTATTAATGTTTTTTTGGTTATTGCTAATATTTTTTAGTATTTAAGCAACAAAATAAATATATTCAAATAATACCATGATTGCTTGAATATATTAAATGTTGCTTAACACCGCTTTTTGTTTGGTTAAATAAAAATTTTATATATTTGTATTTCATGTAGCAGAACTAGCGTTAAAACAGAGGGGGATTTACACTTGCAAAACTGTTATAACTATAAACCTAAAATATCATCACTTCTATAAACCTAAATTAATAACTTATGAAGAAAATTTCTGTTTTATTGATGTTTCTGGCCTTCCTGAGCTTACAGTTAGTTCAGGCTCAGACCAGGGAGATCACCGGAACGGTGACCAGTGCAGAAGACGGGTCTTCGTTACCAGGTGTTCAGATTGTTGTTGTTGGCACCACCATTGGTGCTATAACGGACGTTGACGGTAACTACTCCATTGACGTACCTGAGGACGCAACAGCATTGCAATTCTCTTTTGTGGGACTAGCAACACAGGAGGTTGAGATCGCAGGAAGAACGGTCATTGATGTTGAAATGACTGAAGACCTGCAGGCCCTCGGTGAGGTTGTGGTCCTTGGTTACAGCACCAGGGGCAAGAACCAGATCACCGGCTCAACTGTACAGGTATCTGCCGAAGAGCTTAAAGATGTGCCTGTAACTTCAGTTGACCAGGCACTACAGGGTAAAGTTGCCGGTATGGTAATTAATACCACATCCGGTACACCGGGAGCTACCCAGCAAATCAGGATTCGTGGTATTAGTTCTTTCTCTGCCAGTAACAGTCCTCTTTTTGTAATTGATGGTGTACCTGTGATACAGGGCAATATTTCGGGCTCAGGCGCCAGGTCGTCTCTCAGCTCGCTTGCTTCTCTTAATACTCAAGACATCGAGTCAATTACCGTCCTTAAGGATGCATCCGCAACTTCTGCTTATGGTGCAAGAGGCTCAAATGGTGTTATTGTAATTACCACATCGAAAGGTAAAGCCGGCGCAACCAAGTTTAATTTCAGTACAAGCTATGGCTTCCAGAATAAGGCTACGCCGGGACGTGAGGTTCTGACAGCAGAAGAGAGATTCATGCTTTATAAAGAGGGTCTCTATAATACCTATTCTGATGACTGGGGTGTTTCTACTCCTGATGAAGCCTATACTGAAGCTCAGAGCCGTGGGTTTGGAGGAACTGTAAAGTATGACGATTGGATTTCAAGAGGCAGACCCGAAGGAGACTGGGGAAATGCAGTAATTAATGAGAATGCTCCCATTTACAAAGCTACTCTTTCTGCATCAGGAGGTGACGATGTATCATCTTTCTACGCCTCAGCTGGTTATATGAATAGCGAAGCTGTTGTGCTGGGTAACCTGTTTCAAAGGATGACTGGACAGCTGAACTATAACAGGAAATTCAGCGACAGGTTCAGGTTCTCAACAAATAATAATGTTTCTTATACCGACCAGGACCAGATTTTCCTTGAAGCATCAGCATATTATGCAAATCCACATGCAGCAAGGTATTTCATGGATCCCACAAAAACTCCTTATAATGATGACGGTAGCATAAACATTACCAATCTTGGTACTAATTATACCTGGTTATACCTTCGCAAACATGATGTAACATGGAACCATATGCTTCGTCTTATTTCAAACAACTCAATCGAGATTGATATAACAGACGATCTGAAATTTACCTCAAGAGCTGCTCTTGACTTTATACTGGGACATTATAAGAACTACGGAAACAAGGTTCATGGTGACTCCAACCAGGAAGGCGGTACTTCCTATACAAATATTGACCAGGATTTCAATATGGTCTTCCAGAATTCACTGGACTATACCGTGAATTTCCTTGATAATCACAGGATCGACTTCAAAGCTCTTGTTGAATATCAGAAATTTAAGTCATGGTATATAAGTGCTTATGGAGAAAGCTTTGTTACTGTGGGTCTTACAAACATAGCATCAGCAGGAACCAACTTCGATGGATCCTCAAGCTTCTCAGACTGGGTTAATGTATCATACCTCGGTATGGCTAACTATAGTTATATGGGCAAGTATATCGTTGACCTAACTTTCAGAAGAGAAGGATCATCAAGATTCCCCAGCGATTACAGGTTTGGTAATTTCTGGGCTGCAGGTGCAGCATGGAATATAAGCCAGGAAAATTTCATGGCAGGTGTATCCTTTGTTGACAATCTCAGATTAAGAGGATCTTATGGTGTAAGTGGTAACTCCGGTGTTGGCCTTAACGTTTACCAGGCTCTACTTAGCTATTCTGGTGACTACGCCGGACTTGGGGCTGTTATTCCGGATAACTACGGAAACCCGGTCCTGACCTGGGAGAAAAACAAGAACTACGATGTAGGTCTTGACTTTGCTCTGTTTAATAATAGAATAGACGGACGCGTTTCTTACTTTAACAAAACAACCTTTGACCTTCTGCAAGGTGTTCCCCTTACAAGAACATCAGGATTTTCCTCCATCACACAGAATGTAGGAGAGATGGTTAATAAAGGTATAGAAGGAGTCTTTAATTTTGGCATTATTAACACAGCCGATTTCAACCTTAGCATGAATGTTAATTTTGCTACACTTGATAACCAGGTTACTAAACTTGCCAAGGATTCTGAAGGAGAAGACCTGATTACTACAACCGGAACCCGCAGAATTGAGGTTGGCCATATCTTTTATGAGTGGTATCTCAAGGAGTGGGCAGGTGTTGATCCCAACACAGGAGAAGCTCTGTGGTATGTTAATGAGAAAGATGCTGATGGTAATGTTATAGATTCAGAATCTACAACCACAGATATTAATCAGGCCGAAAGAGTATATACCGGTAAAAGTGCTATTCCTACATTTACAGGTGGAGCCGGTATTCATGTTGACTTTAAAGGAATTTACCTTGATGCAAATGTATATGTGGCCGGTGGAAATATGATTATGGAAAGCTGGGACCATTATACATGGGATAACGGACGTTATGCAACTGAACTTTTCAACGGTGTTAAAGAACTTCTTACAAGATGGCAGAAACCGGGTGATATAACAAATGTTCCCGCGATTCAGCATGCCTACAGACCACAAAATGCTGTATCTACCTCAACAAGAAACCTTTTCAAAGGCGACTATCTCAGACTTAAGGATGCTGTGATTGGATATAACCTTCCTTCATCACTTCTATCAAAAGTTAAGATTAATTCTGCTTCTGTATATGTAAGAGGAACCAACCTCTTTACCTATGCTTTTGATGAAGCAATGAGAAACGGATTTGACCCTGAAACCGAAGCTGATGGCTTTACGGGATTAGCAACGGCTCCTATCAAATCCATAGTCTTTGGTATAAATTTAAATTTCTAAAACTATGAAAAAGATACTTTATACATTATTTGCATTCATATTGTTGGCAGGTATAATATCTTCCTGCAGCAAGGAATCTCTGGACCCCACTTTGGCGCAGTCAAAGGCTGTTGAGTCAGGGATTTCAACAGTAGAAGATGTCTATGGACTGCTTTACGGGGCATATACCAGAATTACAACAACAAGCTATTATGGCAGAGACTATATTATCTGGGGTGAAGTAAGAAGTGATAATTGCTTCTCAAATGGCGCCTCAGGTAGATTTGTTGGTGATGCCAGGATGGATTATACAAGTACATTCGGGGGATGCTGGACACAATGCTACAGGGTGATTGCTTCTGCAAATATCGTTCTTGGCCTTGATCCTCAAGACTTTGATAATCCGGCTCAGGTCGAACATTACCAGGGACAGGCATACGCAATAAGAGCTATGGCACATTTTGACCTGCTCAGGTATTACGGACAGATGCATAATGGCGACTCTGAAGGGCTCGGTATTCCTTATATCAAGGAATTCAAGAGTGAAAACACAAAACCTGCAAGAGATCCTATTAGCCAGAATAAAACAGATATCTATGCAGATATTTCAGATGCTATTGCTATGATGGATCCAAATTATGATAATCCTTCAAAAGAAGAATTTACCCAGATGGGTGCTTACGCACTCTGGTCAAGGGTAGCTCTTTATTTTGGCGACTGGGGTGATTGTGTTACTGCCAGTAATGCTGTTATCACCTCGGGAGATTATTCAATAATACCGGCTTCAGAATATAAGAATTCATTTATTATTGACGGCGCCGCTAATTCAATATTCGAATTAGCATACAGCTCTATTGATAATAATAACATCAACGGTCTGCAGCAGATCTATCGTGGTGATGCCTATGGTGATGTACAGGGTCTTCAGAACCTGACAGATATCTTTGAAGCAACAGACGTAAGAGGTACTGTTGACGGTATGATTGGCGAAGATCCAGATGTATCCGGAAGATTTAATGTTAACCTTGGTAAATATCCATCATATGACTATTCGGATAATATCCCTATTTTTCGTTATGAAGAGGTTATTCTAAATCTTGCCGAGGCCTTGTGGCGTCAGAATACTTCAGATGGTCTTACTGAGCTTAACCTTATTCCTGCAGAAAGGAATGCTTCTGCTTATGCTGCCATCAACGAAGACAATATTCTTCTTGAGAGAAGAAAAGAACTTTGTTTCGAAGGTATGAGGTTCCATGACCTTGCACGTACGGGAAAAGATATTCCTTACCCTGAACCAAATCTGCAGACACATGAAGGTCCTGCATATGGCACTTACAAGTTTGCTTTCCCCATTCCAGATGTTGAAACAGACGCTAATGCAAACATGGCTCAGAATAACGGATACTAGAGATTAAATTCAACCATAGAAAAGATGCCCTGCTTTAGCGGGGCATTTTTTTATTCCCTTATCCAGAGCGAATCAACAAAATAATTCCGGCTGTCAGTGAAATTATTCATAACCCTGAAGCCATGGGAAGAGGCCATCTCATTAATGGTAAGAATGGAGAATTTTCGGGACAGCTCCATAAAAATACGCTCTCCTTTAAGAAAACTTATCTCAGCCGGCGGCTCCCTGAAAGTAACTTTATGATCTGTGCGTGAAACCAGGTAACTCTTCATTTCCCCGGTATCAGTATTATACTCCTGCCTGTGTTCAAAAAAGTCAGGATCAAAATCAGCCCCCAGCTCACGGTTTATCCTCCTCAGGTGGTTGATGTTAAACTCACGGGTAAGGCCGTAAGGATCATCATATGCAGGTAAAATTATTTCAGGTGATTTCATCAGGTCGAAGCCTATTAATGCCCTGTCGCCCGGAGTGCTGATCTCATTCAAGCCACTGAGAAATCTATCCAGTTCTGCCTCAGAGAAATTTCCTATGCTTGAACCAAGGAATAATATCACCCTGCTTGTGTTACTGCTGCGCTCAAGCTTATTCATAACACTGAAATAATCCCCGGTCATCGGCTCAATACTAATTCCCGGTATTGATTTTCGGATTTTATCAGCCAGGACATTATTGGCATGACTGCTTATATCAACCGGTATGAACCTGAAATCAATATTACGCTTGTGCAATGACTTTAGAATATACTCAGTTTTCAGGCCATCGCCTGACCCCGGTTCAATTATATCCAGTCTTTTATTGCCCTTAATAAGATTATCCGTTATTTCTTCCTTTTGCTTTTCAAATAATTCTATTTCACAATCAGTAAGGTAATATTCAGGCATCTTCATTATTTTGCTGAATATCTTGCTGCCTGCATCATCATAAAAATATTTTGGCAGCAAATACTTATTTTTTGAAGATAACCCCTCCAGGGTATCCCTTGCAAAAGCTGTAAGTGTTATTGTACTGTTGGTCATGCCAGATTCAGTTACTTCCGTTTTTACCAGACGGCTCTCCTGTCTCATAGGGATTTGCCGGATCATTGCTCCATTCAAACCATCCGCCGTCATAAACAGATACATACGGCCATCCCATAAGCCAGGCGTTAAACCAGGCCTCACTACCACGCCAGCCGGTACCACAATAAAAAGCAAGATGCTTATTCCCGCTCAGGCCACTGGCTTTCCATTTTGCTTCTATTTCATGGTATTCCAGGGTTGTGTGGTCCACATTACGATAATTTTCCATGTGGTAAGCATCTGATCCGCAATCCGCAAATACGGCACCTGGGATCCTGCCCTTTGCCTCTATATAATTATAGCCGCTCACTTCTCCCAGGAATTCCGGTCTGCTCCTTACACATACCAGCTCAGCATCATCTGAATTTATCATTTCTTTTGCCCCGGGTGTATCTACTGCAAGACCAGGCTCTGCCGGTATTTTAACACCAAAATCCTTAACCGGCTTTTTGGGCTCATCCCTGTAAGATATCTCATAACCTGCATCCGACCATGATCTGAAGCCACCGTTAATGACCCTTACATCTTTAACTCCTGCATACATCATAATAAAAGCAAGCCTGATGGCTCCTATATCACCTGCGGCACTGCCCGGAAATTCATCCTTGTTATCGGGGAACATGAATTTACCGTACAATACCACTGTTGTATCTGCAGTAATGCCGTGTTTTTCAAGTTGTTCCTTCAGCTCTGATGACGATCTGCGATTCCATGTTTCAGGCGATTCCAGGGCAAGGGTATCCATATCAATTGCGCCGGGGATATGCCCGCTCAGGTAAGCATCCCTGTTACGGTAATGTGCATGCACGATAACATAGCTGTCGTTTTCATAATGTTCCGGCCTGCGTCCTGAAATAAGCTCATTTACCCAATGCACTGATACCAGGTGCCTGTACCTTTCAAGTCTTTTCACAGGAAGATCCTCTTTTGCAGACCACTCATCAACAAAACCATGGTAAACCATTATTTTATCATAACCTGCCTTCCTGAAACGGCGGGCAACACTTTCCGTTTCCTGCTTATCATAACCATAAATAATTATTTCCTGTTCAGGAAATATCTTTTTATGCCTTACTATTTCAATCCAGTCAATATACCTTATCCATTTCGCAGGCAGGCTCCTGGCATTCTTAATATGTCCTCCCCTTTTTTCCTTTTTCAATCGCCAGCCATTATATGCCTCAGGGCTGCGCGCATCTATAATACTTACATTGTCATTATCGATCAGTGATGCAAGGGTTGCAGTGTCAATTTCTTTCGCCGGGTGATTTTCTTCCATGTTATTAAGATACACAAAAATATTACACCTGTAAGACAAAAAATATGAAGGTAATGTTCATCGTGTTACCCTTTCCCGGTAAAGTACGCCTCAGTAAATACAACCTTTTACCCTTTAATTTCGTCTCAGGTATAGATAAAAGCATTACAATGAAAAAACTATTTCTTGTATCATTTATATTTGTATTGATCTTTTCTTCATGTGAGGAAAAAGAGCTGAAGCTGCCGGCCAGTGTAACTCTGCAGTTTGATATGGAAGACTTCAGCGTTGAAGACAACAGCAAAGCCGGGCAGGGTTTTTTTATCGACAGGGCTTATTTTGTCATGAACACCCTTGAACTGGATGGTATAAGAGAGCAGGGAGATGATTACTTCTTTTCACGAGCATTCAATACCCCGGTACAGGCAGAGATGCATACAGGTAATGCCAGTGAAGAAATTACTTTTGATATTCCACAGGGTGTCTACAAAAAGATAGAACTTAACCTGTCACTTGGTGATAATGAACACCCTTCAATATGGCTGGAGGGAACATTTGAAAGGGGTCCTTTTGACAACATCCCCGTTCTATTCCAGTATACACTAAAAGAGGAAATAAGCGTCAGGGCTGAAAACAGAAACGGAGAGAGACAGATAATACTGAAAAAAGATACACCTGCAAGCGCAACAATCAAACTCAATGTACCTTTTATGTTCCAGCTCCTGAATGCAGGACAGATAAGGAATGCTGAATCGTACCCTGTTGAGGGAGAAGATATATTGATAATTAATAAAGACAAAAACACAGAGATATTTAACCTGCTGGCAACAAGACTGGATAAGTCACTGCAGGTTGTTTTTGAATAAGTGATGCAAATTGACCTTTACAGCGAAGAGGAAATACTGAAAGGTTGCAGGAAAAACAAAAGGCAATACCAGGAGATCCTCTACCGCAAGTATGCGAGGAAGATGTACGGAATATGTATGAGCTATGCCGGTAACAGGGATATGGCCCAGGATATGCTGCAGGATGCCTTTGTTAAAGTTTTTTGCAATATAAAAAAGTTTAAAATGGAAGGTTCGCTTGAGGGTTGGATAAGAAGAATAGTATCAAATACCGCGGTTGATCAACTAAGAAAACAAAGACGTGATTATCGTTTTATTGTAGATACAGATGAAGAACCAGGAGAAGCTTTTGAACCCGATGTTCTCGAAAAGCTTAAAGCCCAGGATGTCCTGGATATAGTTGCAGAATTACCTGATGGAGCAAGGATGATCTTTAATCTCCATGTTCTTGAAGGATATACCCACAAGGAAATTGCAAAAAGGATGAATATTAGCGAGGGAACATCCAAATCACAGTTTAACCGTGCCAGGAAAATGCTGATGGCAATGCTAAATAAACACAGTGCCTGAATATGAATTTTTTAAGATGGTATAAAAATATTATCGAATCCAGTAAACCGGAACCCCCGGTTGAAACCTGGAACAATATCCGGGATCAGCTTGATATTGATAATTCATGGCAGGTAATAGATAACCATCTTCGCAAAAAAAGGTTTATACAGTATGCACGGATAACAGCTGCAGCTTCAGTCCTTATTCTTTCCATATCTGCAGCTACCTGGCTGTTCTTTTCCAGGGATTTCCCCGCGGAAGACAATATGGTTTCTGAAAACATAACAGGCAGCCGGCAGGAGCCGGAACAAATTGATAAGCCCGCAGAGGATGATCCTGCTGAGGCATACCGGGAGAAAAACACAAAAGACATTGAAAAGCGTGCTGTGGACGACAATACTTTCTCTCCTGCAACCACTATTACTGCCCAGGATAATGAGCGCCCTATTAAAAAAGAGCCTGGCGGTGAAGAGCAAATGTCAACTCTCAAGCCACATAATATCAGCATTGCGCCTGAACGAAATACCGGGAAAGTTAATATAAGGCCCGTAAGCATTAAACCTCTTAAAGAGAAAAAGAAGAATAATTTCTTCAGGAAAATATACCTTGGCACAAGCGGTCAGCTGGCCAATACCTGGCTGGTAAACCAGAAAACTATCAGCGGTTTTAAAAGCACAAGCCTGGTGTCAACAAATCCTTCTTTCGGCTCGAATTTCGGAATATACGCGGGCACAAACCTTGCTTCGCACCTTGACCTGCAGATGGATCTGAACCTTCTTGCACAGAATAACCAGGATTATAACGAATATCTTAACGGCAGCTATGTCAGCAGCAATATGAAATTTAATTATTCACAGCTGGCCCTTTCCCTGAGGTATAATATAAACTCATCAAAGTTTATGGAAGGCGAACATGGCCTTAATTTTGGCCCTTACCTGGCTTACCTGCACAGTGCAACACAGAACTTTAACAACGAAACAATTACTATTTCCGGTAATTACCACGATATTGATTACGGCCTTCTCCTGGGATATGAGTATGTGTTCACTCTTTATGAACAACTGGGGCTCGGAACAGGCTTCAGGGCTTATTATGGCCTGAGTAATATTTACGCAGGAAATGAATCAATACCGGGATACCTTAATATTACCAATAATGCTTCCGTGAATATTACACTCTCACTTAAATACAGGATAAAATAAATCCTGTTCCAACCATTTTCCTGATATCCTCGTCTTGGTAACAAAGACATTATTCTGATAACCAATAAAAAAATAATATTATGAAAAAAGTAGTTAGTCTGTTACTGGTACCCGTAGTTGCCCTGTTCATTTACACAGGATGTGAAAAAGACGGTAACACAGGAACACTCAATCTTTCTATTACAGATGCTCCCATTGATGATTCCAATGTGGCAGGAATCTGGCTCACTATTAACGAGATTCAGTATCATATGAACGACCAGGAATGGTATACATTCGAAGGTTTTGACGGACCGAAAGAATTCAATTTGCTTGAACTTACCAACGGCGTTGCCGAATTGCTGGGTAGTTTTGAAATGGAAGCCGGTACATATACTCAACTAAGGTTTATGCTTGATGCACCCGAGATGGGTAATATGCCACATAATAACCCCGGTTGTTATATAGAATTTGATGATGGCAGTACCGAACAACTATTCGTGCCCAGCGGACATGAATCAGGATGGAAGGGTGTTGGTGCATTCCAGATTCCTTCAAACGGAAGTGTTGACATCACAGCTGATTTTGATGCAAGAAAATCCGTTATTGAAACAGGTATGGGTAGTTACATACTGAAGCCAACCATAAGGCTCGTCGTTGACAACCAGGCAGGTAAAATTTCAGGTGGAATTACCAACATCCCCGATGGTGCCGACATAGTAGTATATGCCTATGAAGACGATACATATACAACTGAGGAAGCTGCTGACCCGACAACAGACACCATACCACGGTTCCCGAATGCCATAAGCAGTGCCATAGCTGATGATTCAGACAGCTACCACCTTGTATACCTGGCTCCTATGACATATGACCTTATTGTAACAACATCAATTGACGGCGAATTTGGTGAAGTACTTGGCACTGTTGAAGATGTGCTTGTTGAAAGTAAAAAAACAACAAATTTACCTATAGATATCTCTGAGTTGTAACAGGATAATTTCATCCACTTAAAAAGGATTGGTCATATGATCAATCCTTTTTTTTTTTCTTATCTTGAGCGCGCTTTATGCAGCCCTTATGATCGTAAAAGGATAATGATTATGCTGAATTTTTTTCGCTTTGAGAGGTTCATTGTGGTAATTTTACTGCTCCTGCCTTTCCCTTCCCCTGCACAGGATTTGCCTGAAATGAGAGCTGACAGTTTACGGGATGCCATAATCAGTGCCTGTGGTACAGATAAAGCCGGTCTGCAGCTGGAACTTGCCAGGGTCATTACTGACTCCGACAGAGAATTAGCACGGGAAATGGTTGATTCTGCCCTTATCGTTGCAAACAAGGCAGAGGATAAATCCCTCGAAATGATATCCTTTTATGAAATGGGGAAATTGTATACAACATTCAATAATATTGATATATCCCAGGCATTTTTTGACAGCGCCCTGTTTATTGCCGGGGAAATCGAAGATAACTGGTATAAAAGTGAAATTCTCTTCCGGAAAGGATCAAACCAGCACAGGCAAACTGAGGATTTTCAGGCACTTGAATACTTTAATGAAGCTATTAAAGCGGGAAACCTGTCAGATAATTACAGGATAATTGGGGCAGCATATTCTATGATGGGTACTATCATGAGGGTTAATGGCCTGTACGACAGGGCTATAGAATATATTATTAAATCCCGGCTTAATTACGAAAAAGCAAATTTCAAAGATGGTTCAGCCTGGGCTTTATATTTACTGGGCAGAATATATGCAGATCTTAATCTCGAAGAAAATGCAAGAGAATACTTTAACGAAGCTCTCGATATCTACAATGAGCTGTATAAAATAGACGGCATAGGTAATGGAGTAGCCATCTGTTACGAACAGATAGGTTTACTTAATATAAAGGCGGGAGAATATCAAAAAGCAAGAGATAACATAGAGTATGTGCTTGAAATTCATTCCGAAAGTAATTCAAAATATGGCATCTCAAATGCTTACAAAAATCTTGGGAGGGTAGATTACTATACGGGTAATTATGTACAGGCTGAACTACACCTGAGAAAAGCGCTGAAGATTAAAGAAGAAATCAGCGATTTTCTAAGCCAGCCGGGTATTTATGAATTTATCGGTTTAAGCCAGATAAAACAAGGCAACGTGGAAGAGGGACTGAATACCATGATGAAAGGGCTTGATATTGCAATTTCCAACAATCAAAAGAACATTCAACTCCATATATACTCTAAGCTGGCTGACACTTACCTTGATTTAAATAAGCCCGGAAAGGCAATTTCCTACCTTAATAAACAAATTGAGATTCAGGACCTGAGCCTGTCAGGGGCTGCAAATGTAAAGATGGAGCAACTGCAATCCATTTATGAGATAGAAGAGAAAAACAGCCAGATTGAGCAGCTTGAGAAACAAAATGAAATAAATTCATTACTGATCAGGGAACAGAAAATTTACCAGGTCATTATGATAATTGGCATCTTCACGGTAATCCTTATTGCAATTATTATTTACTGGTTTTACTCCAGGCTGCGACAGAAAAACAGGGTTCTGAATGAGATAAATGTTTCAAAGGATAAACTCTTTTCAATAATTGCCCATGATCTGAAAGGACCGATTGGTTCAACCCTTGGTCTAAGCGAACTGCTGACAGAAGAGTCAGAAGATATGGATCCGGAAGTAATCAAAAACCATGCTGAGCTTATCCACCGAAGTATGAACCAGACAAATAACCTTTTGAATAACCTGCTTATATGGACCAGATCCCAATTAAACAGGATAGAATATTCACCTGTTGAGTTAAAGCTGGCTGACATTGTTTCTGAAAGTATTGATTCTCTTTCCCTCCAGGCTGAAAACAAGCTTATTGATATTGAAACCGGTATAAATGATGATTTACGGGTTAAGGGCGATGAAGAAATGTTAAAAATTATCCTCCGTAATTTGATTTCCAATGCCATTAAATTTTCCAATCCCGGCAATCATGTATCCGTTAATGCTGAGGAAATTAATTCATTTATTGAAATATCAGTTACAGACAGGGGTATTGGAATGAAAAAAGACGCTTTGGCTGTACTTTTCAATCTCGAATCAGACAACAGCAAACCCGGCACTTCGGGAGAAAAAGGCACAGGCCTTGGCCTGATCCTCGTAAAAGATTTTGTTGAAAAACACGGGGGAAAGATCCGCGTTGAAAGCGAAGAAAAAAAAGGCAGCACCTTCAGGTTTACTGTAAAGAAAAGCTGAACTGCCCGGGTATAATTATTAAGTGACCAAATGATCTTTTTGTCACTATTTATTTATTCAATATCTTTGTCCGATTATTAATTAAGCCATGGTGGTATCAAAAAGTAATGATTATAGCAGAGGTGTAATTATTGTCTTACAAATGCAAAACATACCTGGGAAATGGGTGGGAAGAAATTAACAAGAATATACAAGAAGCTTCATAAATGGCCTGCACTGGTCATTGCTTTTATACTATTATATTATGGAATTTCAGGGATTTTGATGAATCATCGTGAATTGATTTCCGGCATAGATATTAGTCGGAAGCTGCTTCCCAAAAAATATAATATTGAAAACTGGACTAATGGATCTCTTAAAAACTCAATAAACATTAATCCGGACAGCATACTCGTTTATGGGAATATAGGAATATGGGTCACTGATTCAACTTATCAGAAATACAATTCATTAAATGCCGGATTCAAAAAAGGAATGGATAACCGTAAGATTAGTGATGTCCATTTAACTGAGGATGGAAATCTTTACGCAGCTAGTTATTTTGGTCTTTTCTCTTATGATATTGAATCAGGCAGCTGGGTACAATTCCCTCTGGAGGTAAAGAACAAAAGATTTGTAGCAATTGAAAGTGCCGGGGATACGATCTATGCATTAAACAGGTCCTTCCTTTTCAAAGGAATATCAGATGGCAGAAATACATCTTTCCATAGAATCGAACTGCCTCCGGATCCAGGTTATATTAAAGAAACAGGACTGTTTGAGACTATCTGGCAGATCCATTCCGGTAAGATTTTTGGTTTGCCTGGTAAAATATATGTTGATATCCTGGGCTTAATAACCATATTTTTGTCGCTTACAGGTATAATATACTTTTTCTTTCCCAAATGGATTAAAAGAAGGAAAAAGCGAAACAGCAATTTCAAGGACATAGCCAGGATCAATAGTTGGTCATTAAGGTGGCATAATAAATTTGGTGCATGGATATTTGCTTTTCTTGTTATCCTCTATTTCACAGGAATGTTTCTCCGGCCTCCTCTTCTTATCCCTATTGCCAATACTCATATCAAACCACTTAGATTTACTCATTTAGACCAGTCAAATCCCTGGTATGACAAGCTGCGGGATATATTTTACGATGAACAGCAGGGTGTTTTTTTATTGTCCACGTCAGAAGGGATGTACTACATGAGTATGAAGGACCTCCGACCTGTTAAGTTCAGGTCTCAGCCACCGGTTAGTATCATGGGCATTAACACTCTGAAAAAAATAAATGACAATGAGTATCTTGTCGGTTCATTCAGTGGATTGTTCGTTTGGAATCCATCTGCCTCATCGATATACAATTTTATAAGCGGTAAGCCATATACAGGGAATGTTTCAGGCAGGCCTATTGGTGACATAAAAGTATCAGGCACCTTCAGGGATCACAAGGGAAGTCTTTTTCTCGTTGATTATGACAATGGAGTAATTCCTTTATTTGATACCGGGGTTAGTTTCCCTGCCATGCCTGAAAATGTATTAAAAGCATCCGGTATTTCACTCTGGAATCTGGCCCTTGAATTCCATACCGGCAGGATCTTTGAACCATTACTTAAATCTTTCTATGTACTCATTGTACCCCTTGCCGGGCTTACCGGGATAATAGTAGTCCTGAGTGGCTATCTCCTATGGAGAAGAAGATCAAGGTCAAGAAGGAAGAAATAGAACTCTTTACTCCTGTTTCTTTATTGACCATCCTCCTTTTAAGCCAAAAATAAACCAGGCCAGGAACAAGGCCCCAACCGCAAAGATAGTATCGCCGATCACCCTTAACCATCGTATGGTCTCAAGGCTGGGCTGTTCCAGGAATTCGGCTGAACGGGCATACCATAAACCATGTTTTACACTTGCTACCGTTTGGGCCAGACCTACCGGAAGTACACTAATCACTACCATCAATAGCAAACCTATATTAATAGACCAAAAGGCTATTTTGACAGGGCGATCTTTCCATATTACCTGAAGATTCATATCCCTCAGCACAAATAGCATCAAGCCTATACCAAGCATTCCATACACTCCAAACAGTGCCGTATGACCATGAACAGGGGTTGTATTCAAGCCCTGCATATAATATAGCGCAATTGGCGGATTGATAAGGAAACCAAAAATTCCTGCCCCAAGGAAATTCCAGAATGCAACTGAAATAAAGAAATATATCGGCCATTTATAGGCTCGCACCCATTCTTTTGCGCGGCTTAACCTTATATTATGATATGCCTCAAATCCCATCAGAACAAGAGGAACAACTTCCAGGGCACTGAAGCTTGCTCCCAATGCCAGTACGGCTGTTGGTGTACCTGTAAAATACAGGTGGTGGAAAGTCCCAATAATTCCGCCCGATAAAAATATTATAGTAGCAAACAGAACACTGGTCGTTGCAATGGATGCACGTATTAACTGCATCCGAACAAATAAGAATGCAATAGCCACAGTGGCAAATACTTCAAAGAATCCTTCCACCCACAGGTGCACAACCCACCATCTCCAGTATTCTGCAATAGCAAGATGTGTTTGTCTTCCCCACATCAGGCCTGCACCGTAAAATGCCGCTATAGCAATAGAGGCTATCAGGAACATCAGCAATAGATGCCTGTTCTCATTCTTCTGCTTCAGCGCCGGCAGCAATGCCCTTCCCATCAGTAACAACCAGATGATCAAACCTATAAACAGGAATGCCTGCCAAAATCTACCTAGATCAACGTATTCGTAGCCCTGATGACCAAAATAAAAGTTCTGGACCAGGCCAAGTTTCTGCATCACCCCCATCCATTGTCCTGCAAGTGATCCAACAACGATCACCAGCAAAGCAATAAAAAGGAAATTTACACCCAGTTTCTGATATTTTGGCTCTTTGCCTGATATGGCCGGTGCAATAAATAACCCTGTTGCCAGCCAGGATGTGGCAATCCAGAAAATAGCTAGTTGAATATGCCAGGTTCTTGAAATGGAAGAGGGCAGTATATCAGCCAGGGGCAATCCGTAAAATCCCAGGCCTTCAACACCATAGTGAGCCGTGACTACTCCCATTAATATCTGCACAAGGATCAAAGCCGTAACTACCCAGAAATATTTCAAAGTCGCCTTCATTGAAGGTGTAAGTTTCGTTCCTGACAACGGGTTTACAGAAGGAGCATCCGGATTTTCACCTTCCTCACGGTTTGTGGCGTAATACCATCCAAGCAATCCTATTCCGAATAAAAGAATAATAACACTGAAACCTGTCCAAAGCAACAGGGCACCTGTAGGTTCATTACCAACAAGCTTTTCTGGTGGCCAGTTATTCGTATATGTGATATCCTTGCCCGGTCTTTCTGTTACTGTTGCCCATGAGGCCCAAAAGAAAAATGCATTCATCTTATTCATCCTGCCAACACTCTTAATGCTGTTGGGCGGAATACTGTATGCTTCCCTCAGATCAGCTTTTTCAGGGTCGTTCATAAACAAACCTGCATAATGAGAACTGTTTGAATGGAAGGCTTTCGTCCGGACTGGTGAGATTATCAGAGTTTGAGTATTCTCATCATATTGATTATTTCTCAGTTCATTTTTAAGCCTTGCTTGCAACATTGCCTGTAGTTCAGGATCTAGTTCATCATAACTACCTGAATGTTCTTTGCCTGACCAGTAATTCAAAATATACAGAGCTTCCCGGTGAAGCCAGTCTGCTGTCCAGTCAGGTGCTTTATAGGCTCCATGACCCCATATCGTTCCAACTTCCTGTCCTCCCATTGATTGCCATACATTTTGTCCATCCTTAATATCAGAGGCAGTCATTATAACAGTACCATCACTGGTCATTACCCTTTCAGGAATAGGAGGAGCTTTTCTGTATATTTCTCTTCCAAAAATTCCCAGTATCCCGAAGGATATTATCATAACAAGAATAAATCCGATCCAAAGTCTTTTTGTTTTCATAGTATACGATCTTAAGGTTTTCAAAACAAATATATAATATTTATTTATATAATGACAAAAAGGTCATTTTATAATTTTGTATATTTGTAACATAATTAATAAACTTAAGATATGCTATCCAAAAGCAGTGAATATAGTATCAGGGCTCTGGTGTTTGTACAACTGGCCAGCTGGGAAAGCAGGCGTCCGGGAGTTAAAGAAATTGCTGAGGAAATTGATGCTCCAACAGCCTTTACTGCCAAAATACTGCATATACTTACAACACATCAGGTATTGCTCTCAATGAAGGGACGCGGAGGTGGATTTTTCTTTCCTGACAATCAAACAGATCTTACGCTCTTTGATGTGCTTATGATAACAGAAGGTGACCGCCTCTTTACTAAATGTGGTTTTGGCTTAAAAAATTGCAGCGATGCAAATCCCTGTCCGTTACATGAAGAATACGCAAGAATACGGGAAAGTATCCTGCAACTTGCCAGATCGGAAACAATAGCAACACTGGCAAAGAAGATTAAGGAAGGGAAGGCTATATTAAACAGTAACATGCTGAAAATTAACTAATAAAATGAGTGAACTTATAAATAATTCAAGATTCAGAAAAGAAAGACTCAAGGAGTTGATTTTAAAACTTCATGATGGAGAAGCGCCTGACAAGGTCAGAAAGGAATTGATCGAAACACTTCAATCAGTACCCTACGGTGAGGTAGTGGAGGTAGAGCAGGAACTGATAAGCGAAGGATTGCCTGAATCTGAAGTCTTAAGACTCTGCGATATTCATGGAGAAGTACTGGAAGGACATGTGGATCAGTCCGGGTCAAAAGAGATTCCGGAAGGTCACCCGGTGGACGTTTTTAAACATGAGAACCTGGAGCTGAGAAAAGTTACTGTGAAAACAAAAGACCTGTTGGATTCAGTATCTAAGGTCCCTGAAGAAACCTTCCAGAATTTCAGAGATACTCTTTTATCCTGTTTCAATGACCTTATGGACGTTGATAAACATTACCAGCGTAAGGAATACCTGGTGTTTCCTTACCTGGAGAAAAAAGAAATAACAGGACCACCGAAAGTGATGTGGGGAAAGCATGATCAGATCAGGGAACAATTAAAAGGATGCATTGCTCTTCTGAAAGAACCGGAACTAAGCAAGAACGACCTTGTTGAATCATTGGATCTGATCTATTACCCGGTTGTAAAGGCATTAGATGACATGGTTCAAAAGGAAGAGGAAATACTGTTCCCGATGGCTATGGATGTGATCACAGAGGAAGATTGGTGGAACATTCATCAACAAACCCTTGAATTCGGATTTACCCTGTATGATCCGCAGGTGGAATGGAAGCCTGAGGGATTTGATAAATTATCTGAAGAAGTAACGACAACAACCGGAGACGGTACCATACAGTTGCCGTCAGGCAGTTTTACTTCGAAAGAAATTATGGCCATCCTGAATACGGTTCCGGTTGACATGACCTTTGTTGACAAGGACGATAAAGTTAAATATTTTACGCAGGGCTCGCACCGGGTATTTGCACGGAGCAGATCAATTATAAACAGGGATGTCAGGTTATGCCACCCTCCGGGGAGTGTTGATATTGTAGAGAAAATCCTGGAAGATTTTAAATCAGGAAAATCATCCCATGCCCCATTCTGGATCCAGATGAAAGGCAGGTTTATCCTGATCGAGTATTATGCTCTCAGGGATGAAAACGGAGAATACCTCGGAACACTCGAAGTATCACAGGATCTGACAGAGGCAAGATCACTGGAAGGTGAACAGCGTATTTTATCATACGGAAAAGAGAAGGAGGATTAATATGGAACCGGTAATAATTACACCAAAAACAAAGATCCATGACCTTCTGGAAGCATATCCTGAGCTGGAAGAGACTCTGATCAAGGCTGCTCCACAGTTTAAGAAATTAAAGAACCCCCTCTTAAGAAAAACCATTGCACGGGTAACTTCTCTCAGCCAGGCAGCCATTATAGGAGGAGTAAAAGTGGAAGAATTGATCAATACACTCAGGGAAGCAGCAGGGCATAAACTGCAGGACAACTATGCCGGTGAAGAAATTTCCTATAATTATGTAACTCCGGATTGGTTTGCAGCCGATGAAGTCAGTGAAAAAATTGATATAAGTGATATGCTGAATGCCGGGGAGCAACCTGTACATGAAGTATTATCTGCCTTAAAGAAACTTAATGATGGAGATATCCTGGAAATTAATGCCCCGTTTATTCCTGCTCCGTTGATCGATAAGGCCATCGGACTGGGATACAAATACTGGGTTAATGAAGTAGCTGAGGATGAATTCATTGTGTATTTTCAGAAATAAAATTCAGTTTTCTTATCAATGGTATTGCTAACCTGTTCACCAATGAATTTGGCAAAATCTGAGATATCATTACCAACGATGGCCTTTTCTAATGCGGACATATATTGCTCACGTTTATCCAACTTTATAACTGTCCATGGATAGTTACCAGATGCCAACATCACATTCATTAGAAAACGAGCCATCCTTCCGTTACCATCAAAATATGGATGTATATAAACAAATATGAAATGACCAAGAACCACACGAACACTAACTTCCGGTTCTTCTTTCAGCAAATCGAAAAAAACAGGCATTGTATCCCGAACAGCTTCTTGGTTGAAGAGATTCAAGAATAGTATAAATTCTTACCACCCTTTCCCATGACCCAGCATTTCCCCGATATTGTCCCTGGGCACACCCCTTCTCATTTAAGTTTATAGAGACGCCAGATCCGCCTTCATCAATAGTAAATACACTTTCATCAGTCAAATCAGCGGGCTCATCTTGTTTTATTATAAGACCTTATTACCACTTCATACTTTTGAATCATCAGTATTAGTAATAACAATTAAAATTTAAAAAGATGAAAACAGGGATGTTTATTACAGGATTAACCTTAGCGCTCATGTTTACAAGCTGCGAGAAAATGTTTATTGAGATCAGTCCGGCGGCCGAATCAGAATGGCCATGGGAAAATGTTTCCCCTGAAAGCCAAGGTATTGCAGTCGAAGACTTAGAGCAAATGGCTGAATACATCGAAAACAACAATTTACGAATTCACAGCATTATCATTTACAAAAATGGAACGATCCCTTTTGAGGAATACTACGATCCATTTAACGAAATTAGTTTGCATAATTTGAAATCCACCAGTAAGGGAATTATCTCCGCCTTAACAGGTATTGCATTAGAAGAAGGATATATAGATAATCTTGACGAAAGCATTTTTAACTATTTATCAGATTACAACGTAGACACTACCGGGAAATCAAATATAACTATACGTCATTTACTCACAATGACTTCCGGATTGGAATGGCAGGAAAACAATCTCAACAGTATGTATACATTCTTTGTCAATAAACGTATTGTAAAAAGAACGCTCAACCTGCCTCTCGTAGAAGAGCCTGGAACAACATTCAATTACAATACCGGGTTAACCCATCTGCTATCAGCAATTATTACAGAAGCCTCAGGTATGAGCACGCTGGAATTTGCACAGCTTTATCTTTTTGATCCACTTGAGATAGAAAACATTGAATGGGATATGGACAGAGAGGGGTATTATATCGGGGGATCAGAATTGTTCCTTACACCACGCGCAATGACGAAGTTTGGAGTAATGTATTTAAATGGCGGAGAATACATGGGACGCCAGGTTATTCCAGAAGATTGGGTAGCCGAGTCAACAAAAACACAGATTGAAGGGTATTCTTTTGGTGCAGATATACAATATGGTTATCTATGGTGGCTGGATATCGGGAACCCGTTATTCACTTATCTTGAAGATGATAACAGGTTTCTTGCAATGGGCGTACGCGGCCAGCGGATTTTTATTCATCCGGAGCTGGACGCAGTGATTGTAATCACCGCAGAACAAAGGGATGAGTCACAATGTGACATCCTCATTCGCGACTTTATTATGCCGGCTTTATAATTTAAACTATGATAATGGCTATTTCGAAGTAAATTACCTGTTCAACCAACAAACTGTAGCAGAGAATAAATCCCATTACGATGGATGCAATCAGGTCCCTGATTTTCGTCCTGCGGCTTGATAAATTAACAAATATCGGAAGCCGCTGCAGAACAATCACAAACACCCGCTCATTAAACCTTCTCCAGCCTTTGAAAAGTAAGCATACCGCCCGGGTTCTTATAGATGCCAATGGTTTGACGGATTTGTTCAGTATTTAGCTTGTGCTTATGATCGGTCTTCAGCTATTAGAGACTGTTAAGACTTATCTGAAAGAGGACATTGTACATCTTGAAATTATTATAAAAAATGCTATATTTGTGAACCATACATCTTAATTTTAAGTATGTTTAGTTCACAAAATATAAATAATAATGTCATATTGTCTATCTTCAAAGATAAAAAGACAGTATTCCGACTAAGAGATGTTGCCCTGTTGGTCGGAGAAAAAGACTTTGAATTATTAAATAAAAAGTTGAACTATTATGTCCGGACGGGTAAATTGCTGAATCCCCGAAAAGGCATATACGCTAAACCTGGTTATAATAGTGAAGAGTTGGCATGTATCCTGTATACTCCCTCATATATTTCTTTGGAGTATGTTCTTCAAAAGGTGGGCGTATTATTTCAGTATGACTCACGCATTACCTCCGTTAGTTACTTAAGCCGCAGTATTAATATTGAGGGTCAGACTTATTCTTACCGTAAGATTAAAGGTGAAATAATTGCAAATACCAGGGGTATTTCCAGACAGATCAATCAGGTCAATATTGCCAGCGGCGAAAGGGCTTTTCTTGATCTTCTATACTTGAATAAAAACTATTATTTTGATAATTTGAATACACTGAATAAAACAAAGGTGTTTGAAATCCTGCCGGTCTATATGTCAAAAGCATTGACTAACAGGGTAAAAAAGCTTTTTCCGGATGATTGATTTAAACAAACACAAATTTTTACTCATTCAAATCCTGAAAGATATTTATTCCGATATTGAGCTATCGAATAATATGGGATTCAAAGGAGGTTCTGCCCTGATGTTTTTTTATGATTTGCCTCGTTTTTCTGTCGATTTGGATTTTAACCTTTTAGATAAGAAGCAAGAGGATATGGTTTACATGAAAGTCAGGAAAATTCTTCTTAAATACGGAAGAATTCATGATGAGGCAAAAAAGCATTATGGCCCTCTTGTTGTTTTGGATTACGGTTATGGTGAAAGAAAACTAAAAGTTGAGATTTCAAACAGGGCTTTTGAAAATCATTACGAGATTAAAAACCTATTAGGAATAAACGTAAAGGTTATGGTGCAGGAAGACCTTTTTGCCCATAAACTATGTGCTTTACTTGACAGAAGCAGTATAACCAACAGAGATATATTCGATTGTTGGTTTTTTATGGAAAACCGTACTCCTGTAAATAAATATATTATTGAATCCCGAATGAAAATGCCTTTGACGGAATATTTTCAGAAATGCATAAACATTCTGGAATCTATGAGTGATAATGGTTTATTGCAGGGACTGGGTGAATTGATGGATAGCAGTATGAAAATCTTTGTGCAAACTAAATTGAGAAGCGAAACCATCACTTTGCTAAAAATTTATAAGGAATTCCCAATTCTGTAAACTATATCACCGATGCCCGATGCTCCTGAAAGTGAGCCTGGTCAGCTGGTATGTACAGTCGCATAGTTGAATTATGTTTGGTATATTACAGGTAAACCGGATTTTGAATGTCGAGAAAAAGTAGGAAATATCTGAAGAAGGCGATAAAAATCTTTCTTATGTTGCTGGCGGGAATGGCTCTGTTGTTCATCCTGCTGGCGGTTCTTATTCAGCTTCCCGCTATCCAGAGCAGAATAGTGCACCGCATAACCAAGGTGGTGAGTGATAAGACAGCGACCACGGTACATATTGACAAAGCCCGTATTGCCTTTCCCAAAACGGTGGTTGTGCAGGGCATATTTTTGGACGACCTGCAGCAGGACACCCTGCTTTCAGCAGGCATCATCAGGGTTAATATTGCACTCAGGGAGCTACTGTATAAAAGAATAAATATCAATAGCATCAAAATTGAAGATGTGTCGCTGAAGCTCAATCGCAATCCGACCGACTCACTTTTTAATTATAATTTCCTGATAGCCGCATTGACCGATACGTCTGCTCCTCCGCCGGAGCCATCGCCGTGGAGCTTTCTCATTAAAAGGGTAAACCTGGAAAATATTCATGTGCAGTATAATGATGGGCACAGCAGAACGGATATATCCCTGGCATTGAGGCAACTCAGGTTGGTAATGAATGGATTTGACCCTGGGGGGGCCGATCATAGTATAAAAAGATTGGTGATAGATGGATTACAGGGTGATATTATTATGGCTCAGGGTGAACGTTCAGCCGGGAAAAGTGTAAACCGGCTGTCCGCACAAACCAATCTGGACCATTTTGAACTTACCAACGGAGAGGTCAACCTGAAAAATAAAACTGTTTCACTGGAGAAGTTTTTCATGGCTAACAGCGAATTTCATTATACCGAAAGGGCAGGGAAAGATACCTTATACTCTTTTGATCCGGGTAATATAGCAATCAGCCTGAAGAAATTTGCAGCCTCAGACCTCTACTACTACTCAGAAAAAGCAGGTGGTACCATCAATAGTTTCAGTGCAACGGACGGTAACGGTTTTACAGTTGAGCAGCTTAAGGGTATTTTCAGGTTCGATCATCAATCTTTTGCAGCAGATAAATTACAACTTGAAACCACGCATTCAGCCATTGCTGCCAACCTGCAGGTTCAGTATCCCTCTGTGCAGATGATGCTGGACTCAATTGAATCGGCCAGCTTTACCCTTGATCTGCAGAAGCTGGAGCTCCGGAATTCTGACATCCTCTATTTCGTTCCGCAGTTAAATAAGCAACCTGTATTTGCCAACCCGGAAAACAGAACCTCCATCTCAGGAAATTTTTCCGGCAGTCCGGATGATATCGCTATCGCCGACCTGCATATTGGAACCGGGAAGCAAACCGTGCTGAGTGCCGACCTCACCCTCACCGGACTGCCCCAAACCGACAGCCTTATTGTTCGTTTGCCAGGCCTCAGCCTTTCCTCGGGTAGAAAGGATATCAGGATGCTGGCAGGCGATTTGGTGCCAGAGGAGATTACACTCCCGGAAAGATTCAATATGCAGCTGGCCTTTAATGGAATGATGGACGACTTTGATGCAGAGGCAGAACTTCAGAGCAGCTTCGGCGACCTGCAGCTTTTTGCTGCTCTCAGGCCCGATAAGTCATTCAGTGGCAAGCTTAACTCTGAGGAATTCAATCTCGGCCTGCTGATGAATGATACAGTATTATTCGGACCCGTGACAGTGACAGCTGAAGTGACGGGCAGCGGACTGGAACGCAGCAGTCTTAACGCAAGGGTAGATGCTGATGTCTCAAAACTATTCCTTAATAGCTACACGTATCACGGACTAAATATAGATGGTACATTCAGTGACCAGGTGTTAGAAGGAATGGTAGGCCTGGAGGACGAGAATCTGGTGTTTGGTTTTGACGGATTGGTGAACCTGAAACCAGGAAAGGAGAAGTACCAGTTCAGGCTGGATCTACAGGGTGCCAATCTCCAGGGGCTCAATTTTTCCAAAGATGATATCCGGATAGGTTTGGTTGCAGAGGCAGATGTATATGGTCCGGTCAACGATTTACATGGCAGGGTCGATCTGTCAGGCATCAATGCGGTGAGGGAGGAGGAGTTGTATGTTCTTGATTCGCTATCGGCAGTTTTTTCAAATGTCCCGGGATGCAGCGAACTACAGTTTAACAGTAACTTTCTGAAGGCTGATTATAAGGGGACTATTCCACCTACTGCCGTCATAGATGAGCTGAAACAGTTTATAAGAGGGTATTCTTCTTTGGCCCGGAAGGGTGAAGCTGCTCAACCAGATGATAAGGATGAGTATGGCGAAGAAAGAGCCCTGGGCGATAGTCTTTCCGCTCCTTCGGATTTCAGCTTTTCAATGCAGCTGCGCAATCATCCGATCCTGTCGGAGGTTTCTCTTCCCGGGCTCACAAGCTTTGAGCCGTTTGAGGCAAAGGTACAGTTCGACAGTGAGTCAGGCCTGCTGGAACTGGATGCCCGGATGAAGCATTTAGTATATGGGGCAATGGAGATCAATGACTTTACAGTCTTTGCCAACAGCGATTCCTCAGTAGTGCACTATGCTATTTCAGCAAAGAGCGTTGCAACGGAACAGGTTGAGCTGGCCAACCTGATGTTTGAAGGAAATATCGGGGAGCATGGGATCATCACAAATTTTACGTCGCTTGATGATGACTTTGGGAAGAAACTGGCATTTAATACCCATCTCGCACGCGTAGGTGACAGCTACTGGCTCACAATCGATCCGGAAAGTCTCTTCCTGATGTATAACCGGTGGGAGGTCGATGCAGGCAATCAGATACTTTTTGGTCTGGATGGCTTGATGATCGATCGGTTATTCATGCGTAACGACGAACGCGAGGTGAAAATCGCCTCAGTCAACCAACAGTTCAATGATGACCTCTCAATCAATATCAGGAACTTCCGCCTGGAAGATCTATCACAAATCATAGAAACTGATTCCGGACTGGTAAAAGGTACTGTCGACGGTTCAGTCCTGCTAACAAAAGCTTTGCCAGGTGATAAAGGTTATTCCGTCACCGGTATTATCGCAGATGCATCTGTAAGCAACCTCATCGTTCTTGGTGTCCCAATCGGCAACCTCACCGTTGCCACAACTAACCCTGCAGAGAACAGGTATGATCTGAGCGCAACACTTTCGGGTGCCGGCAATGATCTCACAGCCACTGGCCACATCATCAGAAGTACCACCCGGGGAACCATTGACCTCACAGCTGATATCGCTTCGCTCTCTATGAAAACGGCTGAGGCATTATCCGGAGGTCAGATCACGGAGACGGCCGGGACGCTTTCAGGAAATGCCTATATTAGCGGACCACTCAGCACACCCAAGGTGACCGGCCAGCTCAATTTCAGTGAGGTCTATTTCAAGCCTGCAGCATTGAACAACAGGCTTAAGATTGCTAACGAGACGGTACACCTGAAGTCCGACGGACTCTATTTCGACAGCTTTAAAATCACCGATTCCAACAAGCAGTCGGCCTCCATCACCGGCTCTGTGAAAATGCAGGCGTTCAAAGATATTACCCTGGCTCTGCAGCTAAAGGCAGATGACTTTTTGCTGATGAATACCACTATACGCGACAACGAAACAGTTTTTGGCAGGATGGTGATCGGCAGCGACATCAGCATACATGGCCCCCTCAGCCTCCCTGTCGTCAGAGGTCGGCTGAAGCTGAAGGAGGGATCACATGCCACCTTCGTGGTCCCGGAGAGCCAGCTTTCCACCGACCGGGGTGAGAATGTAGTTCTGTTTGATAGTCCACCAGGGCTGAACCCGATTCTTGAAGAGGGCACCACAACGGCTATTAGCCGCTCCGGATTTAATGGCATTGACCTTTCCACTATCTTAGAGATAGACCGTCAAGCCACATTAAGGCTGCTTTTGGACCCCTCCTCCACCGATTCTCTGGTCGTACAAGGTGAGACAGCGATGAGTCTGGCGATGGACAGAAGTGGGAAAGTGAGTCTGACCGGCATTTACACAATTTTTGAGGGCAGCTACCTGGTCTCTCTCGAGTCGGTGATTAAGCGGCGGTTCACTATCGTTCAGGGAAGCAGCATCACCTGGAAAGGCGATCCGCTCGATGCTACACTGTCGCTCGATGCACGCTACAAGGTGCGTACCTCACCTTATGACCTGGTGGCAGCGCAGATGTCAGGACTGAGTGATGCAGAAAAAGGAGCATACAAGCAGCAGGTCCCCTTCTGGGTGATACTTAAACTACGCGGCGATATGATGCAGCCGCAGATAAACTTTGAAATAGAGTTGCCGCCGGAAGAAAAAGGAGCCCTCGGTGGGGCATTGAACCAGAAACTGGTGCTGCTCAATCAGGATGCATCGGCACTTAATAAGCAAGTCTTTTCACTTCTGGTGCTGGGCCGATTCATGCAGGAGAACCCGCTGCATACCGAAACCGGCAGTACCGCTGGCATCGTACGATCCAACGTGGGGAGTTTTCTGTCGGCTCACCTGAACAGGCTTGGAGCCGATGTGCTTCAGGGTACAGAGCTGAACGTCGATATACAATCTTACGAGGAGTACCAAACGGAAAAACCTCAGGGTCGGACGGAGGTGGAAGTAGGTATCAGAAAACAGTTGTTCAATGAGCGGCTGTCAGTGCAGGTAGGCAGAACTATTGATGTGGAGGGAGAACGGGCAATGCAGAACCGGGCGAGCGATATCACCGGCGATGTGAGGATAGAATATAAGCTTACGGAGGATGGCTGGCTGCGACTGAAGGGATTCCGACAGAACCGGTACAAAGGAGCACTTGAGGGTCAGATCATCGAGACCGGCGCGGGGGTGTCTTTTGTCAGGGATTTCAACGAGTGGATTGAGCTGTTCAGATCACAGGATAAAAAGAAAGAACAGCAATGATCAAGCAGAGGTTCACATATCGTTATATCATAGTTCCAGCATTGCTGCTTGTGACAGCATGCAGTGGTGTAAAACATCTTCCGCAAGACGAAAAGCTATATACCGGCGCAAAGACGGTGATAGAAGCGGACGAAGCGGTCGACAGCAAGAAGCTTGAGAAGGTGGCTAAGCGCTCCGTTCGCCCCGATCCCAACAGCAGTATTTTCGGTATGCGTCCGAAGCTGTGGCTCTACATGACTGCCGGTGAGAAGCCTTCAACCGGGATCGGTCGATGGCTGAAAAATCGGGGTGAGCCACCGGTCTACCTCAGCGAGGTACGACCCTCGGCAACAGCGGAGATCATCGACGCGGCGCTGTTCAACAGGGGTATCTTCAAAAGCTACACCGAGCCTAAGACGGTGGAGGGTGAACGCACAGCCAGGGTGGAGTACCACAGCTTCGTGCATTCTCCTTATAGATTCGGGGCCCTGACTTACAATATTGCCGACGACAGCCTGGCACGGCTCATCGTGGCCGACAGTTTGTCAACGCTCATCCAGCCAGGCAATCCCTACCGTCTTGACGTGTTAAAGAGTGAAAGGATGCGGATCAACGCACTATTAAAAAACAACGGCTACTATTATTTTAATGTCGACGACCTATTCTTCAGGGCCGACACATCAGCAGGGAATCGCACCGTGGCGCTGCGGCTGTCATTAAAAGATGGTATCTCTGAACGATCGCTCACAAAGTACCACATCAACCGGGTTATAATTAACCAGGGTTATTCATTGTCGGCTGGTAACAGTGGCGCAACAGATACGCTAAGTCACGAGGGCTACCTCTTTCCCGTTGGGGAGTCAGAGTTGGATATCAGGCCAGAGGTGATCCTCGGATCGGTCTTTTTACGACCGGGGGAGGTCTATTCGCGGAAGAAGCACTCCTCAACGCTTAACCGGCTGATGTTGATGGGTACTTTTAAGTATGTGCAGGTGCAATTTTCGGAATCCGTTTCAGTGGCGGGAATGCTGGATGTAGAGATCCTGCTCACCACTATGACAAAGCGAAGCTTCAGGGTGGAGATGGACCTTGTGTCTAAATCGAACAACTTCACCGGACCACGTATGAACATCAGCCTGCAGAACAGGAACGCCTTCGGCGGGGCAGAACAATTGAACCTGACAATGGCCGGATCGTTCGAGTCGCAGCTGAGAGGGAAAGAGAGGAACCTTTTCTCCTACTCTGTGAATCCTCAGGTGGAGCTGCTATTTCCACGCTTTGTGGCGCCGTTTAAAATGGAGCGTCCGAACAGAGCCTACATTCCTCAAACGCGGTTGTTGCTCTCTTACAATTTTCTGAAACGAGTGAAATACTTCAACATGAATACCTTTCAGCTCCTCTACAGCTACCGCTGGAAGGAGGGACTGATGACAGACCATGAACTGAACCCTGTAAGCATCAGCTATACCGCGCTCGGTAACCAATCGGAAGTCTTTACTGCACTTCTCGATGACAACCCGGTGCTGCGGACCAGCTACCAGGAGATGTTCATAGCAGCATCCAGTTACAGTTACACCTATAATGAGCAACTGGGAGGGCCAAAACGGATGCAGTACTATCTTAACGCCACGGCGGAAACAGCAGGGAACTTATTCTCGCTGGCATACCTCGCTGCCGGTGAGGGGGTGTCGGAGAATGATCCGGCAACTGTATTGGGCACAGTTTATTCCCAGTTTGCACGGGTGAGCATCGATGGCCGGGCATACCTGAATATCGGGGAGGAAAACAAGATAGCGATGCGTCTGTTTGCCGGTTATGCGAGGGCATATGGAAATGCTTCAGTACTGCCATATAGCAGACAGTTTTTCAGTGGCGGACCGAATAGCGTCAGGGCGTTCCTGATCAACTCTGTAGGTCCGGGCACTTATTTCCAGGAGCAGGATGAGATCGGCTATTTCCAGATGGGAGGTGATATGAAGCTGGAGATGAATGCGGAGTACAGGTTTACGATCTATAATATATTTAAGGGAGCGGTATTTGCCGATGCAGGCAATGTATGGCTGCAGAAGTCTAATCCGTTAACCGGTGGCGACAGTTTTGCAATTGCCCGTGTATTTAATGAACTGGCTGTAGGGTCTGGTGTAGGATTGAGACTGGATGTGTCATTTTTCACTTTACGATTCGATGTGGCGATACCTTTGAGGAAGCCGTGGCTGGAAGAGGGGAGTCGCTGGGTGACACAACAACCGGGATTCTGGGATAACGGAGGGCTGTGGGACAACACTGTGTTGAATGTGGCGATCGGGTATCCGTTCTAAAGCGCACCGTCTCTAAATCTATGGCAGACTAAGGTAGCCCCGGCTGTAGTAAACATCTGGTCTATTGTTGATGCAGTTAAAGTAGCCAAAGTTAATAACCTTTGTAGACAGCTAGTTAAGCTACGCTGCTTTAAAAAAAATTATAATTATTTCTCTCAAATTAGTAACATAACATGAACATATACCCTTCGGGATAACTTTGAATATATTGATGACTTAGTTTTATGGCCTCAATAAAATCCGAAGACATGGGTGTATGGAATAACTTGAATTCCCCGACATCAAGTGTCTCAAAGCTATCCAGATCTTTTCCTGCAGTGTGTTGATCTTTTTCTTCGACTGCTACCAGCATGGCATATAAGGGACTATCGGTAACGTTTAAAACTGACTTGTATTTAGATTTTTCTCTCACATAAAGGTATGTGCTCCCCTGATCAATCACCTCAATGGTAACGCATCTATTCGCTTCTTTTGCTAAAGAAGATAAAATTGGGTCCTCAAATACCTGCTCTGTTCTTAAAGCTTCGGAACCTACGAAATCAATTTTTAATTGATTAGAATTAACCCCTTCTTTGCACAGTGCAAAAAACAAGTTAGCGACCCGTTGAAATGAAATCTTCTGATTCGCCTCTGCATCTCCTGTCCAGTCTGCATAACCTGTGAGCTTTACCTTAATTCCTGGATTTTCAATAAGTGCTTTACAAAGAGCTTTGTATGCCTTAGTGCTTGTGTCAGTGACTGTTTGATAAGTTTCAAAATAGATATGCTCGCACATTGTCCATTCATCTATCCTTATGATTCCCGGCAAATCCTTGTACTTCTCATACCAGGGTAAAGGTGCTACGGTTGGAGAAATATGTTTCTTAAAGATGACACTATATATATCAAAATTTTTATCTCCATTACGTGAAGCATAAAATACCTTGTTGCCATGTTTTGAAAAATAAATATCATCTTCGACTGTGTTCACAGGGAAACCTATGTTTACAGGCTGCTGCAAATTTCCATTTTCATCACGGTCTGAGCGGAAAACATCAAACCCTCCCATTGAACACTTTCTACGGTCGGACGAAAAATATAGAGCACTCTCCTCCTCACTCCAAAATAAAAAATCTTCATTATAGTCCGAATTTACAGGCATCTCAAGCTTTCTCATTTCGATCCAATTACCTGCAGAATCTCTTTCCGCTTCGTAAATATCCTTTTGCAACAACCCGTTTACTTCTTCGCTCTTTGTATAATAGGCAACATCTCTACCAGGTAAAATGACCACTGAAGCTTCATGCGCATCAAAAAGATCAACCTGTTGAAAACCTCCATCTATATTATTATTAATACATAACTCTGAAATTCCAAATTGTCTGTTTTTATTTGAATAATACAGATACCTGGCCTCTCCCAATACAACATTTGTCTGCAACCATTTATTATTGCCTGACAGTTCATCCTTTCCCGGAAATTCAAAACTATCCGACAGTACAGGATCGCTTCCATTAAGTATTGCGTAACGCAATTCGCCTGTTTTTTTTTCAAACAAGTGCATTGAAAAAAAAGGTTTAATAGCCTCCGATCTGTATATCAACAAGGTATCATTTAATAACTGAGGAGCAAGCTCATTTCCTGCAGTGTTAACCGTGGTATCCAGTCGCTCCAAAATAGCATTCCCGGGTTTTTGCTGCTGCATCCTGAGCGCAAATTCAGATTGCATTATCCCAATTTCACATTTTTTTACCAGCACAGAATCAGTGCTTGCCAAATGATATAGATCAGCCGCACGCTCAAAATTATTGGTATGTTGATGAGCAGTGGCGAGCTGAAAAGTCACAAAATAGTCTATGCTATCGGTATTCCCCACTACATGTTCCAGGATTCTAATAGCTTCCTCATACTTCCTGTTTAATACTTTCACTACACCCAGCCTGCGCATGATATCAATATTATCCGGATTTTCCCGTTCTAATTCTGCATACACCGCCTCTGCATTGATGTATTGCCCTTTCATAAAGAGTCTGTCACCCCTGACAATAAGATCTTTTTCATCCTGATTAAAAATCTGTCCTGAAACAGTGAGGCTGAATCCTGCCATCAGCAATAAGAGAAGTGATTTATTGTATGCCTTCATCAGCGTGTTATTAAATTTTAATATATAGCTGTAAAAACAGCGCATGCTGTCTCTTTCTGGCTAACCTTATTTCAGTAAGCAGCAGAAAAGTTCAGAATATGCCTTTAACGACTTACTCCCATGGAACCGGAGCTTGCTGCGACTTACCAGGGTCCCGTCGAAAATTATATCTCAAGTACACTTGATTTGAGAAAGACGCAATACGTGACATTTCAGCATGACTAAATTTATAGGCACACCCAATATCAAAATTTTGATAGCTCACTCCCACCGCTATCATCATGTCCTTGTTGGTCACATAACTGTAAGCAGCCCAAAACATATTATATTCAATCTTCAGGGCTGCATGCAGCTGGTTCACATATTCCGGTAAGTACTGGTATAATACATTCGGCTTCAAATACAGTTTATCAACCCCCGGGATCGCATAAGTGTAGGCTGCATAAGTCATTATATGGTTGTATGACTGAAACAGATAAGAACCCACTGCTCCTGCTTCAAGCTCTTTCCATTTGTAATGAATACCCACCTCATCCATAATTGTATTTTTCCTGTAATCTCCGTTTTGCAGCAATGGGTCTTCACTGTGCAATACATCCACATGGACCACATCAAAATTCTGGGTATTTAAACCAAGGGAAAGTCCGAAATTGAGATGATGCTCTGAGGCTATCTTCACATGGTATGCATACGAGCCTGTAAAACTTGTCGATCGGAAATTACCACGCACATCCCTGTTTAAACGTAACCCGCCCCCCATATTATCCATAATTGCACTTCTGAAATGCAAATAATATGCGAACGGTGCGCCCTCTATGCCTGAAGTAGAGATGCTTGAACTGGCCATCACACTCATATCTCCATACATTGTTATGGCTGATGGATTCAACATGTACCAATCTTCAAAAAACATATTTGGTGTTGTATAAACCTGTGCGTTTGCAGATCCAGCCATAAGAATCAATATTTGTAATGCCAGGTATTTCTGTATTGTTTTCATAATATCTGTTTTTTCTTATTTAGTGTCAGAAAACTCTTAATTTATAGCGAAGCGGAGCCCGACCAGGTCAAAGCCACAAGCGCTATTTAATTATAAGATTTATTACGCCCTCAAATACCATATCCTCCTGGGGACTTGTAATTATGTAATAGTATATGCCATCGGGTAGCACCCTCCCACCTATTTTCCCATTCCATTTGTTATTTTCATAATCGGTGGTACTATACAAAAGCTCACCATTTGCTGAATAGATCGATACTGTAAAACTCGCATAGTTTTCAATATTGTAAATTTCCCAGTAGTCGTTATATCCATCGCCATTAGGAGTAATTACATTTGCTGCCTTTAACTGTGGAATCAGCTCCAGTATTGCATTAACGGAAACAAGTCCGTCAACAACTTCAACAGAGTCGATCAGATCATAATACCCGTCTGCACTAATGGTGTAGTGCTGTGTGCCGATCGACACCCTGTCGAATGTAGCATAACCACTGTAATCAGTACTTTCATTTCGATCAGGAATAATCTCTATGATGGCATTTTTTACCGGTATGCTACCGGAAACTTCATCTGAGTATACACTGAACTCAAGATCATACACCCTGGTAAGTGCAATATCCATTATTGTATCGTTCCGAATCTCTTCTATACTGTCTGTATATTCCTCATGCAGCGAGGAATACCCATCCAATAACACCAGGTTATGTGGCTTGATGTTATAGAACACTGCTTCACCACCTGCATCGGTAACAGCTTCCTGCACAACCGAATCTGCGGCCGGCGTTTTTATGTAATCTATCCATGCAGCATCTGCTCCAACAGAATAGTTCCCGTCTTTCACATATTTCCATTCGAATGTGTGCGTTCCTGAGGGTACCTTCATGCTATAATAATTCCATGGCACATCACCGCTCCAACGTGCTAACTCTTCTCCATTCATCTCAAACAGCAATACATCATTATTCTCTTCGGAGGAGACTTTGTAGAAAAAGGATATATAACCCTCACGTATAGATTGTTCCAGTGTAAGAACCGACTCCTGGTTATCGAATATCTGAGCCGACTGCACTGCATATTCACCCTGAAGCATGGTATCGGCAGTGACAGTCCAATCTCCATTGCCATAGGTCTCAAACGCTGATGGTAAATTGTCGCTGAAGAAATCTTCTACGCGGTCTTCTCCATTAACGACACAATTCAACTCCAAATCCTGAACGGGTCCTCCGGCATCTGTTGCACGAACTGTTATGTTATAAGTTTTAGCATTCAATACTATCTTCTTAGAACTGTGCTCAACCAACCCTTCAATAGTGCCGGTTTGGGTATAATAATCCTCACCTGAAATCTCATATTCCATATCTACCTCTGAAAACACTCCGTTAAACAGTGCTTTCCCATAGACATTCGTGGTTTTTGTTCCATATCCTTCTAAACTGACCTGGATTCCACTTACGGGCACACTCCCGTCAATCACTTCGATAGTTAATGTGTAGGTCTTAAGCTCTATTTCCACCAATTCATTAACATCTGCATCATCGACAGTAAGCTCCCCGCTCACTGAGAAATAATCACCCTTCTCTACGGTATAGTGCAGATTGGCAGTGAGGGACACATCTGCAAAAACCACCTCTCCGGAGGCGTCTGTAATTTCCTCTCCGTACCCTTCGAGCGTCACCACTGCACCAGGGATCGGAGTACCCTCAGACTTCACCGTAAAATTTACATCAAACGTCACACTGGCTTTATAGGGTGAGCTCTGCGTACCGTAGTTTGCCTGGGGAACAAACGGCACTTTTTCAACCACTTCCACTACTTCGTCCGCACTGGAATCATAGATATACAGTGTAATGGTATCGCCCGAGCTGTTATTGCCGTATATACGCAGGTAAGCCAGATACCTTCCTTCAACCACCGTGCGGGTATACTCCACACCACGGCAATCGTCTTCGTAAAAGGCCGCAATCCGATCGTTCGGATCGGTTGATTCATTAAGCTCGAAATACAATACTGCCGTCATGGTCATGTCATACGCATAACTGCTTGGTGTCACTGACCATGTTGCCGGATCGCTTGGATCTGCATTGTCTGCAAACGCATTGGCATTTAAAACCATCAGTGCCAGTGCTGCCAGCAGTTTAACTGACCAGCTGGCATATGCTTTGTGTTTCTCTTTGCAGATTGTTCGGTTGTGGTTCATATTCTAAGTATTTATTTAAAATCTGATTTCAATTTCATATTCTCTATTCATTCTGTTAATAACAGGCCATGCATGTTTTGCAGCCACAGCAGCGATTTGCCTCCGCTGCAGGCAATGCTAATACTTGGTCACTTTTATTATATATTGCTCTGTATCTGTCTGCAGGTAAATGAAATACAGTCCTGATTTCAGATGTTGCAGGTTCAGTGGGATCGCAGTGCTGGGGCTGCTGACTTTCTGCAACTGTGCCATCGTCTCTCCCAGCATATTCACCACCCTGATCTCTAAATCTTCTGTGTCTTTTGAGCCTGCATTCAACATAAGCCGATCGTTGAACGGATTCGGATATACTATGATTTCCCTGTCTCCGGCAACAGATTCCCTCCTCCCGATAAAATCATCGTCAGTAATCGTGAAGACTACCGGATCGGCAATATTACCTTTCACGACATTGAGGTTGAAGGGGATCGTTTCATTGATCTCCCAGGCCCTGCCATCACTATCCACATAGCGGAAACTGAAAAGTTGACCAATATTGTCACCATAGGCAGTGATAAAGAAATAGGGTTCACCGGTCGGGAGTACTTCAGGAACGGTATACCCTCTCAGTTCACCACCAACATAGACTTCAATCCGGTCATTGGCTTTGATATATGATGCAGGGATATCCAGCACTGCCACCATCGGCATATTGAACTCGTGCTTGCTGAACAATGCAGCCTTCTCTGTGTCCGGTTCCCCTGCGGCAGATTTCAGCAACGTCCCTTCCTCGGGGAAGTACAGGCTTTGCGTCTGTAATTCACCTGCTTCCGGGGTATACTTATATTTATACCCGTGGAAAGGTCGCAGATAGTCGAGCGTTCCCACCCATCCCATCAGTTCATCATACATGGAAAATTCATACTGAGACTTTATCAGGTCACCATGAGATGGAGCAAAGAGCCCAAGCGCCTCATCAATTTCAATATTAACAAGTGGTGTATAGCCAATCCAGTTCCAACCACTTACTATGTCAATGGAAGTTTTGTTCGGATCAACAGCAAGACCGGACATTTTCAGCGTGTCCCCTTGGTGAGTCCTGATCATGTACATTTGCTCGGGCTCAAAAGTATTAAGTGTACCAGCCCAAAAATCTGAGTAGGTAGTATATTGTGCAATCCCCTTCACGATATCACCTTCAGAAGCATTCAGACTACCCAGCAATTCATTAATCGATTTGCTCTTGTCAATCTGCAGGTTGAATGAGCACCAGTTCCATCCACTGGTTAACGGAATCTTGCTTATCAGCTCGCCAGCTGCTTCGATAACTACAGGGCCGGAAGGTGATCCATAAACGGTATTATCAATGAATTCATATAATCCGGGATAACGCGGATCGTCCGACTCAGGCAGTCCAACAGCAGAAACATTCCGGTATTCCCTGCCCTCACTGGCATCCCAGATATGCAGCTCGAAATACTCGTTGTTAATCTTGTTGCTGTATATATCCAGGAATACTTCGTACATATCGTATTCAGGGATGTAAATAAGACCTCCAATGCCCCTGCATTTGCCATCTACAAAGGCTGCAACCTTGTCATAATTATCCGTGGAAATGACATCGTTCACCTTTACCATACCAATCACGCTCATTGAGTTGGCAAATTCCGAAGGATTGATCTTCCAGTCGGCCGGCAACTCCTCAACCACCCTCAGGTTCACCATCAGCTTCTCATCGAAGTCGAAATCGGTCTGCAGGTGGATATTCTGACTGTATTGGCCCACATTGACCCCTGAATTCACTGTAAACAGAATCTCTTTTTCAGTAAGCGGTTCCATGGTGCCCTCCCGGGGTGAGGCAGAAAGCCATCCCGGCAGGTTCTCAATGGAGAAGTTTTGCTGCTGACCGCTGCTGTTGATGATCTTCGCAGTAAAGCTGAGGTCATCGTAAAGCACTTTTTCAAAATCGAACTGCTGTTGATCCCACTTCACCTGGTTCATATCAATATAAGCACTCCAGGTGGCTGGCGAACTCATCCTGTTGCCGTACATATCCTCCACATTCTGAACAGTGATATCAAGGATACAGTTTTCAATCTTGGCCGGTGGTTCATTGATCACAAATGCGATCTCATCCTCCTTGTAAACAAAATCGAAATCTACCTTCGAGCTGGGACGCTTCATACGCACATTGGGCACTTCAGTTTCCTGTGTGAATAATGTTCCACCAACAGTTTCTGACCGCTCCGAAATCATATCTGCAAATGTTCCACCAATCACCGGTACACCCATCACCTCTTCATAGGTCTCAAAGGGCCAGTAAGCCACCAGTCCGAGCTCATCACCATCCATGCGCATCTTCCTGTTTCGCTCTACCTGACTCTGCTTTAGTACGGTTGACCAGATGCGAACCTCATCCATTGCACCGCTAAAGAACTGGTCGAACGTGAAGTCGGCCAGGTCAACATCATATTTTCCTCGTGCTCCAATGAACAGCCGTGCACCGCCAAAGCCCGACCATTCGGTACTTGGAGCGGATATTTTCATCTCCCCATCTACAAATACCCTGGTATTTCCAACCCGTTGCACAACCACTGCAAGGTGGTGCCATGTATTGTCGAAGAAATTCTCAGGCACGGTAATTCTTTTACCATTGTTGCTTAGCTGGAGGTAACCATTTGAATCGGTATTTAAACACCAGTAAGTAGGCAGTACTTTTGAATAGCGCAGCAACTGCTCTTTGTACTTCTCTGTACGCTCAGCACCAAGACACCCTTCCACTGCATTGAAGAATGAGGTAGTGTCGCTGAAGATCTGGTTCACCACCGGATCAAGCAAAATATCCACCGAATCTTCCAGCGGCATTACCCGCACAAGGTTGTAGAGATTTTCAGGACTGATATAATAAAGCGTTACGTCATTATCGTCGCCATGGCCATTGGATAACAGGCACTTATTGGCACCATCACCGCCCTTGAACCACATTTCAATGGAGAAATCTTTCTCATTGGTAAAGGCGATATCACTAAACGGCACATCAATCATGCTGCCATCACTTCCATCGAAGCTGCATGCATAGCCGGCTGGAAGAATTTCCCACTGACCGGTTACCGTTGCATTACGCTTATGCACCTTCTCCACCGCCAGGGCGCCGTCTGCATCATCCAGAGGCCAGTAGCCAAGCAGTGCCGTCTCTTTCCCACTAAGCGTAACCAGCATATATTCATAGATCTTGCCGGCTGCTCTAGGGCGTTCCCAGATACGCAATTCATGGATATTTCCCTGGAATGGACGCTCATTGCCAAACATCGCTTTCCCGAGATAAATATCGCCAAACCCGTTATAGTTGGTTGCCATGGGCTGTATCGACTGCAGCAATCCGTTCACCATCAGTGACGCCTCCTGCCGCACATCGTCGTAGATGAATGTATAGTGGTTCCAGGCGTCAAGGAAATTCGATACGGTATACCCGGTAAATTCTACCTGCTCGCTGCCCACCTGCATCTCCAGGCTGCCCAACGCGTTCAGCCCAATATAAATAGCGTTATCCGCATCGGTGCTCTGAGCAAAGAGGCACTCCTCGAAGTTGGCCCGTGCAGGCTTCATCCAGAACTCAACGGTGAACGACTTGCCCGACACGTTGATGCCGCTCGGGATCCTCACAAACTGCGTGGGATCGTCATCGAACTTCACACTTACATCGTGCCTGATCTCCGTTCCGTTCAAAATACCACGGATATCAAAATTCTCTATTTTAGTCATCTTCGACCCGAAAATGGTCTCATTAAACTCAATCATAATATCATCATCAGGAGAAAGAATTCCGTCGGCCGGTTGCGGTGAGCCAAATACCTGCGGCGCTTTCCGGTCTACACTGCCCTCCCATACTTCAGAGAGATCGAAAATCTCCGTATTATCAGGTGTCATTCCGCAATAGGTCTTGGCACGGATCATATACTGTCCATCGGGATAGCCGGACAGGTCCCATTCGAGGCCGGTAAAGGCCCCGGGAATTTCCTCTTCACCATCACCAGGATTCACATAGAACGGGGTGGTGGTGGTCCACTCGGCCTCAGCGCTGAATTTATACTGGAAGGCTACCTTTTCAAAGATGGTGTTATTCATGTCGTAACCAGAAAGTATGACAGGTACTTTCGTCTCCTTCACACCATCCACCAACGCCTCGTCTGCACCGTTCACAATAAACATATCGTCGGGCATCATGATATCTACATCGGTACAGGAAGGAACAAAGTGCACTGAGAAAGTAACCGTATCGATCGACTCTTCAGTAAGCATCTCCAGGTCGTATTCGCATGGTGAATAGAAAACGATCTGAAGGTTTTCATAATCGTAGACATCCTCCTTACCCATCTGTACTGCTACCGTCTTATTGATATACTGTCCCGCTTCAATCTCATATGAACGGGCCACAGCACCACCATCAATGGTAATGATGGCTCCATCAGGATTGCTTTCCTCAAGGATACGGGCTTCATAGATCATACCATCGCCGGATGCACTTTCATTTCCAAACTGAATGGTAAAGTACGCCTTGTTATCGTCGGGCACATTATATACTGCTGCCGGTGAAATAGATGCAACAGGGATCTCTCTCCTGATGGTCGCTTCACTAAGCAATCTCACGCTCTTATCGTCACTTCGGGATAGGTCATAGATATATGAACGGTATCGTTCAAATTCATTAGCAACACTTTGCCGGAATGATTCCGGGAAGAGATAGAACTTCAGCTCTCCGTCGCCTCCCCCCATACGCTCTACCAGTCCGGCTACATCGCCTATGTGATCAAGGAGACTGACCCCGTCATCCGAACCCCCGGTAATATCGACACTCATATTTATGTATTGGTACACTGCTTCACGCAGCTCGTAGGTCTTGCGAAACTGTCTGTCTTTAATCTGTGGTACGTCGAACAGGAAATCGCCTATGAGGTCCATCAGATCATTGGCAATGCCAAGGTCTAGGTCCACATTCAACACATCGACAGTGAATTTCCCGGTCTCGCCGGAAGACAATACCTTCATCAGGTTATCATTCACGCCCAGGGCGCTCAACTCTGAAAGTACATTGTCATTGATCGTGTGCTTACCGGGAGTGTAGTAATTCAGCTCCACGGCATCTTCATACGGACACATGGTGCGGCCACCCTTGATGGCGAAGACCGGACCGGTGCCTGTGCCGGGATCTTTTACATCCACAGACAGGTAATCGCCCTGGTCGGGATCGTGCAGCACGTAGCCGAATGTATTACTCAGGGTGCTGGAGGAAGAGCTGGTGCGCCCGGTGGAGAGGTTGATCTCCATACCGAGTGTATTGGAAAGTCCTACTCCGCCAATGTCTCCGCCAATCTCCCAGGCCATGCTTGCGCCCATCTCGAGCTCAAAGGTGGTGGTGTACGATTCTGTGATCTCCGTAGAAATAGAATAATCGAATGTCGGACCTGCATCGAAAGAGATGTTGCGCTTAAGTGTGGAGTTGTATTTCTCCATTTCATTGCGCTCCAGGGCCTCTTCCCACAACCTGATCTGTTCGTTATAATTCCGGACCTTATCGCGGTCCTTTTCATCATTCGGATCGGGAGTGAATGTATAACTGGCGCCGTCGTAGTCTGTCAGCTCCGTGGTAATGTAATTTTCCGACGTTGGGGTAATGCCGTAATCTTCCCACCGCGGATCGTCATTATTGCTGCCATAGAGTTCGTGGGTGGCAGATACATTACTCACATACTTGTCCGATTCGATGATAAACAGGTTATTCCGCAGATTGATCAGGTTCGGTATCAGGTAGTTTTCAATATGATCTGCTGTATAAATAAAATAGGTCGGGAATCCCTCGGGGGCCGCCATGAGTGCTTTATTCTGACCAATCACAAACTGTGGTCCACCCTCCGTGCCGGCCGGATTTCCGCCATAGGCCACATCGTTCGAGTCGGCAAAAGTCTTGTTGAAAATGGTAAGGTTATCGGCCAGACTCACAATAAAGTTATCAGACGACCCAAAGAACAGGTCACTCGGCGCACCTGCCAGCTCTGGCGATTCATTGGTGCTCCAGGCTTCATTAATGGTCACCGATTTCTCAAATTCACCTTCTGCGGTAACGGAAGTGGATACTGAAACACCCATGGTCAGGTCATTGGTAATATCTGTTTCGGTGCTGAATCCGAGTCCCACAGCAAACTGGGTTCCCAGTTCAACGGTGGTTTCATTGGTAATGCTGGCCCCAGCTCCAATAGAAACTGCCTGGGTATTGGTAAATGTTGATCCCTTTTCAAGGTACGAGAAAGATTCACTCCCCGGGGGATCGCGAAGGATCATCTCTACCACTGCAGGACCGTTGGTAACAAAGTCACTGCCATTGATCGGCTTCGATCCTAGCACATATCCCCTGAAATATTTATCGTCGCCATGGGGGAACGCGGGATCGTCATATTGGAAAGGCATGGTCTCGGGGGAGCTGGTATTATAAGGTTCCCAGGTATAGCCGGTTCCGTCGATGACAGCTGTAATATTGACGACGCCTGAATAGTTCCGCCAGGGATAATTTGCATCAATGGTCATGGCCGGATTTCCTGCCTGGAAAACATAATGCGCTTCGCCATCCTGTATTGAAAGTGGTATAGGGACTTTTGTCTTTGCCAACTGGTTAAATATTTCAATTACGCCATCATTCACGGGCACACGATCTTCAACAGCTTCTTCACATCCATTGATGCCCGGACAAACATCCTGATTATAATAAACCTCATCAAGTGCTACCAGGATCTCATAGGTGTTTCCCTGGGTAAATACCGGGTACTGGAAAGGGTTTTCCTCGATGTTAAGCTCGCGCCGCACCTTTGAAATGCGGTCTTCATAGAAGAGCGTCTTGTCACCTGTTACGGGCGACTCACCGTCGGCGGCTGTCACTGAGATTTCCGGTGCGCTCCGATAGATGTGATCCAGCCTGTAATTATAGCTGGCGCTTACGGTCTCTCCATTCCCCGGCACCATGTCAGTAACTACTGTTACCGTTGATGCCGTATCAAGAAAATATTCGTATATATCTTCGTTGAAAGTAAAACGACCCTTGAAGAATGCTGTCCCGCTGTTGAAAAGCTCAAGAGGTTCCTCAACGATGGCATCATAGCCCTCTATATCGAGGGATGCCTTCAGGTTAACAGTATCGAGTGTAATCACCGCCTCAACAGCACCTTCGAAGGTATGCGACACCGTTTGCAATGGTGCCACTACAGAGAAATCTGCCACCTCGAATTCACTGAAATAGAGGGTGACCATTGGGTTTTTGGGCACTGCAAAATTGCGGATGTTATATTTCATCGGCGGAAGTTCCACCATATACTCGCCGGTTTCGGGATCAGTGTCCACATGGTATTGCGAGCAGGCAGGACCGGTTACCGATACAAAATCAAATTCAGCCACACCGATATTGTTTATGGAGAGTCCCATGCCCGGAGCTTTGCTCCCCTGCCCGGTACCTCCAACCACACGACCAACTACTTTTACAGTGGTGGTGTCGATGAAGTTTATCCCCACCACATCCTCCTGAAAATCGAATAAGGAGGTCGTTGGACCGGGAGGGAACTTATGACTTTTGAAAGTATGGTTGCTTTTCTGGACAGAGACATAATGCTCGCCTACCGGCACCTCGATTTCAAATTCACCGGCCTGGTCGGTCATGATCACCGCACCATCTTTGATCACCGGATTTCCATCCACGGTGAGAATGACTCCTTCCACGCCGCAGGTGGTATTTTCATAAAAAACCGTTCCCGTGACTTTGAAAGAGGAGATATCGGTGAAATCCTGACCGTTAGAGATAGAAGCGCCTTCCCCCAGGAAAATGGTGGATGAACCCGGCTTAAATTCGTGGGTTTCATATCGCGGTGTGAGTATAAAGTTCTCGCCCGTTCCATAGTAGGGTACATACGGAATGGTATAGTCGCCGCTGGCATTGGTCACGCCGATCCAGCCGAGTTGATTATCGGATGGAATGGCCGCATCGAAATCCACACCCCCTGCGAAATCTCCATCATTTTTATGGAACAGTCCGCTGCTTTTAGAAGCATCATAAATCATAGTGCCGAAGTTCTCATCGCAACGCCAGTAAGCGGCAATGCCAAGGGCTTCGTTGCCCACAATGCGCTTATAATCGAAAGCAATTTCAGCCTCATCTTTGGCCCTGTTCCAGATTCTGATCTCGTCAATATTGCCCCGGAATCCGGCGCCAATTACCAGGTCGGTCGTGCTCTGCTGTATTGCACCGGTAAGGTCGGTTTTTGTTCCTGACACATATGCCACCTGCCTGGCCACAGGGATCAGGAGCGGCATATTGCGTTGCTGCTGTGCATCACCAAGGAGGCTGTTTACCGCTACGCGAAAATCTTCGTAAGTTGTGTACTCAACATCCTGGATGGTAGCCAGCTGAGCCATGATATCGGCTTCAATCCCCAGGTCTGTAAGCTCACTGATACCATCGGCTGTAAGCATATAGGTAGTCACCGTCGGGATTTTTCCGTCGATATAAATTTTCAGTCCGGTAGAATCAAAACTACCCGCCACATGGGTAAACATTCCCGTTTGCAGTGCTGCCGGCGCAGTAACACTTCTGGTTGTTCCGCCGATATTGAGCTCAAAAATCACATCGCCATCCTGCTGATACAGCCGGTAACCCTGTCCGCCACCCTGCTTATTGATAATGTCTGTTGTGCCTGCAAGGGAGGAAGGCTTGATCCATGCCTCGGCTACCATATAGGAATCCGGATTAAGCCGGGCCTGATTGGCAACGGTCACTGTGCCGGTACCATCAAAAAGCAGGCTGCTGCCTACCACGCTCCCACTGGCCTTTTCGGCCAGTACTTCAACGCCTGTTACCGCAACGCCGTTCTCATATTCTACATGACCGTTTACAATTCCGTAAGGCAACCTGAACCCGGTTGTAGTGATAGCGTTGGAGGTGATAAGATCGCCCTCACAATCAAGTTTCGCTGTCACCCTGTACTCGTACATCATACCTCCCACTGCGGTAAAATCTTCATATGTACTGCCACCGCTCACAGAGCCAAGCAGTTCAAAATCATTCTCACCGGCCAGAGAGCGGCTTATGTCGAAACCATCTACAAGATTAATATTATCGTCCTGCACCTCCCACTCAACCATGATCTTATCGGGAAAATAGGCCTTGGAGGCATCCATGCTGACGATGTAGGCGGACAGATCCGGAACCAGCTTGGCCGTTGGTTCGTCGATGGCCTTCACTCCCGAGGAACCCTGCTCGGTACATTTGTTACCGGCATAGAGCTGGTAGGTATACTGCTCGCAGCCATTGACCGAATTATCAGTGTAGGATGTCGCATTTTCCGATATCTCATACTCCACATCACCTGTAGTGCTGGTCCGCTTAATAAGATAGCGTGATTCTTTCGACGCATCGGACCATGTTAGTTCCACCGTATTTGTCCCTACCGATGCAGTAAAATTCCCGGGTATCGAGGGATCGCCATAAGTGCGGCCGGCGGTAGTATTGCTGTAGCTGCCTGTGCAACCGCTGTTCACAGCCTGCAACCGGTAGTAATAGGTACTTGCATTTTCCGGACTGGGGGGCTCGTCGGTATAAGAACGGAACATGCCGCCTACTTCGCCTATCTCGCTGTAAGATGAGCCATCCGATGAGCGGTATATTTTTACTGCATCCGGACTACTGGCCATGTTCCAGTCGAGCCTTATTTCAGTGCACTTATCGGTGGTAGCAGTAAGTCCGGTAGGAGTTGGGGGAGTCAGTGCTTCTGCATCCAGGGCATTGGTATAGCCTGAATAAGCAGGCCATTTAGTGGTAAGATTTACTGCGGCTAAATTATCTTCGTGTTCTGTAATAGGTGTATACGTATATGTATAATCAGGAAGATACCGGGCACGAACCTTATAGCTGTCATCTCCTGAGGGTGAATTATCAGTATATGAAGTCGATGAAGTGGACGTCATTTTACTGTACGAACTCGCCCCGGATGCCCTTCTGTAAACATCATAAGTAGTTGATCCGGCGCATGGAGGAACTGCTGAAGGGGCACTCCAGGTAAGTGTATTGGAGGAGCAGTCCTGCGACAGGCTGAAACCATCCGGCACACCCGGAGCAGGAAATTCATACGTTGCAACATTCTGGATATCTCCCCTCGCCTCATCATTTCCATTATAATACCATATACCTTCCGTACGAAAAGAAACACTACTCCCATAAGGTATTTGAATATAGCCATCATGACGAATAACATCGTTACCGGTATCCGTAGTAACCGTGTAGCCTTCATAAAAAAGCAGGGTTGATAGCGGAGTCTGCACCAACCAATCTCCTGGTGTTGTGGTGAACTGCTCATAATGATAGGCTAACACTTCCGGGCCACCATCAATTGAAATATATAAATCAATCCATTTTAAGTAATTGTTCGCATCTCCCCAGGCGAGGTAATAGAAATTCATAATTGCAGGACATTCCTCTTCCACCTCCAGTCCCACGTATTTATTGTCGATGATCTCAATATCGAGGTTCTCCTGGGCCGACAAACGGATGGAGTTAAACGACAGGAGCAGCAATATGATTATTGCTAACCCCACCTTTTTATCGGAAAATTTTAATCTAACCCTTTTTAATACAGAAAAAATGGTCATGCTTTTCATCTCGTTTTCTTTTAAATACACATTCATGCAAACAGAGCATTCTGCATCCTTTACCACAGTGAAAATTTCCTTGTGAGTATCTGATTGAGTTTTCAATTTTGACATATGACCGGGTTTTTATAGACAAACAATCCTTATTGACAGAACGATGCAGCTAATATAGAGTATTGCATGTAAACGAAACATGTTATTCTACAGCCAATTACTTCACAATTACTTCACATATTTAAAGAGAAAGAGAAAAGAGACTTCAAATCTATTTCCTTTTTGAGAAAATGGCAAGCTATGATTCTAAGCCTGAATCGGTGTATTTAAGCAGATAATCGCGTAAATTGCTTTCACGGTCGAGTTCCAGTTTATTACGCAGGCGGTGACGTGCCATCTCCACAGAGCGATAGCTTTTGCACATTATATTGGAAATTTCCTTGGTGGTCAGATCAGTAAGGATAAGATAGCAGAGCCGTTTATCATGGATGGTTAGGTTAGGATGCTCTTCTGCTATTTTAGTGGAAAAGCCACCATTACCTGAAGCATAAAACATTTCAAACTCCTCCCATACCCTTAGATTGATGTTATTAGATATTTTATTTTGTATTTTGGCAAGTTGCTCTCTTGTCTCTTGTTGCTCCTCGTCACATCCCTTCGACAATTTACTGATTTCCTTACCCAGAATATTAAGAAACTCATTGACTTTTGACAGGTTGAGTATTTTTGATGCGAGTGTCGTGTTTCGGGACTCTAATTCAACCTGCAGGGCTTTTGCTTCAGCCTCACGTGCTTTAAGTTCAAGGGCTGTATTTTTCAGTTTAAGCTGAACGGCATGTTCGCGTTCCTGTTTTAATTGAGCCTCTCTTTGTCGAATACGTTTATGTTGACGGAGTAAGTAAAACAATACCATACTGATAACCAGCAGCAGTATAAAACCCCCTGCTAAAATCCATCCTGCCCTTAGTAATATAAAGCGCTCCCTGTATAAACCTGATAATTCATGCTGGTCTTGCTGGATCTTGTGATTAAGCAGTTGTTGCTTTAAAATGAGCGACTGCACCAGCATGCCTTTGTCATCTTTAAGGCTACTCAAAATCTTCTGATAATGCTCTGCAGATTGAGTATCGTTCAGGTTTATATATATACGCACCAGGTTTTCAAGATTGATGCCTGCAAACACTATATTCCCTGAATTCAGCGCTTTTAAATATCCCTCCTCAGCAAAATCAAGTGCTTTCTGAAATTCTCCTTTCATTATATAAACATAAGAGATGTTTGACATGACAGGTAACTTATTTCCGGAATGCTCCTTTTCAAGCAAAAGCAGTGCCTTTTCAAGTAAATCAATGGCCGACGCATAATTTTTCCGTTGAATCTCAACAGCTCCCTGAACATTGAGTGCATCGGCTATGAGGATCGGTTTTTGGGCTTGATTGGCAAAATCATAAGCAATAACAGCATGTACTTCAGCCGAATCAATGTAATGCGCCTGCATCTTATCATGAAAATACATCTCATAGTAAACAGAAGCCAGTCCGTGATGAATAATCGAATTATCGATGGGTAAAATATTCCCTGCAGCTTTCATCGCGTTTCTGTAAAAACGAACACTCTCATTATAATTACCTGAAAGTCTGAAATGATTTGCCAGTCTGGCCAGAATTCTTGCTTCCTCAATGATATCTCCTGCAGCAACAACAATATCGAGTGAATCAAACAGTCGGTTTATGACATTGATTTTTAATATCAGGGATTTTTCGAGCGGCTGATTGAGAGAAAGTGTGTCATTTATTATTAATCTCTCTTTCTCAGGATATTCATTTAGCGCTGATATACGCTTACATGAATAAAACATGCCTGCTATGCTATAAAAGACTATAGCCAGTATAATATGCCAATACCATTCTCTTTTCATATCAGAATAACTTCTACTAAAATAATCATTTCAGGGTCTTGTTGCATTAAACCAACATAGTTTTTGATTGATTAATGCGACAGAACTCAGCCTTTGGGTCGCCGTCCACCCTACCGACGGCTGTTACCAATTATATTGGCGAAGTTGGGCCCAGCTGGGCTCCCTTCGACTCGCTCAGTATAAACTTCTCGCCCGCCATGGGTACAAAACAAAAAAGCCGCGCAATGGCGGCTTTTTGTTTTGTGGCCCCAGCTGGGCTCGAACCGGACAGCGGGAGAATGAATGATCCTGTGGATCATTCACCCGAGGGGCCAGACTGCCGCGGAGGCTTGTGTGAGACCCCCTGATAATGAGTTTCACTTTCAGCTTTATTTTTACGCTTTACTTTTCCTCTATTTGTTCGCATGAGTGAATGCAATGCCAGAATAGTTTTCATTAATCTATGATCTGATTAATTTCATTTAATCCTTCCTCAACTTCATTTATCCTGTTAGTAAATAATAGGGTTGCCTTATGTCTACCCCAAAAATATAATGCAACAATACTGGTAACCGAGATTAAAACATAAATCAGGGTATTTAATGGGAAAATATATTCAATCACCAATAAAACTCCCAGCATCAGCAATGGAACAGATAAAATTCTGTTCTTATGAAATTGATTAACAAATTTTTTGATGCTAATAATCTTTTTTTTGTTTTCCAGCAAGGAATCATTTTCTAAGTTCAGGCTATTTAACAGACGCAAATATCTGAAAGAATGCCATGCATAATAAGCCAAAAGCAATCCGGATAAAATGATGCCAACTATTTGTATTATAGTAAATCCACCCTGTATAGCAAAAGGAAGGATAACAACTGAAAAAATAATTGGAGATAATAATAATCCAAATAGACTTCTGCGTTTCATATCTGTTAAAACACCCGATTTTTGCTTTGATATTATTCTAATAAGCATTTCCCTGTTGAAGGATTCCATACGGTCAAGTCTATCATTATATTTCGCCCATGACGATTTAAGAGATTCATCTGTTTTCATAATTTAGTAGTTTGCGTTGTTTTCAATAATATCTTTTAGTTTTATTTTTATCCGTGAGATTTTAGTGGCAACATTAGAAGTTGAAATACCTACAATTGCACCAATTTCCTGGTAAGAAACCTCATCCAGGTATAAGTGGATGATAGCTTTCTCCAGATCATTGAGTTTATTGATACACTTAAGCAGTAAGGTAATTTCTTCATTATGATCTGATTCCTGAATTTCGTTCATAATTGTGAACCCATGTTTTTCCAACGAACTTAACTTTGGTCTTCTTTCATTTAATCGGTTAACTGTTATTGCTGTGTTGATTGAAACTCTATATATCCATGTTGATATTTTTGATTTGCCTTCAAATGAGGAAAAACCTTTCCAAAGACGTAATACTATTTCCTGGAATAAATCTTCCTTATCTATTTCGGATTTACAGTAAAGGTTGCAAACCTTGTATATAATTTTCTTATTCTCCTCTATGACCTGGGTATATTTGTGTTCCATTACATTATTAATTCTACTTCATAAGACACTATCCTGGCGTTAAAATCACAAAATAGCTAAAAACACCGGTTTTCGAGAGTAAAAATCACCCAACAACTTAAAAGTTAAGGCCCGTAGTAGCAGATATGATTACGATGTGAATTACACTCTTTGAAACACTATCGCCCAGCTGGGCTCCCTTCGACTCGCTCAGGATAAACTTCTCGCCCGCCATGGATACAAAACAAAAAAGCCGCGCTTCATTAAATGAGACGTTTTCTACAAAATGCTTTCCCTGATCCGGATAAATATGTAAATTTATATCTGGAATTAATCGTTGCATTCAATATTACAGGTAAATTATGTCAAAGAAATTTCGGAATAAATACCGGATTTCGTCACCGCGTATCCCTTGGTTTGACTATAGCAGCAATGCCACATATTTCATTACCATTTGTACAAAAAACAGAATAGAATTTTTAGGTTCAATTGAAAACGACAGAATGATATTATCGCCAATCGGTTTGATTGTTCAAAAGGAATGGGATAGAACCCCCGCGTTACGTCCCGAATTAAATCTTATTATGGATAATTACGTCATAATGCCAAATCATGTGCATGGCATAATTGTATATAGAGGCGCCAGGCCTGGCATCTCTATTACAAGGAATCCCAATAAATTTGGTCCTCAAAAGAATAATATTCCATCAATTATCCGGGGTATAAAATCATCTGTTACAATACAGGCGAGAAAAACAAATCCTGATTTTTCCTGGCAAAGAGGTTATTTTGCCCATATTGTCAGAAACAAAAAAGAATATAATAGGATAATAAAATACATCAGGGACAATCCTAAAAATTATAAAGGATAATATAAGAACAGAGATGCTTGGCATCTCTATTTATAAAAATATTAAAAAAAAGCCCTCCGTCGCTAAAGCTATGGCGGGCGAAGGTGGGCCAAGCTGGGCTCCCTTCGACTCGCTCAGGATAAACTTCTCGCCCGCCATGGGTACAAAACAAAAAAGCCGCACGCGGCGGCTTTTTGTTTTGTGGGCCCAGCTGGGCTCGAACCAGCGACCCCCTGATTATGAGTCAGGTGCTCTGACCAGCTGAGCTATGGGCCCATTGCGCGCCGTAGCCTTTGGCGAAGGCGTGCTTAATTTAACAGATCCCTCTGTTTGGTCAATTTTCGGACTGCAATATTACTGCATTTCTGTAAAATATGCAACTTTATTTGTCCCCTGGGTATTTTAGACATTTGTTTTTCATATTTTTATAATCTAAATCCAATAATACTATAGATTCAAATGTTTAAAGCCTTTGTTATCGTATTAGTTTTTAGTTCTTCTCTGTTGTTTAACGGCTGTACTGTGGAAAAGCCTGATATTTCAACACCAAATGTTGTAATTATTTTCTGCGACGACATGGGTTATGGTGATCTGGGTACTTATGGGGCCACAGCTTATACAACCCCAAATCTTGATAAACTTGCAAACAAGGGTTTGCGGTTTACCTCGTTTTTGTCGGCTCACGGCGCCTGCTCAGGATCAAGGGCTGCCCTGCTTACAGGATGCTACGCCAACAGGCTCAATATGCCAATGGTTTTCGGGCCCAATTCAAGCACGGGTATCAACAAAAACGAAATGACCATTGCAGAGTTATTGAAGCAAAAAGGATATGCTACGGCAATATATGGAAAATGGCACCTTGGGGATAAAAAACCTTTTTTGCCCCTTCAGCATGGATTCGATGAATATTTTGGTATCCCCTACTCCAACGATATGTGGCCTGTTGATTATGACGGTGGCCGAATAACAGAAGAATCTGTTAAACCATCCAAGGCAAACTACCCGCCCCTTCCCCTTATCGAAGACAATGAGGTTGTTGAATATCTTGATGGCCTTGAAGACCAGGACAGGCTGACTACCCGCTATACCGGGCATGCTATTGACTTTATTAACAGGCACGTTGATGAACCGTTTTTTCTCTATGTGCCCCATTCAATGCCTCACGTGCCCCTGGGTGTTTCCGATAAATACAGGGGTAAAAGTGTACAGGGCATGTACGGTGATGTAATAATGGAAATTGACTGGTCGGTTGGTGAAATTATTAAAGCTCTTGAAGAAAACAATCTTGCTGAAAACACCCTTATTATATTCACAAGTGATAATGGTCCATGGTTAAATTACGGTAATCATGCCGGCTCAACCGGTGGACTGAAAGAAGGAAAAGGCACCAGCATGGAAGGGGGCGTCAGGGAACCCGCAATTATGCATTGGCCGGCTGTAATAAAACCGGGGCATGTATCAGATAAGCTTGCATCTACAATTGACATCCTGCCAACGCTTGCAGAAATAACCGGAGCACAACTGCCCGGTCATAAAATTGACGGAGTCAGTATTCTTCCTTTGTTGAAAGGAGAAAAAGATGCCTCTCCACGCGAAACATTCTATTATTATTACCACAGCAATAACCTTGAAGCTGTGCGCATGGATCACTGGAAGCTGGTTTTTCCCCATAATCACAGGTCATATGAGAACGTTCTGCCGGGTAATGATGGCTTCCCCGGACCCTATTCACCAGGCAAAGCTCAATATGCCCTGTACAACCTGCGAAGAGATCCGGGAGAAAGGTATGATGTAAAAGAACAGCATCCTGATATTGTTGCCAGGCTGGAAGAAATTGCAGAACAGGCAAGAACTGATATCGGAGATAGCCTTAGCGAAAGGGAAGGAAATAATCGCAGGGAGAGAGGGCGGATGATTAATGAATGAAGATTTAAGATTTAAGATTTATGATTTGACGGCAAAAGTTATCTTTGTTATCAATAAACTGATATTTACAGAAGATGAGTGTCAATAATGATCCTGACAAAAATGAAAAGAAGCGAATCGTAAGTATCGCTCTTGACCTGATCCTTAAACTGGGTAGTCTGTTTCTGGTGGTTTACCTGTGTTACAAGATTGTTCAACCATTTGTAAACATTCTGCTTTGGTCTTTTATTATTGCAATAATCCTTTTCCCTGTTTATGAGTATTTGAGTAAGCTGTTCCGCGACCGGAAGAAGCTGGCATCACTTATCCTGACGCTTATAGGCCTTTCTGTTCTTGTCCTGCCCAGCATATGGCTTGTCAACCAGCTTGTTGACGGAGTAAAGAATATTGCTGATATGATCCCGGACGGAGAGATTCGCCTGCCTCCACCCACCGAATCAGTTGCCGACTGGCCTATTATTGGCCAGTGGCTTTATGATAACTGGATGGAAGCATCGCAAAACCTGGGGGAATCACTCAAAGGTTTTATGCCCCAGATAAGCAATTTTGGCGAAAAGCTGCTTGGTGCGCTTGCAAATACAGGGATGGGAATACTGCAATTTGCGATTTCCATAATCCTGGCAGGAATATTTCTTGTTTACTTCAATAATGCAACACAGCCTGCAATTAACCTGTTTGAAAAGTTTGCAGGCGACAGGGGAAAAGATTTTATGGAAGTATCACTGAAAACCATCCGCAACGTGGCAACCGGTGTCCTGGGTGTCGCAATTATCCAAACAACACTGATGGGTGTTGGTTTGATCCTGGCAGATATTCCTTTTGCTGCAGTATGGATTATTATACTGCTTATTATGACAATAGCACAGATCCCGGCCATTTTGTTTAATATCCCTCTTATTATTTATCTCTTCGCCTTCAGGGAACCTGCACCTGCAGCTTTGTGGTCTGTATATTTTCTGATAATGGGTCTTATAGACAATATCCTGAAGCCTGTTCTTATGGGAAGGGATTCGGATGTGCCCATGCTGATAATATTCTTTGGCGCTATCGGCGGATTTATTGCCTTTGGTTTTATGGGACTCTTTCTTGGTGCTATTATACTGTCTCTTGCTTACAAGCTTTACAGGACATGGGTAAACATATAGCAGGGAGCTACGACGAAGCGACGAAGTGACGAAGCGATTGCGAACTGGTGCCCACCCCTAAGAAACTAGACTAAAAGTACTAAAATAAATTGTACTTTTATGTTAATGGTTAAACATCATCACAAACGGACAGCGCAGGAAAAAGAGAAGATCCTGCTGGACATTCAGAGGCTTGGAGTCGC
>JAIPBU010000038.1 GCA_021738535.1 Bacteroidales bacterium | reverse complement strand
ACAAAATATCAGGAAGATTAGTGCATAAATCTTCCTTTCTCTTTTTTAAAAAGTAAAAATATCAATAAAAAATCACCTGGTGGGTTGCAAAAATGAAAAGGGCGCCCCATTTTTACTTATGAGACAGCCCCTCAAGGTAGGGGGTGTCAAGGTATGACCACCTGTCTGCATCTGAGAATTCCATAAACAAGCACCTAAATAAAACACAGGCATCACCCACTTGTATCTTCTGTACTTGTCTCTTGTATCTTCCTTTAACCTCAGCCTTCGCCTCCCTCAATTACTTTTTCTTATCTTTGTCAGGCAATATTTTTTTACAATGAGATTTCTTTATTCAGTAATTATCCGCTTATATAATTTTATGGTAGTTATAGTTTCTGCTTTCAACAGTAAGGCTACCATGATGCTATTGGGCAGGAAGAGGGCGCTGGAAGATATCAGCAAGGTTTTTGGACCGGGCGACAGGATATTCTGGTTTCATTGTGCATCGCTGGGTGAATTTGAGCAGGGCAGGCCGGTGATTGAGAAAGTAAGGGAAAAGGACAGTGGCATCAGGATCCTTCTGAGTTTTTATTCACCTTCAGGTTACGAAGTGCGCAAGAATTATGACGGAGCGGATTGTGTTGTTTATTTACCTTTGGATACACGCCGTAATGCAAAGCGTTTTATAGAAAAACTGAACCCGGAGAAAGCAATATTTATCAAGTACGAATTCTGGTATAATTACCTTGCTGAGCTGCAGGGGAGGAATATCCCGGTCTATCTTATTTCAGGTATATTCAGGAAGGGACAGCCATTCTTCAGGTGGTACGGCCGGTATTTCCGGGAGATATTAAAGGGATTTACGCACTTGTATATACAGGATGAAGGTTCTGCATCATTGCTTAAAGAGTATGGCATAAACAATTATTCGATAAGCGGTGATACCCGATTCGACAGGGTAATGGATATAAGCAGGCGGTCTACCGGGGTTGCTGCCGTTGAGCGGTTCAGCAGGGACAGAATGGTCTTTATTGCCGGAAGCAGCTGGCAGCCGGAGGAAGAGATGATAGCAAGGTATACAGGGGAACCAGGAAGAGAGGCCAGGTGGATAATTGCCCCGCACAATACGAACAAAGCGAATATTGAGCGTATTGAGAAGCTGTTCAGTGGTATCAGTGCAAGGTATACTGAACTGGCCGGGGAGATCCCCGATAATACACGGGTTTTAATAATTGATACCATTGGCATTCTTTCATCACTGTACAGGTATGCCCGTATTGCGGTAATAGGAGGCGGTTTCGGAAGAGGCATACATAATATACTTGAAGCTGCAACATGGGGGATACCTGTTCTGTTCGGGCCGCGTCATGAGAAGTTTAAAGAAGCAACAGATCTGCTATCTCTTGGAGGAGCAAAGTCTTTCAGTGACTATAAGGATTTTAGGGCTACCCTGGACAAATTCGTGGATAATCCTGCCGGGTTGGAAAAGGCAGGAGCCACCAGCCGGGAGTATATAAACAGCAACCTTGGCGCCACTGATTTGATAAGCTCAGAGTTATTAACAAAAAACTGTTAAAAACCTGTTCATAAGCCCCCCTTTGAATGTATAAAAAATGTAACCAAATCGTAAATACTATCCCTTATCAAAGCTTTATCTTAGTGGCCCGAAATACACCTGAATTAAATTCTTGAAATGGGCCATAGAGAGCAAGAATCAATACTATCAGCAATAATTTTTAACCTAAACTATAATTACATGAAAAAGCGAATCTTATTTATGTCGCTAATGGCGATATTTATGTACGCTACCAGTGCTTTTGGTCAGCAGACGACCGAGATCACGGGTAAGATTGTTGATTCCCAGGGGGAGTCAATAGTTGGTGCCAACATTTATCTTGAAGGGACTACCGTTGGAACGGTTGCGGACCTTGAGGGTAACTTCAGGCTGGTAACTGACAAGGAAGGCGGTTACAACCTTATTATCTCTTTCGTGGGGATGATACAGATTGAGAAGAGGGTTGAGCTGACCGGTTCCGAGATAGATCTTGGAACGGTTACGATGGAAAGTGATGCTGTGGGACTTGCCGAGGTGCAGGTATTTGCCAACATTGCCATTGACCGCAAGACCCCCGTGCCGGTTGCTAATATAAAGCCGGCTTTTATCGAGGAGAGGCTGGGGATGCAGGAATTTCCCGAGATACTTAAATCGACTCCCGGTATATATGCTACCAAGCAGGGTGGTGCTTTCGGAGACTCGAGGGTAAACATTCGCGGTTTCAATGCCCGTAACTCTGCTGTTATGATCAACGGTGTGCCTGTAAACGACATGGAGAACGGATGGGTATACTGGTCGAACTGGGCCGGATTATCCGAGGTAACCCGTACCATGCAGGTTCAGCGCGGACTGGGTGCTTCGAAGATTGCCATTCCATCGGTTGGAGGAACGATTAACATACTTACCAAGACAACTGATGCAGAGGCCGGCGGTAACATTTATTATGCCGTGGGTAACAATGGTTATACTAAAACCGGGTTTACGCTTTCATCAGGTCTGACTGATAATAACTGGGCTACCACGATATCAATTGCCAAGTCGAGTGGCGACGGTGTTGTTGACGCAACAGAATTCGAGTCTTATTCATATTACCTTAATGTATCCAAGCTGTTAAATAATAAGCACAGGTTTGCCTTTTCACTTTTTGGTGCACCACAGTGGCACGGTCAGAGAAGAACAAGGCTGACCATTGATACCTACAAGGATCCTGCTATAAACAACATATATTATAATGCTGACTGGGGATATAAGAATGGCCAGGTATATAATGTAAACAGGAACTATTACCATAAGCCAATGGGAATATTTAACCACTTCTGGGATGTTAATGACAAGTTGAATATTTCAACAGCTGCTTACCTTTCGATAGGTACAGGTGGCGGAACTGGCCCGCTGGGTGAATATAAATTTTATGATCCCGCTTACATGAGGGAGAACCAGCCCGACATTGACCTGATAGTGGATGAGAATATTGCCGCTGGTGCAGCAGGATCAGAGACTATCCTGAGATCATCAGTAAACAACCATTTCTGGACAGGTGTATTGTCAAATGCAACATATACTGAAGGATGGCTTACCCTGACAGGTGGTGTAGACTGGAGATATTACAAGGGAGAACACTACCGAGAGGTTGACGACCTTCTCGGGGGACAGTTTTATCTTGACGACAGCAATGTGAACAACCCAAACAATGCAGCCTTTATAGGCGACAAGGTTGCTTATTACAATGACGGTCTTGTAGGCTGGCAAGGTATCTTTGGCCAGGCTGAAGCTGACTTTGGAGACCTTACTGCATTTGTTGCAGGAGCCATTTCCAATAAGTCTTATACAAGGGTTGAGTATTTCCTTGAGACGCATGATGGTTCAGGTGCAAAATCAGACAGGTATAACTTCCTTGGTTACAGTTTCAAGGGAGGAGCCAACTACAACCTGACGGGTGCTCACAACGTATTTATGAATGCAGGTTATTTTGAGAACCAGCCTGATTTCAGGACTATATTCTATAACTATACCAATGATGCCAATGAAGATGCTCCGAACGAGAACGTGATGTCTTTCGAGCTGGGTTACGGCTTCAGGAGCAGCATGCTTACAGCCAACCTGAATGCCTACTACACTACATGGAAGAATAAATCAAGGGTTATCAGTTACAGGGATAATAACGAGGATAAGTTTGCCAACCTGACGGGTATTAATGCACGTCATATGGGTGTTGAGCTTGACTTCAAAGCGCAACCCGCAAAGAACCTTACCATTAACGGTATGGCTTCTATAGGCGACTGGATCTGGATGAATGATATTATTGATGCACAGTTCTTTGATGATAATCAAAACCTTATCACAACACAGTCTATCTACATTTCCGACGTGCACGTGGGTGATGCTGCACAGATAACAGCAGCAGCCGGTGTATCATATGAACTGCTGGCAGGACTGAAATTTGGTGTTAACTATAACTACTATGACAAGTTATTTGCCAATTTTGATCCTGAAGGACGTACAGCAGAACCTGCAACGGAAGAAAATCCCGATGCATGGGAGATGCCTGACTACCAGCTTGTTGACATGTTTATGAGGTACAGGTTCAACCTGGGACCATACAGGGCAACGCTTGTGGGTAACGTGAACAACCTTTTTGATACGGAATACATATCAGATGCAAGGGACGGTGCTTCACACACATGGACTGACGCAGAAGTATATTACGGATGGGGACGTTCATGGTCAGTAAGTCTTAAGATTAACTTTTAATCTTTAAGCAGTTATTATAAAATATTTAAATAAGGACAAAATGAAAAAAGCAATATATTATATAATGGCAATTTCCCTCATCCTTGCTTCATGTGATCCGATGGCAGAGATCTATGATGAGATGGAGAAGGGGGAAACCGGGTTTGCCTCAGAATTTACTTATGACCTGGGACCCGACGACTATGCAGCTATTGCAGACCTTACATCAAACGGTGATGCTGCAGATTTTATCGAGGATAATGAAGCTTTCAGCGATGAGTATCCTGCTTCAGTTTACCTGCCTGCTTACCTTGAAGAGATGTACCCTGCGCTGGGTGAGACTTCAGTAGGTAAGGTTAGTTATAATTTCTTTTCAGGTTATCCTGAATACCTGGATGATTATACAGAGCCTGAGAAATATTATGTCAGTGATGACGACTATGGCTCCATGGGTGGAGACAACGAGCTTTTCAAGACTTTTATTGGTGATGATAAGCCCGAGGATTTTATTCCTGACTGGCTTGCAGCAGAATATCCTAATGCTGTTGAGGATGATATAGCTCTTGCACTATATGAATATGCTGAAGAAATAAATGACCCTTCTGTTGTTTATGCGATTCAGTCTTCTGATTTACAGCTTATTGTTGATCATGTTGATGCTGACATCAATTCTGATTATGTAAACAGCTACGGAACGGGAGAAGTATATTATGGGGCAGATGCATATTATGGCAACTTCGATGCCCGTGTATCTAACAGGATAATGGATATTGTCGGGACTGATACCACCTGGGTAGAAGGTTTTGACGGTTTGACCAATACTGAAAGGGAAGCATTGATTGATGTACGTTTACAGGAAGCCATAGTGTACTGGCTGGAGGAGACATATCCTGATGCACAACCCCATATAGACGGGCAAACAGTATATTATAACATACAGTATGACACTTATGACGGATCAGGACATACATACTATGTTGTATATGAATGTACGGCTTCAGGCTCACCGGCTACTTTTGAACTGGTTGACGGTCCGTCCGAAGACGTAACGGTTTATTCCACAACGGTCAAAGTTGACAAGGGAGATTATTACCAGTTTGACGGCAGTGTATGGGAGAAGATGGAAGGTGTATATTACCTGAGCTCACAGGACTATGATGATATGGGAGCTCCGGGTAAATACAACAATTTCTCAAGTTCGGAAAAGCCAGGCGACTATGTTCCTGCGCTTCTGGATGAGATGTATCCCTATGCACAGAACGGTGACAAAACAGTAGTTGCATACAAATACTATTCAGGATCCACCAACGTGGAAGGAATGGAATTCCAGTATGATAACGGCTGGAAGATATTTGATCCTTACATGGCCAAGCAGGACCAGTTTATACATAACGGTACCACCTGGGTTTTTGATCCTACCGTGATGTTCACCATGGCTGCTTCTGACTACCAGATCATTGTTGATTATGTTGGCAATAATGTTGATGACAGTTATGTTGATACTTATGGTACTTTCGAGAGTTACAGTGGAGCAGGATCATATTATGTAAACTTTGACATCAGGAGCGGAAGCTATGATGACACAGTATTTGACTCATGGGAGGATGCTGTTGAGTGGGCTATAGGAGAAGTACTCCTGCCTTCAAAATATCCTGATGCGGTTACAGAGGTCAGCGGAATACCCGTTTATTACGTTGTAAGTTTTGCGACCTACAGCGGAGTAGACGGAAATTACTCGATGAAATTCCAGGTTACAAAGGCCGGTCCGGATCCCGAGTTTACACTTGTTGATGGCCCGACAGCCAACTAAATTATTATAATATTCAAAGAGAAAAGGAAGGAAATTTTTTCCTTCCTTTTTTTATTTCCTTTTATTACAACAATCTGGCTGTTAAAATATTAACACATTCAAAATATTGAACCGGAATATTTGCCGGCTATAAAATATTGGACTTCAAGCATATATTTGCCAAAGTTAATAACTAGGGTCTATTGTTAATAATTATGCCTTGTATCTGCCTGCGTCCTTTCTTAATTTAGCAAAACCTGTAAGAGTTACTGATCATAATTCGAACTAGCTAATTTTCAAGTTGAATCCAAAAATTTGATCTGTCGATGGGAGAACTTTTTGTCAATGAATCCGCGCTCACTTCGCAAAAGGAGAAAGAAGTGAAGGGGAAAAAAGAAATTGCCGCTGAAAAGGCTGCGGAAGAAAGCAGTCAGAAAGAAAGTGGTAAGAATATATACGGTCACGATGAAGTTGTACAGGCTTCAATTGAATATTTTAATGGTGATGATCTTGCTGCCAGGGTATGGGCCAATAAATATGCACTTAAGGATTCATTCGGCAACCTTTATGAAAAGACTCCTGACGACATGCACCGCAGGCTGGCCAGGGAGATTCACCGCATAGAAAAGAACTACCCGGAGCCGGTGAGCGAGGAAAAATTATATTCAGTGCTCAAGGGGTTTAAATATATAGTTCCCCAGGGCGGTCCCATGACAGGTATAGGAAATGATTACCAGATTGCTTCATTATCGAATTGTTTCGTGATTGGCAATGATGGTAACTCGGACTCTTACGGTGGCATACTGAAGGTTGACCAGGAGCAGGTACAGCTGATGAAAAGAAGGGGAGGGGTGGGTCATGACCTCTCGCATATACGTCCCCAGGGCAGTCCCGTATTGAACAGTGCCCTGACATCGACCGGTGTGGTGCCTTTCATGGAGAGGTATTCCAACTCAACACGTGAGGTTGCGCAGGATGGGCGAAGAGGGGCCCTGATGTTGTCAATATCAATTAAGCATCCTGACTCAGAGAAGTTTATTGATGCCAAGCTGGAGGCCGGGAAGGTAACCGGTGCCAATGTATCTGTGAAGATCACTGATGAGTTTATGGAGGCGGTAAAGAATAATACCTCTTTCAGGCAGCAATACCCTATCAATTCTGATAGTCCCAAATATGAGAAGGAAGTGGATGCTCGCAAGATATGGGATAAGATAGTTCATAATGCCTGGAAATCGGCTGAGCCGGGGGTGTTGTTCTGGGACACCATTGAGAGGGAGAGTGTGCCGGATTGTTATGCAGATCTTGGTTACAAGACCATGTCTACCAATCCCTGCGGAGAAATACCTCTTTGTCCGTACGACAGCTGCAGGCTGCTGGCTCTGAACCTTTACAGCTATGTTGATAATCCCTTCACCGGGGAAGCCAAATTTGATTTTAAACTGTTCACTGAACATGTACACCTGGCCCAGCGTATAATGGACGACATTATCGATCTTGAAAAAGAAAAGATTGAGATGATCCTTGATAAAATAGACAGGGATCCGGAGTCTGACGAGATAAAAGCTGTTGAAAGAAATTTGTGGAAGAATATTCTGCATAAGACTGAAGAGGGCAGGCGTACGGGTATAGGAATAACTGCTGAGGGTGACATGCTGGCTGCGCTGGGTCTTCAGTACGGCAGTGATACGGCCATTGAGTTTTCTTCAGAGGTGCACAAGACACTGGCGGTTGAGGCTTACCGTTCATCAACGATGCTGGCTAAGCAAAGGGGAGCTTTTGAGATTTATGATGAGCAGAGGGAAAAGGATAATCCTTTTATCCAGAGGCTGAAGGAGGCGGACAAGAACCTGTATTATCATATGCAGGAATACGGCAGGCGTAATATTGCTCTTCTTACAATTGCACCTACGGGTACAACCAGTCTTATGACCCAGACATCTTCCGGGATAGAGCCTGTTTTTATGCCTGTTTACAAGCGCAGACGCAAGGTTAATCCCAACGATAAGGATGTAAATGTGACCTTTAAGGATGAGGTGGGTGATTCGTGGGAAACATACAATGTTTTTCACCATAAGTTCGTGGAATGGCTTAAGATCGAGGGTTATGATCCGGATGAGGTGAGGCAGATGGATGATGATGATGTGGACGAGATAGTAAAGAAGTCGCCTTACTACAAGGCAAGCGCCAATGATGTTGACTGGCTGGCCAAGGTGAGGATGCAGGGAAGGATACAGAAGTGGGTTGACCATTCTATCAGTGTTACGATAAATGTACCTGAAGAGGTGAAGGAAGAACTGGTAAGTGATCTTTATCTTACAGCCTGGGAGTCAGGATGCAAGGGAGCAACAGTTTATCGTGACGGATCACGCAGCGGGGTGTTGTTGTCCGGCAAGAAGGAGAAGCCTGCAGGTGCCAAGAAAAGGCCGCGGGTACTGGATGCTGACATAATAAGGTTTAATAATAATGATGAGAAATGGATAGCCTTCGTGGGACTGCTGAACGGGGCTCCCTATGAAATATTTACTGGCCTGGCCGACCAGGAGATATTCCCCATACCTGACTCGATAGTAAAGGGAAAAATAGTCAAGACCAAGGATGAGGACGGCAAGAACAGGTATGATTTCCAGTATACTGACAGGTATGGGTATAAGAATACACTGGGTGGACTGTCCCATATGTTCCAGCCTGAATTCTGGAACTACGCCAAGCTGATATCGGGGGTATTGCGACACGGCATGCCCATACCAAGCGTGGTTAACCTTGTGCGGTCATTGCGACTCGACAGTGCATCTATCAATACCTGGAAGAATGGTGTTGAGAGGGCGCTGAAAAAATACATACCGGATGGTACCAAGGCAAAGGGTAAATGTCCTGAGTGCGGATCAGAGAACCTGGTTTACCAGGAGGGATGCCTTATTTGCCAGAACTGTGGTTCTTCTAAATGTGGTTAATATATTTGTATGGAAAATCAGCAACCCCGGCAGAGTCTGTCGGGGTTTGTTTTTTCGCTATTCTGCTTTCTATATGACTTTAAGCTCTTTTCCTACTTTCCGGAAAGCGGTGATTGCTTTATCAAGATGCTCATGTTCATGGGCTGCTGAAAGCTGAACCCTTATACGTGCTTCACCGTCGGGTACAACGGGATAATAGAACCCGATAACGTAAATCCCTTCTTCAAGGAGGCGTGATGCAAATTCCTGCGATAGCCTGGCATCGTAAAGCATTACGGCGCAAATAGCTGATTCAGTAGGTTTGATATCGAAGCCCAGATCTGACATTTTATTAACAAAATAGTCAGTATTATGGTGCAGTTTATCCTGCAGCTCATTGGTTTCGGTCATCATATCTATCATCCTGATCCCGGCAGCGGCCACCAGTGGCGGTATTGCATTACTGAACAGGTATGGTCTTGACCTCTGGCGGAGCATTTCAATTATTTCTTTCTTACCGGTTGTGAATCCACCAATGGCGCCACCAAAGGCTTTACCGAGTGTGCCTGTTATTATCTCAATCTTTCCCCTGAGGTCGAATAGTTCTGTAACTCCTCTTCCTGTTTTTCCTACAACGCCGGCTGAATGACATTCATCAACCATTACAAAGGCATCATATTTTTCAGCCAGTTCATAAATTTTGTCCATGGGAGCCACATTACCGTCCATTGAGAATACACCATCGGTAACGATTATCCTGAATCGTTGCTCCTGTGCTGCGGCAAGCCTGCTCTCCAGGTCTTCCATATCAGCGTTTTCATACCTGTATCTTTTAGCTTTGCATAACCTTACACCGTCAATTATGGAGGCGTGGTTAAGCGAGTCTGAGATAATGGCGTCTTCGCTGGTAAGCAATGGTTCAAAGAGACCGCCGTTAGCATCGAAGCAGGCGGCATAAAGGATAGTATCCTCGGTGCCGAAAAAATCGGCTATTTTGCTTTCCAGTTCCTTGTGAAGGTCGCTTGTACCACAGATAAAGCGAACTGATGACATGCCGTAACCGTGGGTGTCCAGTGCTTCCCTGGCTGCTTTGATCAGTTCGGGGTTATTTGATAGCCCCAGGTAATTATTAGCGCAGAAGTTCAGTACTTTCTGTCCGCTGGTAAGTGTTATCTCGGCCTGTTGCGGCGAGCCTATAACTCTTTCATCCTTATATAATCCTGCCTCTGTTATCTTCTCCAGTTCTGCCTGCAGGTGTTTTTTAAAATCTACGTACATTATCTATGTGTATTTTTGTCCAGGGCACAAAAATACAATTATTACTGCAGAAACCCGGCAGCAAGAGGCATGAGAATTGTCATCTACAGCCCGTACTTTTTAATTATCTCCTGTTTTGAGAGTCCGAGGATACCGTATTTTTCGCCAACCTTTTTAAATGCATCGAGTGCTTTCTCCAGGTGGTGTTTCTCGTGGCCGGCTGATATCTGCGTTCTTATGCGGGCCTGCCCGTTAGGCACAACCGGGAAGAAGAAACCGATGGCATATATACCCAGGTCAAAAAGGTCTTTTGAGAAATCCTGGGCCAGCTGTGCATTAAACAGCATAACCGGCACTATCGGGCTTTCTCCTTCTTTGAGTACGAAGCCTGCATCTGTAAGTCCTTTTCTCCAGAATTTAGTGTTTTCCTCCAGTTTATCCCTTCTCTCCGTGCTTCCGGAAAGTATATCAAATACTTTAAGCACACCGGCTACTACCACTGGTGATATTGTATTAGAGAAGAGGTAAGGTCTTGCTTTCTGTCGGCACATATCCACAATTTCCTTGCGTCCGGATACGCATCCGCCTGAGGCTCCGCCCATTGCTTTGCCGAAGGTGGTTGTAATAACATCTATTTTTCCCAGCACGTCAAAATGCTCATGTGTCCCGCGTCCTGTTTTGCCAATGAAACCTGTTGAGTGGGAATCGTCGACGAAAAGCAGGGCGTCATATTTCTCGCATAGTTCCACCATTTCGTCGAGTTTGGCAAGGTCGCCGTCCATTGAAAAGACGCCGTCAGTAATGACCATTTTTATGCGTTTATCGGCGTGCAGTTGCAGTTTTTGCTCAAGGTGCTGCATATTGGAGTGCTTGAAGGTATCATGCTCGGCACTGCAGAGCCTCATACCGTCAATTATGGAAGCATGCACAAGCCTGTCGGATATCATAATATCCTCGCTGGTCAGCAGGGCCTCGAAAACTCCTGCGTTTGCGTCCATGCATGAGGGGAAGAGTATGGTGTCTTCCGTTCCCAGGAACTCCGTTACTTTATTTTCGAGTTCACGGTGTATGTCCTGTGTACCACATATAAACCTGACAGACGACATACCGTAGCCCCTTGTTTCGAGTCCTTCATGTGCTGCCTTGAGTACTTCGGGGTGACTGGAGAGGCCGAGGTAGTTATTGGCGCACATGTTTATCACATTCTTGAGCCTGGAGCCTGCCGGGAATTCCACCTCAATATCTGCATCCTGCGTGGAATGAATAAATCTTTCTTCTTTATAAATGCCTGCATCGCGAATATTCTTCAGCTGGTCGCGATACAGTTCTTTAATATTACTGCTGTAACTCATGTCTTAGGGTTTTTATTTTTTTTCGCGGTAATCGTTCACGAGATCAACAATCTTATTTACCGAGTCAAAAGCCTCGGGTGTTGCCTCCTCATCCGGTATACTGATATCGAATTTCTTTTCAAGAAATACCTTAAGAGAAACCATTGAGAAGGAATCAACGAAACCACTGGATATCAACGGAGTATCATAAGTGATCTCATCATCTTCATCCTCCTGGTATTCGTTAATAACATATTCGAGTACAAGGTCTTTAATGTTTTCCATAGTGTGTTAGTATTTAGGTTGTTAATATTTATCAATCATCTTCCAGTGTAGATGTATCTCCTATTTCCTCTCCCCATTCTTTAGCGTGCAGTATCCTTCTCATAATTTTCCCGCTGCGTGTTTTAGGCAGGTTTTCGACATATTCTATTTCCTGGGGCATAGCCAGGGGGGACAGTTTTTTCCTTATAAAGTTCATAACCGACAATTCGAGGTCATCATTTACTTCATAACCGGGTTTAAGGGTAATAAAGGCTTTCACAACCTCCATATTCACTTCATCAGGTTTTGATACGACAGCCGATTCGGCCACTGCTTCGTGTTCGATGAGAGCTGATTCAACTTCGAAGGGACTAACGAGGTGCCCGCCGGTATTTATTACATCATCATCGCGCCCGATAAACCAGAAATATCCTTCTTTATCGATAGTGGACCTGTCGCCTGCCAGGTACCAGCCATTGACGAACTTCTCTTTATATTTTTCTTCGTTATTCCAGTATGTGGTCATCATGGAAGGCCAGCCGGGCTTAAAGGCAATCAGTCCTGCTTGTCCCGGTTCAGTTATTGGTTCATAGCTCTTGGGATCCAGTACAACCCCTTCGATACCCGGGAAGGGTTTACCCATGGATCCGGGTTTGACCTTCATGCCGGGGTAATTACATATCATCATGCACCCTGTTTCTGTCTGCCAGTATGTATCCAGGAAGGGCATGCCGAAGACTTTCTCAGACCATATCACTGCTTCGGCATTCAGTGGTTCACCCACGCTTGCCAGTTGACGCAGTGATGACAGGTCATGTTTTTTTACCAGTTCTTCCCCGGCCTTCATAAGCGAACGAATGGCAGTGGGAGCGGAGTACCACATTGTGACCTTATATTTATCTATAAACTTATACCATGAATCCGCGGAAAAGCCCTTATCCAGCACGCATTGTGTTACACCGAGACTCCATGGGCCTATTATCCCGTAGGATGTTCCGGTAACCCAGCCCGGATCGGCTGTGCACCAGTAAATATCATCATCCTTCAGGTCGAGCACCCATTTAGTTGTAAGGTATTGTGATATCAGTGAGTAGTGAACGTGACGTACTCCTTTAGGCTGACCCGTAGTACCTGATGTATAATGGAGCACCGAGGGTGAATCCGCCTTTGTGGGATAAATATCAATTTTTTCAACGGGTTCTTCTTCAGTAAGGTTAAAGGCCACCTCTTTTTCTTTCAGAGCCTTATCCTTTTTCTGGTCAACAATAATTATATGTTCCAGGTCCGGAAGCCTGTCTATTATCTTTCTTACTTTACCCGCATGTTTTCTTTGAGTAATAATTGCCTTTGTGCCTGCATTCTCCAGTCTTACATAAAGTGATTCATCACCGAAAGCGGAGAACAGTGGTTGTACTATGGCTCCTATCTTGAGCACACCCAGGAAGGAGAGGTAGAGTTCGGGGATTTTATCCATAAAGAGGCATACCCTGTCTTCATTCTCAATTCCCAGTTTGCGGAGGAAGTTACCGATGGTGTTGCCGGCTAAGCGGATATCATTAAACGTGTATTTTCGTTGCTCGCCTGTAAATCCTTCATGGTAGAGGGCTGTTTTATCGCCTTTACCCTGTTCACAGATCCTGTCGGAGCAATACCATCCGATGTTAATTATGTTACCGTCTTTGTAATCGAGTTCTTTTTCTGCTATGGACCAACTGAAATTTTTTACTCTTTCATCGTAGGAGCCAATATTAGTCATGAGTCTGGGTGGTTTGATTAATATTGCCTTTTAAGATAGTGTTAATTTTCAAAGAATTGCAATAAGACACTAATAAATTTTTGGTGTTTATTAACAGGTGTTTCGCGGTTTACTCACTTGGCTCGGAAACCTTTGCAATTCGTTCAGTAAATTTCTGACGGAGTATTTTAAGTTTTTCAATGCTTCTTTTTTCATCGAATATCCTGACAAAATCGAGTACGCCATTACTGTCGTACATATTTGCAAGGGCGGCATCAAAGGAGAAGTCAGTGATATTGTTTTTTACCTGGCGGTAGATGTTTTCAAAGGTGTTCCAGCGCAGGAACCTGTCGATATGCAGGTATGCAAAATACGGATTGTTAACATCCAGGAAAATACCTTCTTCCACTTCCTCGGTGCTGAAGTATTTGGTAACCCTTAATATTGCCTCGAAGGGAGGGAATTTACGATGAGGCATGAAATCAATTCCTTCAGCAGTAAATGCTTTGACAAGTTCAGGAACATGTTCATATGACAGGCACCTTACTCTTATTATCCCAAGATGTTTATTAAGGAAGCTTATTGTTCCCGGAACTGCATCGAAGTCATATTTGAAGTATGTCTTTACTGCCTGTATTGATCTTATGATCCTGTCATCTTTATAATTATGGGCAGTAACGAGGAACATGGACTGAGGTTCTGTACTGTCCGGCACCGTTGTCCCGTAATAACCGGAATAAGGGTGTTCTGAAATAAATACCAGTACAGAATTTTCGTCAATACGGTCGTTAAGTATTATCCAGTCCTTTTTGGTTACTGAACCGATAGAGGATAGCTTTCTTGTTGTCATGGTTATGGTCTTAGCTTAGTATATAACTGGATAACAATTGACTGGTAACAATTGTTTTGATCTTTTACGTAGTCCCCAATTACAGCCCGCGCCAGCGGGGCAAGTTACGCCGACCGAAGGGAGCCAGTTACGCCGACCGCAGGGAGGCAAACTACCACTCCAGTATCACCTTCCCGCAATCACCTTTTTCCATGGCATCAAATCCTTTCTGGAAGTCGTCTATGGAGAAGTGGTGGGTGATAACGGGATTAAGGTCTATTCCACCTATTATCATCTGTTCCATTTTGTACCATGTTTCCCACATTTCACGGCCATATATGCCTTTCATGGTGATGGCCTTGAAGATAATATCGCTCCAGGGCACCTTGAATTCAGATGGCAGTATTCCCAGCAGTGATATGGCTGAGCCATTATACATATTTTCGATCATCTCGTTAAAGGCGTGTGGTGAGCCTGACATTTCCAGTCCCACATCAAAACCAACCATACCAAGTTCTTTTACGGCATCTGATATTTTTTCTCCTTTCGAGGGATTAACAACTTTTGTAGCACCCATCTTTTTGGCTATATCAAGCCTGTAGTCGCTCAGATCACTGGCAACCACGTACCTGGCCCCTGCAAATTTAGCTATAGCGATAGCCATGCTGCCAATCAGGCCTGCGCCTGTAACAAGCACATCTTCACCAATTACCGGGAACGACAATGCGGTATGTGTTGCATTACCGAAAGGATCCATTATGGAGGCCCAGTCGTCTGGAATGCGGTCATCAAGCAGTATCACATTTTCAGAAGGCAGTTTAAGGTATTCGGCAAAGGCACCATCAAGGTTTACACCTATGCCTACTGTATTCTCACAGACATGTTTCTTACCGCGCCGGCAGTTACGGCAATGACCGCAGGCCAGGTGACCTTCACCTGTTACCCTGTCGCCTACCTTGAAGTTCTTCACCCCGCTGCCAATTTTTTCAATATGCCCAACATATTCGTGGCCTATAGTCATAGGGGTTTTTATTGTTTTCTGCGCCCATTCATCCCACATATAGATGTGCAGGTCGGTACCACAGATTGCTGTTTTTTTGATCTTTATTATTACGTCGTTTACACCGGGTTCCGGGACGGGGACTTCCTCCATCCACAGACCCTTACCCGGTTTTGCTTTTACAAGCGCCTTCATTTTATTCATAATTATATATATTTTTTACCTGGGTATCTAAACTACAACAAAGGTAATTTAAAAAAGATGATTTTTGGCAGTCATCATTATATGAACCGTTATCTTTGTACAAAATAAACTAGGTATAATATATGAGCAAAAAAACAAGAGTAAGATTTGCGCCCAGTCCTACCGGGCCTTTACATATCGGTGGTGTTCGTACCGCACTTTATAATTATCTTTTTGCAAGGAAGCATGGAGGTACTTTTATCCTCAGGATCGAGGATACTGACAGGTCGAGGTTTGTTGAAGGAGCCGAGGAGTATATTATGGAGGCCCTTGAGTGGTGCGGGATTGAGGTTGATGAAGGTGTAAGGGAAGGTGGCGACTACGGTCCTTACAGGCAGAGTGAAAGGAAAAATGCTTATGTGCAATATGCGGAGCAACTGATTGATTCGGATAAAGCCTATATAGCCTTTGACACAACGGAAGAGCTGGATAATACCAGGAAGGAATACGAGGCAAAGGGCAATACTTTCATGTATAATGCCCGTACCCGCGACAGGCTCAGGAATTCCCTGACATTGCCCGAGTACGAAGTATCAAGGCTCATTGATGAAAAAGTACCATATGTTGTCAGGTTTAAGATGCCTGCGAATGACGATATACCGACAGAGGATATTATCAGGGGTAATATGATGGTTAACTCAGGCACCCTTGATGACAAAATACTTATCAAGGCCGACGGCATGCCAACCTATCACCTGGCTAATATCGTTGATGACCATCTGATGGAGATAAGTCATGTTATCAGGGGAGAAGAATGGTTGCCTTCTTTACCCTTGCATGTTATGATGTATGAAGCATTCGGATGGGAGGCCCCGTCTTTTGCTCATTTACCTTTGTTGCTTAAACCTACGGGTAAGGGAAAACTGAGTAAGCGTGACGGTGATAAGCTGGGCTTCCCTGTTTTTCCATTGCACTGGCCCTATGGTGAGCAAGCACGTGGCTACAGGGAAGATGGTTATTTCCCTGAAGCGTTTGTGAATATGCTTGCACTGCTGGGCTGGAATCCCGGAACGGAAAAGGAAATATTCTCTATGGATGAGCTTATAGAAGAGTTTAGTATTGAAAGGGTCGGCAAATCGGGAGCAAGGTTTGATCCTGAAAAGGCAAAATGGTTTAACCATCAGTATATGCAGATGCAGGACCCTGCAGACCTGGCAAAGGACTATTTAAAACTGGTAAAGGCGAAAGGATATGATATTGCACCCGGTGAAGCAGAAAAACTCGTAAGCATGGTCCGGGAAAGGGTCAGTTTTGTCAGTGAGCTGTGGGAGCAGACCGACTTTTTCTTTGAGGCACCCGGCGACTATAATGAAAAGGCAGTAAAGAAAAAATGGAAAGATAACTCTGCTGTGCTTATGAAAGAGCTTATGGAAGTGCTGAAGGGTATTGATCCTTTTACTTCTGCTGAGACAGAGAAGGTTGTTAAGGAGTGGATACAGGAGAAGGAATATGGCATGGGTGCTGTGATGAATGCATTCAGGTTGCTTGTGGTTGGTGCCCTTAGAGGACCACACCTGTTTGATATTGTTGAAGTGTTAGGGAAAGAGGAAACCCTGGAGAGGATTGAGAGAGGAATTGATGAGTTGGGTGGTGGAGAAGGCTGAGGCTAAGGCTAAGGCTAAGGAGAAACAAGTATAGATAGATACAAATTTGAGATACATGTAGATGCGGCATGCATGCCGCATCAATGATACAAGCAGAAATTATAAGTAATGCAGAGGCCAGGGAAATACGATTTTATCAATATCCATGATCATGGCAGTGTTCCTGAAGAAGGTCTTTTTACCGTTGAGAATATCATGGTGCATGAGGATATGTATCCCGTGGAGCTCGATGGAATTGCTTACAGCTGCGGGGCTCATCCGTGGAATATTGATGATGGTAGCCGGAGTGAACAGCTTGAAAAGGTTAAGAGATATGCCGGTTTGCCCGGTGTCGTTGCTCTTGGAGAAGCCGGCTTTGACAGGCTGAGGGGAGCTGATCCCTTGCTACAGGAAGAGGTTTTTGTTGCTCACGTTGAGTTGTCGGAGGAATACAAAAAGCCTCTTTTTATCCATTGTGTGAGGGCATGGGATGAGCTGTTGAGGGTACACAAGCAGATGAATCCCTCGATGACATGGATTATACATGGTTTCAGGGGAAAGCCGGAGCTGGCAAAGCAGTTGCTGGATAAGGGTTTTTTCCTTTCTCCCTGGGTGGAGTGGGTCATAAGGCCTGAATCGACCGAAACATTGAGTACTGTACCAATGGATCGCTTATTCCTGGAGACTGATGGTTTTGATATTGAGATAGAATCTGTTTACAGGGTAGTGGCAGAGCATTTGGAGGTGGGGGTTGAGATGCTGAGGAAGCAGGTTTGGGAGAATTTCAGGGCCCTCTGTGGTGATAAATTTTGATTAATTTTGTTGCATGTGGCAATCAAGAACAGAGTTATTATTAGGTAAGGAAAAGCTTGAAAGGCTTGCAGCAGCCAGGGTGCTGGTTGTAGGCCTGGGTGGGGTAGGTGCATATGCTGCAGAGATGCTGTGCCGGGCAGGTATAGGAAGGATGACAATTGTTGACGGGGACAGGATAAACGAGAGTAATATAAACAGGCAGTTACCGGCACTCAGGAGCACCACGGGGAAGTACAAAACAGAAGTGATGGAGCAAAGGCTTATGGACATAAATCCTGAGCTGGAGCTTCAAACCATTACCGAGTTTATTCGTGATGACCGTATGATAGAAATACTTGATGAAGGATATGATTATGTTGTTGATGCCATAGACACTTTATCCCCCAAAATATACCTTATTTATCATTCAATGCAGAAAGGGATACCCATTGTATCCTCTATGGGAGCAGGGGGGAAGCTTGACCCAGCAGCCATACGGATAACAGATATATCAGAGAGTTATAATTGCAAGCTTGCCCGCATACTCAGGAAGAGGCTTCACAAGCTGGGTATACGCAAGGGTTTCAAGGCTGTTTTTTCGCCGGAGGAGGTTATTGAAGAGAGTATTGAACTGACTGAAGGCGAACAGAACAAGGCTTCCAATGTAGGTACCATATCCTATATGCCGGCTGTTTTTGGTTGTGCATGTGCTTCTGTTGTTATTTCATCAATAGTTTATAAAAAACAGGGACAACTATAAGGGTCAGCAATGTTGATACAAGCAATCCTCCAATAATGGTCCAGCCCATGGGTGCCCATAATGTACCTCCCCGCAGGGTAAGTGGCAGCAGACCGCCAATGGTTGTAAATGCCGTAAGCACTATTGGTGTCAGCCTTGTTTCTGCAGCTATGCGCAGCGACTCATTTATATCTTTACCATTCCTGTGCAGCCTGTTTGTATAATCCACCAGTATTATTGAATTATTAACCACTATACCCATCAGGCTTGTAAGGCCTACAAAAGCGGTAAATGAAAATGTATAACCTGTGACCAGGAGTGCCCATATCATACCAGTAGCTGCAAAGGGTATTGCAAGGAAAATGATGAAAGGTTGCCTGATTGATCTGAACTGCAGTACAAGAACAGCAAATATTGACAGGAGAGCAATAATTATTGCATTGGCCATCCCGGAAAATGATTCATTGCGTCCTTCCAGTTCGCCTGCTATATGGTAGCTGAAGCCATCCGGCAAGGGGTAATTATCCAGTTCCTTTTTTATTTCATCCATTATATCGTCAAGCGAGTAGCCGGTTTCTATGTCTGCCAGTATCTCGGCTGTCCTTTCCGCCTGGTACCTGCTGATGGTACTCGGGGCTTGTCTGAATCGTGTATTGACTACCTGTTTAAGAGGTATCAGTTTGCCCGACAGGGAAGACACAAAAACCTTGTCCAGGTCGGGAATTTTAAAATCATCTGTTTCCTTCATTCTTAGCACCATACGTGATTCTTCACCATTCTCATCCCTGAAATCAGAGACCCCGAGTCCTTCCACGGCTGTTCTGATGGTACGATCAATTTCAGCAACAGGGATACCCAGCATATTTGCTTTGTCGCGGTTTATATCAAAGAACAGTTCCGTGCTGGTTTTAACAAAGAGGTTTTCAATATTAATTACCCCGTCCTGCTCTGCTATCATACTTTCCACATCTGAGGATATGCGTTTCAGGTCATCCATACGGTTGCCATTGACAAATACCTGGATGGGTGCATCAAAAGGAGGGCCCTGTTCAAATTCTATTACGCGGATGCGTGCCCCGGGATATGAGCTGAATGTATTTCTCAGTTTTTCCAGAAGGAGCCTGAACTGGTCCGGATCATATTCATGAAGCTCAACGTAGATATCTCCCAGTTGCATATTGAAGCGCTGTGGAAAGACATTATAATAGATCTGGGGATTACCATGGCCTACATTTACCGCGTAGTATTTGACTTCCGGCGTGGTATCCAGGACGGATGTTATATACTTTGCTGTTTTGTCTGTTTTGTTTATGTTGGTTCCCTCGGGCAAGGTGGCCTGTATCATCAGGTTTGATTGTTCGGCCTTGGGGAAAAAGCTGATTCCGACAAAGCGGAACATCCAGACCGAGACCAGTAGAATTGCTGTACTGATAAAAACTATCAGCCAGGGTTTTTCAAGGGCAAACAGCAGGCTCTTCCTGAAAGGGTTAGTGCTTATCCACTGCAGGGCTTTCCGTGTTCCCTTTACTTTGTTATCAACAGGGTCTTTTTCTCTGAAGAGATTTCCTGTGATGGATGGTGTAAGAGTAAGGGCTATCAGCAGTGACGCGGTCAGGGTTACCATTATTGTTACAGGGAGGGATTCAATAAAAGCACCGGCTTTATCGGGCATTGTAGCTATCGGGATAAAGGCAAGTATGGTTGTGAATGTGGCACTGGCAACAGGCCAGCCTATTTCAGAGGCGGCTTTAACTGATGCTTCTTTGCGATTGTATCCTTTAGCCATGAAACGGCTTATATTCTCCACCATGACGATGGAATTATCAACCAGCAGTCCCAGGGAAACCACAAGGGCAGCAATAGATATCTGTTGCAGGCCGTAGTCCCATATATCAATAAATCCCAGTGCAATTACAAGAGACAGGGGAATGGCTGTTGCCACAACGAGTGAAGACCTGACTCCAAGAGACAGGAAAATAACTATGGCAACAAGTATGATTCCCTGCAGCAGGTTCATAAGGAAGCCGTTTATCCTGTCGCGTACTTTCGAGGCCTGGTCGAAAACAGTTTCAACACTCATCCCTTCGGGTAAGCCTTGTTCAAAGTTTTTAATGATTGGCTTAAGGTCCTGTTTTGTTTTAAGAACGTTCAGAGATTCCTTTTGCTTTATGGCAATAAAGACGGCAGGCCGGGCTTTTTGCCTTTGACCACCCGCAAAGTTGCCGCCATACCGGGCGAAATACTTCAGGTTTTCATGGTCAAAGCTAATATCAGCGATATTCTCAAGGTATATAAGTCTTCCTTGATGAGAATTTACGACGGTATTTCGTATCTCCTCAATCGTTTTGTATGATCCGGAGGATGTTACACTTATATTCAGATCACCAACTTCAATATCTCCTCCGGGGATGTTAGTATTATTTGATTGTATTGCTTTTATTACCATGTCAAGTGATGTATTTACACGAGACATAAGTTCGAAATCGAGGTTTATATGTACTTCCCTGTCAGGTAATGCAAACAGATCAACCGATTTGATGTTTTTATTTTTTTCCAGCAGGTCTTTCAGCTTTTCAGACTGGTACTTCAGCTCGTTGAAGTCGGCTGAATCTGACACAAGTGCGAGTTGGAGCATTGAGATGTCAGTGGTTGTCCATTGCCATATCTCCATCTGCATTATTTCATCAGGTAGTTCATTCCTTATATTATTAACTTTTTGCTGCACCTGTTCATATTTTGCATCAGCATCTGTATTGAAATCGAATTCGACAGATACCGATGCAATTCCTTTTCTCACGGATGTAGATATTTTTTTTATATCAGATAACTCATTTATTGATTCCTCTATAGGTATAGCAATGAGGTTCTCCATCTCCACCGGGTTGGATCCCGGCATTACAACGACAATAGAAGTACCGGGAACATTTAATTCAGGATTCTCCGTACGCGGCATGGTTAGCAGAGCCCGTACTCCAATGGCTGCCAGGAATATAAAGACCATCCAGGTAAATGATGAGTTTTCCAGTGCCAGTTTTGGTAGCCTCATTGTGTTGTTTGATTTAAGGTATCAACAATATTAATTTCAGAGCCAGACGACAGGTATGACAATCCATCTGCAATAATTACATCACCGGTAATTATACCATCCAGTATTATGATCCTGTCTCCGATTAACGGCCCTGTTTTTACATCTGTTTTTACAGCTTTCCCGTTTACTGCCCTGTACACTGTTGCCCTGTTATCCCTGAGGTTCTGAACTGCTTCTAAGGGCAGGCTCAGGGCAATGTGTTTATCAGATGGATAGATCATGGCCCTGGAGATATAACCTGATCTGAATCCTTTTTCTGTATCGTTTAAGCGAAGCTCTGCCTGGTATGTGCCCGTTACAGGATCTGCAACCGCACCCAGTTCACTGATAACTGCTTTGAAGTTGCGACCGGGATATGGATCCATTGTAATAACAGCACTGTCGCCCACTGACAGGCTGACTATATCCTTATCCGTAAGGGCTACCCTGACGATCCAGGCATTGCCTGTTGTTGCAAACAGCAGAACGGGGTAGCCGGCAGACACTATTTCATTTTCTTCCACCAGGATCTTTTCTATCCTGCCGGTGGAGGGGGCCCTGATAAAAGAGTGGCGATAATTGAAATCAGCTATCTGTTTATTGGCTTTTGCCATCTGGACTGCTGAGCGTGCATCCTGGAACTGTTCGAGGGTTGCTACACTGTCGCGATAAAGATTCCCGGCTCTCTCAAGGTCTCTTTCAGCTTTTTCCAGTGCTATCCCTGTTTGTTGTTGCCGGGCCTTAATTTCCGACAGATCCAGTTTAGACAGTAATTGACCTTTCTGAACATACTCGCCCTCGCGTACATTTATACTGCTGATTATGCCCCCGGTTTTAAAGCTGAGCATCATCTGTTTTTTTGTAGCCAGCGCCCCGCTGGCCCTGACAGGTATAGTATACTCATGATTAATGGGAGAGCACACCTTTACACCTGTAATATTCTCATCCCGGTTTTCCCCGGTGGTAATATTCTTGCAGGCATGGAGCAAGCAAAAAGCGATTATAAAAAGATATAATGAGTTGCGCATTTCTGATCATTTTAAATTATTCAACACTTTTTCCCCTTGCATATTCCAGTTCAGCCATTTTAATAAAGTAGTTACTGCGGGCTGATATATGTGCGGAGTTAGCCTCTGTCATTGCTGTACGTGCATCAATCAGTTCAAGAAGGTTAGCCTGTCCTTCTTCATATTTTCTTTTAATAACCCGGTAAGCTTTGCGGGCTGAGGTTTTTCTTTTACCTGTTGCCCGGTACTCATCGTAGGCTGCAAGCACAGCATAGTAACTGTTGAGGACTTCCATCCGTATAGCTTTTTCAGTCTCATGGTATGCATTATCCAGTTTTTCCAGTTCAAGCTTTGCCTGTTCTATCTTTCGTTTATTGGCCATTCCCTGGAAGAGGTCCCAGCTCAGGACAAGCGAGGCCAGCACAAAATCGTCTTCTGAGGTAAAGCTGTAATCCTCTCCCTGGTATCCGTAGTGAACCACACCGGAGATATCAGGTATATTATCTCCTTTATGCAGTTTTACGGCATAATTGCCGGCCTCACGGTAATGGGAGATCTTTTTCAGTTCAGATCGCTTTTCCAAAGCATCTTTTTGCATCTTTTCCAGGTTTGTTATTATACGGGGTTCGATGGGTATGCCGGCATTAAATTTGGTTGTGAGTGGCCTGTTGAGAAGGAAGTTGAAATATGACCTTGAGCTCTCAAAATAATTCAGTGCCCGTGCACGCGCTGCTTCTGCTTTGGCCAATTCTGCCTCTGAACGGTAAACGGCATCTATGGTTACTTTGTCATTTTCCTGAAGTCGCCTGCTTACCCTCAGGTTTTCTTTTACCAGCAGTATGGATGAGTCGGCAAGATTGAGCAGCGACCGTGCCTTGCAACACTCATAATATGCAGTTTTAATCTCGCGGACAAGTTCATTCTTGTAGAGATCAATGTCAACGCTTTTGATTTTTACATTCTCCCCTGCTATACGATAATTATAAATGATATCGGTATTGAATACAGGTTGTATTACCGAGATTTTTGTTTCATGTTCATGCTCACGGTAGAAGTTAAAGGTCTGGTTGTTGATTTCGGGGAATTGGGCTGTCCCTGTGAGCATATTAAGAGTTGAATAAACCGGGTTCAGCAAGTCTCCTACAGGAAATTCGATGATCCTCCCACCCCTGGCAACGGTATAGCGGGCGTTGAAGTCGATATCAGGAAAAAACAATGAACGTGATTCTTTAAGTTTTGCAAGGCTGATGGCATAATCAATCTTTTTCTGCCTGAGCGCATGGTTACTCTCCAGCCCTTCCCTGATATATTCATCCAGGGCTGTGTCCTGCCCGTTTACCGCCAGTGAAAACAGGAAAAGAAAGAATACTATTAATGGTTTTGCTTTCATGATCTTACACCGCTTAATACAAGTTCCATGTAGTTCTCAAACATCTCATCTTCCGATATATCAACCATCTCAAACAGGCTTTTCTGGAAGTTAACAAACTGGAACAGACCCAGCATCTGAGTCCATAGCATGTTTGCTATTATCCCGGGGGATATGTCTTTTCTTATAATACCTTCACTGACACCCTGCTGAACGAGTTCCATAACCATTCTAACCGGGGATTCTTTGAAAATCACGTGCTTAAGCTCAGTTTTGCTAAGGCTGAGTTGCCTGAAGTCGATACTTTCCACGTGCAGGATAGACTGTAAATGACCCGGATATTGTTTCGCAAAGGAAATAAATGTATGTCCCAGTGTATTGAGTTTATCAATGGCATTTTGTGCCTGGGACGCTAAGCCTTCTGTAAGCCTGTTGAGAATTTTTATTGATCTCATGGCAACGGCCAGGTGAAGGTCCTCTTTACTTTTAAAATAGAGGTAAAGCGTACCCTTGCTTAATTCTGATTGTTCAGCAATATCATCCATTGTTGTTGCTTCAAAGCCTTTTGAGAAAAAGACTTTTTCGGCAGCATCAATGATACTATCCCGCCTCTTTAGCTTTTCTCTTTTTTTTCTTTCAGAAGTTCCCATCTTATTATGTTAGTTATGACCAGCGGTCATTTTATGACCAAAGGTAAAAAATATATTTGAATTATTAATACTGATTTGTAATGGTGGGGTGGGGTATGCTCCCGGGTGGTATGCCCACCGCGTGGTCCAATCCCCGGGTGAAACCGGGGCTATTGTTATTCACCCCCGTCCGGGGGTGATAAGGTTCGGGGGTGTGAAGGTATGATTATGATATTCGGAAATCTTTATCGGCGGCGGGGGGTATGGGATCTGCGGTGAGGGAATCGACGAAGCTTATACCGGGTCCTTTGCGGCACCATGCAACAAAGGAGTTCAGTGTTTCAATTGGTCCTTCAGCTTCTATATATACACTTCCATCGGGCATATTCCTGACAAAGCCCGTCAGTCCCATCCGGCGTGCCTCATTCAGTGTGCTGTACCTGAAGCCTACGCCCTGGACCCTGCCTGTTATTTTTATGGAATATCGTATTGTTTCGCTCATACGGAATTATTTATATCCTATTGCAAAAATATGATTTTTTTCACTTTTGGTTTCTAAGTATTAATAATTGAGTCCATTCCTAAAAGTCCTTAACTAATAATAAACAAACTTTGAACTGGGTTTTAATCAGTCTTTGTATATTATCCGAATACCTGAAAGCCACGGAGTGGCTTAATATTAATAGCCCGGGTTACACCCCGGGACTTGAATCAGTGAACAAAGCCACACCCCCGGGCGAGACTTTTAGGCGTGGACTCATAATTGGGTGTTTAGGAGGTGTAATAAAAAAAAACCCGCTGATGCGGGGCATTTTGTTGCTTCGCCAGGGCTCGAACCTGGACTCTTCTGATTCAGAGTCAGACGTGTTGCCAGTTACACCACGAAGCAATTTTGGGTGTGCAAATATAAGTTACTTATTTTTGTGCAGCAAAAAGTATGCTTATTTTTTTGACATCTTTCCCCAGGTATCCCTGAGTGGTACTGTCCTGTTAAATACCGGTTTGCCGGGTTCTGACTTTTTGTCTGCGCAGAAATAGCCCAGGCGCTGAAACTGGAATTTATCCAGTGGCTTCACATCTGCAAGGGAAGGTTCAAGTTTACAGTTGCGCAGGACTTCCAGTGAGTCGGGGTTAAGAAATTCTTTATAATCGTGTCCTTTCTGTCCCATAGGGTCTTCATGGTTGAAGAGCCTGTCGTACTGTCTCACCTCGGCATCGACTGCATGTTTAACGGATACCCAGTGAAGGGTTCCTTTAACTTTCCTGTTGGCTGCTGGTCCGCCGCTTTTGGTATCGGGGTCATATTCGCAGTATATCTTTTCTATTTTCCCTGTTTCCTCATCTTTGTCGTAGCCGGTACATTTCACTATGTATGCTCCTTTGAGCCTGACTTCCCTGTCGGGACCGAGCCGGAAGAATTTCCTCGGAGGATCTTCCATAAAATCGTTGCGCTCAATATACAGTTCATTACTGAAAGGAACCTTGCGGCTACCCATTGATTCATCTTCCGGGTTATTGACCAGTTCCATCTCCTCTTCTTTATCAGCCGGGTAGTTGGTGATGACCAGTTTTACCGGGTCAAGCACGGCAAAAACACGAGGTGCTTTTGCATTCAGGTCGTTACGCACGGCATGTTCAAGTAGTGCAAAGTCGTTTATAGCCTCAACCTTGGTATATCCTATAGTTTTTACGAAGTTGCGTATTGACTCGGGGGTATATCCCCTGCGCCTGAGACCCGAGATAGTTGGCATGCGGGGATCATCCCATCCACTGACAAGTTTTTCTTCGACCAGTTCCTGCAGTTTCCTTTTGCTCATCACCGTGTATGTAAGGTTGAGCCGGTTGAATTCAATCTGTCGCGGTCGGTAATCGCCTGTCCTGAGCCTGTCGACCAGCCAGTCGTATAAGGGCCTGTGAACTTCAAATTCAAGGGTACATAGTGAGTGCGTTATTCCTTCGAAGTAGTCGCTCTGGCCATGGGCAAAGTCGTACATAGGATAGACATGCCATTTATTTCCTGTCCTGTGGTGAGCGCGGTTAACAATACGGTAAATAACCGGGTCGCGCATATGCATATTAGGTGATGCCATATCAATTTTAGCCCTGAGTACGCGTGTTCCTTCGTTAAATTCACCTGCTTTCATCCTTGTAAAGAGATCCAGGTTCTCTTCCACGGAGCGGTTCCTGAAGGGGCTTTCGGTTCCGGGCTTTGTGGGTGTTCCTTTCTGTGCTGCTATTTGTTCGGAGTTTTGATCGTCAACATAGGCAAGCCCTCTTTTTACGAGGTCCACTGCAAAGTCATACAGTTTATCAAAGTAATCTGATGCATAATATTCCCTGTCTTCCCAGTCGAATCCCAGCCAGTGAATATCTTCTTTGATTGAATCCACATACTCGGTTTCCTCTTTCATGGGATTAGTATCATCAAAACGGAGGTTACATTTACCACCGAACCTTTCAGCCGATCCAAAATCGAGGCATATTGCCTTTGCATGGCCTATATGGAGGTAGCCATTTGGTTCGGGAGGGAAACGTGTATGGACACGCCCGTCATTTTTTCCTTCACGGATATCTTCTTCTATAAACTGCTCAATGAAATTCAGAGACGAAGATTCAGCAGGGCTGTTTTTGCCGCCGGTATTTTTTTCGTTCATTACCAAGTTGTTTTAGATCTGCAAAAATACGAGAAAAGATTGAAGGAAGACAAAAGATAAAAGGAAAAAGACAAAAGGATTGTCCTCGGGGCATAACTAGCTCACTGCGCTCGCGTAATCAAGCTCTCAAGGCGACCTGTACTGATTAATATAGCAAAGTCGCAGCATGCTGCGACTCTACCTGTATCTTCCATACTTGTATCTTCCGTACTTGTATCTTGTCTCTTTATTTTATGTAATCTCTCAGACTATCAACGTATTCCTCAAACTTCTTTCTCCCCAGGGGCGTTACCTTGCACAGGGTTTGAGGATAGTTGCCTTTAAATCTTTTATGTACAGTCAGGTAGCCTGCTTCTTTTAGTTTACTTATTTGCACACTGAGGTTACCGGCAGTTGCATCAGTCTGCTCTTTAATATATGTAAACTCAGCCATTTCAGTATTCATCAGTATTGACATGACTGCCAGCCTGAGCTGGGAATGCATTACAGGATCAAGGTCTTTATATTTAGCCATTTTCTGTTCCTGTTTTTTTAAGCATGTAGCCTGGAACCAGGTATCCTGTTATTACTGCTGCAGGGATGGCGAGCGGACTAATAGCCGGGCCGGTAAAAAAACCTATTAAGGAAAAGATCCATATGCTTATACCGCCGGCAATAAGGGGTTTGAATTTTATTACTATACCTGATATAAAAACTGCAAAAGCAGCCATTAGAAGGATAAATGGTCCTACCAGGTGCATGAGGTTTACGGACCCGATATAAACAACCAGTATAGTAGTTGAAACAAGGAAAGAAAGCCAGATCCACATGAACAATCTATCTGCATATGTATAGACCTGCTGTTTTTTACCTGCTACGAAACCGTAGATCAGTGATACAAAAACACCGGGTATGGTCAGTAGCCAGACAATCCAGGGCTCTTCCAATACAGAGAATATTGTAAGAAAATACTCTGCAAGGCTGATGGCTGTAATAAGCCAGCCCCAGAACAGGAGGTGGAATGCACTTTCCTTTATGTTCATTTTTGTTCTGTTTATCATATCGGAGATGATCTTCAGGCTCTCCGTGCTGCTCATTTTATTTTCATTGGTTTCCATAATTATTGATTTTGAGTTATTCTGTAATTCTTTGAAGGGTCATTTCCATAAATGGATACCAGTTATTACCGTCTGGTGAGAAAAAACCCTTTTCATTCCATTTATAATTATCAATTATCCTGAGGTCGTATCGGATTTTTCCACCTCCTGGTATATCAAACCCCCATTTAAAGGTGTTTCCCTTAAGTACAGCGTTTGCATTTGCCGACCTGCCATCCATTGTATGTGTTTGGAATGAATACTGGTTAATCTCAGGGTCCCATGAAATAAGAGCTATTGCATTATGAGTAGTAATGTCACCGGAGTTTCCCAGTCCCTCGACAAGATAGACAAGACCATCCAGCTTTTCCTGTACAGTCTCATAAATCTCAAAGCTTGATCTTGATCCATCTTCAAGTTGTATCCATCCTGACCCTTCCCATGAACCGGTCATAAATGACAGCTTATTCATTTCCTGCAGCTTCTCTTCTTTTAGAGTATTGGTATTCTCCTGGGTGTGCGCCGGGGTGAGCGTTAAAAAGGATATGCTTATTAAGATCAAAATTTGCTTCATGATTCTGAATTTAAATTCAAACATATTGCAAATATAAAGTAGATTATTATATAAACCAAATATTCCGGCCAATATTTTTTATTTAACCGCTTCAAATGATAATTTTACCGGATTATTAATAATCTCATAAACGTATGGCTTTAATAGAGATAGAGAATATGGAATTTTATGCCTTTCACGGGCATTTTAAGGAAGAACAGATAGTTGGAAACAAGTTTCTTATTGACCTGAGCCTTGAAGTTGATCTTGACAAAGCTTCACGGTCAGACAAGCTGGAGGACACTGTTGATTACCAGGTAGCATTCAGGGTTGTTAAGGAAGAAATGGAAAAAAAATCATATTTGCTTGAGAACATTGGAGGGAGGATACTGGATTCAATATATGAGAACCTGCAGGGAATTAAGAAAGCCACTGTCAGGATAAGGAAGATGAATCCCCCCATGGGTGGTCATATAAATTCAGTATCTGTAACTATGACAAGGTAAAAAAATTTGACCCGGGGCAGTTTTTTATGTACCTTATTAGAGGAAACATAAATATGACTGCCATGAAAAAATATCCACTGATCTTTTTGATATTATTTTTTGCTGTCTCTTTGCTTTATTCTCAGGAAGTAGAGTTAAAGTCGGAACACCCCATTTTCAAAGCATACCCGGGATTTACACTCTATGATTATGAAAAGCAGGATTTTGGGGCTTACCGTTTTTGTGATATTAACGGTGATAATTTTATTGTTGAGGGACAGGTTACTTATTATTATTATGAATGTGATGATACGGCTGACCCAAAAAATATCCTGACCCGGTTCCAGGAGATAGGGGACAGTCTTGATGCCAATATGTACGGTGATGGAAAGAATCAGCTTTATATGGTTGTCCAGTCAGAGAACCGCCGCATGTATGTTGATCTTTTTGCGGAAGATTTTTATTACACTCTTAACCTGGTTGAAAGAGGGGAATTGAAATCCGAGGTAAGTGCAGAAGACCTGTTTAATGACCTGAATGAAATAGGGAAAGCAGTTCTTTATTTTAATTTCAAGCGACGCGACTGTGAACTTACGAGTGACTGCAAGGATATTATTGAGATGATAGCGGAAGCCTTAAGGAAAGACCCGACAATGGGCATCAGCATTGATTCATATACAGACAATATAGGTCCAAGGGAAGAAAACCTCCAGTTATCAAAAAACAGGGCTGAGACAATTTATAATGCTCTTGTCAGTGAAGGCATAGACAAACAGAGGATGGTTTTTAACGGCTACGGGGAAAGCAAGCCCATTGCTGACAACTCCAGTGTTATTGGCAGGGCCTTTAATAACAGGGTGGAGATTGTTAAGAAGTGACGGCGGTAGAGGGTTTGTACACCCGCCGCACCGGCCAATCCCCGTGTGGTACACCCGCTGCACTGGCCAATCCCCGGGTGGGACCGGGGCTATTTCTATTCACCCCCTATCTTTGCGCCATATGGCACAAAGATAGATTTTAAATATATTTGTTCATTGACGTATTGTTTTATATTGTTAGTGTCGCTTCTCTCCAACGGGAGCCTCTTTGAATGTAGGTGGCAATCTCTATTTTATTCACTTTATTATATTGAT
>JAIPBU010000010.1 GCA_021738535.1 Bacteroidales bacterium | reverse complement strand
GCCATCTAGTTATGGTTTTTGTGCAAACTCCATATTCTGCAGCTAATTCCTTTTTAGACTTTGCTTTCATACCTTAAAGCAGTTTCCTGGTAAATAATACTTATGCAAGAGCTTCAACTTAACCTCTTAGTATAATCTCTCCACTTCTTTCATTGAAGTGATAATAAAATTGATAATAATTTACAGTACTTTGGAAAATCTGGAACTTAGGATTATTCATGACACTTGACCTGGAAATTGCGTGTTGAATTTCCAACCCCGGATTTCCAAAGATATAGCCACCGATTTAATAGCTACAAAGGTCCCTGAGCCCTTGATAGCAGAAGGCAGAAATATGCCGGTGTCGCCAACAAATAATAGCAACATAACAGTCCTGCAGATAGCCGTCGAAGGGAGATCCAACGTAGATTTAGTTAACTGTGGATATGTTTTTGCTCAGGGACCTTTGGATAATATAATTCCGGATCCCGGTATGCGGTAAAATTACACTAGTTATAGGCCAGCCTCAGATCTTTACCGGGAAGTGCATCTTTTATCCGTTCCTGCCATTCAGGTGAATCCCAGGTGCCGAGGGCGGTATGTGTAATAAGATACTTTTCGGGTATTGGATGTGTCCCCAGTACCACTTTTACTCCATACTTCTCTTCAATGAAGCTCTTGAAGTGATCAATGTATGGACATGGAGGATAGCCAACCAGGAAACCCGTAGCAAAGTGTATTACCTCCGCACCGTTTTTAATCATTTCAATATCGCTCATCCTGAAGTTATGATTATGCTTCAATCGTCCGAGCCTTTCATTGCCGCTGACATTTGATGGCAGGTCAAGTTCACCTGCCAGGTGGCTTACCGGGACATTATATTTTACAGATACATTTATCAGGCTCATTGAGCCATCCACACTAATATCAGGGTCTATTTCGTGGCGTTCAATTTCTTCATGTGATCCTGCCTCCTGTAATGACTTAGTTTTACTATCAGCAAACGTCGATCCTTCCACGCTTTCTTCAGCAATCCTGCCGGAAAAATCTTCAGTAGTCTTTACCCGGGTCCTTTCCTCATTCCGGGCTGCAGCAGGCAAATTATTATGCTGTCCCTGCCATACACATCCCAGCGCTTTGATCCTGGAAGAAGTATATACTTAATCAGCAAACCCACTCCGCTCATAAGGGCAAGAAACAGGAACATAAGTACATCAATCAGAAGGCAGAGCTTGGTTTTCTTCATGAGTTGTCCCCCTTTATTTTTAATTCACAAAATTAAAATCTCTCCCGGGCGGTATTAATGGCCCGGAAGAGATTTGCATTAAGCTGCTGATTGAAAGACAAGATTATAAACCATTAAACATTATTTTCGATGATGCATCTTCAGCAGCTTTTATCAATGGATACCCGGCGGGTGATGCGGTAAGAAGCGGATGTGTTCCTATCTGCGCCGTAAGCAGTGCATTTATAGGCATCCTGTTTTCAATAATAATACCTATTGTATTCGTAAGCTCACCTACAGAGAGGCCACCTGCAACCTCGCCACCCAGTATAACACCGGATTCTTTTCCAACTATCAGTTTAACAAATTGCTTGTGTGTATCTTCCAGGGTACCGGGATGCCTGTCTATCCCTTCGAATTTACCTGTTACTATATCAAAATTCTCTCCTTTGGCTACTGTTTCGGTCAGACCGGCAACACCAATACCGGTTCCGCCAATAGCTGTCGAGAATATTGAAATTGTTCCGCTGAAAGTCTTTATCGCAGATAATTTAAAAAGATTCATACCTGCTATTCTTGACTCTGCACATGCTGTTGAGGCAAGCATTATATTACTTGGCTTCCTGGTAACAAAATCTCTTTTCTCTGCACAGTCACCCACTGCAAAAATATTTGGATCTTCGGTTCTCATATACTCATCAACCCTTATGGCGCCAAGGCTGCTTAATGACAAACCTGATTCTTCGGCTAATTTTGTATTGGGATAATACCCCAGTGAAAGAATCACTGCATCGGCTTCAATCTTAGTTCCATCTTCGAGAAGAACACCTTCTACTTTACCATCACCGATAATTTCTTTTACACTGGCACCTGTCATCATCTTAACGCCCCTGTCATTAAGCAGACCTTCTGCAATAACAGATATATCTTCATCAAAGGCCAGTCCCAGCGCATGGGGAAGTTTTTCTATCAGTGTTACTTCTTTTCCTGCTTTATTAAGCTCATCAGACATTTCAACACCAATAAAACCGGCACCTATTATTACTATTTTATTAGCACCTTCGAGTTTTTTCTGCATCTCATCAAGGTATACCTTGTTTTTAGGCACGGTATATACCTCATCAAGCTCTGTTCCTTTCAGCCATCCCGGAACCTTTGGCAAGGATCCTGTTCCCAGTACGAGCTTTTTATACTCAACTTTGTCACCTGATTTGAGTTCTACCCGGCAGTTTTCACGGTCCAGCTTAGCCACCTCATCATAAATCACTTCTATATCATTTGCCTTGAACATCTTTTCCGCCGGGAGGATATCATTATCAGATGATCCCACCGAGCCAAAGATATATGGTATACCACAAGGGATAAGAGTCCTGGGCATCATTGTGATTACCGTAAACTTCTTATCGGGATAAACTCTTTTACCAGTGGTTGCTGCAACCAATCCTGCAGCGCTACTGCCAATTACCAATACGTCTGTCTGTGTCATAATGCTATTAGTTATATTCTTTTAACTGATTATTATTAAAGGCCTCCAGGGCCTCTTTGATTTTCATCTTTTCAGCACCTGTATAGATTTTCACACCTGCTTTTTCAAGTGCCCGTGCTGCATTTTCCCCGGGTCCGTTACCGGTAATTATTACTTCTGCCTCTGACTCGTAAATCAGACCTGCTGTTTTGGGTCCCGCACCATGAGCCTCATTTTCAATATCCCTGTTATCAATAGATTTCAACTCTTCCGTTGAAGTATCATAAACAAGAAGATACTCCGTGCGTCCGAATCTCGGATCAATCTTTGAATTCCAGTTCGGGCCTTTAGCTGTAAATGCTATCTTCATATTTTCTTTTATTTAGAATTAATATCTTCTTTAATTTTCCTCCATGCTTCCCTGACCAGCATTTGATCTTCTCCGTTCTCCATGATCGTAATCCCTTTCGTTATGGCAGAAGTGAAGCTTGCAGTATAAGGAATATTACACAGGTGAAGAATATTTGATGATCGTAGGAAATCCTCTATTTCATTTGTCATACCCGGGTTTATGTCATGTTTGTTGATTATGCATGAAGCAGGTATATCAAACTTATGAACCAGTTCAAGCACTCTTTTCAGATCATGCATTCCGGATACCGAGGGTTCGGTCACAACCACTACATAATCTGCTCCTGAGAGAGAAGAGATAACAGGACATCCTATCCCGGGTGAGCCGTCAGCTATCACGTAATCTTTTGATTCTTTTTCTGCAAGTGTGCGGGCTTTCTTTTTCACTTTTGCTACAAGCTTACCTGAATTTTCAGCTCCGGCACCCAGCCTTGCATGTACAAGTGTATTATCAAGTCTTGTTGTGGAAATATAAAACTTCCCCGCAAGCTGATCATTCATGGTAATGGCATTCACCGGGCATATCCTTGCACAATAACCACATCCTTCACAGTCAATTTCATTTACACTGTATTCTTCATTCACCCGGTGTATTGCACTAAAGCGGCATTTTTCCATGCACAGTCCGCATGATGTGCAAAGATCAGTATCTATATGTGCCACCTCACCACTGTAGAAATCCTCATCATGACTGAAATCAGGCGACAGAAGCAGGTGCATATCAGCAGCATCCACATCACAGTCGGCTATCACCGCCTCTCCGTCAGCCAGGTAGGCCAGGGCTGCAGTTAAAGAAGTTTTTCCTGTGCCCCCCTTACCTGATATAACAACTATCTCTTTCATACAATGGATTTAATTTTCAAGAATGTATTCTGCAATCCGGTCCAGTGCCTCCCTGAAAGCTGATGACTTTTTATATACCAATTTTCCGCGGGCATATAATTCAGCCACCTGCCTGTCATCCGGTATCATTGCAATTATCCTGATGTCATTTTCTTTGCAGTATTCTTCAACCCCTGCATTCCCCACTCCGTAACGGTTGAGCACAACAACAAATTCCTTGTCCAGTTTTTCCATTGTTTCAACCGCCAGCTTAAGATCATGTAAGCCAAATGGTGTAGGTTCAGTAACAAGTAATATTTTATCCGCTTCTTTTGTGGCTTCAATAACCGGGCATGATGTTCCCGGCGGCGAATCCAGTATTACAAGGCTTTCATTTTCTGAATGCTTATCTACATAATCAAGAGTTTGTGCTATTAAAGGCACAGCCTGTTCCTGACCTATATCGAGTTTGCTTTCAATAAAGTTTATTTTCCCGTTGCTGAAATGTTTCAGCACTCCCATTCTTTGCTTTTTCATGGGCAGTGCACCCTCCGGACACAGCTCCGAGCAGGCATAACAGCTATGACACAGTTCCGGGTAAACAAGTATCAGCTTACCCATATTAAGGACAGCATTGAAATTACACACCTCCTGGCACAAACCGCAGAAGGTACATTTATCCTCCTCCCATCCCGGTATCATCTTATACATGATCTCCTCATGCTTCCGCTCAACCCTGATAAACAATCCTGAATTAGGCTCCTCAACATCAAGGTCGGCCAGGATTATTTTCTGTTTTCCGGACAGGTAAGCAGCAAGGTTTGTTGCCAGAGTCGTTTTACCTGTACCCCCCTTGCCGCTTGCTATTGCTATCTTCACTATACCATACTGGTTTTTAATGGTCACATAGATTATGGCCTGTTACTAATTCATCTTTCATGTATTGCTCCACCAGTTGCTTCGGACTTCCCTGGGCCACCCCCACGCATACCCTGATGCCGTTTGCATCGAACAGGTTGCGGGCTTTCTGACCCATTCCTCCGGCTATAATTACATTAACGCCAAGGTCAGCCAGGAAACGAGGGTAAGCACCTGGCTGGTGTACGGGCGGATCAACAAATTCCTCCTTTATAATACTGTTGTTCTCTGTCTCTATAATTGCAAATGTCTCACAATGACCGAAATGAGCTGTGAGCTCATCATTATGGGTTGGAACAGCAAATTTCATTTTCTTATTATTTTTTATTTAACAATTCTTCCCTGATCATTGGGTGACCACAATCAGGGTTTCATATTCTTCCTGCGGCCAAAACCTCCCCTCATTCCGTGACGATTGCCCATTCCCGGGCCTCGCCCCATATCGTAGCCACGTCCGTAAAAGGCACCCGGCTCAGTATTACCAACGCAGAAGCCAAGTCTTCTGCCTGTCCTCGGACCTGCTCCGATTGGTCCTGTTTTGTCTCCTCCTGGCATAATAACCTCCTTTTTTAAGTGTTTCTATTCCTGTTTCTGCAACAATTACCGTGTCCGAATCCGCCGGCCAGGTTTAGTAAATTACCTGAATGACAAGCCGGGCATTCGGAAATTGTCTGGTTAAAATTTATTTTGAACATATGTCCACAGTTCTGGCATTTTATTATGTTATTCCTGAAATGAACATTCCCACCGTTTATGCTCAACAATTTACCCTGGATAATAAAATCAGCCAGTTTTTTACGTGCTTCTTCTATCAGCCTTGTAAATGTTGAACGTGATATTTCCATTTCACTTGCCGCCTCTGCATGCGACATAGCCTTTTGGTCAGCCAGTCTCAGGGCCTCAAATTCATCCAGTGAAAGATCTATTACATCAAGCGCCTGCCCTCTTAATCCCACAGGTTTAAATTCTGTAAAAAGAGGGGGCTCGTATACTATCCTGTCACTTTTTGGCCTTGGCATAATGATAATTTCTTACAAATATAATGAACATATGCTCATTACGCAAGGCAAAATACATGATTTTTGTCATTATTGAGATAACAGCAAACAGATGACCGGGCATTTGTTGAAAATCTGGCTGTTTTTGATACAGACCGATTTGTTTCAAATTTTTTATATCTTAACTGTCCTAAAACCAACTTAATCATGAAAACAAAATTTACAATTATCACAGTTCTTTTCTTGTCTATTACCGGTATTAACTGCTTCTCTCAAATAGCAGGCACTGCTCATGACTTTTCTTCTGAAACATGGGCACCGGCTGAGAACAAAATGTGTGGTGTATGCCATACAACTCATAATGCCATGAATGAGCCGAGTGCTCCTCTATGGAATCATGAATCAACTGCCGTTGCAGGATACACGCTGTATTCCTCACCAACATTTGACAACCATGGAGGAACAACAATCACAGATCCCAGCGCAAGTTCAAAGCTGTGCCTGAGTTGCCATGACGGAACAGTAGCACTTGAAAACTTCGGTGGTGTTACAACCGGAACAACGTATATAGGCTCTGGTTCACTTATTGGAGGTGCAGGCGGTGATGATTTGAGCAAAGATCATCCTATCAGTTTTGAATACACGGATGCCCTGGCTGCCACCGATGGAGGACTATTCACTCCGTCATCAGCTGCTTCAGGCCTGGGTGGCAGTATACAGGAAGATATGTTATTCAACAATAAAATGGAGTGCGCATCATGTCATGATGTTCATAATAAATACAGCATCAGTCACCTGCTGAAAATAAGCAATGTAAACAGCGAGTTATGCCTGACCTGTCATAACAAGTAGTTTTTTCTGATAATCATTAAAAAAACAGAAGACCTTATATATTTAGGGTCCGTAGTTTGATCGAGAAGATATGACAAAGATTCTTTCATGCATGCTATGCATCTTCTTATTGGTTTCATGTTCCAGGAAACAAGCTTTAACAATAGATGCAAATAATATTGTTGTATTCCCAAAGCCACCGGATACTGCCAGGATACAATACCTTACCACAATTAATAATTCACAGGACGCACTGAAAGAACAGTCTGCATTTCGTAAATTTATTTTCGGTGAACCTGAAATATTGCCAATAGTCAAACCTTACGGGATAGCTGTGAATAACTCCAAAATATATATATGTGATACCGGAATAGGAGGCATTGAAATAATTGATCTGGCAGAAAACAAGTTTGATTATTTCAAACCCGGTGGAATCGGAGCCCTTAAATTCCCTGTCAATTGTTCCTTCGACAAAAATGGGAACCTCTACGTTGCTGATGCTGACAGGAGACAGATAGTCGTTTTTGACCAGGAATTAAAATATGTAGATGCCATTGGTCTTGGGAAAGATTTCAGACCAACCGGAATAAGCTGTTTCAATGGTAAAATCTATGTTGCTTCAGTAAACTCTCATGCGATATCTGTGTTCGACGATACTAATTACAAGCTGATATCAAAATTTCCTGATCCGGAGAAAAAAGATAGCGCATACCTCTACCAGCCACTTAATATAACGGTAAATGATGATTATGTATATGTAACTGATTTCGGTGATTTCACCATAAAAAAATTCCATCACAACGGTGCATTCGTATCCCGGGTTGGATCCTATGGAACAGATTTCGGTCAGTTGACCAGGCCAAAAGGCATAGCAACGGATAAAAAGAATCAACTGTATGTAGTGGATGCAGCTTTCGAAAATGTTCAGGTTTTTAATGACAACGGAGAATTACTAATGTACTTTGGAGGAGCATATAATGGCAGGGGATCAATGTCGCTGCCCGCAGGTATTACGATTGATTACAGCTGTCTTGAATTCTTTAATAAATATGTGTTTAATGATTTTGAGCTCCTCTATCTGATATTTGTATCTAACCAGTTCGGTCCTGACAAAATAAATGTTTATGGTTTTGTCAAACCTGATGATCATCTGAATTGAACGTGTTTAATACAGCAAAAATACCATTATTTATTTTTACCGTTGCTATATGCCTGATAATGTCATGTTCCACGGTTTCAAAGTATAGTGTACTGAACTTTTTTTTTGATGGAGTCCCTCCCCCGGCCGAAGAGTTATCGTCCCCTGAACAAGAATTACCCGGTATTGCAGCAGGAAATGCAAAAAAAACAGATAATGTAAATACACCTGCACGTTCAAAGAAATATTTTATACATCATCCTTATAAGTCAGATCATTGCACAGCATGTCATAAACCTGATAGTATAGGCTTTCTCATTACCGGTGAAAATAAACTCTGCATTTATTGCCATGATTCATATGCCGGGTCAAAGGAAAAAACTCATGGCCCTGTGCAGGCAGGGCTGTGCATGAAATGTCATGATCCTCATTTTTCCAAATACAAATATTTCCTTAGGGATAATACCGAAGTTTTATGCAATAAATGTCATCCACAACAGCATCTGTCAAAGTCAAATCATACACCGGAAAGCGGAATAAAATGTATAGGCTGCCATGATCCGCATGCCGGTAGAATAAACCTGTTAAAAGAAGGTACTGAGCTATGAAAAAATCAATATTCATAGCATTGTTTCTTTTAATATGCATATACCTGCATGGACAGGAATCAGTTTTTTCAGCCGGTCCTTTATATTTGAGGTATGTATCAGGCGAAATAAGTATTGAAAACCTGTACAGGAATCAATATAGCTCATTTAATGACATAAAGGAAAGACAAAACAGTCTGTATTTCATTGGGGGCTTAAAACTAAACCTCAATAGTTATTTGTATGATCCCGGTATAATAAGTGTCACATTATCTACTGAATACAACCCGGAAACCAGGGATGAGAAGTACCTTCTTGTACCTGACCGTTCTGAAGCCAGGTCCCTTAAAAAACTTAAACTGCAAGCAGACATATTCAGTGGAAAAACTGTATCTCTAAAGGCGTTTGCAGACCTGAACCAGAATTACTTTAACCGCGAGTTGCTTACTAACATAAAGGCCAATAACCGCCGATATGGGGGTAACCTGTCATTTAATAACAGATACCTTCCTCTTACCCTTACATACTTGAGTACTAACTGGGAGCAGACAGAAACACTGACTGGGAGAGTTTTCAATATGAAAAAGAATAATCTGGAAGCGAGAGTGAAAAAGTCTTTTACCGAAAACGATAATAATGAGATATCATTTTCAAGAGAAGGCTATGATTATTCATATTCAGATATTCATAAAACGAAAAATTTAGTCAACAGGCTCAGGGCAAGTAATAATATCTACTTTGATAAAGAAAGAAGAAATAGTTTCAGTTCACGTATAGCATATATCAAACAACAAGGATATTACCAGTTCTCCCGTGTGGAAGCAAATGAAAAAATAGCCTTAATGATCAGTGATAATCTTAAAACCACCGGTATATATAATTATCATCTCTTTGATTATAACTCATACCTCCTTAGCCAGCACAGGATATCCGGGGATATTGATCATAAACTTTACGAAAGTCTCCGAACAACACTCAATATTGAATATACCACTTCAAACCATGATCTTTATAACGAGAACAACCTCAGGACAGGAGCTAGTATAACGTATACCAAGAAGATAGGCAAACAGAGGCTTAATATTTCATATAACTATTTCAGGCATTACCTGGATATGACCAGCGAATCAACCAATATCATCATCAGGGATGAGGAACATACTGTCTCAGATGCGGAGATTCTGATCCTTGATAAACCCTATGCCGAACCCTCATCGGTTGTGATAAAAGATATAACGGGTACAATAATATACCAGGAAGGAACAGATTATCTTATTTCTGTTATCGATAATTATATTGAAGTTCAAAGAATACCGGGTGGACTCATTGCCAACAATCAGAGAATTCTTGTTGATTATACGGCACTTCAACCCGGTTCATACAGTTTCAATTCGGTAAACAATAATCTATCTGTAAGTATTATCCTGTTCAGTAATAAATTTGAGTTATACTACAGAGGTTTTGCACAGGACTATAAGAATATACGCTATACCGATTACCTGGTTTTGAATTATTATACCAGAAATATGTATGGTGCAAGGATAAATCTGGATTTCATCTCAGCAGGTATTGAGTACGATTTGTATAAGAGCACTATTATCCCGTATGAAAGGTTCAGGTATTATCTTAATATGAACAAAACATTTAATGACAGGTTCCGGTTTTCAATCAACTGTAATGTTAAAGACTATAAGATAATCGATAATGACCTTAATCATAGGTATTATAATATTTCAGCCAGGTGGGGATATATTATATCTCCAGGGACACGGATTGTGATAAATGCAGGGTATCTGAAACAGAAAGGAAGGAATATTGACCTCGATCTGTTTACAAGTAAAGCAGAGATACAAACATCCTTCAGGAAGTTTTATATTAAAGCTGGCATACATAACTACCTAAGGCACTATTTGGACAGCGAACATATTTTTTATGGAACATATATTGAACTAAGCAGAAAATTTTAAATCCAGAGAAATGAATAATTTATTACTTTACTTATTCCTGATTATTGCAGGAGGCTTCAGCTTCCTCTTCTCACCTACCGGCACTGATAATAAAGTAAACCAGCAGGAATGCAATGACTGCCATAGTGATCTAATGGCCGGAGAATATTTGCATCCTGTAGCCGTAAATGGTTGTTCACTGTGTCATGCCTCCACCGGGGAGGAACATCCGGGAACAGACGAAAGCGAGTTTAAACTGGTTGCAGATTATCCCCAGATCTGCTATAAGTGTCATGATGATAAGAACAGCAAGGAACATGTGCATTACCCTGTACAGGATGGCTATTGCGCATCGTGCCATTCACCACACAGTTCCTCCAATAAATCGCTTATCCATAGTAATTTTTCAGAAAACATGTGTACTGATTGTCACTATTTGGAGATCGAAGATAAGGTATCTGATCATTATCCTGCCAAAAATGGAGATTGCCAGGATTGTCATGACCCACATCAGTCTGATTACAGAGGAGTTATCAAAATGGAGCCGAATAAACTATGCCTTGATTGTCACAGCCGGGCAATAGAAACTGATAACAGGTATATCCCGAATATAAAAGCCACCCTTTCTGAAAACAATACAATACATGACCCGATTGAAAGCGGTGAATGCACTATTTGCCATCTCCCACATGCAGCAGATTATCCCAGACTGCTTATTGGAGAATACCCAACAAAACAATATACGGAGGCTAAAGTTGATAATTTTGAATTCTGCTTTCTCTGTCATGACAGTGAAATGATCACTGCCGATTCAACGGTTTATGCTACAAATTTCAGGAACGGAACTCAAAACCTGCATTATCTCCATATCAACGGGACCAAGGGTAGAAACTGCAATTTATGCCATAATGCACATGGAGCACCAAACAAGTATATTATCGAAGCAACGGTAAAATATGGAAACTGGGATATGCCAGTGGAGGCTGACTTCACTGAGAATGGCGGATCCTGCGCAACCGGATGTCATAAAAAGCTAGAATATTCAAGAGTAACAGAATAGCATTCATAACTGAAAAACCTTATGATATTCGGTGAGAAGAATAGAAATTTCAAGGTAATAATAAGACTCATCCTTATCTGTGCCTTATTCATCATGGGAGTCATGCAAATCTACTCCCAGGAGAATAAGCCTATTAAGTACATTGGGAAGATTGATTCAGAATTACCACAAAACCAGAAGAACTTCTTTAAAATCATTGGTAACCTGCTTTTTGGGAAGGAGGATGTCATAATAAGTAACCCGGTTGATGTATATGCTGAAAACATAAACGACATTTGGATACTATGCCAGGGAAACGGCAGCCTTGCTAGATATAATGCCGGAAAGCTAAGGATAGCAAAAGCATTCAGGAAGAAAGGCAATACAATGCCTTCAATGGTCAGTTTATGTAATATTGAAGGAAAAATATTATTTACGGACTCCTATGATGAAAGGATTTACCAGCTTTCAAAAAATGGCAAAACACTAAGTCCATTTGCAAAGGATCTGGATTTTAAGCGGCCAACAGGTATTGCGTACTCAAAGGTCAGTAATCAGATTTGGGTTTTGGAAACATCTGCCCATCGAATAAGGATACTTGATAAAAACGGTAATCATATAAAATTTCTTGGCAGTCGTGGCACCGGAAATAGGGAATTTAATTTTCCCACGCATATATGGATCGATAAAAATGGCAGAGTATATATTGTAGATTCAATGAATTTCAGGGTACAGATTTATAATCATAATGGAAATTTTATCTCCTGCTTTGGGAATGCAGGCAATGCAAGTGGTGACATGGCCAGGCCAAAAGGAATAGCCACTGACAGTTTTGGGAATATTTACGTGGCGGATGCACTCTTTCATGCTGTACAGATATTTGATGAGAAGGGTAATTTTCTATACAGTTTCGGTGCACAGGGAAGAGGACAGGGGCAGTTCTGGTTACCAAATGGTATATATGTAGATGACAATGATTATATTTATGTCTCAGACAATTATAATAACAGGATTCAAATATTTAAGCTGACAGGATATAATGAATAACAGGTATCTCATAATATGCATTCTTTTTTGTAATTCAAGCGTCCTGCATGCCCAATCAGTTGTAAATACAGTTCATAATCTAAGTGCCTCCGGGCCAGGGAGCATAAGGGCAAGCTCAGAGTCAGAGATATGTGTTTTTTGTCATACCCCTCATAACAGTAATCCGGACAGTCCACTCTGGAACAGGGATGATCCTGGAGTCATTTATGATCTTTATCAGAGTTCAACTATTGAAGCAATACCAGGACAACCAGATGGTTCATCCCTTTTATGCCTATCATGCCATGACGGAACTATTGCACCTGGTGATGTTTTAAACAGAACTACCTTAATTGATTTCGCGGGAGGGGTAACATATCTCCCCCCGGGATCATCCAATCTTACAAGCGACCTTTCTGATGATCATCCTGTATCTTTCGATTTCAATTCAGCCCTGGCATCAGCTGACGGACAATTAAAAGATCCATCATCTCTCACATACCCCGTTGGTCTTGAAAACGGCAAGCTTCAATGCACCTCATGTCATGATCCTCACAAAAACATATATTCTGACTTCCTGGTACTGTCACCACAGTATTCTGAGCTTTGTATTAGCTGCCATGAAAGGGATTACTGGACTCCCTCAAGCCATAACACTTCAACCGCAACCTGGAATGGAAGCGGTACTGATCCGTGGCCCGGGACACCTTATGAGAGCGTAACTGAAAATGCATGTGAAAACTGCCATCAACCACACAGTGCAGCAGGTAAGTACCGATTGTTACATTATATTTCTGAAGAACAGAATTGCCTTAATTGCCATAATGGCAATGTTGCATCAACTGATATTTATGCACAGCTCATCAAGCCCTATAAACATAACCTTGAATCATATAACCAGGCACATGATCCTGAAGAAGATCCTCTTGTATCAACCATGCATGTTGAATGTGAAGATTGTCATAATCCTCATGCTGTAACAGGAACACCTGCATCGGCACCTGATGTCTCAGGATTCACAGCAGGCGTTAAAGGAATTAATCAATATGGTAATCCTGTTAACCCTGTCCAGTATCAGTATGAGATATGCTTCAGGTGTCATGCCGACAGTCCCTCCAAACCGGCTTCCACAACTACCAGGCTTATTGAACAAAATAATACAAGACTTGAGTTCGATTTAACCAATCCGGCATACCATCCTGTAACTGGCATTGGATCCAACACAAATGTTCCGAGCCTTATTGCACCACTTTATGATGAAAACAGTATTATTTATTGCACCGATTGCCATGCAAGCAATGGAGCCGGGTCGCCTGCAGGGCCACATGGCTCAGAATATCCGAATATTTTAAAATACCGATATGAGAAAGCTGATAATACCATTGAATCCGCATTAACCTACGAGCTTTGCTACAGCTGCCACGACAGGAATTCAATACTTGGGGATAATTCATTTGGTGAACATTATTTACATATTGTGGAAGAAAACACACCCTGTAATGTCTGCCATGATCCTCATGGCATAAGCAATACCCAGGGAACAGCTATAAATAACTCCAATCTGATAAATTTTGACATGAACATAGTATCCAACAGCGGCGCAAGTGTGTCAAAATTTGTTGACACAGGTCTGTTCAGCGGATATTGCTTATTAAGATGTCATGGTCAAGGGCATGGTTTTGGAATGAGTTACTAATGGCTTACCTGCACACTATGTTCTTCTGCCGTAACCACCTTATAGGCCTTGTTAATTATCAGGTCAGCTTTTGGCTTGAGTGTTGAAACAGCCTGGTGCTCACGATCAAGGATCTTTAACCTGAAAGTGTTCATCTCCTCCTTCATCCTTATGATCTGGTTGATCTTTGTTTCCTGGTAGGTAAGATCAATAAATACACGCAGGTCAACATCAGCAGCATCAATGGCATAGAGACCGTCAATAACAAGCAGATCGATCTTACTGAAATCAGTAATAAGCTTGTCCACCTGTTCGGGGATAAGGTCTATACATGGGATAACACATTCCTGCTCTTCCTTGAAATCACGTATTGTTTTCCTGATCTTGACCCAGTCATATTCATCAAGACCAATTTTATCAAAACCTTTATTCCTTCGCCACTCTTCTCTGAGCAAAGGCTGTATCTTATAATAATTATCAGTATGTATAACCTTAACTCTTATGTGATCAACCTTAAGCCTCTTACCCAGAGTATGCGAAAGTTCTGATTTACCCGACCCCGATTCTCCTGATATGCCCACAACATACCTGTATCTCCCGTTTTTCTTTTTCAGGTCCTTTTTTATCACCTCATAGATAGCCTCGGCAGCTTCCTTGTGCATATCATTTATCAAAAGAACATCACCTAACATCCTGTCTTATTTTTTAAAGTTCATTTTAAAGATCCGGTCTCTCTCCAGTTCTATTTTTTCACCGCAAATATGGACTTTTATTTTGTTTTTTTCGCTGTCGTGAGCCAATATTTCAAGTGTTTTATCAACGACCGCTACCTCAAAATATGTACCATGAAATCTGAAATTGAACTTAAGTGATTTCCAATGGTCCGGCAGGTCGGGGCAGAGAGACGGATCTTCGCCTGACAGGTCCAGTCCGCAGAAAACAGACAAAACAAGGTAAACAGTTCCTGCCATAACACCACAGTGTATCCCTTCTCCTGTTGTTCCTCCCTGTATGTCTACCAGGTCACTGCTGAGTGCCTCCATGTACAGCTTCCATGCATAATCATGTAAGCCCAGCCTGTAGGCCAGGTCGGCATGCACAAGCCTGGAAAGTGTTGAACCGTGTGATGTTCTTGCCAGGTAATAATCGAAATTTTTGGATACATAATCGCCGGGAAGCTTATATCCCAGTCTGGAAAGAATATTACTTACCTCATCAAAGCCAAGGTTGAAAAAGGCCATAAGCAGATCAGCCTGCTTTGAAAGTTTATAGGCATCAGGCGATTTGCCTTCAGCCTTCAGTATCCTGTCAAGCCGGTGTATATCTCCATATTTTTCACGATAAGCATCCCAGTCCAGTTCTTCAAGATCAAAATATCCACTGAATTGCTCAATGATGCCGTCATCCCTGACACTGAGGAGCAGCTTACTGCTTATATGCTTCCATTTGTTTGCCTCATCGCTGTTAACAGAATATTTTTCAGATATTTTTGCTCTTTCTTTCTCACTAAGCCTGTTCAAAAAGTCAACGGCTTTATCCATCATCCAGCTTACCATAATATTGGTATATGCGTTATCGCGAAGCCCCCCCTCTTTTGAGCCGGGCAGTTTCTCATGGAACTCATCCGGCCCCATCACCTTAGCAATATGGTATCCCTTTTCCTGCTCATCATATTCACATTTACTTTCCCAGAACCTGCATATTTCGAAAAGCATTTCGGCGCCTTTCTTCATCATAAATTCTTTATCGTCGCTTACCTTGTAATAATTACAAAGGTTATATGCAATAGCCAGGCTTACATGTCTCTGCAGCCTGCTGTAATCATCTCCCCACTCACCGGAGACGGGGTTAAGATGCACTACCTGTGTCTCCTCCCTGCCATCGCTTCCGCTCTGCCAGGGGAACATCGCCCCGCGGTATCCTGCTTCGCGTGCAGCATCCTTGGCCTTGTCCAGTCGCCTGAACCTGTACATCAGCACTGATTTGACCACTTCCGGAAAATGAATGTTATAGAGAGGCAATATATAAAGCTCATCCCAGAATATATGCCCCCTGTAAGCCTCACCATGCAGTCCCCTCGGGGGAATACCTGCATCAAGATCCTTATGATGAGGTGATGATGTAACCATCATATGGTAGAGGTGTAACCTTATTAGCTTCTGCGCTGCCCTGTCGCCGCCGATGCTGATATCAATCTCATTCCATATCTTCTGCCAGGCTTTTGCTGAAAGGTCAAGCTCTCCCCGGTAATCTGTCATACGCTCCAGGGCTTCCCTGGAATGTTCTTCGGGAATTGTTACCTTTTTATCCTGCGATGTATAGATTGATACAAGCTTCTCAAGAACAAGAGGCTCACCCTTCTTCGCTTCAAGTGTAAAGTCATGGCAGGCCTTGCCTTTTGAGCACTCGCAGTTCATAACAGGCTCCAGGTCTTCACTCCCGTTAAGAATATGGCGTGCTCCAAGTTTAATAATAACATTGGAACTCTTTGTTCTCGCCTTCAGATAAGATCTGTTAGATTCAATTTTCTCAGATATGTAACTCAGATGATCCTGGTTCAGGTCACTGTACCTCTCAACTCCCGCATTGATATGATTACCATCAAGCTCAGAACGTATTGTTATTGTATCGCTGTAATTAAGTGGAATTACTTCGTACTTCAGTGCTGTTAAATGCTTATAGTGCATGCTGGCAAACCTTGAAGACTTTACAAGAGTCCTGTTACCATCATTATCTTCCAGTTCAAGTTCCCTCTCCAGTTCACCGTTCTTAAAATTAAGCCTGCGCTTAATGCTCAGGATTTTCATTGTTGGCTCCGGACCAAAACTCAGCCATTCACCATCGCCTATCCTGAAAGTCACGGGCAACCAGTTAGGTATATTTACAAAATCCTCATTTTCAATATCCCTGCCTGCAACTTCTGATACACGCCTGTTGTAAAGCCCTGAGATATATGAACCAGGGTAATTAACCTTATTGGCCCGGCTTTCCTCGAGAGCCCCTCTTGTGCCCAGGTAGCCGTTACCAACAGCCAGCAGTGCTTCCCTTGATCTTTCTTTTGAATGATTATAGTCATAATAATTAAGGTTCCATGAATCTGCTTCGATACCTTTATCAAACCATTCATTAATATCGTCTATGCTTATCTCAGACAGGTCTTCAAGGACTATATCGCCCCCGTTAACCCTTAGCTCATTCATATTATCCTCACGGGCCAGGCCAATAACCAGGCCGAAGTTCCCGTTTTTACCTGCCTGCACACCAGACACTGCATCCTCAACCACAACCGAACGGTGATATTCCGTCCCAAGCCTGTCGCAGGCTACAGTAAAAATGTCCGGCTCAGGCTTTCCACTCAATCCAAGCTCTGCTGACACCACGCCGTCTACCCTGGCCTCGAACAGGTCAAGCAATCCTGCCGCTTCAAGTACGGGCTTACAATTCTTACTGGAAGAAGCTACGGCTATCCTGACACCCAGTTTTTTGAGCTGTTTGATCATCTTCACTGATGAATCATAAACATTCACTCCTTCCTCATCCAGCACTTTGCGGAACATAAGGTTTTTCTTGTTTCCCAGTCCGCAGACGGACTCCCTTGACGGATCATCAGAGGGATCACCGTAGTCAAGTTCTATCCCCCTGGATTCAAGGAAAGAAGCAACGCCCTTGTACCTTGGTTTACCATCAACATAAGGCAGGTAGTCGCTGCTATGCGTAAATTCCCTGAACTCTTCATTATTTTCCTTATACCATTTTTTCAGGAATTCATCAAACATACGTTTCCATGCCTGGCCGTGGACAAGAGCGGTTTTGGTGATTACTCCGTCCAGATCAAAAACAACAGCGTCAAATCCTATCATATTTTCAAACTATTTGTTACAAAATTTGGTTATAAAGGGCAGGTGTAGTATTTTATTAAAAAATCAAAGTAATAGTATTATTCCACTAATATACAAAAATGATACACTGTCATTAAATACACAAAATAATGAAAAAATTATTTATTGCTTCACGTCAGGTCCCTGTTAATATAGTATTCAGTGATGAGGGGATGAAGGTAGAACATGATGATGGCATTTCACTGCCCGGACTCAGTGATTTTTATGAGCAGTATGACACCACCTGGGTAGGTCATCCCGGGGTGGAGAGTTACCGATGCAATGAAAAGGAGAAAGCACAGCTGGAGCGTGAACTGAAGAAGTGCAAATGTGTGACGGTTAATTCTGACCCTGAAGATTACACCTACTTTGTTCACAATTTCTCAAGAAACACTATCTGGCCCCTTTTTCATTATTTCCCCCAGCATACTTCGTATGATGACAGGGCATGGGAAGCATATAAAAAAGTAAACAGCCTGTATGCAGAAAAACTGGCCTCCCTGATGAATGACGGAGACATACTCTGGATACACGATTTTCACCTTCTCCTTCTGCCCAGTATGATCAGGGACTTAAAACCAGGTATATCTGTTGGGCTCTTCATTCACATACCCTTCCCTTCCTACGAAATATTCAGGTTATTGCCCTGGCGAACCGAGATTCTCGAAGGCATGCTTGGCTCTGACCTTATCGGGTTCCATACATTTGGATATGCCAGGCACTTCCTCAGCAGTGTAAGGCGACTGATGGGTTACGATACTGTTTTCAACAGGATAGCCATTGAAGAAAGGACCCTGATGGTTGATGCATTCCCGAGGGGAATCTATTACCAGAAATTTGAAGATGAGATCAGCCTGATGAAGCAAAACGGGTATCCCTCAGACAATAAAATACGGAAGCAGGTCGAACACCATCTGGGCAAAGCAGAAAATAAAAAACTTATACTGTCAATTGACCCGCTTGATTACACTAAGGGTATTCCCCAGCGGGTGAAGGCATTTGAACTTTTCCTGCAGGATTACCCCGAGTACCTGGAGAAGGTTAGCTTCCTGCTGCTGGCACTGCCATCAGGTGAATCAGGGGATTCCTATGACAGCTTAAAAAGAGAAGTTGATGAAATGGTGGGAAGGATCAACGGGAGTTTTGGAACAATTACCTGGACCCCCATCATCTACCTAAACCAACACTTCAGTTTTGAAGAATTGATCGGACTCTACGCTTATTCTGACATAGCCCTTATTTTACCTCTGCGCGATGGGATGAACATGGCTGCAAAAGAATATGTGGCTTCAAGGCTTGACGGGAAAGGAGTACTTATTCTGAGCGAGCTGGCAGGTGCGGCCAAAGAACTGCATGAAGGGATACTGGTTAACCCCAATAACCTTGGAGCAGTTGTAAAAGCAATAAAAGAAGCAATTGAGATGCCTGATGAAGAACAGGTGCGGCGTAACAGGGTAATGAATGACAGATTAAAAAGATACACACTTGGCAGGTGGGCCCGTGAGTTTATGTCGAAACTCGAAGGTGTGAAAAAGATCCAGGCCTCAAACTTAACAAGGAAACTGAGTGACGGTAAGAAAAGGGAAATTCTCTCAGTTTACAAAAAAGCAGGAAAGAGAATATTCTTCCTTGATTATGACGGTACCCTGTCATGGTTCAAAAAGAACCCTGAAGATGCCCGTCCCGATGATGAATTATACAGCATCCTTGAGAATATAACAAAAGATGAGAAAAACACTGTTACCATTATCAGCGGCCGCGATAAAGAGACACTTGGCAGGTGGTTCCCAAGCAAATGGAATCTCCATTTCATTGCAGAGCATGGCGTGTGGTTAAGGGAACCCGACGGCAAATGGCATATGATGGAGCAGATAGATAATGAATGGAAAGACTCTGTATTACCCCTGCTGGAATTCTTTGTTGACCAGACACCCCAGACTTTTATTGAACATAAAAATTTCTCGCTGGTGTGGCATTACAGGAAGGCTGACCCGGACCTCGGTATACAAAGAGCATGGGAGCTCAAAGATGAGCTAAGATACCTTACTGCCAATCTTAACCTGGAAATAATGGACGGAGACAAGGTGCTGGAAATAAAATATTCCGGCATTAATAAAGGCAGGGCAGCAATGCAGAAAATGGGGAATGACGATTATGATTTCATTTTTGCTGTTGGAGACGACTGGACCGATGAATATACTTTTGACTCCATGCCGGAGGAAGCTTACACCATAAAAGTTGGTACTAAAACCACTAAAGCCGACTACTATGTTAAGTCCGTGGATGATGTCAGGGCATTGCTGAAAAAATTAACACCGGGTCAATAGAGCACTTTTTTCACCAGCTCCCGGAACAATTAGTAAGCCACTGGTGTTATGTTTTTAATATACTTAGGAATAAACATATTTAAGTCATTATGAAAAAAAACGTTGGCAGGACCGACCAGGTAATCAGGATAATATTCGGCATTATGATAATTGCGGCCGGCATAATTTTTAAATCATGGCTGGGGCTGTTCGGTATCATCCCTATTATTACTGCCCTTACAAGAACTTGCGGGGTATACCTTCCTTTCGGTATTGATACCAGGAAAAAAGATGATGAGTAGGAATGTGCCCGGCTAATCTTTGGTTGCCCTGTCAAGAAGGATGGCCCGTGAAAAAACCGGAATATACTATCAGCCCCTATAGTATACAGTAAGATTAGCCTGCTGTTTTACAAAGTCTATCTTTCCTATTTTAACCTTTTGAATATTAAGGCCGGTAATGTCTTTCAATATAGTCCTTAGATGCTTCTCTCCCTGGTAAACATCTTCCAGCTTATCATAGACAACCTCTTTTTGCTTATGTGTGTTATTGCAAAGAAAGATCTCCAGTATCCAGACCGGTATAATAATAAGGGTATTGTAGAGGATAATACCATTTACGGGATCACTGAAATTAACGAGTGAGTTTATCATTGATACACCTATGACCAGGAAGAGGTAGGTCATTTCCCTTACCGGTATACTTTGCGTTCTGAATCTGAGTATACCGAAAAGAGCAAACAGCCCAAGGGCAAATCCAAGCTGTATGTCTACCATGTCAAGAGCAGTACAGATCATAAACACTATCACCCCAAGCAGGAAAAAGGAGAAAAGATACTCCGGTATCCCCTCTTTGCGGTATTCATAGTAAAGAAACCTGATCAGTATTGTAAGTGTGATCATATTCAGCACAAACCTTATCAGGAAGGTTTTTGTCTCACCAAGGTCTATACCTCCGGAAAATTGCGATATCAACAGGTCTGTCATTCTTTATCCTCTTTACAGGTGTTCATAAATATATCCAGGATCTCATCTTTACGATAGAGTCTGTAAAAACTCCTGACATACCGTTTCAGATCAGCTCTTTCTGCGCCCTTAAGATACTTAAAATCTTTTACCGTGTCAATTATTTTATCTTTAAGCCCCAGGTAATAGTTCATCACTTCCCTGTATTCCTCCTCGCTCCTGCAAGGTCCGAAAAATGCACGGTCACGAATCTCCTCCAGTCCCAGGTCCTCCCTCGGAACAGAGTAATGAGTGTTTACCCAACCGGTATAATCAAAATCATATGGTACAGGTATAATATCCTGCAGCTTATCTTCATCACCAAAAACTTTCAGGTTATGAATTGTAGGGATAAACCAGTCTGAGTTACCAATTAAATACTGAAATAGAGAAATTTTCAAGAGCAAATAATCATCTATGTTATCATATGAAATTTCAATATCTTCTATCTCATCATATCCAAACCTGTCTTCGAGGTTATCAACCGGCTCAAGTATAAATGCCTTCCGGCTGGCAAAGAGGGTGTCATGGTTTATGTCGTAATAACTGACATCCATAAGCCTGACCCTGAAGCTATAATCTGTAATTACATTGTATACTTTATAAGCAAGATATTCTCTCAGGACATACGTTTCATACCGGTCATCCGGCATACAATGACTTACAAGTTTTACCTTTTCCAGTTTATCAATATCCGGATAGTCTGTCTCAACACCCTTGAAATTAAGCATAACCGGTGGGAAAACACAAGTCCTTCTGCGATAATTGCCTCTTGCCCTGACTCTTATGTCTTCATTTACCGGTCTGCCTTCACCATTTTCTATTCTGATCTTTGCATCAAGGTATTCCTCTTCAGGCTTATTCTCCATAAACTTCCCTATATCAAAGCTTAGTTTAACTTTCAGAATCTGGTCTTCAGAAAAAAGTCCGAATTCTTTGTTTTCAGTGTCCTGAGCTGCCGCCACTAATGGCAGCAGCAGTACAGTCAGTAAGAGACGTGTATAAAGTCCCCGGTTCAGAACAATTTCTATCATAATTATCAGTTTACACAGGTCATTTTTAACATGCTGATTATCCTGTCTTTTGTATACAGGTCATAAAAACTATCCAGGTATTTTATCATATAGTTTTTAGAATTTTCATCAAGATAAATACAATTATCAATGGTCTTGTAGAAATTTTCCCTGTTATCCATAAACTCTCCCAGAATCCTGGCATAGGTTGTATCATCCCTGCATGCACCAAGATGTACCCTCTGCCTTACATTTGCAATTTCAAGCACCTCTGCCGGCAGTGCATAGGATGTATTGACCATTCCGGAGTAATCAAAATCATAAGCTACGGGAACTCCCTTCAGCTGCTCCCTTCCTTTTACCACCTTTATATTATGATAGGAAGCAACCTGCCAGTCAGGGTTTCCAATCATAAACTGGAAAATGGTCATCCTGTCAAGTATATCAGGTACCATATCATCATATTTCAGCGGCACGTTTTCTATTTCAAAAACATTCAGCCTTTTTTCAAGCAGGTCAAGAGGCTCAATCAGGAATCCATACTTCTGGTAATTTCTTCCTCTCCTGCCCGTATCAACATAGTTCACCCTGAATAACCTGACCCTGAAACTGTAATCAGTAATATAATTGTACATCTTATAAATAAGGAATTCCTTCATAACATACTCATCATACACTTTAGCCATATTACAATGAGTAACCATTTTAACATTTTTCATACTGTCTATGTCGCCGAAAATTGTTTTGGTATTCTTGAAGTTAAGCCTTATGGGCGGGAACCTGCATATCTCACGGCGTCTCTCGCCCCGTGCCCTTAGTTTGATATCATAACTGGCAGAATCGGATTCTGAGTAGTGAAAAATAATTTCTGCATCAAGGTAGTCTTTATCTGACTTCTTACGCATAAATTCAGTGACATCGAATTTCAGGGTAATGTTAAAAACTTCACTTCCTTCGAAAATACCGGGGACCGGTTCCTTAATCTCTGCCCGGCTGTCACCGGCATTTACCTGTGCAAATACGCCCGTGAAACAAGCCACGAGCAATATAACCAGCACAATTACATTCCTAAGCTTTTTATGTCTCATTATATTTATCTGTAAGGTTTTCCTGCTCATAATAATTTACAAAATAGTCTTCTTCATCATCTTCCTCATAATACCAGTCTGGCAACTTTCGCTGCGGTCCTTTTCTGCGATAAAGAATTGCCAGTATCAGACCTGTTCCGGCACCCAGCATATGAGATTCCCATGAAACATGTATATCTATCAGCGGGAACATACCCCAAACCATCGATCCATACAAAAATACAACAAGCAGCGAAAGGGCAATCAAACGAAAGTATTTCCTGATAAACCCGCTGAAAAAGAGAAATGAAGCAAGTGAATACAAAAGTCCGCTTGCACCTATATGCCAGGCTTCTCTACCGGCTACCCAGACAAATAAACCGGTAATGAGCCATGAATACAGCGATACACTAAAAGCTATTTCCGAGTAGAAATAAAAAACAGCCGTTCCAAGCACAAACAGGGGAACCGTGTTATTTATTAAATGCTCAAAATCATGGTGTATCAGGGGAGATGTAATAACTCCGGTCAGGCCTGTTAATTCCCTGGGGTAGATACCGAGAAAAGATAAACTTACCTCAAGCTGGTTTTCTAGAAATAATATCAACCAGATAAGTATTATGAAGGATAAAGGAACAACCATGCTCAGGAATATTTTTTTCCTGATGATCTTATCCTGCTCAGTATTTTCACGGTAAGATTCCATAAGTCCTAGTAATAAATATCTACATAGTATCCGCCGAACTTCCTTATATTCAGCACATAACTATTGTCAAACAGAAGATACTGCCCCTTGATACCTGCTAGTTTACCTTCAATATTATTATCTTTTTCAAAATTCAGTGTCTTTACTTTCTCCGGGTATTTATTTACAGGATAACTGAATCTGTAAACCGTATTATCAGCACATAAATACTTTTTAAGGCCGCCCGGCAAAAGATCCGATATTCGTTCCTTTTCCTCGGCAAGGTCTTCAACGGCGGGCTCAATACCCTTAAGCATGTTTCTCCAGTTTGTCTTATCAGCAAGATGGCTTTTCAGCTCAACTTCAATTACCCCTGCCAGGTGCCTGTTTGGTGTAACAGCCAGTTTGATTGCTTCGGAAGCCCCCTGGTCCATCCACCTAACCGGCACCTGCGACTCCCTGGTAACACCAACTTTCAGTTCAGGACTAAGGGCCAGGTAAACAAAATGATCACGGAGACAGTGAGTTTCTGACCATTCCATGTCTCTTGATATACCCAGGTGAGCCTGGCATTTTTCAGGATGCAGTATGCATTCATCAGTCTGGGGAAGGCTTATAAAACAGGGGTAACAATAACCCTGCATAAATGAGCGCCTGGTCTCCCTTCCGCAATGAATACAGTTGATCCTGTTTGCGTACTCCATCCTGATATCCCTTCCCAGTAAACCATTCATATCAATGTTACCAGGCCCTACGGGCAATTCATAATGCACGGAATTACCTGCACCCGAGGCAATCATTTTCCTGATATTCCCACTTATATGCATAAATATTTACTTTTCAAGAGGATAGATAATCCCTGCGTTATGCCTGATTTCATCCAGTGTATTTATCAGCTGCCTGCTGAAGGACAGCGGTACTACAGTGCTTTCTGTTAATCCCTTGTCCAGGCATTTCATTACTTCCTCACCTTCAAAATTAAACCCCATACTCACCGGGATGAAACTGTATTCCTCCTCTTCACCATTACTAAACTGAACACTTAACAACTGGCGGTGGTCTCTGGTTCGACTAATTTTAATATTGGCATGTTCACAGATAATCTCCGTGCTTATGCCCCCGTCATTGGTAAATGAACTGTACAGTGAGGCGCCGCGACCATCTTCATAGCCGAATAATACAGCAATGGATGAGTCCACGCCTGTAGGAGCAAAAACGGTGCTTGTCTTAATGCTGCCCGGCTTGCCAAGGAAGGTCAGGGCATCAATCACGGGATAAATTCCTATATCCAGCAAAGAGCCCCCTGCCAGGTCAGGGTTAAAGGTACGGGCTGCAGGATCATAAGGAGAATTGAAGGCAAATTTTGATATCATGTATTTTACTCGTCCGGTTTTTTTGCCGGCAAGTAATTCATGTGCCTTTTTGTAGGAAGGCTGGAAAGGCGGCCACAGGGCCTCCATAAGAAAAAGGTTCTTTTGTTTGGCCTTATTTATCATTTCCTCAACCTGTGAACTGTTAAATGCAAAAGCCTTTTCACAGATAACGTGTTTATTATTATCAAGGCACAACATTGTATGCTCATAATGATGTGAATGGGGGCTGGCAATATATACCACATCCAGTTCAGGGTCTGATACAAAATCCCTGTAATTTCCGAATGAGTTACTGTATCCGAATTTCCCGGCAAAAGCCGCTGCACGCTCAGCCGAGCGTGAAGCCACCGAGTGCAGCCTGGCATTTTCCAGTGTTTTTAATCCTGCCGTGAATTTACCTGCTATATTCCCCGGTCCTATTATTCCCCAGTTATAAGTTTTCATAGTGCTAAAGATGATTTTCAAATTTTACTAAAGGTAGCAAATTTGTTATGACCATGCACCCGCTAATTCAATTTAGAAATCAGTTTTGCTAAATACCTGGTTTCCCGTAAATAAAAAAGAAAAACAAAATTATTTTAACTTTTTTAGTACTATGTGTTGCATAGTATTAATATTTATACATATCTTTGTCAACAGAAATACATGGTTATAAAAGGTATTATATTAAAATGAAAATTACAGTAAGCATAAATATCGGCGGGATGGCCTTCTACATTGATGAAGATGCCTATACCGAGTTGAAGATCTACCTGCGCAGCCTGGAGCGTTACTTTGCCAAAGAGTCAAGCTCGAGGGAGATAATGGCCGACATAGAAGCAAGGATAGCTGATCTGCTTAAGTCGATGATAAATGACAACAAGCAGGTGGTTACCCTGAATGATGTAAAAGAAGTGATTAATACTCTTGGCACACCTGAAGATATCAGTGATGACACCGGTACAGGCCATGAGCGTATAAGTACAGGCATATATCACAGGATGTACCGTGATCCAGACAACAGGATAATTGCGGGAGTATGTTCGGGGATGGCAGCATACTGGAGAATTGATCCTTGGATAGTAAGGATCATATTTATTGTTATCAGCCTGCCGGGGGGACTCGGCATCCTGATTTACCTGGTTCTGTGGATAGTACTGCCCGAGGCAAAAACTACGGCCCAGAAGATTGAAATGAGGGGTGATCCGGTTAACATACATAATATTAAAGACTCGGTACGGGATGAGTTTGATAACGTCAGGGATAAAATGAATATATAATCTACACCGGAGCCTGGCATTTTTATAGGTAACAGTTAATATTGAATATCATGAATATTGAGAGTAACAAAGGACAAATGCGGAAGGGAATACTTGAATATTGCATACTTCTTGTAATATCAAACAATTCCTGTTATGCCAGTGACATAATTAAACAGCTGAAGGAAGCAAAAGTAATTGTTGTTGAAGGCACTCTTTATCCGCTATTGACAAGACAGAAAAATGCAGGTCTTTTGAGTTATCGCTGGGAAGAATCATCCCAGGGTCCTCCAAGGAAATACTACGAGCTCACAGACAAAGGTCGTGAATATCTCAGAGAACTTGACAAATCATGGGATGAACTTGTAAAGTCAGTTAATCATATCAGAAAAAATTAAGAGTTTACAGCAACAGATCAGATCAAAAAAATGGAAAAATCGATTAAAATAAACATAGCCGGGATTGTTTTTCAGATCAACGAGGATGCTTATGAGCTGCTGCGTGATTACCTTCAGTCTATTACCGCTAAGCTGAGGAATGTGGAGGGTGGCAGCGAGATGATGGATGACATTGAATCCAGGATCGCTGAAATATTCCAGTCGAAGCCCTCATGGCAAACAGCTGTAATTTCAAAGGAGGAAGTTGAAGAATTAATATCCACCATGGGCAGCCCTGAAGAGATAGCCGGTGACTTTGAGTCAGAGTCTTATGAATCTTTCAGCGGCAGGAAGCAAAAAAAGCTATACAGGAACACCAATAATTCAATTATCGGTGGTGTATGCAGCGGCGTGGCGGACTATACAGGTATAGAAGCTGTATGGATCAGGCTTGCTTTTGTACTATTTACACTGGTATACTTTTCAGGTGCAGTGGTATACGCAGTTTTATGGATTGCCCTGCCCGGTATCTCTTATGCTGCAGGCAGATCAGAAAAAAGGACAGCAGGAGCGGCTTCACGCCAGCGGCCTGCCGGCAGCGGTGCGACTGAGCGCGGAGCAGCAGTTGGCAACGCGTTTAATGAAATATTCAGCGCTTTTGGCAAAGTCTTTATCATCATTTTCAGGATCGTTATTGCAATCATAGGAGTTGCCTTTATCCTTACAGGTTTTTCAGCAATATTTTCATTTGTCCTTGTAACATTTTTCCAGTCAACCGCCTTTACACCGGGTTTCATGTCAGATTCAATATTCTACCTGCCCGACTTCTTTGCATTCCTCGTGTCACCCCCTATGACGGTATGGCTGACAATACTCACAAGCATAGTGATAATACTGCCACTGCTGGCTCTTATATACTGGGGCATAAGAATGGTATTCCAGTTCAGGGCCAGGGACCTGGCACTTAATCTTTCCATGCTCATTATATGGGTAGTTAGCTGCACTTCGCTTGCAATACTGCTGTTCACCCAGGGTATCAGTTTCTCAGACTCAGGCAGAAGTATCAATGAAACACCCCTTCCGGTTGCCGATACCCTTTATGTAAGGCTCGATAATAAAGTTTCATCACTTGATTATGACCGCGACTTTCACTTTCCAATGGAGGACTATGATCTTTACTTCAGCGAAGAGAATAAAACCATTTACGGAACCCCTGAGCTATACATTTACCATACTGACGAAGAGCCTTTTGTTAAGGTAACAAAATATTCCAACAGCCGCTCACGCGCAGATGCGCGGAGGAAGGCGGAGGATATAAACTACTATTTTGTGACAGCTGGTAATGCCATCCTGCTTGACGAATATTTTTCACTGCCCGAAAGGGAAAGATGGTCGGGCTCGTTTGTCAAAGTACGCCTCTATATTCCCGATGGATATACCATATACTTTGATGAGGATGTTGAAGATATCATGCACGATGACTATTTCGGATGTGGTCTCTACTCCTGGGAAGCAGGCGATAAATACTGGACAATGGAAAATGGGAAACTGAAACAACTGAAACAACTGAACAACTGAAAAACTGAACAACTGAACAACTGAACAACTAAACAACTAAGAATATTACCTGGTTTATACCTGACACGTTGAACCACTTATTCAGAAGGCCCGGATCCTGATTACAACCTGACAGGCGATCCGGGTCTTTTTTATTGCCAGCTGCTGAGCGGCATGATTATTGTTAATATAATGTTAATCTGACTATTATACAATCAAATATATTGATTTGCGTTACTTTTATAAATAATATCTAACTCTAAACCAACCAATATGTTTAAGAAAGTCATTATCCTGTTCTTTTCTGTTTGCATTGCCATGCCCGCGATCAGCCAGGAAGAAGTAAAAACCGACAGTCTGCGCAAAGATGCCCTGAATGTTTACATGGATGCATCAGATTATCTCAAACAACAAATACCATACATCAACTATGTACGGGACCGCAAGGTAGCCGACCTGGTTATAATCAGCACATCCCAGAGGAGTGGATCAGGTGGCCGCGAGTATTCTTTATTCCTGGAGGGGCAGGGAGAATTCAGCGGGATGATTGATACCCTTGTTTTTTCAAGTTCACCAGATGATACATATGAACAGATAAGGAGCAAAAGGGTTAAAGTCCTACGCATGGGATTGATAAGGTATGTACAAAAAACACCTCTTGCAGATTATATTAATATTGCTTTCACTGAGCCAATTTCCTCAGAAGTAAGCACGGACAAATGGAATAACTGGGTCTTCAGGGCCAGCCTGTCAGGTTTTCTTAACGGCCAGTCTTCTTACAAATACCTGCATGCCTATGGAGGATTATCAGCCAGCAGGGTGACAGAAGACTGGAAAATAGATATTGACACCGACTATTCATATGGCCTGGACCAGTTTGAAATTGATGAAGAAATTATTGAAAGTATAACTAAATCACGATCAGCTGACGTCCTCATAGTGAGAAGCATTAACGATCACTGGTCTTACGGGGGAAGGGCAGGAGTATCTTCATCAACATACAGCAATTATGATTTGAAGTTTTCTGTTATGCCAGGTATTGAATTCGATGTTTTCCCATATTCCGAGTCCACACGCAGGCAATTAAGAATCTTGTATTCGGCAGGATATGTCTACAACAACTATACCGATACAACTATGTATAACAAAACAGAAGAGGCTCTGCTTTCTCATTCATTAAGTGCAGCATTCGAAATAGTTCAGAAATGGGGCGAAATTGACCTGTCAGTCTCATGGTCAAATTACCTGCGAAATTTTTCAGAAAATAGTCTTTCAGTGTATGGATCTATTAGCTGGAGGGTTGCTAAAGGATTAAGAATAAATCTTGGTGGTAATTACTCATTTATCCATAACCAGATTTCCCTTGTAAAAGGAGGAGCCAGCTCTGAAGAGATATTACTGAGACGGAAGGAACTGAAAACAAATTACAGGTATTTTGCCAATTTTGGTTTCTCATACACCTTCGGGTCAATTTACAACAACGTAGTTAATCCTCGCTTTGGCGGAGGCGGAGGCGGAGGTATGGTTATCATTCATTGATACAATATCCTGCCGGAGTTGATTAAAACCAATTAATAAATATCTTTGCCTTTGCAGTGATTGACTGCCATACTGGAATCATTATTTAGCATCAGTGAATTGACAGGCAGAGAAAAAACCGGCAGATCTTTGATCCCTGAAAAGGGCTTCGAAAAATTATTCAGGGAGCATTTTGTTCCCCTGACTTATTACGCCCTTAAATTCACCGGGGACCAGGATTCAGCAAAAGAAATTGTTCACCAGGTTTTTATTAATATCTGGGAGAAAAGGACAGAAATTGATTACGATCGCTCTCTGAGGTCATATCTGTACACTGCCGTGCACAACAGGTGCCTGAATTTTCTAAGAGACAGGAAGCAATTTGACGGAGAAGATATCGGGACCCTGGCTTACGGGGACGAACCGGCTGATTTACAGGAAGACAAGCTGGAAAAGGAAGAAACCGAAGCACGTATCTCCAAAGCGATTTCCTCCCTGCCGGAAAGATGCAGGGAAGTTTTTGTCCTTAGCCGCTTTGAAGAAAAAAAATATGCCGAAATTGCATCAGTACTCGGTATTTCGGTCAAAACGGTTGAAGCACAGATGTCAAAAGCTCTAAGACTGTTGAGAACAGAATTAAAAGACCTGATAAGCGTATTTGTAATGTGGATTATTTTAAGATTTTTTGGATAAGGAATAAGGGTAAAAGTTAATGAGCGTGTGCTATTAACGAAGAGAAAAATAAAATGAGTGATAATGGTAAAAATAACATCCCCGTTGACCTGATTGCACGAAAACTAACAGGTGAGGCTAGCAGTGAAGAGCTCCAGCTGCTTGAAAAATGGATCAATGAAAGTGAATCCAACAGGCTGGCCTATGACCGTTATGCCCGGCTCTGGAGAAAAACAGCAGATGTTGAGCTGATGCAAGAAATTGATATCGACGCTGAATGGAGACAATTCAGGGAAAACACAGGGTCTGTAAAAAAAGTTTCGGGTATTTACCGCATAACCGTCACTCTCGCCGCAGCTATACTTGCAGGTTTTATACTAGGCTACTCCGGTCTTCTTGTTTACCGGAATGTTGCCTTCGAAAAAATAAAGGCCGTGGCAGAGGTTCAGCAGGTTGAACTGCCTGACGGATCAGAAATAACATTGAATTCAGGGTCCACCATCAGGTATCCCAGGAAATTTGACAATAAAGCCCGTGAAGTTGAATTAGAGGGAGAAGCATTTTTCGATGTCGAAAGCAACCCTGACCTGCCTTTCTCAGTGAAAGCAGGTACTGTAGTTGTTAAAGTCCTTGGAACATCTTTCAATGTTGATGCCCCGGAAAAAAACAAAGCGGTCAGCATTATCGTGGAAGAGGGTAAAGTAGGCATCTATGATGATGATGGAAATGCATTTGTTGAAAAACTGGGCAAAGGAGAAAAGCTGGTGGTTAATACTTCTTCCAATAAACTGGAACGGTCATTTAATGCAGACCCGAATTTCGATTCTTACAAGACAGGAATACTGGTGTTTGAAAACTCGGATCTTGAAGAAGTTGTGAATGCTCTTAACAAAACATACAATACAAACATCATAATTGAAACGCCCGGCATTAAAGACAAAAATATCACTGTTAGTTTCAATAACAGAGATCTGGATTACGTTATCAAAACTATTGAAGCAACACTGGATATTGATTTCAGGGAAACTCAAAAAGGTATAACTGTGCACTGAGCCTTTAACTGACAGCTGAACATGACAATCAGAAGACTCATATTTCTTTCAGTACTTCTCTGTAGTTCCATAGTATTCAGCTATGCCCAGGAGGCCGGTAAAACTTTTTCTGTTGATATAGTGGAACAACGGCTGGATTCCCTTTTCAGCAGGATTGAAAAACACTACGGCCTAACCTTTTCCTACAACCCAAAATCCGTACCGGCCGATACGGTAACCACCCTGCAGTATAAAAACAAAAACCTGGAATTTATTCTGAATGATCTCGGTCGTTTTGGTATTGATTATTTAATAATGGATAAGCACATTATCCTAAAAAGATCTGGAAAAAAGACTGAAACAGAAAAGCCTGTGACGCTTAAAAAGTTCACTGTTTCGGGCTACATAAGGGACAAAAATACAGGAGAAGCTCTTATAGGAGCCACTATAATAAACCGGGCTACAGGGAAAGGAGCAATGGCAAATGGTTATGGTTTTTATTCCCTTACCCTGGAAAAGGGTCAATATAAGTTAAGCACCTCGTACCTTGGTTACAGCCATGAAGAATTTGTTCTTTCAATCGACAGGGATATTAATAGAAACATTCACCTCGAACCGGCATTCACTCAACTGAGGGAGATTGTAATCACTGCCTCTGAGGAAATGGTAAACTATCCTGCAGGATCAGGTGAATTCACACTCCAGCCCTCAGAGGTGTCAAACATCCAGGGCTTCCTTGGTCAGTCAAACGTCATAAAGTCATTACAGACAAAACCCGGTATCAATTTTTACGGCGATGGTTCAACCATCTTTTATGTAAGGGGTGGCGACCGTGATCAGAACATGGTACTTATTGATGAGGCGCCTGTCTATAACCCCGCACACATGCTGGGCCTTTTCAGTGTTTTTACAGTTGAATCACTTAACAGCATAAAAGTATATAAAGGTGATATGCCGGCATCCTATGGAGGCCGCTTATCCTCAGTAATAGACGTAAAGCTCAAAGAAGGAAATAATAAAAGATTTTCTTTTTCAGGAAACACAGGCCCCGTAGCTACTACCCTGAACTTTGAAGGACCACTCTTCATGAAAAAAAGCTCATTTTACCTTTCAGCACGCCGCTCACATCTCAAATGGATATTTTCGGGGCAGAATGATGACATTGAAAAACTATATTTCTCCGATCTTAATTTTAAATATAATTTCAGGATAAATAATAAAAACAGGCTCTTCCTTTCGTTCTATTCGGGAACCGACAGTTTCGTCACTAAAGAAAACGAAAGACGCTCAGGCGGTATAGGCTGGAAAAATATTGCAGGCAATTTAAGGTGGAACCATGTATTCGGGGAAAAACTGTTTTCAAATACCAGTATTATACTGAGTTCTTACGATTACAACTTCTTTACTTCCTATGAAGATAATAACAGGTGGAATTCAGGAATTGCGATGTCCTCGCTTAAATCTGATTTTGCATTTTTTTCTTCACCGGGGAATACATACAAAGCAGGTCTGCTCTTTTCATTTCATAACTATTCGCCCGGAAACTATTACAATGGCTCTGAACCCGACCCTCTTGTAAGCGGGGTACCTGAAAAATACGCAACAGAATCAGCACTGTACCTGGATTTTGAAAACGAGGTACTCCCGGGTCTGTTAATAAACTCCGGCCTGAGATGGACAATATGGGCTAACAGGGGTCCGGGTATCGAATACACTTATGAAAACAATTCCCCTGTTGACACCTCGGTTTATGAAGATAACAAAGCATATAACTACTTTTCTGTAATAGAACCCAGGATCAGGTTATCATACAGTCTTTCCGCGAATTTATCCTTTAAGGCAGCTTTTTCTCACAATACTCAATTTGAGCACCTCATCACTAATTCCATCAGCCCTTTTACTAGTATGGAGGTGTGGTTACCGTCAGGACCAAACCTGAAGCCATCATCGGCTGACCAGGTATCGGCAGGGATGAGTATCAGGTCAAATAATAAAAAGTTTTCTTTTGATCTGGAAGGATATTATAAATCAATGAAGAACTATGTCAGCTATATTGACCATGCCTATATGCTCTTCAATCCACATATAGAAACAGAACTGAGATATGGAGATGGCAGGTCATGGGGAGTAGAAACTCTTTTCAGACTCCGTACCGGCAATCCCACGGGATGGATTTCCTATACCTACTCACGGACTACCCTGAATATCAAAGACCTGAATAATAACAGGCCTTTCCCTTCAAGATACGACAGGCCACATAATTTTAATGCCCACATAGACCTCAGGATTCTACCGGGATGGTCGCTTTCAGCCAACTGGATTTACTGTTCCGGCAATCCCATTACAACACCAACAGGTTTTTACTATTATAAGGGTTACCAGGTTCCGTTTTATGACAGTCGGAATAACGACAGGCTTCCCGATTATCACAGGCTGGACCTGTCAACGGAGATCAGGCTCAACAGCAAGGCAGCAAAATATAAACATTCACTTAAAATAAGTCTTTATAATGTATATGGAAGAAAAAATCCTTTTACTATCAATTTTAATAAAATTATCGAAGACAGCGGCGCACTCAGGATACCGTCAGAGAGGTCAGAGCCACCCGAACTGCAATCCACAATGATGTATGTACATGGTATGGTACCATCAATAACCTATCATTTTAAGTTCTGATATGAGAAGTTTTATTATAATAATATTGTTGTTTTTTATTTCCGTTTCCTGCGAAGAACCTGTTAGCTGGACCCTTGATGATCCTGTTACACCACGCCTTGTTGTAGAAGGAATGCTGACCAACCGCCCAGGGCTTAATTACGTCAGGCTCAGCCTGCCGGTAAAAAATCCCAACCGTGAGCCGGGGACGGTAAATAATGCAATTGTTATACTTTCAGACGGTGAAAACTATCACCAGCTGACCCAGGCTCCGGAAGAACCCGGGCTCTATTTACCTGATCCATCATTAAGCGGCGTTGTTAACAGTGTTTACTGGTTATATATTGCCGTGGGCGAATATGAATTCAGGGCAGCTGCATACATGGTGCCTGTTACCCCTATCAAAGACCTTGTATTTTATAAAGACGGTGAAAAGGCAGGGTATTACAGGATTTACCAGCGTGAAAGCAATGCCCCCTCATTCATTGAATATAATGTAGAGTGGGAAGAAAACAACCAGACTGAGAAATCTGTCTTTTATTCCTACACCCTTTCTACGATAGACGTAAATCAGCTCTTCAAACCTGCCGTCGAAAATCTGTCCTTCCCTGCAGGAGCAAGGGTGATCAGGACCAAGTATTCACTTTCTCCAGATCATGAAAGATTCCTCCGCAGCCTGCTATCAGAAACCGACTGGCGGGGAGGCTGGTTTGATGTTATGCACGGCAACCTGCATACCAATCTTAATAACGGGGCCGTTGGTTTCTTTGCAGCCTGCTCCGTTGTGCAGGATACTACTTATATTGAATAATTTATTATTCCAGTATTCCATTCTTCCCTCTGCATCCAGACGATTTTTTTTAAAAAAACTTCCTGCTAACATAAGGGTATTTCCATCTTCCCGTGTGATGTTAATGAAAACCGATAAAAATGAATTATCAAATAACCATTAAAAACACGGAAATCATGAAAAAGAAAGTATTTTTTATTATCAGTCTTGCATTTGCAGTTACAGTCTTCTTTACAGGATGTGAAGAATTCAGTGGACCGGGGAACAATGAAGAATCAATCCTCCCCGAAGAATTCAGCATTGATGTACCTGGTGCCATTAGTTTTGATGCATCAGAAAAATCAGCAACTAAATCGGTTGAACCGATAAACGGCAACCTGATCTATCTCCACCTTGCCCATTTCATACGTATAGGTGAAGGTGGCGGAGAAATAGTTGAAAGCATAATTAAAAGCATTGCCAGGCACCAGATAAACCAGCCGGTATCGCTCAGCTATACAAGCGACGATGATGGCAGGATAAAAAACCTGGAAGTAACTGAAAACCCCTACTTTGAAGGTCAGACATGGGAATTCAGGATGGACATCACCGATGCCGACTCAGAAGGGAATGAAGATGGCGGCTATGCCATGCAGATATTCTGGAACCGTAATCCCATCCAGGGTGTGGCAATACTTAAGCCTTATAATATTGACAGAAGCAATGAGGAAAACACCACCGAAGCAGTATTCCGCATAGACTACAGCCAGGCCGGTGAAAGAGGCTATGATGCACACATGCTTGTAGCAGCATCGGGACTGCCGGTAGAGGATCCTCTTGACAACCCTTATTCAACAGACGGGCTTAAGATGTTTGTTGGCAAGTCAGGCGATAAGATCGATGTATATGGCAATTCAAATCATCCTAATGCCAGGTTCTTCAATGGCGATTCAGGATTTAACTGGGCCTTTGTTGCATCAGGCGACTCAGATCTTGACATAGGCGTTGCCGAAGTAGGCCTGCCGGACAGCTACCTTGATGAACCTTCCCGCTCCGTTCTCCTGGAAGATTACTCCATCAGGAATGTCTTTACAGAACAGATATATGATGTATGGCCAGATATAAGCCAGGAAAGCGTAGACATTTACCTTACAAATACTGAAGCCCCAGGTTTCTTTGACAGTGAAGGATTCATCCAGGGTGGAACATCTCCGGGCGACGATCATGACGAGCTTGTATTAAGACTTCCCTCACTTTCACCTTATAACCCGAAAGACATTGCCGAAATGACAATCAGTTTTATGAATTAACCAGTCATAAAGGTTATACTTAAGGAGGCGTAAGACTTGTACGCCTCCTTAATTTATCATAAAGAAATAACTGAGAGATATGCTGAATAATGAATTATTATCATACATATAGTTTGGATCAAGCGACCTGGGAAAGTTATATTTATACGACAATTCCAGGCTGAAATCACCGAGAGAAATCTCAAGCGGGATATTTATGCTGGTATTCATAAGCCCGAATTTGTCCATGTAAATAAATTCAGACATATCAGAAGTGGAAGAATTTCCGGACAGATAACTTATCCTTTCGTATTCTACAGCCTCAGAACCAAAATAAAATGATAACTCGGGGGTAAACTCAATTTTTGATCTTTTGCCGGGTTTGAAAAGCAAAAAATCACCAAACAAATCAAACGATGCCTGTGAAGCATATTCATTCCCCATCAGAAAAGAATAATCCGTTCTGATTCCGAAATTATCATTTTTCAGTGTGATACCTGCACTCAAAGACCCGGTATAATCAGGATCATAAGAACTTGCATCTGTATTATAAAAATACCTGTTATATGATATTCTGTAACGTAACCAGCTTGCCTTTTTGAGTGAATTACTGTAACCACCTGTGACTACAGTTGACCTGTACGAGGGATCAAGCTGGCTGTACCACGCCCCTGACAAACCAAGATACAGGCCTGTTGAGTTAAGATAGAACAGCTGGCCAGAAAGGTTATACTGGTCTGATCCTATTTCCCGGCCGGCATATGTAGTCTTATTGTCGTAACCAACCCTGCTGTAAATAAAATTATGGTTCCTGTTCATCTCAGCAAGCATCAGCAATATTTCTTCATCTGTGCTGAAAAACATGGAATCCAGTATTGCATCAATTTTATCCTCCTGTGCAGTTAAGGAAAAACTGGATAAGGAGATTATTACCATAATAGATATCCCTGACAATAATGTTTTAGCTTTTCTTTTCACCTCAAATAAATTATAAAGTCCCGGTATTTTTACCCGGGACTCTGTTAATTCCAATTAAACTGTTAACTACATTAATTCAATACCTTTGCCTTTGCCTTTGCGCTTCTTGTTTCCATACTCCCCGGCATTTTCTTTAAGCTGACCCTTCATTTCCCTTTTCTGTTCTTTTATACCTTCAAGGTTGCAATCAAGAATTTCCATCTGATCTTCGGTAAGTGTTGCCTTCAAGGCTTCCATTCTTTCCTGCATGGATAGTTCAGTGTTCTCAAGAATTGCAAGCTGCTCTTCTGTAAGGCTCTCCTTGAACTCATCTCGCAGCATCCTGGCATTCTGCTTCATTTCCTGAACCATAGCTCTCTGTTGCTCATTTACCCTGGTCTGGTTCTGATCCTTTATCTGTTCTTTTACTGCTTCTGCTTCTTCAGTCTGTGCAAAAAGAGCTGAACCTGCAAAAAGTAATGTTACTGCCACAAAAAAAGTTTTAATAATTGCTTTCATGATATTCGTTTTTTAATTTAAAATATGCGGTTTATTATCTGTTTATTCCGCGGTCTTCACTTATATACCGAAGCAGATTCAATATACCCTACCACGAAAAGAAAAAAATTAAAAGGAAAGATTCAGAAAAACTGTAAATGTGCGTGGGACAGCCTCTGCATGAAGATCGATTGTTTCTGTCTGGTCTGACGGAAATCTCACGAAATTAGAGTATTTTATATTTTCAGTGTTAAAGGCATTCAGAACTGAAAGACCAGCCTCCACTTCAGACCCTTTTCGGGAAAACCTGAAGACCAGCGCCAGGTCAAGACGACTGTAATCATAATCATCTGACAGGTCAGTATCCTGGTTAAGGGGATCAGGGAAACCTGAACCATATACATAATTAGCAGAGAAATATGCCGGCTTAAGATCAATAATTCCAGCTATCTTAAATTCATGTCTCTGGTCATGTAATGCCCTTCTGTAGTCATCATCCTCAAAATATGGAAAATATTCTTCTGTTTTACCCAGAGAATAAGAAACCCAGGCAGAATGCCCCTTGTAATCCTTTTTAATAAGAATATCTAAACCCCGCGATCTCGAATCTCCCTGGTATATGGTTCGTTCCGAAAATGATTGTACATACCTGGTGATGCCTTTTGTGTTTTTATAATACCCATCAAGGCTTATGAGGGTATTGCTCTTTGACCAGGAAAGACCTGCTACATAATGCCGGGCATCCAGCACAGGGATATCCTCGTTATCACATATTACCCACAGGTAATTATAATTACCGTTTTCATCAATTACTGAACTCCTTGTGTAGAACTGATTATAAATACCCCATGATGCGTTTATTCTGAAGCTGTTATTTATTTTCAGACCGGCTGATATTCTTGGCTGGATGTATAATTTGTTTAAAGCTGTGGGATAGTTTAATCTTAGTCCGGTTTTAACCTCAAGGTTGCGATAGGAGAATATACCTTTAAAGAATCCTTTGGGCAACAACATGCTATTCTCCATATTCACATAATCTACATTAAATGTATCCTCCCTGTGCCTGATCATATTATATGTAAGACCTGTTCCAAATTCAAGCCGGAAATTATCACCCTGACTAAAAATATTATGTAATGTACCACCCATTTCAGATATCTCCGAATCAATATCCCTGTCCATATTAAATATTATCCTGTCGTGCTGGCCTCTGAGCAGCTCCCTTATTTCACTGCTTTTCCTGTTGAGATAGGAATATGATAATTTTATATTGGTAATTCCGCCATTATTCCATTTCTTTCCGTAGAATAGTGAGGCGCCCTGTTGCAGGTTATTCTCATTAACCTTGTTAAATATGTACTGGTTAAAACTATCCTCCTCAACAGAATATGCAAATTCATCAGTCGCTGCAAACAGGCTAAGAAAATAGCTATCACCATTATCCCCTGTTCCGGAGACTTTTATATTCATATCCCTGAACATGTAATCAGGATAAACATTAACATCTGCATTACCTCCTGATCTGGAGTTCTTCGACCTGGTGTCAAGGAAGTCCAGGCTGGAATTATCATACAGGTCATAATAGGTATGCCTGAATCCGACAACCACAGCCGCCTTGTTAAAGAGCGGAACACTTGCCAGCCCGCTTAAGGTCATATTATTTATACTCAGATTAAGGGAAGGATCATTCTTATTGCCGTCTATACCTGTTATATCTACTATTCCTCCAACCCTCTCGCCATATTCAGATCCGAACCCTCCTTTCATTATTTTTATATCTTTCGCCATATAAGGGTTCACAGAACTTATATTGTCATTATAGTTCCTCAGGCCAAAAATTGTGAAACCGTCAAAACTGACCTGGCTATGCCCCTCATAGCTGCCCCAGATTATCATATCACTTGATTGTTCTCCAGCAGCAAGAATCCCGGGCTGCAACCTTAGCAGATTGAAAACAGAATTATCGCCGTTACCGGGCAGGTAGGAACTTATCTGTTGATTAAGTCTTAAAACACCCGGTCCTGATCCAGCCTGTATCGATTTTTCAATCTTTTTATACTTTACAAGAATTTCTTTAATCTCAATATTAGAAGGTTCTAAACTTATGATTTGATGAATACCTTGATAAAGGACTGTATCAAGGATATAGTAACCGAGGTAGCTTACCTTAAGATCAAATATACTATCCGTTACTGATGAGTAGGAAAAATTACCTTTGAAATCCGTCACTATCCAATTATCATTTACTGATACATGTGTAAAAGGAAGGGCTTCCCTGGTCTTTACATCAACTACACTCCCTGATAGCAGGTATTTGGTCTCCGGCTCTTCCGTAATACTCTCTGAAGGAAATATTAGATAAATATTATTAGTCTTCTCAAAATCATAACCGGTATTTCTTAACAATTCATCAAGGAGTTCGTCAAATGAATTAAAAGATCCGCTGATATTAACATTATGCTCTGAAAGGGCCCTGTCATCAAAAGAAAGTTCAATACCATAATTTTCTATTAGCAAGCGGAGGGCTTTGTTTAGCTGAGTATTGTTGAAATCCACCTCTACTACCTGCCCTTGGAGTGATAACAGGGGGTTGGTAATTAATAGAATTATCAGTAATAATCTTAATATGTTTCCAACACGCATTAATCTACTATCCTGTAAGTATTATCATCTTCTTTTACAAATTCGAGACCAAAAGCTCTGCAAACGATATTCAGCGCTTCTGCCGGCGACTGATCCCTTGTGAAACTACCTGTATATAGAAGATCAAGTCCCTCAGTACCTTCTATTTCAACCCCGTACTGTCTTGAAATCTCATCCAAAACCCTCTTTATGGGTGACGAAGTAAACCTGAATAATCCTGTTCGCCAATCACTGTCTGATACTGATGATGCTTCATTCAGACTTAAAGTTCCGTCTCTGCTTAATGAAGCAACCTGGTTTTGTTCAATAATAATTTTCTCACCATTTACCACAGACTCTACACTTACCTTTCCCGTATAACATTTAACCTCATAATGTCTATCCCGTGAATATATATTAAATGAAGTACCAAGAACGGTTGTTTTGCCGGTCTCAGATAACACAGTAAACTCCTTTCCTTTTGTAACATCAAAAAAGACCTCTCCTTTCATTTCTACTTCTCTGTTCATAAACCACCATAAAGGCTTGTATTTGATCTCCGTACTTGCATTTAATGTAATATTAGAACCTCCCGGTAATTCTATTTGTGCAAGTTCTCCCGGCTGGCTGAAAACAGTCCGTGTATAATACCTCATAAACAGGGCTGCTCCCACTATCAATATTACAGATGCTGCTGCACTTATACGTAAAAATGTCGAACGAAGGCTAATTGACCTTGCCTCAGGCTTCTCTTCAATAGCGCTCTCGATATTTTGCCAGATTTCTTTTTTGCTTTTCTTCCATTTTATTCTTGAATCAGGTAAAATGTCCGGCAAGGCAGGTTTTCCCTTGTTATTATCAGCTCTGTATTTTTGTTCCTTTTTCATTTTTTGTAATCTAGTGCTTCACGTAAGAAAACTATTGCTTTAGTCATCCTTTTTTCAACTGCTTTAACACTTATATTTAATCTTGTAGCTATTTCACTGTATTTCAATCCTTCATTCCTGCTCATCAGAAATACAACCCTCTGCTTATCAGGCAACATGGCAAGTGATTTCTCGTATATCACGAGAAGTTCATTTAGTTCGGTTTGCTCCTCGGGCGAATCTGTCAGGTAATCAAATCCTATCGAATTTATGTACCTGTTCTCAAGTTCCTTTCTTCTCAGCCTGCTGATGAAGAAGTCTCCTGCCATCTTATACAAAAGGCCTTTGATCCTGCCACCCCGAAAATCAAATTGCTTTTCCCATACCTGCATGAAAACATCCTGTGCAATATCAGTAGCAAGCTCAGTATCCCCGCAGCGGTAATAAATATATGACCTGATAGAGTCAAAATATTCATCAAATAAACCTTTGAATTCCTCCTGTGTCAAACTTTCAAGTAACTTTTTGATTGTAAGAAATGATATAGCCCTGAATTCATAATACAGATCTTATGACAAATATAAACATGTAAACCCATGTGCGTAATTATTTCTTTCTACAATCTATAGTTATACCGAATGAAATCATTTTCACCCTACCCTGTCGATCCGGCTTCACGAACCATTGCCCTGGCAAGAACATTATTCGCATCTACTACCGGGGTAAGCTCTATCTCCTTGTCCCTGATTGCCAGGGGTATTTCGGTGCATCCCAGCACTATTGCCTGTGCTCCGTCATGTATCAGCATACGTGCCACGCTCATCAGGTCAATGCGGGCTTTTTCGCTTACGGGTTCAGATACAGCTTTAATCCCGTACTCCATATCGTATATGGCCGGATGAACAAGGCTGTACTGAACGTCCTCATCAGGGTAAATGGTTTCAAGGCCTTCTTTATTCATATAGTTATCATATACCCTGCTCCTGTAAACACCATTGGTTCCCATAATACCTACCCTGTCAACATCCCTGTAACTGCCGGCAATATAAGCTGCTACCTCCTGTAACATGTTTACAAAAGTACAACCTTCGGGTATCACCTTTAATACCGGATCCAATATTTCTTCTACATGTGCAGTATTACATGGAATACCAATTATACAGGCTCCCGTGTCAATTAATTGTCTAACAATGTCAGCCATTGCCTGCCCGGGATTTTCATCAACAGTACCTGATAAATATTCACTCCGGTCAAGTATCCTCCCGGGGTAGGATAGCATGGCTACAGGCAGGTGATCCTGGTCCTTTGATGCTTCAGTGTTATCAGCAATCTTTTTCAGGAGGTCAATACCTGCATAAGTACCCATTCCCCCTACTACACCAATCATTTTACTCATTATCCTGCTTTTTATATTCTTTTATCATATCAATTACTCTGTCAACAGGTATTGTTTCAACCCTGTGCCCATTATACCCTTCCATTGTCTCTGCTGCAAAAAGGGAGTTCAGTATTGCTTCTTCGGTGGCTTCAATAGTAGCAAGAAAAAGTGGCGATACAGAAGCATTAGGAAGGAAGCGGTTATCCAGAATCCTGCCCCGCCCGGGGTTTGCAATAAGGTTCTCTTCTGCAACTGAGAAAGCAATTACATAATCACCGCTGCCGTTTGAAGCAATACCACCTGTCCTGGCCAGTCCCATTATTGCTCTTTTTGCTATTCGCTCAAGATTACGAGCATCAACAGGAGCATCTGTTGCAACAACTATCATGCATGAACCGTCAGCTCCACTGTTTACATTGCGGCTGAATGAAAACTTTTCCAGTTCCTCACCAACAGGAATACCGTCAATCTGCAATACTCCTCCAAAGTTTGTCTGCACAAGTACCCCCACTGTATATCCGCCAAGTGAAGATGGAAGAACTCTTGAGGACGTTCCTATTCCTCCCTTAAACCCAAAGCAAACAGTTCCTGTACCGGCACCAACATTACCTTCTTTAACCAGACCGCCTTTTGCATTGTTAATAGCCGCCAATACGTGTTCTTCTTCCACATGCCTGCCCCGGATATCATTCAGATAACCGTCATTTGTTTCCCCAACCACACAGTTTACAGAACGGACATTTCCGTTGCCCGGCTCATTTATTGTATATGTGATCAGGGCTTCAAAAGCCGCAGGAACACTCATGGTATTGGTCAAAACAAGAGGAGTCTCAATATTCCCAAGCTCCTTTACCTGGCTTATGCCTGTCAGTTTCCCGTAGCCATTACCAATATAAACGGCTGCAGGCACTTTCAGCCTGTAAATATTTTCGCTGTGGGGCTTTATGGCGGTAACTCCTGTTCGCACATTCTTACCCTCAATTATTGTTGAATGCCCTACAAGTACTCCCGGCACATCAGTAATTGCATTATATTCGCCTGTATTCAACACCCCCGGGCTTACTCCATAATCTCTTAACCTGTTTCCCTGGGCCGGCAGGTATCCAATAATAAAAACATGAACAAGCATTAATAAAATAAGTCTTTTCATAGTCCCTTTTACATTTGATTAATTAAATTTACCAAATAATTCACACAATACGGAATATGATTTGATTATGTCATTATTGAGTTACTCTGATTCCGTCATAGAGTGGAATTATTAACCCGTAATTTAACAGGTATCAATCATGAAAAAAACTGTTCACTTCCCGTTTCTTCTTAGCATCATCCTCCTGGTATCCTGCGGCAGCGATAAAACAATAAACCTTATTAACGGAGAAAATCTTTCCGGATGGCATATGGATGTACCTGCCATGGATAATAATCCCGATACTATCAACCCCTTTATAGTAAGAAACGGTATGCTTGTAAGCCTGGGTACCCCAGCCGGTCACATTATTACAGATAAAGTTTACGCGAATTACAGGCTTGTTGCCGAATACCGCTTTGCAGGCGAACCCGGTAACTGTGGAATACTCGTTCATGCATCAACACCGCGTGATCTTTATGATATGTTCCCGAAGTCACTGGAAGTACAGCTCCAGCATAAGCAGGCAGGTGACTTCTGGTGTATTGAAGAAGATATAAGCGTAGATAATATGCCTGAACGCCGGGGTGAGCCTGAAGAGAAATGGGGAGGATCAGAAGGGCAGCTCAGGCATATTAAAAACCTTACAAATGGTTCAGAAAATCCTCCTGGCGAATGGAACAGGATAGAAATTGAATGCATGAACGATGAAATAAAGGTTTGGGTAAATGACGACCTTGTTAACCACGGTTATGATTGTACTGCAACTGAAGGACAGATTGCCTTACAGGCCGAAGGATCCGAAGTGGAGTTCAGAAAACTGGAACTCACACAGCTTGATCAGCAATAAAATATAAGGGCTGGCCAAAACAATATTCAACAAGTTGTTTGAAGATGGTGAAAAGCAATTCAGGGAGATAATAAAAGAATATTCCACAGCTGCTGAGAAAATGGAAAGACTTATACTGCTGAAAATATCGTCCATTGCGTTTTTCCTTCTGTTCTCACTGGCAGCGGGGGGACAGGATGAACTGAGCTTTAAGGGACAGCTTTCTGCATATACGCATCTTAACCCTACCAATGAGCTGCACTGGTATAACGGTCTGCGTTATATACCGCAGCTGAATTATCAGTATGGTCTGTCTGATAAACACAGGATAGGCTTTGAAGCTTCTGCCAATCTCTATGGTAATGCAATGCTGTCACCTTCCTCGTCCCCGGAATACACCGGCGACATAAAACCTTATCGCTTATGGGCCAGGTATTCCACCAACCAGTTTGAATTTCGGGCGGGACTGCAAAAGATAAATTTCGGTTCAGCCTCACTCCTGAGGCCACTGATGTGGTTTGACCAGATAGACCCGCGTGACCCCCTCAGGCTGACCGACGGTGTATGGGCAGTGCTTGCACGCTACTACTTTCTGAATAATGTAAATATCTGGGCCTGGACACTCTACGGAAACGAAAACCGGAAAGGATGGGAAACATTCAGTTCCGATAAGAAAATACCCGAGTTCGGGGGTCGGCTCCAGACACCTGTGCCACGGGGAGAGGCCGGTTTTTCATATCACCACAGGACGGCGGACGGCAGCAGCCTGCCCGACTCATCCCTCATTGCCGGTAACGTTCCGGAAAACCGCTTCGGCTTCGATGCAAAATTCGATATGCTTATCGGTTGGTGGATAGAGGCATCATGGTCAGCATATAATAAAGATATCGGCATGTATTCCAACCAGGAAACTATTAATCTCGGTGCCGATTATACCTTCGGCCTTGGCAACGGGCTCACTGTTATCTATGAACAGCTGATAGCCTCTTTTGACAAAAACCCATTTGCATTCGAAAATGCATCAACATACTCACTGCTTAATCTCTCATACCCTGTAGGCCTGTTCGATAATATCAGTGCAATAATCTATTACGACTGGAAGAATAATAAGGCTTATAATTTTCTAAACTGGCAGAGGACTTTCAATAAATTCACACTTTACATGATGGCTTATATCAACCCGGACGATTACAATATACCCACACCCGGATCAGAGGATATCATGTATGCAGGCAGTGGTATACAGCTGATCTTTGTCTTTAACCATTAAAAAAAATACAAACAGATACTCAAAACAGTAATAACAAGAAAATGCAAAACAATCTGATTATCAAAACAGAAAAGCTCACCAAACGGTTTCCCATGGGTAAGAGTGAGTTCACGGCACTAAAGGATATCGACCTGGAGCTTATCACCGGTGAGTTCAGCGGCCTTATCGGGCCCAGCGGATCCGGCAAGACAACACTTCTTAACATCATTGGATCACTTGACAGTCCAACCGAGGGTCAGGCAATTGTAATGGATCAATCAGTAGGCCAGTTAAGCGCCAAAGAAGCGGCGAGGCTTCGTAAGCAAAGCCTGGGATTTATTTTTCAGACATATAACCTGCTGCAGGTACATACTGTCTTCGAGAATGTTGAGCTGCCGCTGCTGCTACTCAAATACAGCAGTTCAGAGCGTAAAAAGATGGTATATGACGCACTGGATTGGGTTGGCCTGACCGACAAAATAAAGCAGAAACCACCACAGCTTTCAGGTGGTGAATGCCAGAGAGTGGCTATTGCTCGCGCTATGGTCAAAAAGCCGTCTCTTGTGCTGGCAGATGAACCAACTGCAAACCTCGATGCAGCCAATTCTCATAATATATTACAGACCATGGAAAAGCTTAATGAGGAACTGAAAACAACCTTCCTGTTTGCCACGCACGATGAAAAAGTGATAGCATACCTGAAGAGAAAGATATACCTCAGGGATGGGATGATTGATAAGATTGAAACAGCGAAAAATGATAAGTGAGGGGCTGATGGCAGTAAAGAAAAACTGCATAATACATATAAACGGGTTAAAAAGAATAAAAAAACAAGCATATGAAACTGGCAATTAAACTGGCATTTAAAAACCTCATTGGGGCAGGTTTACGAACCTGGCTCAATGTCATTGTGCTGTCTTTCTCCTTTGTTATTATAATTGCAGTCAAAGGGATCCTTGTAGGCTGGGACCGGCAGGCAAAGAACGACATGACCGAATGGGAAATAGGAGGCGGACAGTACTGGCACGAAGATTATGACCCCTATGATGCATTTACACTGGAAGAATCACATGCACCGGTACCAGGGGAATTCACCCCTGAAATAGAACAGGGGGATATGGTTCCCGTACTTATGACCCGCGGTACAATATATCCACAGGGCAGGATGCAGTCAATACTGATAAAAGGTATTGATCCTGAACAAACACTACTGAAGCTGCCCACTAATAAACTGGACACTGCGGTAGCCGCCATACCGGCAGTGATAGGTTCAAATATGGCCAAGACCAAAAAACTGGAGATAGGGGACTACATAACTATGCGCTGGCGCGATGCGAACGGCACCTTTGACGCTGCTGACATATTCATAACCGGAATCTTTACCACCAATGTGCCCACAGTGGATGTCAGTCAGGTGTGGATACCGCTCGACAGCCTGCAATCGATGCTGTTAATGCCCGGCGAAGCAACAACATTGACTTTCCGCAACAGGGAAAAAGCAAGGCAGGATACGGGAGAATGGAAGCTTATGACATTCGATGAACTGGTAAGTGATATAGAAGAGATGATTAAGACAAAATCAGTGGGACAATCAATATTCTATATCATACTGCTGATCCTGGCTCTGCTGGCTATCTTCGACACACAGGTGCTGTCCATTTTCAGGCGGCAAAAGGAGATCGGTACATATATCGCCCTTGGCTATACAAGGCGCGGAGTAGTAGGACTCTTTACCGTTGAAGGCGCCATGCACGCCATTCTCGCTGCCCTGGTAGGAGCTGTATACGGCATACCCTTTCTTATATGGTTTGCCAACAAGGGTATATCCCTTGGTGTCTCCTCGGCTGATTACGGCTTTGCCATGGCAGAGACCATGTACCCGGCATACAGCCTCGGCCTGATAGCCGGAACTACCATACTGGTGCTGGTGGCAACAACAATAGTCAGCTACTGGCCTTCAAGAAAAATAGCAAAAATGAATCCAACAGAAGCTTTAAGGGGGAAATTACAATGATAAAATTTTTACTGAAAGGACTGTTTCGGGATAAAAGCAGGAGCCTGCTTCCCCTGATAGTGGTAGCCATAGGTGTGATGCTGGCTGTGTTTATGCGTGGCTACATCAACGGCATAATGGTAGATATGATAGAGCAGACTGCTCGCTTCAATACCGGTCATGTTAAGGTAATGACAAAGGCCTATAGCGATAATATGAGCCAGGCACCCAACGACCTGGCTCTTACAAATGTGAGTGAACTTAAAAAGAATCTAAGGAACGACTTCCCGGATATAGAATGGGTGAGCCGCATTAAGTTTGGCGGACTGATAGATGTGCCTGACGAGAACGGAGAAACAAAAAGCCAGGGGCCGGCAATGGGTATAGGACTGGATCTTTTCTCCCCTGGCTCGGACGAAGCCCGGCGGCTTAACCTGGAAAGATCACTGGTCAGGGGCAGCATGCCAGACTCTGAAGGCGAGGTATTGCTCAGTGAGGACTTCTCCCGGAAGCTGGATACCGGTCCTGCGAAGGATGTAACCCTTATAGGATCAACAATGAACGGTGGAATGGCCATATTTAATTTCAGGGTGGCAGGAACGGTGCGCTTTGGGAATACAGGAATGGACAGGGGCACAGTTATTGCCGACCTGCAGGATGTGCAGCATGCACTTAATATGGATGATGCTGCAGGTGAAATATTGGGCCTTTTCGACTCGGGTTATTATGAAGATGAGACTGCCGCTCCTGTTGTCAGGAAGTTTGAAGACAAATACACTGATGAGAATGATGAATACGCACCGGTGATGCTGCGCCTGAGAGACCAGGAAGGACTGTCAATATATGTTGATATGTCAAAAAGCATGGGATTCATCATCACATTTATATTTATTGTGGCCATGTCCCTGGTGCTCTGGAATGCAGGTCTGCTGGGCGGATTGCGACGCTATGGCGAAATTGGCATCAGGCTGGCCATAGGAGAAGAAAAAGGACATATCTACAAAACCATGATCTACGAATCCGTAATGATAGGCTTTGCCGGTACCATCATTGGAACAGCATTCGGCCTCGGCCTCTCCTGGCTGATGCAAACATACGGACTGGATATCAGTGAGTTTACAAAAAATGCCACCACCGGGGTCATGATGCCTGATGTTGTCAGGGCAAGGATAACACCCCCCGATTTTTATATAGGATTCATTCCCGGGGTACTCTCAACCGTTACAGGAACCATGCTTGCAGGGATAGGCATATACAAAAGAAAAACGGCACAGCTCTTTAAGGAACTGGAAACATGATGATGTGCCTGGCTATTATCATTATTTATGAATTGAATAACAAACGGCAGAGCAACCTTATATATAAACTGAATGAAACTTGAAATGCGTATAAACAGACATAAAGGTAAAATTAAATTAGATCCAAAAAGATGAAAAAAGTTATAGTAATATTATTATCAGTATTTTCCGTAGCCGCATATGCCCAGCCCACAGCAGATGAAATTATCAACAGGGTTGATAAAAACATGTCAGCAGAGAACCAGGTTGTTGAATCGCAGATGACCATTCACGGACGGCGTGCCAGCAGAACAATAACATCAGTGTCATATACCGTGGGCGACAAAAAATCATTCACAGAATACCTCTCACCTCCTCGTGAAGAGGGGACCAAGATGCTTAAGCTGGAAGATCAGTTATGGATATACTCCCCCACCACAGACAGGATAATACAGATATCAGGTCATATGCTGCGGCAGTCGGTTATGGGCTCAGACCTGTCGTATGAAGATATGATGGACGACAGGAAGCTGACTGATGTGTATTCTGCGGAGCTGACCGGCAATGAGGAAATTGATGGCAGGCAAACATGGGTTCTCGAATTAGAGGCCACGGTACCGGATATTGCTTATGCAAGCCGCAAAATATGGATAGACAGGGAAAGGTATGTGCCCCTTAAAGAGGAACTGTTCGCTAAAAGCGGCCAGCTGCTTAAACGTTCAATAATGAGTGACATAACAAGGGTTGACGGTAGATGGTACCCCATGGTTATCGTATATAAAGATATGATGAAACAGGGAGAAGGAACTGAGTTTAAAATAACAGACATTAAATTCAACCAGGATATACCGGAGTATATCTTCAGCAAGGCAGCACTGAAGCAGTAAGCTATACCGGTAACCTGTCTCCGTCAAAGCCTGAAATGCTTTGTGGAGAGCAATATGTCTGGCAAAAAAATTTTTATTCCTCATATTTTGGCCCTTATTTTGCGGTGAACTAATGAAAAAAAATAATACCATGAATAAGATCATCACCCTGATACTCCTCGCTTTTCTTACTACCTCCTGCTGGGAAGATTATAAATACCCAAAGGGAGAGTTACCTGAGTCACCCGTCAACCTTGAATCTTTCAACACTGAATATGATGATTACAATTCCACTGCTCCAAGCCTTGGAACGCTTATCCCCTTCTGCTTTTCCTCAAATCGCAGCACTGAAGGAGGCAACTTTGACATAGTCTATGAACCAATGAACATTAACTGGAATAAGAATACCGGGATACTGACAGTTGGCAATACATATGACAATTACAGTTCATACATTGATGAATATCAAACATATGAAGACGTACTTGACAGTATTAATACTTCCGGCAATGAGCTGGGTCCGTATTTTATTGTTGATCAGGCAAGGTACAGCAGTGAATATAATTACCTGTTTATGTTTGCCACTGACAGCACAGGCAATTATCAGATAAATTTCACATACAAAAATGAACCTGAAGGTTTTAGCAGCCGGGAAGAAATAAGCTTTCTCAATTCAGAATATAATGACCTCTACCCTTCATTTGACATGAATTACAGCAATATATATTTCTGTTCTGACCGTGACGGAGACACTTATAACATTTATTCCGCCTCACTTAACCGCAGTGTTGAATTTATTGTTACAGAACTAAGTGATAACAGTAGCCGGGAAATTGACATGCAGAGTACACTATCAAGCGGGTATAATGATAAATGTCCGTATATTTATCTTAACGTCATGGTATTTGCTTCTGACAGGCCGGGTGGTGAAGGCGGATATGACCTTTATTACTCAATTTATGATGAAGGAACATGGTCGGAGCCGGTTAACTTTGGACCAGGTATTAATTCCTCGTATGATGAATACAGACCTATAATACTAAATGACATGGTGGATTATGAAAGGGATATGATGATCTTTTCATCCAACAGGCCTTCAGGTAAAGGAGGCTTTGATCTTTATTATGCAGGAATTGAAAGTATGGGTAAATATTAATCAGCAATTTGAATATAATAAATGACATATCATCCTACTATTCTGATGTTTTCAGGGGACATGGCATAAAGGAAAGCCGCTCATCCGGATATGTCAGTTTCGAACTTAGCGGGATCCTGGTAACGGCTGCCCTTAAATATATTATGATGGAGTGGCTGAACATGGTGGCATTTTATATCACAGGGATCAGCTTTTTCTGGATAGGTTATATTATTTACAGGTATGTAAGCGATAAATCACTGATTAAAAAATGGGGCTTCACAATGGATGGTTTCAGGTCCACCCTTGTATTCCTGCTTCCATTTATCCTGGTATGCATTATTGCCAGCCTTGTTTACGGCAGTGGCAGGAATGATGTTAACATACTTAACTGGAGGTTCATACCCGTAATCTTTCTTTATCCCTTTTGGGGACTATTCCAGCAGTATATCATGTTAATACTGATCGCCGGCAACCTGACGGAGCTTGAAAAAGTGAATCTTTCAAAGACCCAGGTAATACTTATTACATCTCTGCTTTTCAGTGCAATTCATTACCCTTCTTTTTTCCTGATGATTTTCACCCTCATCATGGAGATCCTCTTCCTGCTGGCATGGTTCAGGTGGAAAAACCTGCTTGCTCTAGGGCTTGTACATGGTTTTGTAGCTTCTTTTATTATTTTTTACGTACTGGGCCGCGACCTGTGGCTGGAATTATTTGCATGGTTCTGATCATTTTAGATCATATTTGCCACTTAACAGAGCAGATATTGCTAAATAACATGAGTGTTTATTTTTGTAATTCGAAGAAATAATCTATTATTGTCAATCTTTAAATACAGTTAGACTGGTAAACTTATTGTTACCAGTTTAATTTTATACATAAAATTTTGTTGAATTATATGCTTGTAGACCATTAATAGCCAGGAAAGAAAGTAAAATACCCAATTAACACCCCTACCCCCCCTTATATATGATATTAACTTTAAAAATGAATATTTTACCTAAACACACTTAAATTAACTTAAATCTATTTCTATGAAAAAAATTACGATTATTTTGTCGGTACTGCTACTCATGGGTAGTTTGGCCCTGCATGCTCAAACCAGACAGGTATCCGGTACGGTTACCTCTGCTGAGGATAACGAGCCAATACCCGGGGTGTCGATATATGTTAAAGGCTCCACTGTGGGTACAACATCAGATATCGAAGGCAGGTACACACTGGAGGTTCCGGAAGATGCCACAACAATTGTTTTTTCATTTGTTGGAATGAAAAAACTTGAAATGCCAATTGAAGGTTCTGTAGTCAATGCAGCTCTGCAGCCTGACGTTCTCGGACTGGAAGAGGTAATGGTTGTAGCTTACGGAAGGGTCAAGAAAGAGTCCCTGACCGGTTCCGCTACCACTATTGACTCAAAGAAAATTGAGGGACGCTCTGTTTCTTCAGTGGGTCAGATACTCACAGGTGCTACAACAGGTGTACAGACTACTTCTGGCTCAGGTCAGCCGGGTAGCTCACCAAGTATACGCATACGTGGTGTAGGTACATTAAATACATCGGCCGCTCCGCTCATCATCCTTGATGGAGCCCAGTATGCCGGTAACCTGTCAAGTATAAACCCAAGCGATATTGAGTCGATGACAGTACTCAAAGATGCTTCATCAACTGCTCTTTATGGTTCACGTGCTGCCAATGGTGTAATTATTATTACTACCAAAAAAGGGAATAAAGGCACTGAGAGTATGAACGTGAATTTTAAAGCACAGGGTGGTCTGATTGACAAGTCACTGCCATTTTATGAATCAGTTAATGCCTATGATTACTATGAGCTACAGGCTGAAGCCTTTGCACAGTCAAGGTTTTCATCAGGTGCGGATGCAAACATAGCAGATGCAAGAGCATATGCCTATGATAATATTTATTCTCAGCTGAGGTACAATCCTTTTGTAGGTACACCAAATGATGAAATTATTGGTGCTGATGGTAAAATTAACCCGAGTGCGGAAGTCGGATTTCCTGATCTGAACTGGTATGAACCTGCACAACAAACAGGTTACAGGCAGAACTACGACCTGAACCTGTCAGGCGGTAGCCAGAAAGCCAGCTATTTCTACTCACTGGGTTACCTTGATGAGAGAGGATATACAATCAAGTCAGACTATGAACGTATAAACACACGTCTGAACGTTGATTATAATGTTAAAGACTGGTTACAGATTGGAGCAAATATGTATGCTTCTGTAATTAACAGTGACATTGGTACATCAAACTCTGCAACATATGCCAACCCGTTCAGGAATGCAAGGATGACTGCTCCTATTTACCCTGTTTTCCTCGTAGACCAGGCCACAGGAGATTATATCCTTGACGGAGCAGGTGAAAAACAGTATGATGATGGTGGCCTTCATTCAAGACCAATTAACCAGGGAAGAAATGCAATTGCCGAGCTGAACTGGAACAGTGACAGGTACAAGAGAAATAACCTTGGTAACAGGGTTTTTGCAACATTCACTATCATGGATGGGCTTACTGCAACAATCAATGGTAGTATTGATGTACAGAACTACCAGTATAAAGGTTTTGAAAATGCAAAGATTGGTGACGGTGCCCCAACCGGAAGGATGGATGAGTCACGTTATACCAGGACTTCTGTTAACTTCAACCAGTTGATCAATTATGAAAAAACCTTTAACGAGGTTCATAATTTCTCAGCTTTACTCGGTCACGAAGCTTATTCAAGAACTTATACTTACCAGAGAGGTTTTAAAAACCAGTTCATTGTAAATGGAATTTATGAGTTAAACAACTTTGTAAATACTTCAACAAATACAAGTTATACCTCTGACAAAACTACCGAAGGGTATTTTGCCAGGCTGAAATATAACTACAATAACATTTATTACATTGAAGGTTCTTACCGTAGGGATGGTTCCTCTGCTTTCCACGAGAGCGTAAGATGGGGTGACTTCTTTTCTATAGGTGGTAGCTGGAGAATAAGTGAAGAAAACTTCATGAGCAACCTTACATGGGTAGATAACCTGAAATTAAGGGCATCATACGGTGAAGTTGGTAATGACAATATTGGTTCCTATGGTTACCAGGCTCTTTATTCAACTTACCCGAACGCTACACATCCAGGTATCCGCTGGAGCACCGTAGGTAATACTGCACTTACATGGGAGGTAAATAGAACTTTTGATGTTGCTGTTGATTTTTCATTATTTAACAGGATCAACGGTAGTGTTGAATGGTACAACAGGAAGTCTGACGACCTGCTGTATGAAATGCCACTGCCTTCATCAATGGGTCTTTTAGACCAGCCAAGGAACATCGCTGCCCTCTTTAACAGGGGAGTTGAGGTTAACCTTAATGGTGACGTAATCAGGGCCAACGACTTCAGGTGGAACTTAAGCCTTATGGCTTCTACGATTAAGAACGAGATCACTTACATCCCTGAGCCTTTCGTAAACGGAAGTAAGAGATGGGCCGTTGGACAGTCAATCTATGACTTCTGGTTGAGAAAATTTTACGATGTTGACCCTGCTGACGGTGCTACAAGGTTCCATGTATGGGAAGATGTTGAAGATGAAGAAGGTAATGTAATCGGTTCACAGCTTTCTTATGACTCAAACGGTGACCCGGTACTTACAAAAGACCGTAACACTGCTGGCTATGGCTATGTAGGAGCATCTGCATTCCCAGATGTACAGGGGTCTATAGGTAATACAATTACTTACAAAGGATTCTCAGTAAGCGCCCTGCTTACCTATTCACTGGGAGGCGAAATGATAGATTATAACTACCAGGGAATGCTTGAAGCAACGGCCGGTGAGTCTTTCCACCCGGATGTTATGAACTCATGGAGAAACCCCGGAGACGTTACAGATTTCCCAAGGTTACAATATGCCAACTCCGACCTGTACGCTACTTCGGATTATTTCCTTACGTCATCTGATTACCTGAACATCAGGAATGTAACTGTAAGCTATACTTTACCCGATTATCTTCTGAATAATGTCGGAATAGGCCAGCTTGATGTTTTTGTAACCGGAGAAAACCTTTATATGTTTACTGCAAGAGAAGGAATGAACCCTGCTTATAACTTTGCCGGAACACAGAGCGCATTCGCTTACATGCCGAGCAAGTCTATTATTGTAGGACTTAATGTGCAGTTTTAATTTTTAAATATTAAACAGAATATAGCAATGAAAGCAAAATATAAAATTTTACGGTTCGTTTTAATCTTTGCACTGGTGCTGGGCTTCAGCTCATGTGAAGAAGATTTTCTGCAAACGATTCCTACAGATGCTGTCTCAACAGAGATAGCGCTTAACTCAACCGAGAACATGATGCTGGCGATGAACGGTGTTCATCGTTCTATGTATGCCCAGAATGGCAGGATCAGATATTATGCCGGACAGCAGTTTATTATACCTACTGCAGAATACGGAGCCAGTGATGCCCTGCACTCAACTGTTGGTAACGGCTGGCACAGATCACGTATCCAGTGGAATATGCACACCAGCGCCACAAGGACAGACCTTAGCTGGATGTGGTACCATTTTTATAATATTATAGGATCAGTTAATAACATTATCAATGCCGCTGACGAACTGCAGGAGTCTGATGACCTGCACAATATACTTGGACAGGCTTATACTTACAGGGCATTTGCACATTTTAACCTTGTGAAATTCTGGGGGAAGGCCTATATGATAGGTGACCCGTCAACAGATCTTGGTGTGCCTATTATGACTGCAACAGAACCTCCTTATGAAGGTAAAGAACGTGCTACCGTTCAGCAGGTCTATGACCAAATTACTGATGACCTTGATGAAGCTTTTACACATTTTGCAGATGCCTCAGCCAGGGAAGACATCTCACATCTTAATGAGGATGTGGCAAACGGTGTTGCAGCCAGGGTTTACCTGACAATGGGCGACTGGGGACAGGCAGCATCATATGCTAATGCAGCCCGCCAGGGTTATAACCTTATGAGCGAAGAGCAGTATAAAGCTGGATTCGGCGACTGGAATAATCCCGAGTGGATCTGGGGATCACATATGATCCAGGACCAGACTTCATATTACTGGTCATATTTCTATTATTGTTCAAACAACTTTAATGGTTCACAGGTAAGGAGTAATCCTAAATTTATGAACCACCTGCTTTATGACCAGATAGCTGATACAGACTACAGGAAAGATCAGATACTTGCAAATGCTCCCAATACTTTCTATGAGTGGGACGCAGGAGATAATGCAGGCAGGTATGCAAGTGAGGAAGCTTTTAACGATTCAGTTGACCTGTACAGGGAAATCGTTAATAATTCCAGCAGGCACAATATGGTGCCCTATATGCACAATAAGTTGTACCAGGATAACGGGCCTACTATTGACCCAAGAGATGTACTTATTATGAGGGCTGCTGAAATGTACCTTATCGAGGCAGAAGCGCTGGCACGCGACAACCAGGACGGACCGGCACAGGATGTGCTGTTCGAACTTGTTTCAGCAAGAGATGCCGCTTATGTTAAGTCAACCAATACCGGACAGGCACTAGTTGATGAGATTCTCCTGCAGAGAAGGATTGAATTATTCCTGGAAGGACACAGGTGGTTCGATATGTTAAGGAATGACGAAGAACTTGACCTTACAGGATCAGGAGCTGATCCCAACCTCTACATTGACGGTATGCAGCAGGACAGGCCAAGCGTTAATCCCAACTGGGTATTCCTCATTCCACAGCGAGAGCTTGATGCCAATCCGAATATGGTTCAGAACGTACATCAGTAGAATAAAGATTAAGAAAATATCAGTTCACTGATACGAGTTATAATAAAAAAAGCGGAAGTTGTTGAACTTCCGCTTTTTTTTTATTTGATTAAACTATTATTTCTTACCCCTTTTGGTTTTAATAACCACAACACCTGCAGCCCCCCTGTTACCATATATGGCCGTGGCAGAACCTTTTAGTACATTGATCGATTCAACATCAGACGGCGAAAGATTCGACAACGAATAGACGGGTGATCCATCTACAATAAGCAGGGGATCATTGGACCCGTTTAGAGAGGTTATTCCCCTTATCCTGATATTGGTTCCTTCAACAGTTACACCAGAGACTTCACCAACTATCATCTCATATACATTACTGTACGACCTGTTCTTGAACCGGTCCTCTTTGATAGAAGAAATACTGCTAACAAGATCCTCTTCTCTGATCTTGCCGTATCCTGCTTCCACAACTTCCCCGTTAACAGTAGGAGTAACAGTTAGCTCGTTTCTTTCAAGATTTACTGTTACGTCAAGCTTCTCCTGGCCTACATAATCAACCTCAAAAGCCCCGTACTCAGGACTCAGGAAGGATATCTTTTCTATATCCGGCTTGAACCTGACCTTGTATTCTCCGTTTGAATCAGATGTCCTGTTTGTTTTCTTGCCGTCAATAAAGATCATGACATCGCTAACAGGCACAGTGTCCTTATTAACAATGGTGCCATGCAGCACTACCCTTCTTTTGTTTTTACGCTGCGCTGATAATGGCGCGCTTAAAAGTATCGCGAGCATAATTATAGTTACTGTCCTAATTTTCATATTATCCAAATTTTAAGTTTCTAATATATCCCTAATATATAAAGACCCTTAAGCAGGGCCTTTACCCTATGAAGGAAAGATAAGCATATTCCGGGAAAATGAAATAGCCCTAATACCCTCCAATAACACCACCCAGGACAATCAGCAAAATAATGACAGGATACAATACCAGCATTACTATTATCATTATCCCGAAGAACCTGTAATGTGCCTTAAGAAAACGCATTGACTGGGTAAGCAGATTGCTGTCTTTTGACCTGATTGCCTCCCTGGCTGTCACTGTTAAACTCAATTGAATTTTTAGCCTCTGTATCGATATTTTTCACTTCATCCATAATAATTGATTCTGAATTACTCTTTATTTTCCTTTCAATAAATATACAATAATAAATTTATATGTGACGTTATTGACACAGTCCCCCGGAGCGGGAAAAAGATTAATTATTTGAACGTATACCGGGAATCAGAATTCTGGTATCCAAAGGTCCCTGAGCAAAAACAAATATACAGTTAATCGGGTGCTGATGGTTGACTTTTGCACATAAGCTCATGAATATAGCAAGCCGTCGAAGAGAGCTACTTCTTCTATTACTCTTCGGTTATCACTACAACACCCTCCTCAACATTGTTACGTGCGCCGTAAATAGGTGGCGAGGAGGCTGTTCCTCCGAAAACATAAATCTTGCCATTATAATAACAGGAAGAAAAAGCTGCGCGTTTATACAACATATTAGTTCCGCCAATAACCATCTCTCCATTATTAGTAATCACCTCGACAAGGTTTGCCAGTTCTGTAGTGCTTGTATATCCTCCCATACATATAATAAGGCTATCAACTGTACATGTACTCAAAGACCATCGTCCCTGTTTCAAGGGTACTGACCCGGACCATATGTCTGTTTCAATATTGTATTTATAGACATGAGTTTCTACCTGGCCATTATTTTCAACATCTGTCCCGCTGATAGCATAAATGGTATTGTTCACAACCGATGAGGAATGATAGCCCATGGCCACAGGTACAGGGCTAAGCGAAGCCCACCTGTTTGTTAAGGGGTCATAAACCTCCATGCTGTTGTTATAATCTCCTCCCGGATCAGCACTCCTTCCCCCCATAATATAGATTTTACCGTCGACTACACAGGAACCGGCTCCAATCCTGGGTGTCGGCATATTGCTTAAAGACTGCCATTCATCCAGGGCAGGATCGTATACCTCTGTTTTTGATGTCGCATCTCCCGTGGATGTCAGGCAGCCACCCATGACATATATTTTACCGTTCACAACATTCGCAGCATGACCCCATCTGGCATCAATCATACTCGCTCGTGTGGACCAGGAATTTGCCTGAGGATCATAGGCATAGACAGTATTCAAAGGTTCATCTGGATTAGCTCCCCCGATAATAAGTATTTCATTATTAACAACACTGGCAGAAGGTGGCAGAAAACAAATTTCAGCCGGCATTTCTGCTTTTTCAGTCCATGATATATCAGCTGTAAAACTCGGATGTGCCTGTTGTGTTACAGAAAAAAATTCAGTGCCATCAACACCAGTCCCGTTTACACTCAGGGCACTATTTCTTGAAGTATAATCCGCATTTTCAGAATATTCAACTGAAATTATGGCATTGCCATTCCCGGATTCCGGGCTATAACTTAACCAGTCTGCCGTGCTGGTTATAAGCCAGTCAGTATTCGATTCAATTTCAAATTCCAGGCTTCCGGCTTCCCAGCTTACAAAGAATGTTTTCTGGCCTGTTATAGCAAGATTCTTCGGTTTGCACGCACCAACTAAAACAATTACTAGAAACATCAGGGATAATTCTTTTTTCATGTTTTGCGGGTATTGGTTAGATTGACATGTAAGTTAAGAAATAATTCAATACAGTTCCTGCCCAGTCTATCAATGAACCTGCCTGCTCATTATAGCACCAATAATCCATCATTTCAACAATAAGACCATCTATATATTAACTTCGATGATGGAGTAACTCCATCATATCACTTTATATCCAATTGCTTTATTTAAGACAATTACCTAATTTGCATTTCATAATATTAAACCATAAACCCGTCAATGAATGTAGAAGAAGTTCGTGAATACTGCCTGTCAAAGAAGGGAGTTACTGAAGGATTCCCATTTAATGATACAGCCCTTGTTTTCAAAGTGGCCGGTAAAATGTTTGCACTTCTTGATCTTTCGGAAGAAAAAAGGGGATTAAGTTTAAAATGTGATCCTGTACTGGCCATAGAACTGCGTGAAAGATACCCGGATGTTACGCCTGCATATCATTTCAACAAAAAACACTGGAACGGGATAAACCTCCGGGGCAGTTTAAGCCCTGACCTAATCAAACAATGGATTGATCATTCCTATGAAATTGTTGCTTCCAAACTGCCGAAAAAAACCAGGGAGTGGCTGAATAATAAAGAGGCACGGGGTAAAGATTAATTATTTGAACGTATACCGAGAATCAGAATTCTGGTATCCCTCAAAAAAAACCCCGGAATTGCCGGGGCTTCTTTGTTGACCCGCCAGGGCTCGAACCTGGACTCTTCTGAACCAAAATCAGACGTGTTGCCAATTACACTACGGGTCAATCATTACCTTATCAGGTGATGCAAAAATAATAAACTTTTTAAAAAAACAGCCATTTTACAGTATTGTTATACCTGCAAAAAAAATCATTTCCATCTCACACCCGTCCATCAATAAGGCCGGTAAACGTTAAAAAATCTAAAACTGAAAAATATTAACAATATTATTACTTACTTTAGATTCCTTTTTTGCCATGAAAAGGATAGTTTTTTTCACCTCGAATTAATTTATAATGAGAAGGAAACTTAGCTGTTTCTTATTAACGGTATTGATACTTACCACAGGAGCAAATCAGCTCTGCTCCCAGGAGACAGGAAAAACAATCTCCTCATCCCAGGTACGTAATATTGTTGATAATGTTAACGGTCCTGACTCCCGGCTGGTAAGTGGCACACTGTACCGTGGCGCCAGGCAGGGTTCAGTGGCAGGACATCCGTATTTTTTCGATGAAGAATATAAACCGGGATATGTAATAATTGACAGTCTTATCTTTGACAACCTTCTGCTGAAATATGACATTCTTGAAAATAAGCTTGTGCTTAATACGTCCGGTTCAGGGAACTCTGATTTTCTCGTCTGCCTTGACCTTCAGAAAACAGAACGCTTTGGAATGGCCGGGCATAACTTCATCCCCTTTCCTGCCGGTAAAGACAGTACATCACGTTGGTTTGCCGAATCTGTTGTTGAAGATACATTATCATATCTTGTACTTAAAAAAAAGGAACTTAAGATTGATAACGGAGCAGTGGATTTCAATTATAAAACCAATGATACGCCTTTCATTCTTTTCAATAATGAGCTGCATAAATTTAACAACAGAAGAACCCTTTTCAGACTTTTCCCCGATCTTAAAGATGAACTTAAAAGGTTCATACGACAGGAGAACTTTGTATTCATAAATAAAAGACCTGAAAATCTAACAAGGCTTATTAATTACTGTAATACCCTGTTAAAGAACACCCAATGAGAAAACTGTACCTCTCACTCATCTGTTTAATCCTGATAAGCCGGTCTTTATCAGGCCAGACCGGTGGTCTTGACTTTGAAACATTTGCCACTCAGTTAAGAGAAAAACATAATATCTACCTGTATTATAAAACTGAATGGGTTAAAGATATCAGTGTAAAAACCCTGCCTGACTCGTTCAATATTGACAATATATTAAAAGAAGTACTTGAACCGGCCGGGATCGGGTTTATCATACGCTCACAAAACCAGGTCTTCCTTACCGGAACTGAAACAATTCAAAAGGACAGCCCTGCAATAACAGATTCTCCTGCAGAGCCGAATGATTCAAATGCCGGTAAAATAGCAGAAGAGTATTTTGGTTCATTCTCCTATAGCAATGTTGTCACTAAAGCAGTAGTGGGAGAAACAAACGGAAGTAATCATGCAGGTGTCAGTGTGCTGTCAGGAAGAGTGATATCTGAAAGTACCGGTGAGCCTGTAATTGGTGCAACTCTTGTTATCGAAGGAACGAATAAAGGTGTAATCACTGACCATGACGGAGAATATAGCATGAGTGTTGAAACAGGTACCAGCTTCAATCTTGATGTGTCATGCCTGGGCATGAATGAAAAATCATTTCTTGTTGAGATGAGGAGCTCCGGCCAGCTCAATATAGAATTGAGTGAAAGCCTGATAGATATCCAGGAAGTAGTGGTACGTACGGGCAAACGTGATAACGTACAGGGTATGCAAATGGGTTTCCAGAGAATAAAAATGAAGGAGCTTAAAAATATCCCTGCTGTTATGGGTGAAAGAGACATCCTCAAAGTCGCCAATATGATGCCGGGTGTACAAACAGTAGGAGAAGGCTCTTCAGGCTTTAATGTGAGGGGTTCATCATCCGACAACAACCTCTTCCTCCTGAATGAAATTCCGGTACTGAACACAGGTCATCTCTTCGGCTTCTTTTCTGCTTTTAACCCGGACATGATAAGCGACTTCAACCTGTACAAAAGCAATTTCCCTGTTGAATACGGAGGAAGGCTTGCTTCTGTGTTTGAGATATCAACCAGGAAAGGAAACAAGAAGCAGTTTGGCGCAAGAGCAGCATTGAGTCCCATAACGGGAAGCATAATGATGGAAACCCCTCTTGTTAAGGATAGGAGCTCAGCAATAATTGCCGCACGTTCAACATATTCTGACTGGATACTTAAACGTATTGACAACCCGGATATAAGTAACAGCGATGCCTCATTCCAGGATTTAATGGCCGGTGTGCATATGCTTAGCGGCGACAGGTCTTCATTGCAGCTCTTTACATATTACAGTAAAGACAGGTTTACCCTTGCACGTACCAACAGTTTTGAATATGAAAACCTGGGGGCATCCATTATTTATAACAGGAAGCTCAGCAATCGCTGGTCAATGAAAGCCTCTGCTGTCTTCAGTGAATATATAAATTACCACGACAACACCGAGCAAGCCTTCCAGGCATACAGTCATCAGTTCGGAATACGGTCGCAGCAACTGAAAGTAAATATCTCAGGCTTCCCGGCCCTTAAGCACAGAACCGGGGGAGGTGTGGATGCAATACTTCATAACCTTGACCAGGGGGTCTATAAGCCATACGACAGTGAGTCCTTATTCGCTGTAAACGACTTCGGGCAGGAAAATGCAGTTGAATACGCTATATATGCCTTTGATGAGTTCTCGGTAAATGACAGGCTTACCCTCTATGGAGGGATAAGATACAGCCTCTTTAACTACCTCGGACCCGGAACCGTCTACTCTTACCGCGAGAACATGCCACTGGAACCGGAGAATGTGAGTGATACAACAACATATAACAGCGCCAGGTCAATAAAGCATTATTCAGGTCCCGAGTACCGGTTTTCTTTTAATTACAAGGTAAAGCCGGATCTGTCACTTAAATTCAGCTACAACAGGATGAGACAGTATTTGTTTATGCTGACCAACACTGTCTCTGTGGCACCAACAGACAGGTGGAAACTTGCAGACAGTCACATAAGACCACCCGTCTCAGATCAGCTAAGCCTGGGGGTGTATAAGAATGTTAACAGTGCCGCCCTTGAAACATCAGCGGAAGTCTATTATAAAAACGGCAGAGACATAGTTGAATATAAAGACGGGGCAGACCTTACCGCCAGTCCTCATTTTGAAACGCTCGTACTTCAGGGCAGGCAGGATTCATACGGGGCCGAATTCATGATCAAAAGAAATGCAGGACGATTCACAGGCTGGATTAGTTATACCTATTCCCGGTCATTGATAACCGTAGATGGTAATGAATCGTGGGAAAAAATCAATAAGGGAAGAACATACCCGGCTAATTACGACAAACCACATGCATTTAACCTTGTGGGTAATCTTAAGATTTCCCGCCGCGTCAACCTTTCATCAAACATGGTCTACAGTACAGGCAGGCCCATAACATATCCCACAGGTGTTTTCTATGTTGATGACATAGAAGTTGTAAACTACTCTCAAAGAAATGAATACAGGATACCCGATTATTTCAGGATAGACCTGTCGCTGAATATTGAAGGCAACCTGCTGAAGAAAAAGTTCGCACACGGGTCATGGATGTTCTCGGTCTATAACCTCACCGGAAGGAGAAACGTATATTCGGTTTATTTTAAAAATGATAATGGCAATATTAAAGGATATAAGCAATCAATATATGGAGTACCAGTGTTCACAATCAGTTACAATATTAAACTGGGGAATTATGCGGTTGAGTAGCCTGTTTATCTTTACCTCGCTGATCACAGTTTCCTGTATTGAACCCTTCATGCCGGAAACTACCAGCTATGATGATGTATTATTTATTGAGGCAAGGATTACCGATGATAACCGGATGCCTCCCCTGGTAAAAATTTCCAGGACCGCACCTATTGGAAGCGACCAGGCTGCTGCAGATTACCCGGTGTCGGGTGCAGATGTATATATACTTTCCAGCGACGGCTCAGAATATCCCTTTTACGAGTCATTAAGCGGGGAATATTTACCTGTTGATATAAACTTTTCAGGTGAAGCAGGTAAATCATATAAATTAATTCTTTATCACGGAGGGAACACTTATGAATCGGGTTTTGAAGAACTGCTCAGCTCTCCGCCAATCGACAGTATTACTGCTGCTCCGGGAACAGAGAAAAGAAGTGAAACCGGTGACCCGGTAAAGGGATTACAGTTTTATGTAAGTACTCATAATGATGATCCGCCACCTTCATATTACAGGTGGATGCTGGATGCTACTTTTAAGTATAAGGTGCCATTTATTGCAAGTCATATTTATGATGGATCATCTCCTGTGTATTTTGACAGCAGGGATATTATTAATTGCTGGAAGAGTTATGATATCAATAATATCTTTATTTCAGGCACCGGGGGCCTGACGGAGAATGCAATAGTTAAAGCTCCCCTCAATTTTGCAGATCAGTATGGCGATGAACTCTCATTAAGATACAGCCTTCATGTTAAGCAGCTGAGAATAAGCAGGCAGGTCTATGAATTCTGGAGCGACCTGGACAAACTAACCAACCAGACAGGTGGATTGTATGAATCTCAACCCTTCAGGCTCGAAGGAAATATCAGATGTAGCTCCGATCCCCTGGTTAATGTTACCGGCATATTTGAAGTAGCCGGAGTATCAGAATCCAGGGCTTTCTTTTCCCGGCCGTCAGAATTCGAGATCTTAACATTAAATTGTGAAATGGTGGAGGTAGGCACAGAATCAATGCCATGGAGCAGATTATCTCCCGGTGATTACCTGTTTTTCATGGAAGGATTTCCTTCTGCCTATTATACATCCAGGATTGAGTGTTTTGATTGCCTGTCAAGGGGCGGGACATCAGAAAAACCTTCTTTCTGGGAGTAAATAAAATTATAAATGGGAATGGTTTCTATAAATAAAATGAATAATACTAAAGGGAAATTTCTAAAAAAATTACTCCCGGTCTTTTTAGTGCTGGTGTCAATTCACTCGTATTCACAAATACCATTATTCAGGGAAACAGTATGGCTGCAGACCACATCCGGGGTTTATCTTGCCGGTGAAGAAATTCATTTTAAGGCATCGGTAATGGAAATCGACACTTATAAACCTTCAAGCCTGAGTAATAACCTTAGGGTGGAACTAATTAACAATAAAGGAGAATTAATATACAGGGATAATTATGAGTTAAGAAGATCCCGTCTTACTTCAAGTATTAAACTGCCCGACGGCCTTCCCTCCGGCAACTACCACCTTAGATCGTATACAAACTGGATGCGTAATTTCCCGGAATCAGAGTTTGCCTGGTTAAGTCTCAGGGTTATACAGCCTTCTGATCTGGGAAAGCAGGAATACAGGTATAAACATGATAGTATTAGTATAATGCTTACTCCCACTGGCCCTGGCAATCAGGGTACTCAAGGTGGAGAATGCAGCATTTTTACCTCAGACACCGAGGGCAGGCCACTCAGTGCAGAAGGATTCATACTGAGCAGCAGCACTGATACAGTAGCATGGATATCTACGGACAAAACGGGATGGGGTACTTCAAAATACAATAAAGGTAACGAGTCTGGCTACAAACCCTTCATCCGTGGATACGATCCGGCAAAAACAATGCTTTCCTTACATGAAACTGCCAGAGAAGAGCCCATTATGACACTAAGGGATGACCGTTCATTTGTATACCTGGATATTAAGAACCTGCCGGCAACCGGCAATTACAAACTCCTTGTACACCAAACATACAGCTGGTACTGGTACAGCGAATCCCATACTGTAACCGGCAATATAGAATTTGCCGTTCCACAGTCGTCTTTACCAAACGGTATTGTACAGTTTTCGCTTCTAAACAATACAAACGAACTTCTTTCCGCACGCTTATGGTCTGATCAAAAACCAGGCGATAAGCGGGCAAGGATATTGAACCACGATACTCATGCAGAATTGCGCAGAAATTATATAGCCGATTATCAAATTAACACATCGTCCCCGGGTAAGCAATCCAACATTAATGTGCTGGTTATAAAGGATAACCCGGGCTACACTGCCGGTAACTATATCCCCGGTTTGCCGGGATGGTATGCCGGATACAGATTACCTGGTTCTGAAGATTCATTCAGAGCCTGGCTGATGAACAACACCTATCCGGACAAGGTAGTAAAAGAATTTTTCAGGGAGGATAACATACCCGGACCCGGTCTTCCTTTTGCATCAACAGGTGGCATACAAATAGGATATTTACCCGAAACCCAAAACGGAATGCTCAGCGGAAGGCTGATAAATAACAATGACAGCACAGGGATAGGTGAAATATACCTTGGCCTTACCATTCTTAATGATAATACTTTCCATACCAGTATTACTGACAAGAAGGGCTATTTCCTGTTTACCTTCCCCGGGATAACCGGATCTGCAGATTATATAATAAACTTTATCCGTGAACCGGAACCCGGATGGGAAATAAAAATTGACGAGATTTATGAAAGCGTAAGTTACATACCGCCTGCACCGCCTTTAAAATTTACGGAGGACGAATTAGTATACCTGCAGGAGCAGGCAGAGCTAATGCAGCTTAAGAACATCTACGGGCAGTCCGGAAGCACAAGGAACAACAACAATGCCAGTCGCGGAATAAACCATTCACTTGCTTCATTTTACGGCAAACCTGATTTAAGAGTTGTAGTTGATAAATATATCAGGCTATCCAACCTCCGGGAAGTATTTTACGAGGTTGTTCCTCATGTAAGCATAAGGAATAAAGGGGATAAAAGCATACCGGTAATTACAGGTGATTACCTGTATCCGGCTCCCTATCCTTCATTGATATTATTTGACGGCATCCCTGTGTATGATCTATCAGAAATACTTAAGCTTCCACCGGGCAGAATAAAATCCATTGAACTTATTAACCAGTTTTATATTCATGGCAATGACTTTTTTTCAGGGATATTAAACATAGAATCAGTCAACGGTGACTTCGGGGGACTTGACCTTCCTGCGACATCAATACTGGGCTCCATCGATTTCCCTGCTAAAGCGGGAACAGACAGGATCAAAGTAAAATCTAAGCGAGAAACAAACCAGCCTGTTCTTGACAATATTTTACTATGGGATTCAATACTTCCCGGAGACAGTGGAGTAATAAGCTATACCACGGGTGACAATCCCGGCAAATACAACATCATACTTTATGGTTATGATGAAAGCGGAAACTGGGTAAGCACATCTGAGTCTTTTGTTATTCTTCCTTTTCCGCCTCATTAGAATATTTGAACAGGTCAGGCTCATTCACTTCAAACAGGCTGGGCAGGTCTTCATCAAATTTCTTCAGGATGGCATTCATAACAGTCTCCCTGAGAAATCCTGATTTATTCTTTATCCTGTAGCGCTGACAGTAGATATCAATGGCCCTCATCTCACGGTCATTCAGCATCAGGGTTAACCTGTTGCCTCTTTTAAGCTTTTCTTCTTTTACACGATGTCGTCTCAATGAAGGTGCTTCTTTTTAATATGATATAAAATTATGATTTTAACACTATCAGGGCATCTCCAGTCACAATACTTATTAACACAAAAAAAACAGCCAGGACGCAAAATCCTGGCTGTCTATATCTTATATATTTAAAAACCTTATAGTACGTCATTTGCATTAAGGTCGATAAAAGCTTCTTTGAGCCTTTCCACAAAGGATTCTTCGCCTTTTCTGAGCCATACTCTCGGATCATAGAACTTTTTATTTGGCTTGTCTTCGCCCTCAGGGTTCCCTATCTGGGCCTGCAGGTAATCTTTCTTTTCATCAGCATACTCTCTCACTCCGTTCCAGAAAGCCCACTGCATATCTGTATCAATATTCATCTTCACCGCTCCATATTCAATTGCTTCCCTGATTTGATGTTTCTCTGATCCTGATCCACCATGAAATACAAAATTTACGGGATTAGGACCAGTATTGAATTCTTTTTGAATATGATCCTGGCTGTTCTTAAGAATAATTGGCTTAAGCTCAACATTACCAGGCTTATATACTCCATGCACATTACCAAAAGCTGCTGCAATGGTAAATTTATCGCTGATGGCTGATAATTCTTTATAAGCATAGGCCACTTCTACGGGCTGGGTATAAAGCTTGGAACTATCGATGTCTGCATTATCAACGCCGTCTTCTTCTCCCCCGGTAACACCCAGTTCGATCTCCAGGGTCATTCCTATTTTATCCATGCGTCTGAGATATTCCTTGCAGGTTTCAATATTCTTTTCAATAGGTTCTTCCGAAAGGTCAAGCATATGCGAGCTGAACAGGGGCTTTTCATTCATCTCGTAGAATTCCTCTCCTGCTTCAATAAGTGCATCTATCCACGGAAGGAGTTTACGTGCTGCATGATCAGTATGAAGAATAACGGGTACTCCGTAATATTCAGCAACATTATGAACATGCAATGCTCCGGAGATAGCACCTGCAATTGCGCCCATCTGGTCTTCCTTGGTTAGCCCCTTACCTGCAAAGAAGTGAGCTCCTCCGTTCGAGAACTGTATAATAACCGGAGAATTAACATCACGTGCTGTCTCAAGTACGGCATTTACAGAATTTGTTCCAACCACATTAACCGCGGGAAGTGCTAAATTATTTTCATTGGCGTAATCAAATAACTTTTTTACATCGTCACCATAGAGTACGCCAGGTTCCAGATTTAATTTTTCAGTGCTCATATTTTGAATTTTTTTGTATTGCTTACAAATATACATAATAGTAATATCAATATTTAAATATGCATTATTAAATAGCCACTTCTCTAATGAATTACTATGTTAATAATTATCCCTTAATGAATGATATTAACTATATTAGTGGCGCTAAACTCAAACTCTTTAATACAGCGGAATGAGAAAATATATAATAACAGTAATCTTTGTATTCGCTTCCGTGGTTTATTCCGCAGCACAGGATAATCCCTGGACGCTGGAACAATGTATCAGTCATGCCATCGACAATAACATTACCATCAAGCAACAGGAATTGCAGGCCCGTTTGCAGGAAAATAACCTGGAGCAATCAAAACTGGATCTATTACCCTCACTGAATGGAACGGCAACAAATAACTGGTCGTTCGGCAGGGCTTTGGACGAAACAACATACCAGTTTACAGATGAGGAAAAAGTACGTTCCAACTCCTTTTATGCCAGTGCAGGCCTTACCCTGTTCAGCGGATTACAGAATCTGAATACCATAAAACGCAATCAGCATGATCTTAAGGCCAGTCTGATGGACCTGGAGAATATCAAGGATGATATATCACTTAATGTTGCCCTGGCATATTTACAAATTTTACTGAACCAAGAACTGGTAGCAGTAACAAATAATCAGCTTCAGACCACCCGTGAACAGATTGACCGCACGGAAAAAATGGTGGAAGCAGGAAGTCTGCCTCGCGGTAATCTTCTAGAGATACAGGCCCAGGCCGCACGGGAAGAGGTACAACTTATTAATAATAAAAACCAGCTTGACCTGTCCTACCTTAATATCGTGCAACTGCTGGAGCTTGATTCAATAGGGAATTTTGAAATTGTTGAACCGGACCTGAGCATCACTGACCAGGACATAATCATTGGCAGTGTAAACCATATTTTCAATACTGCCAGAAGCAACAGGCCGGATGTAAAAAGTGCCGAGCTAAGGCTCAAAAGTGCGGAATATGATCTTAAAATAGCAAAGGGAGGAAGGATACCAAGACTAACAATGAATACTACTTTCAGCACGGGCTACTCCTCAATCAGGCAGAAAATATTGAACATTGACCCGGTAACCGGCATTGAGTACGGTGAATATCCTTTCTCTGACCAGCTTAATGACAACGTTAGTTATGGCATTGGCCTCACACTAAGTATTCCGGTATTCAATGGCTGGCAGGTAAATACAAATATCCGTAACACGAGGGTAAACATTCAGAACAACCGGTATATCCTTGAAAATACCAAGAAGCAGTTGTATAAGGATATTCAGCAGGCTTATGCTGATGCACAGGCCAGCCTCAAATCCTATAATGCCAGCCTGAAAGCTGTTGAATCAATGCAGGAATCATTCAGGTATACGGAGCAAAAATTCAATGTCGGTATGGTTACCCCGGTTGAATATAATACGGCCAAGGCACAACTGCTGAATGCCGAGTCAGAACTGGCGCAGGCAAAATATGAATATATTTTCAAGACCAAGGTCCTGGACTTCTACAAGGGATTGCCCCTGGAATTAAAATAATAATCAATATATATAATCCGCATAATCTAAGCTTTCAAAATATGAAATCAAATAAACTTCTGAAAATCCTGGTTATAATAGTTGCTGGCCTGCTGGTACTGGCTGTCATTGGAAAAAAGCAGGGCTGGTTCGGCAAAGAACTGATGATAAAAGTAGCAGTTGAAAAAGCTGAAAAACGGACAATAGTGGAAATGATCACTGCCAACGGAAAAATACAACCTGAGAAAGAGGTAAAGCTTAGCCCTGACGTATCAGGTGAGATAGTCCTTCTGAATGTGGCTGAAGGCGACTACGTTAACGCAGGCGACCTTCTCTTTAATATCAAGCCCGATACTTATATTTCGATGAGGGACAGGGCACAGGCAGCCCTTGAATCTGCCAGGGCAAGATTGTCCCAGGCCAAAGCACAGTATATCCAGGCGGAACTGGCCTACAAGAGAAGCAAGAAACTATTTGAAGAAAACACTATCTCTGAATCCGAATTCGAGCAGTCAGAAGCATCCTATAAAGTAGCAGAAGCCGAAGTAGAAGCAGCACGCTTTTCTGTGAAAAGTTCAGAAGCCTCTCTTAATGAAGCAAACGAAAACCTTACAAAAACAACCGTTTACGCTCCCATGTCAGGTACGGTATCATCATTGCTTGTAGAGCAGGGAGAAAGAGTTGTGGGTACCGAAATGATGTCGGGCACAGAAGTGCTGAGAATTGCCGATCTTACACGGATGGAAGCCAGGGTTGAAGTCAATGAGAATGATATTATTAAAGTCAGTCTTAACGATACCGCGATTATAGAAGTTGATGCATATCTTGATCATAAATTCAAAGGCATAGTAACAGAGATTGCCAATTCAGCAAAAACAACGGGTGCCACATCTGACCAGGTTACTACATTTGATGTAAAAATACTTGTATTGCCCTCAAGTTACAGCAGCCTTGAAAACAACGGGGATAACAATCCTTTCAGGCCGGGAATGTCTACTACGGTAGAAATACAGACAGAAACAAGGCAGGATATTATCACCGTCCCAATACAGTCAGTCACCATACGAACAGATTCAAGTAATGCAGCACTAACCCTTGCGGATGAAGAGGAAAAGACCATTGTTTTCGAATCTGACGGCACCTATGCCCTTGCCCGCGAGGTAAAAACCGGTATACAGGACAATAACTTCATAGAAATCATTTCCGGAGTACAAGAAAATGCAGAGGTAATAAGTGCACCATACAGTGCAATAAGTAAAAAGTTATCAGACAGTACTCTTATTGAGATCCTGCCAAGAGAAGAATTGTTTAAAATTGATGAATAATACTGGCAATGATATTATGCATTGATACAGCCACAAGTATTTGCACGGTAGCTCTTTGCCGGAAAGGTGAGCTTGTCGACATACAGGAAAGCACTGAAGAAAGGTCTCATGCAGCACAGCTCACCGTGCTTATTGAAAAAATATTGAAAAAAGCAGGTATTAAAACCACTGACCTTGATGCAATTGCAGTAAGTAAGGGACCGGGATCCTATACAGGCTTACGAATAGGTGTATCTGCGGCGAAGGGCATAGCTTACGCTTCAGATATATCCCTGATCGCAATACCTACCCCCCTGCTAATGTACTATGGTGCAGTGGAACCTGGTAAATATGACTATTACTGCCCTTTGATAGACGCCAGGCGCATGGAAGTATATACAGCTGTATATGACAGTGAAGGCAGGCAGGAAGAGAAGATAAATGCCCGGGTAATAGATGAAAACTCATTTTCTGCTTTCCTGGAAAAAGGAAGTGTGCTCTTCTTTGGCGACGGTGCAGAAAAATGCAAAGGGATTATCAAACATAAATCAGCATATTTCAGCGAATCCTTCCGTATCTCAGCGGAATATATGTGCAAACCTGCTTTTACAGCACTGGAAGATAAAGACTTTGAGGATGTGGCATATTTTGAACCTTTTTATCTGAAAGACTTTATTGCAACCATTCCTAAAAAAAATATCCTTGGTGGTAAAACAAAGCCTTAATTTTCGGGGTATACACACTTTATGTAAGACTTTAATTTCTAAATGATATATTTGTAAAATATTAATAAAAAAAATTTATATAAATATCAATCCAGGATAGTTTATGGCAAGTACTTCTGATTTTAGAAATGGCATGGTTATCGAATACAACAATGACCTCTATGCCATAGTGCAGTTTCAGCATGTTAAACCAGGTAAGGGACCGGCTTTTGTAAGGACAAAATTAAAAAGTGTTACCACCGGAAAAGTAATAGATAACACCTTCCCCTCTGGTACCAAGGTTACTGAAGCAAGAGTTGAAAGAAGACCTTACCAGTACCTTTACAAGGATGATATGGGCTTTGTTTTTATGCATACACAGACCTATGAGCAGATAACGGTAAATGAATCTCTTATCGAGAATTTTGAGCTTATGAAAGAAGGGCAGGAAGTGGAGGTCGTTGTTCATGCGGATGATGAGAATATTATATCCGTTGAGCTGCCACAATTCGTAGTAATGGAGATTACCTATACCGAACCGGGCGTAAAAGGAGACACTGCCACAAATACTCTGAAACCTGCAACCATTGAGACCGGCAGCACTGTAATGGTTCCTCTCTTCATCAATACAGGCGAAAAGATAAAGGTAGACACAAGGGATAAATCATACGTAGAAAGAGTAAAATAAGAGCTGTTTAAATGGACAAAGGATCATCCAGGAAAAGATTGAAGATGTCCAGGTATAAACTGGACTCCCTGCTGGATATTACCAAGTCCATTAATGCCAACTTATCGGCAGAAGAACTGCTGGACAAGTATGAAAACATCCTGAGGCAGGAACTAAACATAGATAAGATCCTTATTCTTTTCCGGGAAAAAGGTGAATGGACATGCATGCTTAATGCCGGCTTTCCGGAAAATAAAGCATCATCAATAGACCCGGTAAAGCAACTTGCTGATATCAAAGAAACAAAGATTGTTTCCGTATCAGACGACATCGGCATACCCAATGTGGATATCATATTTCCTGTATTCAATAATAACAAACCATTATCTTATGTGCTGATAGGCGACATAGAGGAAGAAGCAGAAGGTATGAGCCCTGTGCTCAAACATCTTCATTTCATGCAGACTATTTCCAATATTATCATTGTTGCCATTGAGAATATCAAACTCTTCAGGGAAAGTCTCAGGCAGGAGGCACTGAAAAAAGAGCTTGAGCTGGCTGCCCGGATGCAAACATTGCTTATCCCTGATAATGATGCCCTTCCACGGGACGGGAAAATATTTGTTACCGGCTATTATCACCCGCATTATGAAATTGGAGGCGACTATTACGACTGCATAAGGCTGTCTGAAAATATCACCGGGCTGTGCATAGCTGATGTATCGGGCAAAGGGATATCCGCCGCACTTCTTATGTCTAACTTCCAGGCAACCTTCCGGGCACTTTTTACAGCTGATGTTGACCTGGTAAAACTACTTCATAAACTGAATGAAGTAGTTGTCACCAATGCCTCCGGGGAAAAATTCCTGACCTTCTTTGTTGCACGCTATAACCATGATACAAAAGAACTGGAGTATATTAACGCAGCCCATAACCCCCCTGTTCTTTATGATACTGTTGACGGATCAATAAAATACCTTGAAGCAAAGAGTGTTGGCATAGGGATGCTGGATGAAATACCCTTTATTGAAAATACTATAACGGAAATCAGCCATCCATCAAAAATAGTTTGTTATACTGATGGATTATCTGAGATTAAGGGAGAAGACGGGCATGACATCGGTACAAAGCCTATCGAAAAGCACATAGCCAACGAAGAAACAATTGACAAAAACATAAGTTCCCTGATTGCTGAGCTTGGCATTCCAGATGATAATCCTCATTTGTTCGATGATGTATCTATTATAGCTGCCAATTTATTTTAAATGGAATATTGAGTCCACTCCGAAGAGTCTCGCCCGGAGGGTGGTGAATAAATTTAGATTTCTGGACATCAAAACCCGGGGTGAAACCGGGCTATTGTTGCATTATTGCAATGATGGCTTGTTGGTGGCCCTGTCCTTTAAAACAACAAGTGCGGCAATATACATCCAGAAAAGCGCAGCTATCTTATCCGTATCGAGAAAATTATTCAGGGCACCATGAATAAAATAGCTCAGAAGGCCGCACAGCAGGGCAAGGACAAGGTAGCGCTGATCCGTGTTCTTATCCCATGCCCTTAGTCCCGCAGCTATTGCAAAAACAACCAGCAATATAAATATTACAGCCCCGGGAATGCCTGTTTCTGCGAAAGCACCAAGGTATTCGCTGTGGGCATTTCCCCTGCTACCGAAGTTGGTACTTATGGGTGTCCTGTCGTGCGACAGCTGGTATGGGGCATAAAGGAACTGGTAGCTGCCGCCCCCCCAGCCTGTAAGGGGTCTTTCTGCCCCCATCTTTAGAGCACACTTCCACCTGTTAATCCTTTCCATGTTTGAATCGTCACTGCTGATATTGGCCACTGACCTGAGGTGTTCGGCCATATTGCCGGATGATCGCTGGTTTATGTCATTCAACTTAATAACAACTGAAGGCCACAGCATCACAATAATAAAGAAAGTAAGTATTGCTGATGGTATTGTTATCCGCCATGATATCTTAAGCAACATCAATACCCCAAAGAAAAGCCCGGCAAAAAGGCTTATCCATGCCGCCCTGCTGTATGAAAATACTATTCCCGCTATGAATATTAACAGCATCATTAAGTAAATAATCCTCTTTATCCCCGGAGATGCCTTATATACAAACCATATACAGACAGGTATGAGAAAGGCCAGCGCAGCCCCGAAGGAAGTGTGATCATTAAAGAACGGATTCATTGAAGAATGAGCTGCTCTCTGATTGAAGAGACCTGAGCGGTAAAGGTTGACTATATTATATATCACCACCGGTACCATCCCGGCCATATATGCCAGCACAGCCCTTTTAATAAACCCTCGTTTTCTGAAAAGCTCCAGGGCCAGGAAGTAAAAAGCACTTACAAACCATAGCCTTGCAACAAAGTACTTAAGGGAAACACCTGTCAACTCACCGGTCAGCGAGGTCACCAGCATCCAGAAAAGCATTATAAAGACTATTATACTGACATGCCTGGTAAGGAGCTTCCTGTCATATTCCCGGCTTCCCACAAGCTTGTAGATCATGATTATCAATATAATAAAGGCCATTATCTCAGTAGGCAGGTACAGGTTGGCCGGCGGGTCATTTACCAGGAACCTCAGCTGAACGGATAAGGGAACGGCGAAAAGAAGTATCAGAAAAAACTTATCTATTGATAAAAACGCTATCACGATAAGCAACAGAAAAACCGGGAGCAGAAGGATGAGGTAATTCCCGGATGCCAGGAAAAAAAAACTGGCAGACAGAAAGAGGAAACCGGCCACCAGGGCAAGCATGTACTTATTATTCCGGGCTGCTTTACTAATATTACTATTTGATTTACTGTCTGGCATAAATCATTCAGTCCTCTTCCGAAGGGCAGTGTATCCCTCAAGTATGATCATAATTAACAGAACAAATAATAAAGTGGAAAATGTAGTAAGCAATACTATTAATGTACGATTGGGATATGATTTCTTCTCAGCCACCTGCGCCTCGTTTACTACAAGTGCATAGGAAAAATCCTCCCTTGCACTGATCCCTGCCTCTGCCAGCCTCTGCCTTATAACGCCAAGATCTTCAATGGCAAACTGGTGATTCTCACTGTACCTGACAAAATCCGGCCCATACTCAGCCATGTTGTCAACCCGGCTTGCACTCATGTCATAATTGCCACCATTTTTTTGCATCTTGCGTTTCAAATAATTGAGAGAATCTTCATAACTTTTTATGAGAGCCAGTTGCTCTGCATGCTGTTTCTCCAATACATCCAGGTACTTCTCCCCTGCGCTTTTAATAAGCCTGTTAAAAATACTGTCTATCATGGCGGCAATATCATTTGCCATAGCTGCCGCCATCTCAGGATCTTCATCCATGACCGTAAGCCGTACAGACATAAACCTGGTTTTGTCAAAATCAATATTACGATCAAGCATACGGTCCAGTTTTGTATACCTGTACTTTTCACCGGGTCTGATATCATAATGATCAAACAATGAATATTTACTGACAAGGCCGGACTTTATTTCATCAGAACGCAGAATCTGCAATATTTTTTCAACTGCCTCTTCATCCCCGAAGGTTGTTTTGGATGCCTCTTTACCATAGAGATTGGCCCCGGGGTCACTCACATTAGAAGAGGGATAGAGAATAACCTCCGAACTGAATTTTGGAGAAAGCAAAAGTGAGAAAACTACCGAACCGGTAAAGGCAATAATACCAGTAAGCAGGTATACTCTCCAATGCATCAGGATAAAATCCAGGAGATTAAAAGAGTCGAGGCGAAATGAAGGGTGGTCTTTATCTTTCATTTATAGTACTTTGTGACATATAATTTATGCCTAAAGCTAATAAAAAAGTACCATATATGAAGATGATTGAAATTATTTGAGCCTGATCACAAAATAGTTCTTTTTACCCTTTTGTATAAGAATATACTTATCATTGAGTAGGTATGAAGGATCAATAACAGTTTCCGGATCGTTAACTTTCTTCTTATTTACTGAAAAGCCGCCCCCTTTCATGAGCCTTCTTATCTCTCCTTTTGAACCGAATACAGGTGCCATGTCAACACACAGATCAACAACATTGACATTCTCTTTTAGCACACCGGGTTCAATGTCATAAGTAGGTACTCCTTCGAAAACCGAGAGAAAAGTATTTTCATCCATCCTGTGCAGTGATTCCGTTGTACCCTTTCCAAAGAGAATATCTGAGGCCTCAACAGAGGCATTGAGAGCTTCTTCGGAATGTACCATTATGGTCATTTCGGACGCCAGTTTTTTCTGCAGCAACCTGGCATGAGGAGCATTTTGATGCTCTTTAACAAGGCTTTCAATTTCCTCTTTTCCCAGTACGGTAAATATCCTGATATACTTTGCCGCATCCTCATCAGAAACATTCAGCCAGAACTGGTAAAACTTGTATGGTGATGTTTTCTCAGGGTCAAGCCACACATTACCGGACTCAGTCTTACCAAACTTGGTCCCGTCCGATTTTGTTATTAATGGCGATGTTAAGGCGAAAGCCACCCCGTCTTCTTTCCTCCTAATGAGTTCTGTACCGGTAACAATATTACCCCACTGGTCTGATCCGCCCATCTGAAGCTTGCAATTATGGTCCCGGTACAGGGTAAGAAAATCATAGCCCTGTACCAGTTGGTATGAAAATTCGGTAAACGACATGCCCTGTTTGGTATCACTGCCCAGTCGTTTCTTAACAGAATCTTTGGACATCATATAATTAACGGTTATGTGCTTTCCAATGTCCCTAATAAATCCAAGGAAGCTGTAATCTTTCATCCAGTCGTAGTTATTGACCAGAAGGGCCCTGTTTGGGATGTCCGACTCAAAATCGAGAAACTTCGAAAGCTGCTTTTTAATCCCCTCTTCATTATTTCGTAACTGGTCCTCACTAAGAAGGTTCCTTTCGCTATTCTTTCCTGAGGGATCGCCTATCATTCCTGTGGCTCCGCCAACAAGGGCAACGGGAGTATGCCCTGAGCGCTGGAAATGTTTTAGCAGCATTACCTGTACAAGATGGCCTATATGCAATGAATCAGAGGAGGGATCGAATCCTACATATCCCGCAATTCTTTCTTTATCAAGATGTGCCTTGGTTCCGGGAGTAATATCATGTAACATACCCCTCCAGCTTAATTCGTCAACGAAATTCATTTATACAGATGTTTTTCTTTTTGAGAAGGCAAATATAGTAAAAAAGAAATTTGTCTTATATTTACTCCCCAAATGCAATTCACACATTAACTAAATTTAAATATTATTTTGTGATGAAAAAAAGTTTTATGCTGGCTTCATGCCTGTCTGTTATTTTTGTCCTAAATTCCGGTGCGCAGGATATTAATACCATATTAAAAAACACTTCAGCAGGTGTTAAAGGGGGAATAAATTTTGCGGATATGCTCACTTCCGACAAACACCAGGTAGATATAAGGCTTGCGGGTAATCTTGGTGTATTTGCTAACATGCCATATTCTGACAAACTGTCTTTTCAGCCCGAATTACTGATTTCACTCCAGGGAGGCAAGCAGCACACCTTTGTTGAAACAACCGATTATGAATATATCTCTGATGAGAAACATACATATTTACTCCTGCCCCTTATGGCTCAGTACCGTATTAATGATAAATTAGGCATTGAGGCAGGTCCGCAGTTAGGCTTCCGCCTTTCTGCAAGGTACTTAAACCAGATTATAGACCAGGGCGTGGTTATTCATGAAACGGAGGAAGACCTTGTAGACCAGAGGGAATTCTTTGATATCGGATTAAACCTGGGTGTCAGGTATGAAATTATTGAGAATCTCTCGGCCGGTATAAGGTACAATATAGGTCTTAAACCCTTAAATGTCTACAGGGAGACTGTAACATTAAGGCATAGTGTTTTTCAGATTTCAGTGTCATACACCCTGTTTCATTCAACATCCTCCGACGGGTAAGCCCCGGCTCAGCGAATAGAACTACTATATAATTGCCTGCTTATCTTCTTTTTCCCTTCTTTTCCTGAGATTATCGAAGCTTTTTCGCAGGTCTCCACCCTCAATTATAGGGAACAGCAGGGGGGCAAAATCTGACACGGGCCTGTAAAACCTTGAATCATCAATCTTATCCTCGGGCAGGAACCCTGCTTTTTCATCAATTGTGTTCAGTACAATAAACACTATACTCAGTATTAGTATAGTCTTTAAAAGTGCAAAGGCCATGCCCAGTATCCTCACGGCAAAACCCAGGGCAACGGCTTTAAGCAGTTTATCGAGAGCCCTGGCCAGGAAATGGATTAATATAACTATTACTATAAAGGTAATTATAAACGCAGTGAGCCCAAGGTATTGTCCCTGCATATCAAAAAACTCAACCAGCTTATTCTGGGTGAACCAAGAGAACCGTATCGCACCCCAGATACCAATGACCAGTGCAGCTATGGATGCAATTTCGATAAACAGCCCGTTTTTAAAACCCCTGAAAAGGGCCCAGGCAAGGACAGCCAGGATAATTATGTCAATATAATTCATTACAGATCAATTTGATTGTCAAAGATAAAAGATATTTTCAATAGATATTATAATAATTAAGTCTACCTTTGCAGCCCAATTTATATTTATGAACATATTTACAGAAACAGGCCTTAATAACGACTTGTTAAGAGCCATTGACAAGCTGGGTTTTGAGAAACCCACTCCCATCCAGGAAAAGATAATCCCAAACATTCTCAATTCAAATGATGACATTATAGGCCTGGCCCAGACGGGCACCGGCAAAACGGCCGGCTTCGGGCTTCCTCTCATTCAGAAGATCAATATTGATAACAGGGCTGTACAATCACTTATTTTGTGCCCCACCCGTGAACTTTGTATGCAGATAACAGCAGATCTGAAAGATTTTGCACATTTCAGTAAAGGCTTATCAGTTATTGCAGTATACGGAGGAGCAAACATATCGCCACAAATACAGTCTCTTAAAAAAGGGGCTCACATAGTTGTTGGCACACCGGGAAGAACACTTGATCTGATAAGAAGAGGGATACTAAAGATCAATAATATCTCGACACTGATTTTAGATGAGGCAGATGAAATGCTAAACATGGGCTTCAAAGAAGATCTCGATTCCATTCTTGAAAGCACCCCGCGGGGCAAACAATCGCTGCTTTTTTCAGCCACTATGCCTGCAGGAGTAAGGCGAATTGCAGAAACATATATGAACAATCCAGTTGAAATTAGTGCAGGTAAGAAAAATACGGGGGCTGAAAACATCAGCCATCACTATTATGTGGTCAGGGCAAGCAACCGCTACCTTGCGCTCAAAAGGATTGCGGATATCAATCCCGGCATCTATGGTATTGTTTTTTGCAGGACCAGGAACGAAACAAAAGATATTGCGGAGAAACTAATACAGGACGGTTATAATGCGGATGCCCTTCATGGTGAATTATCACAGTCGCAACGCGACTATGTAATGCAGCGTTTCCGTAACAAGAGCCTGCAATTACTGATAGCAACAGATGTGGCGGCCAGGGGTATAGATGTAAGCGATCTGTCGCATATCATCAACTACAACCTCCCTGACGACCCCGAGGTTTATCTTCACAGGAGCGGTCGTACAGGTCGCGCAGGCAAGTCAGGCATCTGCATAAGCATTACCCATTCCCGTGAGGGCAGGAAGGTAAGGGAACTGGAAAAGATAACAGGCAAGCAGTTTCAGAAAAAAATGATACCCGGTGGGCGGGAGATATGCGAAAAAAGGCTCTTTAACCTGATTGACAGGATGGAGAAGACGGAAGTTGATGAGGAAAAGATTGAATCATTTATGCCTTCTATTTATAAGAAGCTTGAGTGGCTCAACAGGGAAGAATTGATAAAGCATTTTGTATCGCTGGAGTTTAACCGTTTCCTGGATTATTACAGGAATGCACCTGATCTTAACGTTAACCAGGAAAATGAGTCAGTAAGCAAAAAGGGCCGGGGCAATAATACCAAATACACTACTATCTATATTAACCTGGGGTCAAAATCGGGCATGAACCCCTCCAGGCTTATAGCTCTGCTTAACGAGGCCATGAGGAAAAGGGATATACCAATTGGTAAGATTGATGTACAGCGTAATTTTTCCTTTTTTGAGATATCATCTGACTACGATCAGAAACTTATCCAGGCATTTGATAACGTAATATACGAGGACCGGCCTGTTATTGTTGAAATAAAAAAAGGAGGACTAAATAAAACAAAGGGAAATAAAAAAACGTCTTCTCCCCGACGCAAAAAGGGTAATTATAAACCCAAAAGCAAAGCAGGGAAAAGACGTTAATAAGCTAATTAAGCTTCAATTATTTCATCAGTTTATACCCGTCTTTCTTTCCTTTTTCCATCTGTGAAATACCTTCTTTCATCCAGTAAGGCATTGCCTGCCCCTGCAGGTAATGATCGAAGAACTGCATTTTCCTTACAGACAGGTCTTTCCTGTTTGCCCGTCTTCTTAGGTTATGTGCCTCATCATTATAACTGAGCATCCATGCCGGTTTCTCAAGCCTCCTCAGGGCTACGAAGAATTCAATGCCCTGGTACCATGGAACTGCACCGTCATCATCATTATGCATAATAAGCACAGGAGTATTAATCTTTGGCACAAAGAACAGGGGTGAGTTTTCAATATAATGAATTGGTTTTTCCCAGAGTGTTCCTCCAATACGACTCTGGGTCTGTTCATACTGGAACATCCTGCTCATTCCTGAGCCCCACCTGATTCCGCCGTAAGCACTTGTCATATTGCTTACAGGGGCACCTGAAAAAGCACATGTGTAGAGATCGGTCTGTGTAATCAGGTATGCAATCTGGTATCCGCCCCAGCTCTGTCCATCAAGACCAAGCCTGTCTTCATCAATAAAATCATACCGCTCAAGCATTGCCTTGGTACCGCTTACAACGGCATCGTAACAGCTCTGACCGGGATAGCCTTCTTTATAGGGAATATCCGGTACGAACAATATATAACCATTGCTAACAGCGTAAATCCTGTTAATAACCGATGCACTGGGCGAGGGAGTATAATGTCTGTGTAAACCGTCAGAACTGCGTTCGTAGAAATATGCTATCATCGGGTATTTTTTATCCGGATCAAAATTTTCAGGCTTGTACAATATCCCCTGTAATTTCTGTCCATCGAAAGAATCCCATTCAACTAACTCGGAAGTACCCCAGATATAATCAGACTGCTGGGGGTTTGTTTCGGAAATCTTCACAGGGTCTCTGAACTTAAGATCACTTACATACAACTCCGGGTACTCTTCAAAAGATCCTCTCTGGAATATTATTGTATTGTCATCTTCCGCTTTTGTCACTGAACTGAAAGAATAAGGCTCCATTATTATTTTTTCGGGTTCATCATACCTGTCTATACGTGTTTTGAACAATCCTGCATCTTTTGTCTTCTCATTAAAAGCGGAAAGATAGATACCGGCTTTCTCATCAAAATATTCCTCTTCATCGCCGCCGCTGAAATACCGGCTCCTTCCCTTGAGGTTATCATACCTGAGTGTAATTGCATTTTCTCTTCCGTACCCACCTGTTACCATTACCGGTGCTTCTTCGCCTGTAACATCAATCTTCCAGATATCGTAGCGGTCATAGAACAGTGCATACTTTTCTCCTTCTATCCATTTGTTAATTACTCCGTATGGTCGTGGTTCACTGGGGCTGTCGTGTAACTCATTATGGAACATAACATCCAGGCCGGCAGTAAGATCTGCAACATCTCCTCCTGCTGTAGGTCGCGACTTCCAGCTTTTGGATTTAATGCACCAGAAAAGCATCTTTTCGCCCGATGGTGAGAACACAACCGAAGAGGGAGCTTTTTCAAGTATCAATTCACTTTCACCTGTATTTATATCGATAAGATAATAATCGCGGTAGCGATTTGCATCCCAGGAGGAAAGCTTCAGGTATGGAAGGTTGGATGATCCTATTACAATATCACCGTCCTGCTTATTAAAAAACCTCACACCCGGTATTTCCTCAGTTGCCAGCTGCACCATTTCTTCACTGTTAACATGGTAGACTGCAGTATAGGTTCTTTTCTTTTCTCTGCTTAGTTGCTGTTTTTGCTGTGGTTGAAGCAAAGGATCATGCCAGCTCCATATATCAAGTTTGTACTTTTCTTCTGCCAGGAGTGTATCTTCAGGTTCTTCAACGGGTTTTTCAGCAGTGCCAAAGAAAAGTCTTTCTCCTGACTCAGAGAATGAAAGGCTGCCGTCCTTGCTGACTGACCATCCTTCAGGCATTCCATTGGTGCCGGTACTTACAATTTTATTACAATCGTTACCGTCCCAGTAATACAGGTCAAATACTTTGACATCACTTGTATCTGAAGAATAAAGAAATGCAAGGCTGTTACCTTCCTTGTATACTTCCAGTCCGGTAAGTTCGCCTTCACCGGTGAAAATCTGCTTGCTTGATTCAGCATCTGTATCGAATACTGATACGGTGTAAGTATCAGTTTTTGTGGTATCGGTTGTAACACTTACATATGCAATTGCTGTACCTTCACCGGCAGGCGCATAATCGAGCACATTCTTATAACTGTATTCAGCACCGCTCAGGGGATTAATAATAAGCAGTTCTGTTCCCTTTTGTTTGGTTTTTTTCTTCTTTTTTTCCTTTGCCTTTTCCTTTTCTTCTTTTTCTTCACCGTCTTCAGCCTTTTCGTCTTTCTCAGGCAGTGCCTTTTCCTTAAGCAGGGCCATCCAATCGCCTTCTTTATCAGGTAGTTTAAATGATTTGACTCTCTCAATAATTCTTACATCATCCTTTCCAAGAATTTTAATCCCAACATCATTTTTGGGCATTTCATCGGGCTTCTTTTTATCTCTTTTTGCCTGCTGTGTAACCTCATATTCAGGTTTTATTTGGTAAACAAAGTAGTCGTTGCCGGCAGAAAAATCTGCACCGTTGCCCCTTTCAAAGGAATCTTTATTCCCTGATCGTGTTTCATAAAGGAATAATGTTCCATCGCCCTCCTGGGGATTTATTTCGTAGCTTACATATTTACCATCATCTGATACTTTGCTACTGCTTAATCGTTCCCATTTATCATATACAGAATGATCCAGGGCTTTTTTCTGACCGTAAAGCATGGCCGGGAATACAAGAAATAATACTAAGAGGATTCTTTTCATAATTACGTTTTTTGATTATAAGAAACAAACATATTAAATGTATTTGTCACGGGAAGACTTTTAAATATGTTTTACAAACAACAAATTATTAAACATGTTTTTTAACCATTAATTTTATATCTTACTTGACTAAGTTTATTTGATGACTACTTTAGCCACAATATCATTCCATTTTGAATTCTGGCCCCTGCTGGTTATCCTCGCTCTTGCCTGGATTGTTCCCATGGGTTCTTCTTTACTTAAACTTCAAAAAATACCATCTGTAGTACTGGAGATTATCCTGGGGTATATTGTTGGTCGTCATCTGCTGACCAATGCAGATGACACAAGCATGCAGATTCTTGATTTCCTGGCCCTTACAGGTTTTATATTCATAATGTTTCTCAGTGGCCTTGAGATTAACATGGATGATATCAGGGACTCCTTCCCCAGGAACATAAAGGGTCTCAGGAATTTCGTGCATAATCCTCTTCTGATGGCTACACTGTACTTCATTATTTGTCTTGTTATTTCCTATGCAGGATCAGAACTCCTGGCAGGCATGGCAGGTATAGACAATACCTGGTACTTTGCCCTCATTATGGTTACCACCTCTGTTGGCATAATACTCCCCGTATTGAAAAACAGGGGAGAAACAAAGAGTTCTTTTGGCCAGATGATAATTACCTCCGCAGCCGTTTCTGACATCTTCAGCATCATACTTTTCACGTTTACTGCATATATTCTAAAACATAGTTTCAAGCCGGAAATCCTACTTATACTCGTTCTTTTTGCACTTTTATACCTTATGTATAACCTGGGGCACAGGCTCAGGCACATCCCGGTTCTGAAAAAGATTTCCTTCCAGTTATCACATGCAGCATCACAGCTCAGTATCAGGGGTACCAGCCTCCTTGTATTTACCTTTGTTGTAATAAGCCAGTTTATCAGCACCGAAGTAGTATTGCTGGGAGCATTCCTGAGTGGTATACTTCTGTCTTCTTTCCTTCACAAAGAACGCTCTCTGCTGATGGTAAAACTCGACGGTATGGGCTATGGCTTCTTCATACCCATCTTTTTTATTATGGTAGGTGTCAGATTCGATCCCCTGGCCCTTACAGAATTTGAATCATCACTTCTTCCCCTCCTTCTGGCAATACTTACACTGATGTTTGCAATAAAGATCATCCCCTCTCTTATATGGGCTAAAAGTTACGGGCTGAAACGATCACTGTCGGGTGGATTCCTGCTGTCAAGCAGGCTCAGCCTGATAATTGCAGCTGCGGCAGTAGGTCTTGAACTGGGTGTAATCAGCACGGGTATAAATGCCCTGTTCATTATCATGGCAATTATTTCCTGCCTCATTTCACCCATGATCTACAACCTTATAAATAAAGATGTAAAAGCCCCTTCAAGCAGGACAATCATTGTTGGGGGAAGCAGCAAGGGTGTTTTACTTTCACGCCGCCTTACTCTTCATGAAAAGCAGTCTGTCATTATTGAAAACGATAACAAAAGGTACAGAGACCTGGTTTCTAAAGGAATGAAATCTGTCAGGGGAGACGGACTGGACCCCTTGACATACAAGAATCTTAGCCTAAGTTCTGAAAATTCAGTATTCGTGGATACAGGATCTGATGAAAATAATATCAGGATCTGTAAAATGCTGAAGGAAGAATTATTGCATGACCGCATTATATCAGTTGCCCACCACCTTGATGTTGAAAATAAACTGAATGCACTGGGTATTGATACAGTTGATACGCGCAGAGTGCTTTCAACTGAAATTGAGAACCTGATCATAAGACCCATAACATATAATTCACTTATCGACAGCTTTGAGCACTTTACTCTTGAAGAAATATCAATAACAAGAAATGAGATTGACGGTCGCGCCGTTAAGAATATCGCTTTTCATAAAGATGCCATCCTGATATTGGTGAAAAGAGGCAATAATATATTTATACCCAAAGGAGATTCTCATCTCAGGCTTGGTGATACCGTGAACATTCTTGGTACCGGCACGGCGCTGGAAATGGCAAGAGAAATATTCACCGGGAATAAATTTTCATAATTATTTACAACTATTCATAACTGTTTGCGTCTCTCACTTGAAAGCAAATGAATGACACCGGTAGCAATATGGACAGCATATTAGAGAAATGTATTGAAGGAGATATCAAGGCACAGTTCATTCTCTATAAAAATTATTCCAGGGCGATGTACAACATTGCAATAAGGATATTAAATAACCGGATGGATACCGAGGACATATTGCAGGAATCATTTATTACAGCTTTCAGCAGGCTTGGCGAACTAAAAAGTGAAAAAGCCCTCGGCAGCTGGCTGAAAAGAATAGTCATCAACAATTGTATCTCCTTTATAAGGAAACAAAAGATCAGTTTTGAAGAGATCGAAGACTACAGATTTGAGGATAGTGACAATGGAAATAATATAGATGAAGAAATGGATCCCACGCTGGTGCACAAAGCGATTAAAGAACTGCCGGATGGCTGCAGAACAGTGCTGGTACTTTATGCACTGGAAGATTATAAACACAGGGAGATTGCCGGGATGCTTGACATAAGCGAATCAACCAGCAAGACACAGTACAGGAGGGCATTGAAATTATTAAATGAAAAATTAAAGCACAGGATATATGTCAACTGATCTTGAAAAATACCTGAAAAAAAACAGGAGTAAACTCGATGTTGAATGGCCTGACGATTCCTCTATATGGGAGGGAGTAAAACAAAAACTGAAGACAGCCAGAACCGGGACAAGAAAAAGCAACCGGAGAATGATACTGGTCAGGGCAAGAAACATTGCAGCAATAATATTGATAGCATTACTCGCTGGATATGTTATCAATGATCTTATCCATGATAATAATCCCGGAAAGAGATCACTGGCAGTAATTGACAGCGGGCTGGCAAAAAAGGAAAGAGAATACAAAAGACTGATTAAATATAAAAAAGAAGAAATAGGTGCCTTTGATGAAATTGACAATTTAATAATCAATGAACTTATTGAAGAACTGAACACCCTGGATACAATCTATAATACTGTTATGAATGATCTGCGAGAAAACGGCTATAATGAAAAAATTGTAAATACAGTTTTTGACACCTATGAGAAAAAAATAAGGATACTGGAATTAATAATACTTGAAACAAATAAACCGGAAAACGATGAAAACAAGAAAAGTACCTACCTGTAAGCTTGTTATAATATTAGCCCTGCTCATGGTATCTGCAACTGTTGCAGGCCAGCAATATGAAAAAGTATTCAGACACACTTTCAACGCAGAAAAAAATGCCAAAGTTATTATTGGTAATTATGATACCGATCTTGAAATAATGACCTGGGATAAGCCGAAGGTTGAATTCCATATGATCATTGATGCTACAATCTCTGATCCTGATGATGCGGAGTTGCTCGACAACTATATTGAAAGCATAGAGTATGAAAACACCCCTGATCTTATAAGCATCGAAACAAGATTCTGGAAAAGCATAAACAATATAATGGGCTTTACGCGGATGAAGCTGAAGAATAATGAAACAATCAGGATAAAGAAGTTTAACATGGTGTGTAAACTCTGGATACCGGAAGATGCCAATCTTGGACTTAAATCCAGGTATTCGGAAATAAATATGGAAGACATAGGAGGCAACCTTGTCCTTGAGCTGTACGATGATGAATTACTGGCAGGCAAGGTAAAAGGTAAGTCCAACATTGAAGCCAGGTACAGCGAGATAAATTTTACCGGCATGAGCGACGTAAAGGCAGATATCTATAACTGTGAACTGACAACCGGCGATGCCGGAAATATTAATATAACCACAAAATATTCTGAAATACATTCGGGTAATGTGCGAACACTTAAAATAGACAGCTACGAAGACGATTTCAGTTTTGACAGCTGTGATGACATAAAATTCATAGCCAAATACAGCGAATGTACAACAGGTAAAGCAGGCAGGCTGGTTGCTGAAAACTACGAATGCGAATTTATGGCAGAGAGTGTAAGTGATGCACGAATCGATTCCAAATATTCCGAGTTCATAATTACATCAGCAGGGAATATCAATATAAGTTCAAGCTATGAGGACAGTTTTGAAACAGGAATGCTGGTATCGCTAAAGGTCAAAGAAACAAAATACGGTGAATATGACTTTGGACAGGTGATGGAAAAGATTACAATTGACAGCGGGTATGAAGACGATATATCGGTTGATATGCTTGGTGAAAATTTCAGGTCGTTAATGATAGATGGCAGATACCTGGAGATAGATCTTGGCCTGTCCTCGAATTATGATTGCAGGCTCCTGGCAAGCATCAAATACCACGAATTCGATATCGATGAGGATGTCTTCAGGATCGTGAAACATATTGAAGACGGCAGCAGCCTGGAATACGAAGGGATTAAAGGCACTGAAAAAGAAGGCATGCCTCAGCTGAGAATAAGCGGTTACGAGGTTGATCTTAGTGTTAGTGAGTATTGAGCAGGAGGTTGAGAAGTTGAGTGGTTGAGAGGTTGAGTGGTTGAGAGGTTGAGTGGTTGAGGGGTTTAGATCGTATGTTTGAAAAAGCATAGGTCTTCTAAAAAGATTAATTTTAAAGTATCAAAATTTTAATAACTTAATCTTAAGACCTATGCAAACACAAAGTAACGAACTAGACTTCAGCGGACAAAATTTTTA
>JAIPBU010000009.1 GCA_021738535.1 Bacteroidales bacterium | reverse complement strand
AGGAAGATTAGTGCATAAATCTTCCTTTCTCTTTTTTAAAAAGTAAAAATATCAATAAAAAATCACCTGGTGGGTTGCAAAAATGAAAAGGGCGCCCCATTTTTACTTATGAGACAGCCCCAATAGAAATAGCCCCGGTTTAACCCGGGGATTGGCATGTGAGGTAGGTGTGCCACCCAGGGATTCAGGGACCCAACAAATTTACCTAAGAATTAGGAGTTTACATCTTGTTTACGTATTTTTGCATCCAATTTTATTCAAAATAATGTCTAACTTATTAATTATTAGTAGTTTTAAAAATTATGACTGACGAAAACAAAAAATTAAATCAAGAAGAGGCCAAGGCTAAGGCTGAGGCTGAGGCTAAGGAAGAGATGCCTGAAGAAAAGGCACCGGAAAAAGAGACTGAGGCTGAGGCTGAGGCTAAGGAAGAGATGCCTGAAGAAAAGGCACCGGAAAAAGAGACTGAGGCTGAGGCTAAGGAAGAGATGCCTGAAGAAAAGGTACCTGAAAAAGAGGCTGAGGCTGAGGCTGAGGCTAAGGAAGAGATGCCTGAAGAAAAGGTACCTGAAAAAGAGGCTGAGGCTGAGGCTGAGGCTGAGGCTAAGGAAGAGATGCCGGAAGAAAAGACTAAGGCTCCTATTGACATAGTAAAAGAAGAGTCTACAGCAGAAACGCCGGAAGAGGAAGTAAAAGATGCACAGGCAATGGCTTCTATATCAGAGTCTGACCAGACTACCTTCAAAGAGGAACCTGAATTTGACTGGGATGCTTTTGAAAAAGAGGAAGAAGCAGTTTCTCCACGGCAGAAGGAATATGAGGAGTTGTATGACAAGACACTGTCTACAATTGCAGAAGATGAGGTTATTGAAGGTACTGTCATATCTATGACAAAGCGTGAAGTGGTAATTAACATTGGTTATAAGTCTGAGGGTGTTATCAGCCTGAACGAGTTTCGTTATAACCCGGACCTGAAACCCGGAGACAAGGTGGAGGTCTATGTCGAAAGCCAGGAAGATAAAAAAGGACAGCTTGTGCTTTCACACAAGAGAGCAAGGGCCCTTAAATCATGGGACAGGGTAAACGAAGCACTCGAGAAAGACGAAATTATCAATGGTTACATCAAGTGTCGTACCAAGGGTGGAATGATTGTGGATGTATTTGGTATTGAGGCATTCCTGCCGGGTTCGCAGATTGATGTTAAACCTATCAGGGACTATGATATTTACGTTGGAAAAACAATGGAATTCAAGGTTGTTAAAATAAATCATGAATTCAAGAATGTTGTGGTATCTCATAAAGCTCTTATTGAAGCTGAACTTGAATCACAGAAGAAAGAGATCATTGCCAAGCTGGAAAAGGGACAGGTGCTTGAAGGTACTGTCAAAAACATCACTTCATACGGGGTATTTATCGATCTCGGTGGTGTTGATGGTCTTATCCATATCACTGACCTGTCATGGGGCAGGGTTAATCATCCCGAAGAAATTGTTGAACTCGACCAGAAGCTTAATGTTGTAATTCTTGATTTTGACGACGATAAAAAACGAATTGCCCTTGGATTGAAACAGCTTACCGAGCATCCATGGGATTCACTTGATGAAAAGCTCAAAGTAGGAGATAAAGTAAAAGGTAAAGTGGTTGTTATGGCCGATTACGGTGCATTTGTTGAAATAGCGCCTGGTGTTGAAGGTCTTATCCATGTATCCGAAATGTCATGGTCACAGCATCTCAGAAGTGCACAGGAGTTTATGAATGTTGGTGATGAGGTTGAAGCTGTTATCCTGACACTTGACCGCGAGCAAAGAAAAATGTCTCTTGGTATCAAGCAGCTCAAGCCTGATCCATGGGAGAAGATTGAAGAGAAGTATGCTGAAGGAAGTAAACATAAAGCAAGGGTACGCAACTTTACCAATTTTGGTGTTTTTGTAGAAATTGAAGAAGGTGTGGACGGACTTATCCATATCTCTGACCTTTCATGGACCAAGAAGATCAAGCATCCGGCGGAATTTACTTCCATTGATGCGGAGATAGAAGTTGTTGTTCTTGAAATCGATAAGGAAAACAGGAGACTGAGCCTTGGTCATAAGCAGCTTGAAGAGAATCCATGGGATGTATTTGAAGATGTATTCGAGGTTGACAGTATACACGAAGGAACAATAATCGATGTTTTTGATAAGGGAGCTGTTGTTGCACTGCCATATGGTGTCGAAGGTTTTGTAACCCCAAAACACCTGGTGAAGGAAGATGGTACCAGTGGTAAGGTTGATGAGAAACTTAAATTTAAAGTTATCGAATTCAATAAAGGAGCCAAGAAGATCATTCTTTCTCACAGCAGGATATTCGAGGACGAAAAAAGAGCAGCAGGTAAAGGAACCAAAAAGAGCGAAGCAGCTGCTACGAAGAGAGCAAGCAAAAAGCTCAAATCAAGTCTCGAGAAGACAACACTCGGTGATATTTCTGACCTTGCATCTTTAAAAGAAGAAATGGAAGAAAAAGAGAATAAATCTTCTGAATCTGAGAAAAAATAGTTACATTAGAGCTAATAAATTATTAAATAAGTCATGGATTTTAATATTGAAAGTAAGAAAAACAGCACTTTAATCCAGGTCCAGACTGAAAAGCTCGATACTCATGTAGCTCCTGCTCTGAAATCAGAGCTGGTGCTTGTCTCAGGAAAAGGAGAGAAAAACATCATCCTGGATCTTTCAGAGTGTGAATACTGCGATTCATCCGGCCTCAGTGCAATACTTGTTGCAAACAGGCTCTGTAAGAACGCGGGAGGAACGTTTGTCCTATGCGGTCTTAATGATGCGGTTGAAAGGCTGATAACTATATCTCAGCTTGATACGGTTCTTAATATTACAGAATCAGTACCGGATGCTGAGAAAATGATATCATAGAAGTCTAACGAAGAAGGTGGTGTTTGAATTGACCATACTGGGTAGCAGTTCTGCTCTGCCAACTTCACAACGATATCCATCCGCTCATGTGCTTAATGCTCATGAGCGGTTCTTTTTAATTGATTGTGGAGAAGGCACACAGATGCAGATGCGCCGTTATCGTATAAGATACGGCAGGCTGCATAATATATTTATCAGTCACCTTCATGGCGATCATGTATTTGGTTTATATGGGCTGTTGTCCACAATGAGCCTGGCCGGCAGGCAGTATCCTCTTAACCTTTATGCCCCCGAAGCCTTCGGTAGTTTATTCAGATCACACCTGCTCGATTTTGATGTGCACCTTAACTATGAAATCAATTTCATTCCGCTAAGTAGCAAAGACCCGGTAAAAATATTCGAGGATAAAAATATTATTGCTTATTCATTTCCCCTGCAACACAGGGTACCGGCTTTTGGATTCCTGTTCAGGGAAAAAGAAAAGGAACGTAACATAAGGAAGGATGTGGTAAAAACTTATGATATACCTGTTGCACAAATTCACAGGATAAAGAAGGGTTCAGATTATTATACTGCTGATGGTAAGCTTATTAGTAATAAGAAACTTACAATTGATCCACCGGAACCACGTTCATTTGCTTATTGCTCGGACACACGTTATTTCAGCAGGCTTGCTGACTTTGTCAGGGGTGTAAACCTGCTATACCATGAAGCAACATTTGCAGGTGATAAGAGTAAACTGGCAACCAGGACAGGTCACTCTACAGCAGAGCAGGCAGCCACAGTAGCACTGGAAGCAGGGGCACATAAACTTATAATAGGACACTTTTCGGCGCGGTATAAAAATCCCGATATCCTGCTCGAGGAGGCAAGGAGTGTTTTTCCTGATACAATAGCAGCTGATGAAGGCAGGGTAATTCAGATTTAATTAAAACAATACAATCAAAAGATTATTTATCTTTGCTTCTCAATCTCAAAAATAACAGGCTGTGCAGGAAAAAATTCTAATCCTTGATTTCGGGTCGCAATATACCCAGCTTATAGCCCGCAGGGTGAGGGAGCTTAATGTATATTGCGAGATTCATCCCTTTAATAAGTATCCGGATATTGATGATAGTGTAAAAGGTGTAATACTTTCAGGGAGCCCTTTTTCGGTCAGGGATAAAGGCGCTCCTGTACCTGACCTTAATAAAATAAAAGGCAACATCCCCCTGCTTGGGGTGTGTTACGGAGCCCAGTACCTGGCTCAGGGTTACGGGGGTAAGGTGCATCCCTCGGATACAAGGGAGTACGGAAGAGCAATGATGGTATCAATGAATAATGATGATCCACTGTTCAGAGGTGTTAAACCGAATACACAGGTTTGGATGTCGCATGGTGATACTATAGAGGTAATTCCATCAGGTTATTCTATTATAGGGTCAACAGCTGACGTTAAGGTGGGAGCCTACCATATTAGCGGTGAAGATACCTGGGGAATTCAGTTTCATCCGGAAGTATACCATACCATGGAAGGGAAAAATATCCTGTCAAATTTCGTGGTTGATATATGTGGTTGTGAGCAGACATGGACCCCTGACTCCTTTGTAGAGGCTACGGTTGAGGATCTTAAGAAAAAGCTTGGTAATGATAAAGTAGTACTGGGATTGAGCGGAGGTGTTGATTCATCTGTTGCTGCATACTTGCTGAATAAGGCAATTGGTTCCAGGCTGACCTGTATATTTGTTGATAATGGCCTGTTGCGTAAAAATGAATTTGAAAAAGTCCTGAATTCTTACAAAGGACTGGGTTTGAACGTTAAAGGTGTGAATGCTGCAGATGAGTTTCTTGATCAGCTTGAGGGTGTAAGTGACCCGGAAAGAAAACGGAAAATCATAGGCAGGGTATTTATTGAAATTTTTGAAAAAGAAGCCTCCAAAGTAAAGGATGTCAGCTGGCTGGCCCAGGGCACTATATATCCTGATGTTATCGAGTCAATTTCTGTAAACGGACCCTCGGCTACCATAAAATCGCACCATAATGTAGGAGGCTTACCTGATATCATGAACCTTAAAGTGGTAGAGCCCCTGAAGCTGTTGTTCAAAGATGAAGTCAGAAAAGTAGGTGCTGCAATGAATATGCCTGACATTATTATTAAAAGACATCCCTTTCCGGGTCCCGGGCTGGCAATTCGTATCCTGGGTGCCATTACACGTGAAAAGGTCAGGCTGGTACAGGAAGCAGATGATATATTTATTGAAGGATTGAAAAAGAACGGACTGTATGACCAGGTATGGCAGGCCGGTGTAATAATATTACCCGTACAATCTGTTGGTGTTATGGGCGATGAACGCACATATGAAAATACAGTTGTCCTGAGAGCAGTAGTATCAACTGATGGCATGACTGCTGACTGGTCTCATCTGCCATACGAATTTCTCGGTCAGGTATCGAATACAATTATTAACAGGGTAAGGGGAATAAACAGGGTGGTTTACGATATAAGTTCCAAACCCCCTGCAACAATAGAATGGGAGTAATGGCTAAAAATAGACCTGTAATTTAAATTTATCAAACATTTATTATGACAAAGAGATCAATATTACTGTTATTTATCATATTTTCACTGTCCTTGTCACAGCTGGGGGCACAAATGATTACCGAGCAAACTCTTAAGTTTGGCAGGGTAATGGCCCTGATCAATGCATTTTATGTAGACAGTGCCAGCCAGGAACAACTAACAGAAATAGCCATCAGAGAGGTTCTTAAAGAACTTGATCCTCATTCGGTATACATTCCTGAGGATGAACTGCAGGAAATAAATCAACGATTACAGGGTAGCTTTGAAGGAATAGGTATTGAGTTTAATGTATTGAACGATTCCATACTTGTTATTTCTCCTATGCCGGGCGGCCCTTCTGAGAAAGTAGGACTCAGACCGGGTGATCGTATTGTGACCATCGATGGAGAAAATGTCGCAGGAACAGGTATAACCACTAATGGAGTGCGTGACAGACTGCTTGGAGATAAGGGAACAACTGTGAGAGTGGGTGTTTACAGAAGAGGTGTAAAAGACATAAGGGTATATGATATTGTTCGTGATGAATTGCCTGTTAACAGCCTGCTTGCATCATATATTGCAGCTGATGGCATCGGATATATTAAACTCAGAAATTTTTCATTGACAACAGAAGATGAATTTAATGAAGCAATTGATGATCTTCTGAATGAAGATATGAGACACCTGGTTCTTGACCTGAGGGGTAATACAGGCGGGTACCTGGAGGCTGCTATCAGGATGTGTGATAACTTTTTTTCTGAGAAGAAACTGATAGTATACCTGGAAGGCCTGAATACAGAAAGACAGGAGTTTTATTGCCGTGCAGGTGGTAATCTCAATGATGCCAGGATAGTAGTGCTTGTTGATGAAGGTTCTGCCTCAGCAAGTGAGATAGTTGCCGGGGCCGTTCAGGAATGGGATCGCGGACTGATAATGGGAAGAAGAACTTTTGGGAAGGGACTTGTGCAAAATGCATTTAAGCTGGGCGACGGTTCTGCACTTAGATTAACGATAGCACGCTACCATACACCTACAGGCAGGATGATCCAGAGACCTTATGATCAGGGAGTGGAAAAATATATGAGCGACTTTTACGAGAGGTTTTCAAACGGCGAACTGGTTTCTGCTGATAGTGTAAATATGCCTGATTCACTAAGGTTTTCAACACTTGTAAACGGAAGACCGGTTTATGGTGGCGGAGGGATAATGCCTGATATTTTTCTGCCTGTTGACACCTCAGAATATTCTGATTATTACCGGGATCTGATCAATAAAAACGTAATAACACGTTTTTCTCTGGATTATGTAGATAGAAACCGGAAAAGAATAGAAAATAAATACAATTCTTTTGACCATTTTAACCAGGATTTTAATTTCGCGGACAAGGAAATGAGTGAATTAATAACCCTGGCAGAAGAGATGGGGGTTAGCCTGGTTGAAGATGAATATGCAATATCAGAGAAAGCAATTCGTAAAATACTCAAAGGCCTGGTAGCCCGGGATATATGGGATATGTCAGAATATTACGAGATTGTGAACAGTGATGATGAAGCTATTGAAAAAGCGATTGAAATGATAAATGAAAGAGATGATTTTCTGTCATACCTCCGACAATAAAGCAAATTATGTATAATTGTGTTGCAAAGACCCTGCACGGACTGGAAGAAGTCCTGGCCGGTGAACTGAGAGACATTAATGCTGAAAATGTTTCTCCGGGCCGGAGGGTTGTTGGTTTTTCAGGTGACCTTGAAATGATATACAGGGCTAACTATAATCTCTCAACTGCCCTGTCAATTCTGCGGACAATTAAATCCTTTAATATCTCAAAAGCCGCTGATCTTTATTCAAGGGCTGTCGGTTTTCCCTGGGAGAGCATTATGGCGGTGGGCCAGACATTTATGATAGTGCCCGTTGTTAATTCAACTCTTTTCAAACATACAGGTTATCCGGCATTACTGCTTAAAGATGCAATTGCCGACCGTTTCAGGAAAAAGTTCGGACGCAGACCATCGGTAGATCAGAATAAGCCTGATATTGTACTGAATTGCCATATCAGCGGGAAAGAAGTAAATATCAGTCTTGATTCAACTGTAATACCTCTGTTTAAACGGGGTTACCGTAAATACCAGTCGCAGGCCCCTTTAAATGAAGTACTTGCTGCGGGCATTGTGCGGCTGAGCGGATGGGACAAGAAAATTACCCTGATGGACCCTATGTGTGGTTCAGGTACACTTGCAATTGAGGCTGCTCTGTTTGCAAGAAATATATCTCCCGGTAAATACAGGGACTTTTTTGGATTTATGAACTGGCATGATTATGACAGGGATCTCTTTATTAAGATTATGAAAGAGGCGAAAAAGAAGGAGAAAGATGAATGCCCTGAGATAATTTGCAGAGATATTGATAGAAATAGTATAAACATTAGCAAGGAAAATATAAGGAGTGCAGGATTGGGAAATAATATAACTGTGAGCAGGGCCGATTTCCTGGATAAAAATACCCCGGGCGGTGAATATTTTATCATTATGAATCCGCCTTACGGGGAGAGAATAGACCCTGAAGATATTGAGGGCTTATATGCCGGGATAGGTGAAAGGTTGAAACATGCTTATCCGGGATCACAGGCCTGGCTGCTTAGCTCCAATATGGAGGCCGTAAAAAAAATTGGTCTCAGAGCCTCGGGAAAGCAGACACTGTATAACGGTAAACTGGAAGTTAAGCTGTTGAAATATCAACTTTTTAAGGGAAGTATTAAGAAAAAATGATTAAAAAAATGGGGTTGATTTAACCATTTAGTGGTATTTTACGGTTAATTCACCACTTTTGGCCGTGTTTTGGTCAAATGGCCGAAATGGAAATTTTTTGAACTTGAGATTTTTTTTATATTTGTTATTATTAATAATGGCCTAAGTCAAACAGAAGCTGATGAGCTTTAATGTAGAGAACTATTTTAAAGAATTGCAGACAGATGATGTTATATTCTCTTACAAAGGTGATATAAGCTCTGATGTTATAAATGTTATTCTGGACAGTATCGAAAAAAAAACTGTTGAGGCCAACGATCCCTCTAAAATAAGGAAGAAAGTTTATAATGTACTGGTGGAAAGTCTTCAAAACCTGTACCATCATGTTGATGTGGTGCCAGATGATTTTGAAGATCAGGATTCCAGGCGTTTTGGATTGATGGTGGTTAATCGTAACCCTGAGGGTTATAGAATAACAGCGGGTAATTTCATTACCAAAGACAAGATTTCAAAACTAGAAAAAAAGCTTACCAAAATCAACGGGTCATCCCTTGAAGAGATAAAAGAACTGTACAAGTTTATTCTTCATCACCAAAAAATATCAGACAAGGGGGGAGGCGGACTGGGCCTTGTTGATATAGCACGTAAAACGGGAAATAAACTGGGATACACGTTTTATGATTATAATGATAAATATTCGTTTTTTGTTTTAACTATAAAAATCAGCGCAATAAGCAGTAATTAATAACTTAAAAAATTAACAATATGGAACCGATCATTATTGAAGGAACGCCTAAAACACCAACCGTACATTTTGATTCAGCCGAAGGTGTTTTCAAACTTGAGGGCAGGTCAATCCCCGAAAATTCTGTTGAATTTTACAAACCTCTGGTTGACTGGCTTGATAATTATAAGGAAAGTCCTTTACCCAAGACTGTTGTAGAAGTTAAACTGGAATACTTTAATACCAGTTCTTCCAAGTGTATACTGGATGTATTCAAAAAACTGGAAGTAATACATAAGGCTAAAAATGATGTGGAGATCAAATGGTATTACGAAGAAGATGATGAAGATATGCTTGAAGCTGGAGAAGATTATGAATCAATTATCAGGGTACCATTTGAGATGATTGAGATTGTAGAGTAGTTAGTCCCTTAATCCGGATCGGTTTAAAATATTTAAGGGGTATGTTCTGCGCATACCCCTTATTTTTATCTGTTTTTTCTTGCTTTGCGCCTTTCTGATAATTCCTCTATTGAATCCAGTAATCTCTTGAGTAACCTGTAATACAGGGCCAGGTAAGTAAGTATAGTCCATACCCATATGACCATTATATTCACCCAGAATGTATCTACATAATTTCCGAAGATCTGTTTCCTGGGAGCATAAAAGTGTGCTTTAACAAAGGGATGGTCAGGGTCTTTAAAAATAGGATCGATCTTCTGGATCAGTTCCCCGTTGTATTCGATGTACCGGTCTTCCTCATTTGCATTGGTGACAAACTCTTCGAGGCTGGCATTGAAATGCTCATCTTTTAACCTGATAAAAGCCTCCGGGTCCTTTTCCATCTGTTTGGTAACAATCAGGTCTCTCTCATTGAAGTTTTTGTTATATGTTTTTTTATAACTCCTGTTAAGTATTTCAATGTAACTCCTTGCTGCCTCAAGAGCATCAGCGGTTATCCTTTCCGGGATTAAGCGATCCAGGTACTTGAATTCGAGTGCCGGGACCGCTTCCATTTCCTTGCTGATTTCATTTCTCAGAACCAGCAGGTCCTCCTTTGTTTTTTCATCAATTTTCTTTCTTTCAAGAGCATTTTCCACATTACTGATTCTCTGCTTCAGATCATTGTACCAGTATATTTTTTTGAAATTGGCAATGCTCATAATCCTATCATATTCATAGAACATATCCTCATAGTCATTGTCTTTGAATTGCTTGACAGCCAGGGCCTCATATCCCCATCTTGCTACAATAATTTCACCGTAAAAAGGTATTTTTGACGGGGATGAGATGTTTGGGTTAAGCTTCTCAAATTTTACAATAATACCACTCAGTATGATCTGTGGAATTACAAGGAAGGGAATGAGCATATATATGGTTACTACAGCTTTAAAACTGTCTGATATAAGTAATCCGAGCAGGTTGGCGCTTGCCCAGCATGAGAAAAGTACAAGCCAGTATTCAAACCACATTCCTTTTATCTCTGTTATCCCGTTACCCACAAGAACAAAAGCAAAGGCCTGGATGGCAGATATAACAAGCTGTACTGAAACTTTTGACAGGAGGTAGCTGCTCCAGCTCAGGTTAAGAAATGCCTCCCGCTTGAGTATTTTACGGTCTTTTATAATCTCTTCCGCGCTCACTGTAAGACCCATAAAGATTGCTACAATAACTGCCATAAACAGGTATACCGGCAGGTTGCTGTTTTCCAGCAGGGTATAACTTGCATTTGAGGCACTCTCATCAAAATATTTAATCAGAAAAGCCAGTGCCATTGCAAGAATGGGTGCTTCCAGTAAGGTTATCAAAAGGTACTGGCTGTCAGCAAGTTTTGACAGTATATCCCTTTTGATAAAAACCTGGAACTGTTTAAACCTGCTGGGTGTCTTGAAATTTATTTCAGGAATGCCATGGCCGGGTTCCAGTTTCTTCTCGTTTGTAACAATATGTTCATTGTAATAATTATTCCATTCCTTGGGAGATATCTTCCTGACATTAGTAGCCTTACCATATTCATCCAATACCTTTGACTCTACAATGTTGAAGACCTGTTCCGGGTTAACATTACCACACACATGGCACTCACTTTCATTATAATTTGCCTGGTGAGTCCTGAGTTTGAAATAAATAATAGATTCGATGGGATCACCATTATAGATAATATATCCTCCTGTGTCAAGTATTACCAGCCTGTCAAACATCTTGAAAATATCACTTGATGGCTGGTGGATAACTACAAACAGGAGTTTACCCTTGAGTGCAAGTTCTTTCAGCAGGTCGAGTATGTTTTCACTGTCACGGGATGAGAGACCTGATGTAGGTTCATCAAGGAAAAGTATGGGTGGCTCACGTATGAGCTCAAGAGATATGTTAAGTCTTTTCCTTTGTCCACCGCTGATTTTTTTATTCAGAGGACTGCCGACTTTCATGTCTTTTATCTCGTACAGTCCGAGATTTTCCAGCGTTGTTGTTACTTTCTCGTGGATCTCCTTCTCGGTAAGATTATCAAAACACAGTTTAGCATTGTAGTAAAGGTTCTGGTAAACCGTTAGTTCTTCTATCAGAAGGTCATCCTGTGACACATAACCAATCAGACCCTCAGCCTTCTCACTGTCCTCATGGATATTGATACCATTGATGGCAACTTCACCTTTAAAAGGATCATTATTACCATTCAAAACATTCAGCAGGGTTGATTTACCTGCTCCGGATGCACCCATTATGCCCACCAGTCTTCCTGATTCTTCTTCAAAGGACATTTCATGAATGCCAACATGACCGCTTTTAAAGCGGTATTCAAGATCTTTAACCTCGTACACAACCCTTGACGCTTCCAGTTCCTCGCGCCTGAACCTGCTTATTATGTCACTGTAATATATAGGAGTTGTTTTCGGATCACGGAGTGAAGAGCCGGGGTTGAACGGATATACCTTGTCTTCCTGCACGAGCTGGCCATTCATATAAAGTTCGGCCATTTCTGTAAACCTTATAAAATGCATATTTGCCGAACCTACCTCCAGTACCCATATCTGGCCTGTGATTGTATCGTTTGTTACGTGGTGGGTTAACTCAACGCTGACATCTTTCTTGTTATCTATAACCAGAATGTTATGTGAATCCGGAATACTTGAGAAGTCGTTGAGAACAAACTGACGTATCAGTTCAAACTCTTCCTTCTCAACATAAAAGGATTCAGCAACAGCCCTGATAAATTCAATTTCCTCGCTGGTAACCTGCGTACCATCTGATTTACAGAATTCAAACAATTGTACCAGCACAACAATCTTTTGATTCTGTGTGAGCTGGTCATTTATCTGGTTGGTAATTTTCAGTATTCTTACAGATACTGCAGAGTGTCTTTTCTTATGTGCACTCTTTTTTTGCTTTTCCTGCGCAGCCCTGTAAAAATCGTCGAAAAAACCAAGATACTGATTTACCAGTTCTTCGTTTAATTGCCTCTTGAGAAACGCCTTAACAACACTTCGACGGTCGCTCTCACTGCTTTCCGGCCGTGCAATAATAGCGAAAAGCTGCATCAGGGCCTTGAGAATTTTTTCACTCATCTATATATGCTTTTTGGCGGTTTTTATCCGGATTGAAAATAATAATTTTTGTCCTATTATCCTATTGCTTCAATTTTTGTTGCTTTTGGGCTTTTTTCTCTTCTTCTTCTTCTTCTTTCTGACTGAGAATCCAAATTTACCTATCCTTTCACCAGTCCTGTAATATTTTCCATGCTGGTAACTTATCAGACCTGCCCTGCTCAGCTCAAAGGCGTTTGTCTTATTGTTATAGTACCGGCTGTCGGCTGATACAGAAACAACCTCTGCTAAAAACATGTGATGAATACCGACTTCAATGATATCTTTTACCTTGCATTCTATGTTAACCGGCGATTCTTGAATTGAGGGGGCTTTAATCTTTTTGCTCTCTGAAGGATTAAGGCCTGTCTCTTTAAATTTATCATAATCCCTTCCGGACCTCACACCGCACCAGTCGGTTGCCCGTGCAAGCTTCGCAGTAGTAAGGTTAATTACAAATTCTTTATTTCTCTTAATTATCTCATAAGAATGCCTTTCAGGTCTTACCGAGATATAACACATGGGCGGATCTGTGCATACCGTTCCTGTCCATGCTATAGTAATGATATTGTATTCTTCCGGATTACTTCCGCAGCTAACCATTACTGCCGGAAGTGGATAGATCATTGTTCCTGGCTTCCATTCGATCTTTTCCATAAGTATTCTTTTCCCAAATATAACAGCTATAAGGGAAAATGCAGGTTGATAAAAGAAAAAGTTAAAAACTATTTATGCACGATTCAAGATCTTCATGGAGTTCCAGCACCGTGTGTAACTGCAGTGCTTTGAAAAGGTCAAGTACCCTGGGTTCAATATTGCAAATTCTAAGTTTGCCATAATTGTTTCTTGCTGTTTTCATGGCAGTCAGAAAGCATCCGAAGCCGGTACTGTCAATATACTCAACACCTTTAAGATCAATAACCACTTTTGCGTTGGGAATTTCGAACATTCTGACAAGCTCTGACCGGATATCATCAGCTACAGCGGCATTTAATTTATTAAGCTCATAAAAGCTTACATGATCTACATTATTATCAAGTTTCTCTACAATAACCATTTATTGTTTATAAGGTTTTAAGATATGCCTCAAGTTCTTTGACTGCCTTTCCGGTCTGATCAATAAAATCATCAACGTGCTTCCGGTATGAATCGGTTTTCTCACCGGCTTTGGCATTTATCTCCAGTTCCTTCAGGCTCCTGGCCAATTGCTCCATGCCCATTATTGCAACTGAGCTCTTTGCTTTATGGGCCATCAGTCCCAGTTCGTGATATTGTTCATCTTTAAGCATATTTTTCATGCTTGTTCCAAACTCACAAACCTGGTCCCTGAATATTTCTACCATATCAGCTATCAGTTCAGAAGAATTGTCACAAACTTCTTCTATATATGACACATTTATTATCTCAGAATCCATATCTGCCCGGTATTTTGATGTTAACAAAAATAAGAAAATTCAGTGAGTGTGGATGTTTTGTGTCAAATATTTTAACCTGGAGGCCCTTTTAAGATATTAAATTAGTAAATTTATTGAATAAAAATTTCAGGTCAATGAAAAAATATTTTACTACCCTGTTGCTGGCAGTGTTTTTTATCCCATTAGTTATAAGTGCTCAGGAGAATATAAAAATGAGCAAATCAGAGTTTAAAACAGAAGATGAAGGCTTCAGGGATGCATGGAAAAGTATAAAGGAAGGAAACCGTTTATTCAGCAAGGGCAAGGGACTGTTTCCGGAAGCAGCGGTATGTTATGAACTTGCAAATAATTACAATAATGAATCAGCTGCTTTAAACTATAAGATTGGCCTTGTTTACCTGTATGGCAAAGAGCCGGTTAAGGCCCTGGACTTCTTTCTTAAAGCCTACGATATTGACCCGGAAATTACAGATGATATATTGCTGCTTACCGGCAAGGCATATCAGTCACGAGGCGATTATGGTAAAGCCATTGATTGCTACAATATGTATTCAGATAAATATTTATCAACTGATTTATTCAGGAGTGAGGTTAATGAACTGATCAACCAGTGTAATAAAGCAATTTCTTTTAGCACCGAAGAAATTATGGCCGAAATTATTAATGCCGGCAAAAATATTAATTCGGAGTATGATGATTATTCAGCGGTACCTGCCAGTGGCGGGAAAGCCTTGTATTTTACATCGAGGAGACCTTCCGGCGAGGGTAGGGACAGACAGTCACAGGATATGAAATGGGATGAAAATATCTATGTATCATTAAAGGATAAGGATAGCTGGACCAGCTCAGGTACGGCAGGCGACAAGTTAAACACAATACTAAATGAAGGGGTACTGCATGTTGTTGCAAATGGTCAGTTGATGTACCTATATGCAGGCTATGAAGGCCGGGGCGATATCCTGGTTTCTGAATACGTTAAAGGAAGGTGGAATAAACCATATGAGCCAGGAATAAAAATTAACAGCAGCAAGAGAGAAACATCCATTGCTGTTACTGCCGACAATAACGAGATATTTTTTACCAGCAACAGGAGAAAGAGCATTGGAGGCCGGGATATATTTTATATCAAGCGTGTAAGAAGAAATAAGTGGACAAAACCCTATAATCTTGGTGAAAAAGTTAATTCAACTTATAATGAGGAAGCAGTGTCGGTTTCACCGGGAGGTGATACTATTTGGTTCAGCTCTAACAGGGCAGGAGGAATGGGCGGATATGATATATACGTGTCATTAAAGGATGATATTGGACTGTGGTCAGATCCTGTTAACCTAGGTATGCCGGCAAATTCCCAGGCAAATGACTTGTTTTACAGGCAATTAAGTTCAGGTGAAGCATGGCTGTCAAGTGACAGGGCAGGAGGTGAAGGCGGACTGGATATTTACAGGCTTTGCATGAAAGAAGCAATAAAGCGGCAGCCGGATACATTACCCGCTTTCCCGGATATAACAGAGAATGATACAATTTCTGTTGAACCAGATACACTTTCTCTGAAAATAAAAAGAAATCTTAATCCGGGTAGTGAATAACTATTGTCAGATTATTGGATTTTAGCTGTAAAAAATAGCTGATTTTTTTACTTTTGTGTGTTAATACAAAAAAACAATACACTATGAAAAATACTGCCTTTACTAAATTTCATGAAAGCCTGGGAGCCAGGATGGTGCCTTTTGCAGGTTATAATATGCCTATTGAATACAGCGGAATAAATGATGAGCATATAACAGTCAGGAAAAAAGTTGGCGTTTTTGATGTGTCCCATATGGGTGAATTCTGGGTTACAGGCCCAAAAGCCTTTGATTACCTTCAGTATGTAACGTCAAATGACGTATCAAAACTTGTTGATGGTAAGGTCCAGTACTCTTGTTTTCCTGATGGTAACGGGGGTATTGTTGATGACCTTCTTGTATACAGGTTTGGAGAGGAGAAGTACCTTATGGTAGTAAATGCTGCTAACATTGAAAAAGACTGGGAGTGGTGTCTTAAAAATGCCGCTAAGTTTGGAATTACAGAAGGACATGGTATTGAAAATGCTTCAGCAGAAACTGCCCAGCTTGCTATACAAGGCCCCATGGCAATGAAAGCAATGCAAAAACTAACTGATGAAAATATTTCTGAAATGGAGTTCTATACCTGCAGAGAGATGCCTTTTGCAGGTATCTGTTCCGTAATTTTTTCAACAACAGGTTATACAGGGGCCGGAGGTTGTGAAATATATGTAAAAAATGAAGATGCTGAACAACTGTGGAAAGCAGTTTTTGAAGCAGGAGAAGAATTTGGTATTAAACCTGTAGGCCTTGGAGCAAGGGATACTCTCAGGCTGGAGATGGGTTATTGCCTGTATGGTAATGATATAGATCACACAACTTCACCTATAGAAGCAGGACTGGGCTGGATAACAAAGTTTACCGAAGAAAAGGATTTTATAGATAAGGAATTGCTGGCTAAGCAAAAAGAGGAAGGTGTTCAGCGCCGGCTTAAAGGCTTTGTCATGATTGACAGAGGTATTCCCAGGAAAGACTACGACATTGTTAATGAAGACGGTGATATAATAGGAAAAGTAACGTCCGGCACAATGTCTCCTATGATGAAGAAAGGTATAGGAATGGGATATCTGCAAAAAGGATACTGGAAATCTGAGACAGAGATCTTGATAAAGATCCGGAATAAGAATCTTAAGGCAGAAGTCGTGAAGCTTCCTATCTACAAAAAGTAGTTTCTGAGTCTGAACAAAAGAATAATGGCAAAATATAAGCTGGAAGCCTGTCTTACGCCTTCAATTTTTGACCGGTATTCCGATCCGGAAGCCGTTGTCGTGGTTATTGATACTCTCCGTGCAAGCTCTGCAATTTGTAATGCATTTGCAAATGGGGCTGAAAGCCTTATCCCTGTACCTGATCTTGAAGAGGCAAAAAAGTTCAAGGATAAAGGATATATGGTAGCTGCCGAAAGGGATGGTTACGTTCAGGAGTTTGCTGATTTTGGGAACTCTCCCTTTAATTTTACTCCTGAGAGAGTAAGGGGGCGCACAATTGTTTACAGTACAACAAATGGCACAAGGTCTATAAATCAGGCTTCAAGTTGCCACAGTGTAGTGGTGGGATCTTTTCTGAATATAAGTAGCCTTGAAAAGTGGCTGCTTGATCAGAACAGAAATGTTATTTTACTATGTGCAGGATGGAAAGGCAGGATAAGCCTTGAGGATTCGGTCTTTGCAGGAGCAATGGCTAGCAGAATGCTGGATAGCGGAAAATACTCAAGTATATGTGATTCGGTAACCATAGTTCTTGATCTGTGGAAACTTGCAAAGAATGATCTTTTAGCATATATTGATAAGGCGGCCCAGAGAAGCAGGCTGAGAGAAAAAGGTCTGGATGATTGTATTCCTTTCTGCCATGAGGCAGACTCTACGGATGCCATTCCTGTGCTTGAACAAGACCGATTGGTAAATATTAATAAAAAGCCTGTTTAAGGCTGAAATAATAAAATAGGAACATCAAAAAATATAACTAACAAAAATTTAGCCATATGAAAAAACATAATTTTTATGCAGGACCTTCAATATTACCACAATTTACAATTGATAAGGTTGCAGAAGCAGTAAAGGATTTTGCAGGTACGGGATTATCCGTGATGGAAGTTTCGCACAGGAGTAAGGAATTTGTAGCGGTCATGGATGAAGCCCAGACCTTGCTTAAGGAACTATTGTCTATTCCTTCAGGATATCATGTTTTATTCCTGGGAGGAGGAGCCAGTACACAGTTTACAATGGTGCCGATGAACCTGATGCAGAATAAGAGTGCCTATCTTAATACAGGTTCATGGTCGACCAAAGCAATTAAAGAAGCTAAAATATACGGTGAAACGGTTGAGGTTGCTTCCTCAAAAGATGCTAACTTCAACTATATACCTAAAGATTATGAGATACCGGCTGATGCTGATTATTTTCATATTACAACAAATAATACAATATACGGTACCGAAATAAAAAGTGATCTTGATTCACCCGTAACACTCGTTGCAGACATGTCTTCTGACATCTTCAGCAGGGAAGTGAATGTTTCCAAATATGGTGTTATTTATGGTGGAGCTCAGAAGAACCTTGCACCGGCCGGTGTTACTTTTGTAATAGTAAAAGAATCTTTACTGGGTAATGTTGACAGGGCAATACCAACAATGCTGGATTACAGGACTCATATTGCCAAGGAGTCAATGTTCAACACTCCTCCTGTGTTACCGGTTTTTGCTGCACTGCAGACCCTTAAATGGATTAAAGATAAGGGCGGTGTGGCTGCGATGAATAAAATCAATAATGAAAAAGCAGGATTGCTTTATTCAGAGATTGAAAGGAATAAATTATTTGTTCCGACAGTATCAGATGAAGAAGATCGCTCAATCATGAACGTGTGCTTTGTGATGGACGAACAGTATAAGGATCTTGAGGCTGATTTTCTTTCATTTGCAACATCCAGGGGCATGGTTGGAATAAAGGGGCACAGGTCAGTTGGAGGTTTCCGTGCTTCATTGTATAATGCCCTGCCCATAGAGAGCGTCCAGGAACTGGTCAGTACAATGAAAGAATTTGAAGCAAACAATTAAATTTTAAATTATGAAAGTTCTAGTAGCTACAGTAAAACCTTTTGCCGGGGCCGCAGTAAGCAAAATAAAAGAAGTGCTTGACGAGTCCGGTTACGAGCTAAAACTGCTTGAGAAATATGAAGATAAGCAACAGCTTCTTGATGCTGTTGCTGATGCAGATGCTTTGATAGTGCGCAGTGATAAAGTAGACAGTGAGGTAATTGATGCCGCTGAAAAACTTAAGATAGTTGTCAGGGCAGGAGCGGGATATGATAATCTTGACCTGGAAGCCTGCAAGAGTAAGAATATTGTTGCAATGAATACCCCCGGCCAGAATTCAAATGCAGTGGCTGAACTGGCACTCGGTATGATGGTTTTTCTTGCAAGGGGCGGTTTTAACGGAAAGCCCGGAACAGAACTCAGGAATAAAAACCTGGGTATTCATGCCTATGGTAATGTTGGAAAATATGTGGGAGAGATTGCTAAAGGTTTCGGAATGAATGTTTTTGCTTTCGACCCCTTCGTTAATGATGCAGATATTGAGAAAGACGGGATAAAGGCAGTTTCATCAGCCGAAGAATTATACAAAAAATGCCAGTATGTTTCTCTTCATATACCGTCCAATGAAAAGACCAAGGCCTCAATTGGTAAAAATCTTCTTTCAATTATGCCAGGCGGGGCAGTTCTTGTAAATACAGCCAGGAAAGAAGTAATCAATGAAAAAGAATTACTTGAGGTGTTTAAGGAAAGAGAAGATTTCAGCTATATATCTGATATTGCACCCGATTGCAGTGAGGATATTGAAGAATCTTTTGACGGGAGATACTTCTTTACACCTAAAAAAATGGGTGCTCAGACAGCTGAGGCCAATATAAATGCCGGATTTGCTGCTGCAAACCAGATAGTGGCATTTATCGAGAAAGGAGATGAAACGTTCAGAGTTAATAAATAAATGATATACTTTAAATATGGCAATTGTAAAACCATTTAAAGCACTGCGTCCACCCAGAGAACTTGCAAAAAAAGTGGCATGCCTGCCCTATGATGTGATGAATGCCGATGAAGCCAGGTCTATGGCAGATGGTAATGAGTACTCTTTATTGCACATTACCCGGGCAGAGATTGACCTTTCTGAGGATGTGGATGTACATAGTGAGGAAGTCTATAATACATCAAGGGATAATTTCAATAAATGGCAGGATAAAAAATGGCTCGTGCAGGATGATGAGCCAAGGTTCTATATTTATGCCCAGACCATGGGAGAAAGAACTCAGTTTGGAATTGTTGCATGTGCATCTGTTGATGACTACCTGAAAGGGATAATAAAAAAGCATGAACTTACACGCCCTGATAAGGAAGAAGACAGGATGATTCATGTCAGGACAAACAATGCAAATATTGAACCTGTATTTTTTACTTATCCCGCTGTTGATGAGATAGATCAGCTTATTAATAACATAGTGGAAGGACAGGAGCCCGAATATGATTTTGTTGCAGAAGACGGATTCGGGCACCATTTCTGGGTTATCTATGACAGGGATGTAAATAATAGAATAGAAGAGTTGTTCCGGAAAAAAGTGCCCTATACCTATGTTGCAGATGGTCACCACCGTACCGCTGCGGCCGCCCTTGTCGGCAGGGAGAAAAGAGAAAAAAATCCTGGTTATACCGGGGAGGAGGAATTCAATTATTTTATGGCAGTGCATTTTCCGGATAACCAGCTTGAAATTATTGATTATAACAGGCTGGTAAAAGACCTTAATGGTAATACACCTGAAGAATTTGTGGAAAAGCTCAGGGATTCATTTACCCTTACTGAAATAGGAAAGGATATATATAAACCGGATAAGCTTCATGTTTTCTCAATGTATCTTGATGGAACATGGTTTAGACTGGAAGCAAAAGATGATGTCTATGATGATAATGATCCCATAGGCGTTCTGGATGTGACAATTCTTACAAAGCAGGTGCTTTCGCCACTTCTTGATATACAGGATCTGAGACGGTCAAAAAGGATTGAATTTGTTGGTGGAATCAGGGGACTTGGTGCATTGAGCCAAAGGGTAGATAGTGGTGAGATGAAGGTTGCCTTTGCTCTGTACCCTGTTTCCATGAAACAGTTGATAAATATTGCGGATACGGGTAATATTATGCCCCCAAAAACAACATGGTTTGAACCGAAACTTCGGAGCGGACTGGCTATTCACCTGCTCGACTAAGGATTTAAATTAATAACAAAGCCTTGGTTAATAGCCGGGGCTTTTTTAATTTTACATATTTGTATGATATGAGTGGTATAGCTGAGAATCTTATTATGTTCCGGGAAGAATTACCTGAAGGAGTGACGCTTGTAGCAGTTTCAAAGACCAAGCCCGTTGAGGATATTATTGAGGCATATAATGCAGGCCAGCGTGTTTTCGGTGAAAACAGGGCACAGGAACTTATGGAAAAGCATGAACATGTTCCGGATGATGTACTGTGGCACATGGTAGGGCATCTGCAGCGAAACAAAGTAAAATACATAGCGGAGTTTGTCCACATGATAGAGTCTGTCGATTCACTGAGACTGCTCAGGGCAGTTAATAAAGAGGCAAAAAAAGCAGGCAGGGTTATAAATTGCCTGCTGCAATTTCATATAGCAAAGGAAGAAACAAAATTCGGGTTCAGCCCGGAAGAGGTTGATGATATCATGCAGTCAAAGGTCCTTAATGAACTGGAGAATGTTAATATCAGGGGAGTTATGGGGATGGCAACATTTACCGATGATATGGATAAGGTACGTGGAGAATTTAAGTTCCTGAAATCTGTATTCGAAAACCTGAAGTCAAAATATTTTATGAATAAGAGTGACTTCTCAGAGATTTCTATGGGTATGTCAGGTGATTATAAAGTGGCCTTAGAAGAAGGTAGTACCATGGTAAGGGTGGGAACAAATATTTTCGGTGCACGCTATTGTAAAACAGACAATTAATTATTTAATTAACAGATACAAATGGTTAAACTTGAAACTAAATACCTGGGATTAACATTGCGTAATCCTCTAATAGTAAGTAGCAGTGGATTGGCTGATAGTGCTGACAAGATTAAAAAAATAGAAGATTACGGAGCAGGTGCGGTAGTGCTTAAATCTATCTTTGAAGAGCAAATTAATTACCAGGCAGGAGTGCTGTCGAAAGGGGCAGACTATCCTGAGGCATCAGACTATATATCTTATTACACAAAAACACATTCGCTTGATAATTATCTGAAACTGATACACACGGCCAAAGAATCTACTGATATACCCGTAATACCAAGTATCAATTGTGTAAGTGCTGATGACTGGATTAATTTTGCAAAGAATATTGAATCTGCAGGTGCAGATGCCCTGGAGGTTAACGTATTCTTTTTACCCCTTGACAAATCATCAAAACCTGCAAATTCAGAGAAGTTATATTTTGAACTGGTTGAGCGCTTAAGGAAAACCCTCAGCATACCCTTTGCAATTAAACTGGGTCAGCGTTTTACAAACCTGTTTTATATAATTGACCAGCTATACAACAGGGGCACAAACGGGGTTGTGCTTTTTAACCGCTTCTTTGAGCCAGACATCGATATCAATGTTATGAATATTACCCCTTCAGCAGTATTTAGCAGCCCTGACGAGAAACGTAATGTTCTGAGGTGGATAGCTATGTCATCAGCCCTTAATGAGAAGATCAGTATATCAGCATCAACAGGAGTGCACAGTGGAGACGATATTGTTAAATACCTGCTTGCAGGGGCTGATACCGTGCAGGCATGTTCTGTACTGTACGATAAAGGAATTGAATACCTGAAAGAAATGCTGGGAGATCTTGAAAAATGGATGGAGTGGAAGAATTTTGAAAACCTTGATCAGTTCAGGGCAATGCTGAATTATAAGAATTTTGGTGATGCCCGCAAGTACGAGAGGGCGCAGTTTATGAAGTACTTTTCAGCTTATGAGTAAGTAAGTTAATGCAATATGACTCTTTATCGCCCCAAACAACCCCTGCCTTTGGCCGGCAGGTGTTACAGCTGGGCATGAAAATCAGAGCCGGAAAGGATATAAATTGCATAACTTTGAAAAATAAAAATTTAGTTCTAAATTAGTCCGAAAATAGACCAGCAAACAAAACTATCAATCATGAAGAATAAATTATTAAAGAAGACGGTATATCTGTTAATTACTGTTTTGTCTTTTTCCTTTGTATTAAACAGTTGTAAAACGGGGCCTGAAGAGGGTAAACAGGGGGATGAGATAGAGATTACCGAAATTGACGAAGATGTTCTTAAAGATGTTGAGGAGGCAGAAAAGATTTTTTATTCACTGCCATCACCACTTGAATCTGCAATGCTCATAAAATCAGCAGGTGCATTATTTAACGAGGAATTACTTAATCCCACAGAAAATACTTCCAGGTACACCACCAATAAATTGATGGCCCTTAACCTGGGTATATATACCTGCGATCTGAGTTTTTCGAGCCTTTATGACCAAACACAGCTGGTCATAGATTACATGAATGCAGCCAAGGAAATGGCTGACGGCCTTGGGATTCTTGAAGCCATCAATGAAGAAACTATTCACAGGCTGGAGGAAAATGTTAATAACAGGGAAGTGATAATGGATATTGTTTCAGAAACATTTCTGAACTCCAATTCCTACCTGGAAGATAATGAGCAACCGGCAATTGCATCAATTGTACTTGTAGGAGGCTGGATCGAAGGTCTTTATATTGCTACACAACTGGTTGACATGGATGAATTCGAAGGTGATAAACTTGTTGGCAGGATTATTGATCAGAAACTATCAGTTGGTATAATGTTGCAACTTCTGAAAGATAACAATGATCATCCTGCGGTTCCCGGTATTGTAGAGCAGATGGAAGATCTAAAGGTTACTTTTGACAAAATCAACATTACAACATCTGAAGTTCAACCTGAGATCGACGAAAGTACAAATGTTACGGTTCTTAAGTCAACGGTGGAAACAGATATGACACCCGAGGTATTCATGGAACTGGCGAATAAGGTTGAACAGATCAGGACATCTTATGTAAAATAGTGAAATATGAAACGAATTGTACAGATAAGTTTTATCCTAACATTGCTCCTCTCTTTTAATGCTTTCAATGCAAATGCCCAGTGTAAGGGGTTTGCTAAGAAGATATGTAAGGCCGAACTGGGAGAATATACCCATGATGGTAATTACCATGCGGCCATACTTGTAGAGGGAGAGGAGGCCGAACTGTATAAGACATTTTACAGTGACCAGGATTACCGCGTAGCAATATGCGGATCCGATAATCTTCCTGCGGTTGAATTCAAAGTAATGGATGCCAGTAAGAACATACTTTATTCAAATGCAGAAAATGACTACAGCCGTACATGGGACTTTAAGCTTGAGTCGAGTCAGCAGCTTAAACTCGTTGTAAAGGTTACAACCTTTGAAAATGAGTCGGATGATCCTGCAAGCGGATGCGTTGCAATCATGTTCGGTTTTAAGGTTAAATAGAATAACAGACATCCAATATATTTGAAGGGATTCCGGGCGAATCCCTTTTTTTATAGTTTTGCTTTAAGCCACTGACCGGTATAGGATTTTCTTTTCTTAATTATGTCCTCGGGCAGCCCTTCAAATACTATCTCTCCTCCTTTCTCACCACCCTCGGGGCCAAGGTCAATTATCCAGTCGGCATTCTTTATCATTTCAACATTATGCTCTATCAGGATTATTGAGTGTCCCCTTTCTATCAGTGCATTGAGCGAAGAAAGCAATTTTTTTATATCATGAAAATGAAGTCCTGTTGTGGGCTCATCGAAAATAAAAAGTATGTGCTCGCTTGATTTTTCATGGGCAAGGTAGTAAGCGAGCTTAACCCTTTGACTCTCTCCTCCTGACAGTGTGCTGGACGACTGCCCCAGTTTGACGTAGCCCAGTCCCACATCTGCCAGTGGCTGTAACCTGGAAACAATCTTCTTCTCAATCTTTCCGTCTGAAGCACCGAAGAATTCAATAGACTCATTTATGGTCATTTCAAGTACATCATGGATGTTTTTATCCCTGTACCTTACTTCAAGTATCTCTTTCTTAAACCTTTTACCCTTGCATACTTCGCAGGTCAGTTCAACATCAGCCATAAACTGCATCTCAACCTTTATGCTTCCTTCTCCTTTACATTCATCACACCTTCCGCCGTCAATGTTGAATGAAAAATGAGATGCCTTGTAGTTGTTCTGTATTGCAGCCTGCCTGGAGGCAAATAATTTGCGTATTTCATCATAGGCCTTAAGATAGGTCACCGGATTTGACCTGCTTGATTTACCGATGGGATGCTGATCTACCAAAGCAATACCCTTCAGCATGGAGATATCTCCTTCCAGCTTCGTGAATTTACCGGGCTTGGAATTAAAACCGGATATTTCATTCCTGACAGCAGGATATAGTATCTCATTTACCAGTGTGGATTTACCTGACCCGCTTACACCGGTAACCAGCGTCATTATATTAAGCGGGAATCTAATGTCCAGGTTCTTGAGATTATGCTCACGTGCCCCCTTTATATGGATGAAATTGTTCCACCTTCGTCTTATTGAAGGTATATCAATGCTATTATTGCCGTTTAAATACCCGGCCGTAAGGGTAGAAGCTTGTGATAAATCTTTATAGGATCCCTGGAAGACAAGCATGCCACCATACCTCCCTGCCTCTGGTCCTATGTCAATAAGCTGGTCAGCCTGCTTTATGATCTCTTCTTCATGCTCTACAACAATTACTGTATTCCCGATGTTCCTGAGATCCTTCAGTACCTTTACCAGCAGGTTGGTGTCGCGCGGATGCAGGCCGATACTTGGTTCATCAAGTATGTAAAGTGACCCTACAAGGCTGCTTCCCAGTGATGTTGCAAGGTTAATACGTTGCGATTCACCCCCTGAAAGTGATGAGGAGAGGCGGTTCAGGGTGAGATACGACAAACCTACATTAAGCAAAAATTCCAGTCGTGTCCTGATCTCAGTGAGTATCCGCCCACCAATCTTCTCTTCATTTTTGCTCAGCTCCAGCCCTGTAATAAATTTGTATAATTCTGAAACCGGTATATTGATCAGGTCCTGTATGGCATGATTCCTGATTTTAACATATGAGCTTTCTTTTCTCAGCCTGTTACCTTTACATTCAGTACATCTTGTTTTACCCCTGTACCTGCTTAGCATAACCCTGTACTGAATCTTGTATTTCTTCTTTTCAAGATACTCAAAGAAACGGTTCAGACCGTAAAAGTACCGGTTACCTTTCCATACAAGCTCCTTTTGTTGCTCCGTGAGATCGTACCATGGCTTATGAATCGGGAAAGCAAATGCTGATGCATTGCGGATAAGCCTTTCTTTCCACTTCTTCATTTTCTCACCCTTCCAGCATACAATTGCATCATCATATATTGAGAGGCTTTGGTCCGGAATCACAAGATCTTCATCTATCCCGATAATCCTTCCGTACCCTTCGCATACCGGGCAGGCACCCAGGGGATTATTAAAACTGAACAGGTGCTCATCCGGTTCAGTGAATTCAATATTATCAGCTTCAAACCTGTTGGAGAATTCTTCGTGAATAGTGAGATTTTTGTCGTCAGATTCAATTGAACACCTGCCATTACCTGCAGTAAAAGCAGTTTCAACGGAATCTGCTGCCCTGCTCAGCATGTCATCGTCCTTACCTGATTTGATCCTGTCAATAACAACCTGGATATCCATTCCTGCTTGTAACTCTTCTGAAATCCCTGTGCCCCCGCTTATTTTAAGGATTTTATCGCCTGCTTTGACCCTGCTGAAACCCTGCTTCTTAAGGAAAGAAAGGTATTCCTGCATGTCAATACTGTCCGGAATCCTGTTTGGTGCCAGCAGAAGCAGCCTGAGGCCATCCTCGAGGGAAGCAATAAAGCGTACAACATCGTCTGCGCTGTGCTTCTTTACTTCTTTGCCTGATACGGGCGAATAAGTAGTGCCCAGCCTTGAGTAAAGTAACCTGAGGTAATCGTAGATCTCAGTTGAAGTACCAACTGTTGAACGTGGATTTCTTGTATTTACTTTTTGTTCTATAGCTATAGCAGGGGGGATACCACTGATAAAATCTACCTCCGGTTTGTCCATCCTTCCAAGAAACTGCCTTGCATAAGAGGAGAGACTCTCAACATAACGCCTCTGCCCCTCAGCATAAATAGTGTCAAACGCCAGTGATGATTTTCCTGAACCAGAAACACCCGTAACTACAATTAAGCTGCCCTGTGGTATGTCTACGCTTATATTCTTCAGATTGTGTACCCTTGCACCTTTTATGCTTATATAATCTTTTGATTTCCTTGTCATATTTATTCTTTGACCTGTCTGTTTTTACGGGTCAACAAAAGTAATATTTTTAATTTTAATATTTTTTTATTTAATTGCACTAGTTAACACATTGTATCATTAATAAAGGAGAACTGCTTATAGGATAAATTCTACTCTTTAACCAATACGAGTAAGAATGAATTCACATACCACTGACCGGGACCTGGTGAAGCAGTTTGTTAATGGTAACCACACCGGTATCGAAAAACTTATACAGCGTCACAGAACAAAGGTATATTCTTATATATCTGTTTATGTGCGTGAACAGAGCCTTGCTGAAGATATCTTCCAGGAAACTTTCCTGAAAGTCATACACTCTCTAAAAAAAGGTAAATACACAGATAATGGTAAATTCCTTTCCTGGGTAATGAGAATAGCTCATAACCTTGTTATTGATCATTTCAGGAAAGAAAAGCAAATGAGAATGCTATCTAATGATGATTATGAAGCAGACCTGTTTAATGAAAAGAAATTTGCAGATGAAAATATCGAGGATAGTATTGTTAAGGATCAAATAGTAAGCAATGTCCGTATTCTGATTGATAAATTGCCTGATGACCAGCGTGAAGTTGTTGTGCTAAGGCATTATGCAGGCCTGTCCTTTAAGGAAATTGCCGAGCAGACTGATGTAAGTATTAATACAGCCCTGGGAAGAATGAGATATGCCCTTATTAACCTCAGGAAGATGATAGAAGAGAAAAACCTGAGTCTGACTATTAATTAGTTTTTTCACAATATTATGTGTGGCAATGCGTTTCTTATTTGAAATCTGAAACGTTTTGCCTATGGATGTAAATTCTACCCGTTTTCTAAATCATAAGGAAATTAATTCTGACGGTATCGACTTACTGTCTGATGCTTATGGTATTGATTCATTGTATAAGGATCTTTCTGTTGTGCTGGATATTTTAAAACGCCGGCCTGATGAAAAATTCCTGGAACAATTTATCTCAGATCTGAAGGATAATTTTTAGGGATGTTTGTGCTGGCGGTCTTCTTATTAACGGCCATAGGCATTACGGTTGTAAATCCAAATGAGTCTAGTGTGCTTGTTTTATTTGTTGCCTACAAGGGAACAATTAAAAGTAATGGGTTCTTCCGGGTTAATCCGTTTTTTGTACGTAAGAAGATTTCTTTACGGGCACGGAACTTTGAAAGTGATACAATCAAGGTGAATGATAAAACCGGGAATCCCATTAAAATTAGTTGTGTACTGGTATGTAAAGTGGAAGAAAAAAGGTTCATAACCTTACATATTAACAAAGTGAACAATACAGCAGGCGGTAACTCCTGCTGTTTCTGTTCTTAGCCTGCTCTGACCCAGGGTCACGGGGGTAAAGTTGTTCTTTAATGCAGTATTGATCTCTTCTTCACTGAAATCGCCTTCGGGTCCGATTATAATAATAGTGTCTTCTCCCGCTTTGCAGGTTGATTTAAGGTTCACAGACCCGAATGATTCTGACAGGTGGGCAATATATTTTCCGGAGTTGTACCCTGCCTGCACGAAGTCATTAAAGCTCCTTAGCTCATAAATATTAGTCATTTTTGTTTTATGCGACTGTTTCATTGCTGAGAGCATGATTTTATTAAGCCTGTCACTCCTTATCTTCCTGCGTTCTGAGTGTTCACAGACTACCGGGGTAATGCTGTCAATACCGAGTTCAACTGATTTTTCTACAAACCATTCAAGGCGGTCCTGGTTTTTTGTAGGAGCAATGGCAATATGAATTGAATAATTACGCCTGTCCTGACCTTCCTTTTTTTCGTTTATTATTGCTGTACATTCACCCGGATCGGTATCTTTTATCCTTGCCTGGTAAATAAACCCTAAGCCGTCAGTGGCATAAATAAGGTCGTCTTTCTTATATCTTAAGACCCTGACTATATGCCTGGACTCTGTTGCATCAAACACAATGGTATTATCACGGATAGTATTGAAATAGAATAGTTGCATGTATCAGGGCATGTAATCAATAGGTTCTTCAACAATTCCGGCATCATCATCTTCAATATTTTCCATTCGTCTCAGGAAGTTTTCCATTCTTGTTCTCACGCCAACCATATAGGTGTAAGGTGATCTTATAGAATGATCAGGATGTCGCCTGTCTTTTACCTTTTCTTCAACCAGGATCTTATTGAAGCTGTTATTCTCGGACAGGGCCATAAGTACACCCCTTGTATAGCTAAACCAGTACCATGTTGCATCATCTGCTTTCAGGTACACATCCAGCAGGTCGCCTGAACGTCTTTTCTGTAATTCCACATAACCATCAACATAAACATTCATAGCCTGTGTACCTACAAAGCCGATACCTATTTTACCTGTAGAACGATACGATTGAAATTCCTGGTTCCATTCAAGATTTAGATCGTTTAATACTATTTCCGGTTCAAAACCTTCCGGCAGGCTCCGTGACACCCCGAAAAGATCCATTTCTTCCTTTAATGTAGCGGCTGCTTCGCTTCCGAGCAGGTTCTGCATTGATTTGGTGTAGTTGTTACCGCTGATATCAACAGGTTCAAGCGTTGGAATGTACCTTATCTCGTCAGCCATTACCTGCAGAGCAGGTGCTGAGAAGTGAAAATCCAGTGAAAGGATCATGTCAATCTTTACTTTACCTGAATCAGTACTATGATTTACTTCACCGGCACCGCGTATATCTAAATGTCCGTAGTCAACCCCCAGGTTAAGAGGACCTTCACTATATACCTCGCAACTATTCCTGTCGAAACTAATAAGACTGCCCGGAAGTGATGTATTTGCCAGTTTTTCTTTCTCAGCAACTTTATATTTTCCATCATCCCTGTCGTATATAATAAAGCCTCTTGCTTCAACAAGGGGAGTATCTGCCCATGATTTGGAGGGTGACAGGAAGGCTGAATAAATATGCGTGGAGTCTACGGCAATATATGATCCTACGGTTATCAGGTTTCCGTTTATATCCCGTGGTTTTTCTTTGACAGGGATCATAATATTTTCAGGGTCAATATGAGCTTCAAATCTCATTGGTGATGAGCCTATCTTATCGCATTCCTGAACAATACCTGTACTGCCAAGAAAATATAGTTCTTTCCTGTCATTTGTAAAACTGACATCTCCCTGGAAGGTGAATTCAGGGCTCAGCATAAAATTATCTATCCGGGGGATGTTTCCACTGCCTTTTGACCTGAGTGAATCAACCCTTATATCATCAAATTTTATATTCTGAATTTTTCCGGTTTCATCAACATAATGATATATTCCGCCGGCTGTATATCTTTTACTGTTTATTATATCAATGCTTGCTTCATGAATGAGGTGAGTGTTATTGATAGCTATAGTGGCATTTCTTACAGGGTCTGTTTTGGCCCCTTTATTTATTCGTAGCGTGCCCTTGTCGGGTTGGATAAGAGCGTCTGCCACAGGAATATAGTTCAGGTTGTTTATGATTATCTTTTCATCTGTCAATAAATATTCACCTGAACTGGCACTGAAAGTCAGAGTGTCATTTATCTTATTTGTGCTGAAAAATGTAGGTTCCTCAAGACTGGAGCGATCCTGCTTAAGCAACTCTTCAGGGCTCATAAGCTCAGAAGCTTCTCTTCCTTCTTGCTTCATTTTAAGTACTTTGTCAGCCATGTCATACTCAAAGTCTGTCATTGTGCAGATGTACTGCACCTCAGGAAACTTAACCATTGATGAATCAGTGTTAAGACTGAAGACAGCCATTTGCTTATCGAAGTCAATTGTTGTTTTCGCATCATCTGCAATGAAAGCGAAACCATCACCCGAAACAGATTTCAGGTTATAAATTGCAGTATCTGCATATATGCTGGAGGGGGAGAACTTGTAATTGCTTGCTTCAAGGTAGGAATCAGTAAGATTAATAACCCCATTACCTCTGAGTCCGCTCTTTTTCATCAGTAGCTTTCCTTTGAGCCGGGTTCCATTATTAAACATATTGAATTCCATGTCTTTAAGAGGCTCAATAAAAAATTCGTCTTTTTCGGGGTACCATTTAATATTTGTTTCAGCGGTTATTACTTCCGGGAAAATGGTCGAGGCATTCACTGTCAGCTTCCGGGTTTTTGCGAGCATAGAATCCGGGAAAAACCTGAATTTCTCAGATTCGGCCGTGGTAGTCAGATAACTGAGAGTGCCATCACCTACTAGTCCACGGTTACTCATCTCAATGCTGTTGTAAAGTGTTCCCTGTCCTTTGTACACATCAAGGCCTTCAGAAGGGATTTTATAGAAAAAGCCCAAGGAGTTATCATGTTGCAGTGTAAGTGTCTGATCAAGGGGCTCGATTATCTTGCCCCCGTAAAATGTCCCTTTAAGGTCAAGATCAGAAGGAGAAAGCCTGTCTGTGTTTTCGAAAGTAAAAGGTATAAGCCGGAAGTAATAATCAGATTGTGGGTACACTCCCTCCAGGTTTGGTATTTTGTCATAAAACACATAGGATTCACTATAGGCATTGAAAATAGGATATTGTTCAAGACTTGCCAGTCCTGATTTATTGCGCGGATCGTCAATAAGCAGGTCTGCTTTTGTCATCTGTATGAGATCTTCTACCTGTCTTGCAAGTGCTCGTCCGCTTTCATCAACCTCACCTGTCTCAACCGATAACATAATGGAATCAACTTTGGCCAGGTTGATCTTGAAGGTATCATAGCTAAACTTGAAATTATGCCCGAAAACTGTTATCATTCCCGCCTGTACAACACCATTAAATTCAAATGATCTGTTCCTTTCAAGTGTGATTTCCCTGCCATAAGGAAAAATGCGTACGTTCTGGGAGTCACTGAGGAATACTCTCGGGACACCCTTTATACTCATCTTGTAATTACGCATATTCAATGTTGCATTATCCACGGGACTGCTTGTTTCACTGAAAATGCTCATTACATCATAGTCCAGTTTCTTCCGGTAGAAATCAATATAGTCATACAGCTTTTGCTTTATAGTGACCTCATTATTGGCACGATCATAGAAAAGGAAACCCTTATTGGTAAGGTCTATGCACATTGCTATTACGTACTCACGGGGTTTATTCATCCATCGAGCAAGTTCATCCACCGGGAATGTCTTATTATAGTAATAATCCGCAAAGGCCCTGAGACGGTATAGTGGATGGTAATCATCAATACCCATCATCTTAATAAATTCCTGTTCATTGAAATATGAAACAGATTCAAAATATGCCTGCCCCCTGCTTGCTCCTCTTGCGCGGGATAATGTTATATAAGATTCATCCATTTTCCACGATAAGTAATCAAAATACATATCCATCATATGGTATGAATCGAAGTAGGGACTTCTTGAGGTAGGGAACCTGGATCTGTAAGTATTAAGTTCACGGTCAGATACATTGAAATTGAAGGCTATGTCAGAATGGTATATGGTATCTTCTTCAAGATAAAGAGTAAACGCAGTACTCTGTGTTTGTATCTTATCCTGGCTGAAAAGAAAATCTTGCGACCTTGCCTTTGCTATAAGGGTGTCATTTTTATACATGGTAATAATGGCAGGACTGTACCTTTCACCTGTTCCTTTAACAATTGCACCTTCAAAGGTCAGTCCGCCCCTGAAATCAATTTCGTTGTAGATATCCTCCAGGAAGAAGGTCTTCTGGTAGGTTTCAAACTTTGGAAACCTGGCTTTCCCGGCTTCAGTAATCTGTGTTGACCTGTCAATGAGTTTACCGTAAACAGGTTCTTTAAAATAAGTACTGTTGTGAAACAGTACCGAGTCTATGGAGAATGTTGCGCTGCTGAGATCAATAGTGTATTGACCCAGTTCGGCATATACTTCACCAGGCTGATAGCCGGCTTTGCTCCAGTCAATGGTTCCTCCCTTACCCTTCCATGTGGCCTTTACCGGATCAAAATAACCACTGGTACCATGAATTATTGTACTGTCCCTGCTGGCATAGCATATAATGTCTGATTCAGGAATACTTACCGTAAAGGAAGGCTCCTTATTGAAGGAGAACCTGTTAGAAGTTGTTTTCCATATTACACTGCTTGAATGGTAAATAATATTATCCCTTATAAGGTAGGATGCTGAGTTTATGAATGACCTGATATTACTTACAGAAGATCTGTTCTCATTAATTAATGATTCAAGTCCTTCCAGCCAGGCCTTAAAATCTTCCATATATATATCATAATCAATAAAATCCATGATTGTCCCGATAAACTCAATAAAATGGGGATCAGGTCTCATCCTTTTATTCTGCATACTGATGCAGCCGGCCATTATCATGGGCTTAAGACTGTTATCAATCATTGTGCTGTCCCATGTGCTTATAAATTTATTAAGCAGCGCTGTTTCACTTTCATTGAGGTTAGGACCCATATACTGACGTAATTCAGTTGTGAAAGATTCAGCGTCGCCGCTGAACGTGACTGTTTGTGCGATACCTGTATTGCAGATAGACAAAAATAACAGCGATATTAACAGATTTATTAATTTCCTCATATTATCTTTTACTTGCAGCTAAACTCTGCGGCCATCCAGTTGTGTAAGCTTTTACATGACACAAACTCAAGCTTATGTTTTTTTGCTTCATTACGGATTTCTTCAAGGTCTTCCTCGTAAAAACCACTTATAAGCAGTATGCCATTATTATTCAGCCTGCCTGAATAATTTTTCATTTCTTCAAGTAATACATTTTTTGTGATATTCGCCAGAATTATATCATATGTTTCATTTTTATCCAGGCTTCTGATATTTCCTTTAATGGGTATAATCCTCTCAGATTTGTTTAACTCAGAATTATCGATTGTATTAATATATGAATCTTCGTCTGTATCAATTGCAGTAATACTGACTGCTCCCATCTTTTCGGAAAGAAAAGACAGGATACCGGTACCGCAGCCAGCGTCAAGAACTTTTTTCCCGCTGAAATCTGTTTTTCTCATGTTTTCCAGCATTAAGAAAGTGGTTTCATGATGACCGGTTCCAAAAGCCATTCGGGGTTGTATAATTACCTCATGCTTAACATTTTCATTTTTATCATGAAAGGGAGCCCTGATATATACAAAGTCCTCTATAATAACCGGTTTGAAATTTTTTTCCCAGGCATCATTCCAGTTTTTACTTTCCAGGATGCTATGACGTATCTTAATATCTCCGAAAATATCCCTGTCAATTAACTTACATGTCTCTTCCGGCCTGTTATCATATTTATCCTCTTCAATATAGGCTTTTAACCCTTTATCTGTTTCAAGAAAACCATAGTATCCTGATTCAGAAAGCAGTGCAGCAAGAATTTCACTGCCTTCAGCAGTATTTTCAGGAATAATAATGTTTAATTCTACGTATTTCATCGGGTTATCCCGGGAAAGTGTCAATTATAGTGCAGAAGTCGTCTTCCTTTAGTGATGCTCCTCCAATAAGACCTCCGTCAACGTCATTCATCGAGAATAATTCTACAGAATTCGAAGGTTTACAACTTCCTCCATACAGGATTGCTGTATTCTCTGCAGATTCTTTTCCATACTTTTCAGCCAGGACTGACCTTATGTACGCGTGCATTTCCTGTGCCTGATCTTTAGAAGCCGTAACGCCGGTGCCAATTGCCCAGACCGGTTCGTATGCGATTACAATATTATCAAGATCATCCGCACTTATTCCTGCCAGTCCCTCTCTAAGCTGCTTGCTTACGACATCCCTGTGCAGATTTTTTTCTCTTTCTTCAAGTACTTCCCCACAGCAAAAAATCACCTTTAGCCTGGCGTCCAGCGCTGCTTTGACTTTTTTGTTTAATAACTCGTTGTCTTCTTTATGGTATGACCTTCTTTCACTATGACCAATAATTACATATGTGGCGCCCGTCGAACTTATCATCGCAGCTGATATTTCCCCTGTATATGCCCCTGATGATTTGTCAGAACAGTCCTGTGCCCCTATTGAAACAGCCGGTGAGGCAAGCAATTCAGATGCTTTGGAAAGATGAATATATGGGGTGCACATAATTACATCAACATCCGTTTTCTTGCTTTTCTGCATATATCTATCCACTGATCTGGCCAGATCAAGACCCTCATGTAGGTTAAGGTTCATTTTCCAGTTTCCTGCAACTATTTTTCTTCTCATCGTATTAATTTGGTTTATAGTGTTTCCTTAAAGTGTAATTGATTAATAAAGATATAACTAATATTATTGATATGATAATTACCACTTTGAGCATTCCTCTCTCTTTCACGGGCGGATAAGATGATTTTAATATTTCAATGAATTTTTCCTTCGAAGGGATATCTGATCCTGCCCATTTACCTGTTATCACTCCTTCTTTTATTGCCAGGTAACCGGGGTTAGACCTGATGATAGTCTTCATGGTGGTTTCATCTACCAGTAAAACATTAATATGTTCAAATAATCCTCCTTCAGGTACTGAAGAAGTCAGTAAATAGAAACCTATTCCTTCCTGCATGCACTCCATTCCCCTGGTAATACCTTCCGTTACCTGGTCCTGGTCAACCTCGCTTAATTTCAGGCTGAGCATTAGCAGGTTGTAACCGGGCTCAGTTAGTACAATATCAGTCAGGTCCTGGCCATCCGGCGTGCTTAGACTAAAATCATGAATGGGTGGAGTATAACCTTTCTTGACCAGTTTAGTTTCAGAATCTACAAACGTCCAGGTAGTGTCTTCCGCAGGGTAATTTTCAAGGGTGAATTCCTTCTCTTCCCCGTTTTTTTCATAAATAAGTGTGGTTTCAAACTGATCAGCCGGTGCTCCCTCAGGCATTCTCATATCCTCCCGAATATCGGTGCCTATCTTATAAGGCCTGAAATCTACAACAGGCAGGTGCTTCCTGTTATATCCCGTAAAAAGAACAAACAGTACTGCCATAGCAGCAATAACCAGCCATTCTGTAAGTGGTTTCGATATTATACGGTAACTTTTCCTGTTAATAAAAACTATGATTGCAAAGACCAGGATTACAATATTTTTATAGAAGGTCTGCCAGTTTGTTAAGTGTATGGCATCTCCAAAACAGCCGCAGTCGGCAACAGGGTTTGAGATGGCTAGTATAAGAGTAAGAGGGGTGAAGCCAATCATGAAGAGCAGCAAGCCCCATGATGCTATTCTCATCCTGATGCCTGTTACTATTGCAAAGCCAATTATGAATTCAGAAGTACACAAAATGATTCCCAGGACATATGCCAGTGGTTCAAGGGCATCCATGTTGAACGCGGTGAAATAATCAATGAACTTATACATTGAGCCCATGGGATCAATACCTTTTACCAGCCCCGAAAAGATAAAAACAAGACCTGAAATATACCGGCTCAGTTGTTTAATACCTGTCATACTAATTCCTTTTCTTTGAGTAAGTCTATTATCTTATTAAAAATTTTTTCCGGGGAGAGCATTTCCTGATTATCGCCTGTGCAGTTCACTATTTCCAGGCTGTCATCATCCCCGGCTGTGTCTAAATAAACCTGCCTGACTTTTTTCTGAAAAGCGAGGCTGCTCTCGTGAATGTCCCTGTTCCCGTTAAGGTACTGCCTGTCATCTCCCTGCCTCTCGTTCTGAAGCTTCCGGGCAGTAAAAATAAAGGGCACATCAAGGAAAATGTTGATGGCCGGAACGGGAATAGCGAAATGCCTGAATTCAAGATCAAATATCCACTTTTTTAATATCTCCCTTTCTTTATCATTACCAATCTTTGCACACTGGTAAGCTATATTTGAATAAACATACCTGTCAAGGATAACATATTTACCTTCGTTAAGCCAGTCACTGATATCTGCAGCTATATCCTTCCTGTCGCCTGCATACAGCATGGCAACAAGGTAGGGGTCAACCTCATTCACCTGCCCGAATTCACCCCTGAGGAACCTCGATATCAGTTCACCAAAATAAGGTGCTTCAGTCCGCGGGAAATGAATAAATTCGTGATCCAGATCCCTGTTGTTTAAATACTTGCTGAGCATACTTATCTGCGTTGATTTGCCGGCTCCGTCCAGACCTTCTATCACTAAAAGTTTCATTCTGTATGGTTTTTTTACCAGATACAAATATAATAAGTAAAGCAATTATTCATATCCCTGCTGAATTAAAAGAGCTAACAGTATCAGCAGAGATATTAACGGCTTTGAAAAATCAACTACTTATTCTGGAATAAATAATTCTTAAAGATTATTTTTGCCTGTGACACAGCTAAAATGCTTATTTATTTTTATGATGGCAAAAACAATTAATATCAGAGGGGATTTAATGGATCTGGATAAACCAAGAGTCATGGGTATCCTGAATATAACACCCGATTCATTCTATGAAGGTAGCAGGCTGAGCAGCAATAGTGATATTCTGAAGAGGGCAGAATCAATGCTTGAAGATGGTGCTGACATTCTGGATGTTGGTGCTTATTCATCCCGGCCGGGCGCTGATGAAGTAAGTGAAGAAGAGGAACTTGACAGGGTGCTGATTGCACTTGAAAAGATACGCAAAGAATTTCCCCGGGCTATTTTGTCGCTGGACACCTTCCGGTCTTCAATAGCAGAGATAGCTATCAGGGATTACGGAGTAGATATTATTAACGATATCTATGGAGGAACTTATGACAATACAATGTTTGATATTATTCAAAAGTATAATGTTCCTTATATCCTTATGCATATGAAAGGAACACCTGCAGACATGCAGCACAAAGCTCATTATGAGGATATTTTTGCAGAGATAATTAAGTGGTTTGCCGACAGGAAGCATGAACTTGTTCTCAGAGGTGTCAATGATATTATTATTGACCCCGGTTTTGGTTTCGGTAAGACCATTAAACATAACTTCAGTTTGCTTAACGAACTTGAAAGGTTTAAAGTTGTTGATCTTCCGCTGCTTGCCGGATTGTCAAGAAAATCATTAATATGGAAAACCCTTGATACTGATCCCGGCGGGAGCCTGACAGGTACCGTGGTTCTAAATACACTTGCATTAGTAAAAGGGGCCTCCATCATAAGGGTTCATGATGTGGCTGAGGCTGTGCAGACTATTAAATTGCTTAACAGTACGGGAGCTTGCTAATATTATTCACTTATATTTTTTACATTTGTCTGAACGATACTAAAAATTAGTTATGCCACCTATCACAATCCTGGATATTATTGATATAGTTCTGGTAGCTTTTATCCTTTACCAGCTTTACAGGCTTATAAGGGGCTCGGCAGCGATCACCATATTCATGGGTATTTTCGTTGTTTATCTTTTCTGGAAGGTTGTAGAGTTACTGCAAATGGAGCTGATCAGTTCTATTATGACAGCAGTATTTGGAGGTGGTGTGATTATTCTGATCATTGTTTTTCAACAGGAGATACGCCGATTCCTGCTCATGCTCGGAAGCCGGTATATGGGAAGTGGCAGTTTCTCAATTGAGCGCTTTTTTAGCGGGGGATCTGTTGCCTCGCGACAGAAACAAACAGATATTGAGCAAATTATCAGGGGAGTTGAATGGCTGGTTGAATCGAAGAACGGGGCTCTGATAGTTATTGCCCGGAGGAGTACACTGGAGATGTACGCTGAAGGTGGAGAGATAATCAATTCACGAATAAGTGCAGAACTGCTTAAAACAATATTTGTAAAAGATAGTCCCCTGCACGATGGAGCTGTGCTGATAGAGTCTGGAAAGATCTATGCTGCCCGCTGTCCGCTGCCTGCAACTGATAACCCTAACCTGCCCCCCAGGTTTGGTATGAGGCACCGTGCCGCCATCGGGATTAGTGAGTTAACAGACTGCATTGTAATTGTTGTTTCGGAAGAGAGAGGAAAGATATCAATTGCACAGATGGGAGATGTGGAGGAGAATGTTAAACCAAATAACCTGAGGAAAAGATTGTCTGAAGAAATTATTTAAGTATTATTCCATACCAGGAACGAATAATACGTTCAAAATACAAATCTCAAAAAAAACAACCCAATGAAAAATATCAGATTCCCGGTATTTGTTATTATCGTATTATTGCTGGCTTCATGCTCTGAGCAGGATAAGCGTCCGAATATTATCTTTATCATGGCAGATGATCATACCCAGGAAGCTATAAGTGCTTATGGTTCATACAGGAATACCACTCCTAATATTGACAGGATAGCGGAGGCGGGGATGTTGTTTGAAAACGCTTATGTGAGTAATTCAATATGTGCTCCCAGCCGGGCTGTTATTCTGACCGGTAAGCACAGCCATATAAACGGGAAGATTGACAATTCAGGCCATCCCTTTGATAGTACACAGATTACCTTTCCAAAACTGATGCAGGAAGCTGGCTATGAAACCGCAATGATAGGTAAATGGCACCTGCGGTCGCAACCAACGGGATTCGATTACTGGAGGGTTTTGCCTGGGCAGGGCTTTTATTATAACCCTGTTTTTATCAAACCTGAAGGAAGAGAAAATATTGAAGGCTATACTACCGATATAATTACAGACCTGGCTCTTGAGTGGCTGTCCGGCAGGAAAAGTGACAGGCCGTTTATGCTGATGTACCAGCATAAGGCACCCCACCGTGAATGGGAGCCCCCCTACAGGTATTACAAGGATTTTATATCCAAAGAGTTTGAAGAACCCCTAACACTGTTTGATGATTATGAAGGCAGGGGCACAGCCGCAGAAGAGGCAGAGATGTCTGTATTGCACCACATGAATATGGCTGGTGATATTAAAATACATCCCGATGTGCTGACAGACCTGGGCATTGAAGCAATGAACAACTGGGATTTCAGGGCACTGACAGGCAAACTTGCCAGGTATAATGATGAACAACTGGCTCACTGGAAAGAAGTGTATGGAAGAATGAACGAGGAGTTCAGTGAAGTATATCCTGGTATGGACAGTACAGATCTTATGAGGTTTAAGTACCAGCGATATATGCAGGACTACATGGCATGTATTGCAGCACTGGATGAAAATGTAGGCAGGATACTCGACTATGTTGAGGATAACGGACTTGAGGAAAATACTATAATCGTTTATACATCGGACCAGGGCTTTTACCTGGGTGAGCATGGCTGGTTCGATAAAAGGTTTATGTATGAAGAGTCAATGAGCACACCACTTATTGTCAGCTGGCCGGGACAGGTTAAGGCCGGCAGCAGGTCGGATAAGCTTGTACAGAATATTGATTATGCAGAAACATTCCTGGATGCCGCCGGGGTTGAAATACCTGATGAAATGCAGGGAGAAAGCATGTTACCTCTTCTTAAGGGCGAAGATGTTGAATGGCGGGATGCCCTTTATTACCATTACTATGAATACCCGGCCGTGCACATGGTTAAGAGGCACTATGGTATTAAAACTGACAGGTACAAGCTAATTCATTTCTATAAGGATATTGACGAGTGGGAAATGTACGATCTTGAGGAGGATCCCATGGAGATGAAAAGCGTTTATGGTGATCCTGATTATGCTGATATACAGGCTGAGTTAACAGAAAGGCTGAAGCAGCTTCGTGAGTATTACAAAGACACTACGGGAATGAAGGTTACCTTACGGTGAGCTCGAATCACTTACTTTCCTCAGGCAAACTCGAGACTCCCGGCTGCAGGTTAAAGATTTATTTATAAACGATACTGGCATTTTCAATAATGGCTGTATTGCCTTTCATCCCTTCGATAAAACCCGGTGCCTCGCTTTTTGAAAGCTTGCTGATGCCAAGCTGCCTGCAGGTATTGTGGTTAAGGGATGTAATCATGCTGATATTTATCCTTTCTGTCTTTGATACCAGAGATAAAGCTGTGCCTCCATTACCTGAATAGTGTTTTTGGAGCGAAGCGTATATCTCATCTTTATCTCCTTTGAATATATCAAGGAATTCTTCCTTGCCAATGCCGTCATTGCACTCACTTAATATCAGTAAATTACCTCCGTCTTTTACAAAAGATGCTGCATTGTGCACTGATTTATGAGTCTGTATGAAATTGATGTCTTTAGGATAGCCTCCTGCACTGGCTATTACATTATCATAATTGCTGTTATCGCGGACGCGGTAATGCTCATCATAAATATTACATGTTTCCAGGAACTCATCATAGGATGATGCAAAGGTAAAACTACTCACTTCTCCATCAGGATTAAGCAGGGCACTAATAATTATTTTATCCGGTGTGAAGCGATCTGCTTCACGCAGGTCTTCCGCTACAGGGTTACCTGCAAGTCTGCCCGAGGTACATCCTTTTTTCAAACACCTGTTTTCAAAATCAATAAAGAGCTTGTGATTTGAATATATGGCCTCGCGGCCGGCAAGACCGGGGAATATTAGCTTTCTGCCGCCTCCGTAACCTGCAAAATAGTGATGAGAAACAGAGCCGAACAGGATTAATTGATCATGTTCAAATATATCCTTTCTTATGCTTACGGGCGTATTGTTCGACGTTTTACCCGGGGTTATTAAAGAAGTAAGATCATCACAATTGTGATGAATGAATTCATATTCTCTGAAAATATAGCCGTAAGCCTTCAGACTTTCTTCAGTATTTTGTGCCGGGTGTGTCCCATAGGCAATGTAGAACCTGATATTTTCTTTTTTTATACCTTTATTGTGAAGTTCATCAAGCAGCCAGGGGAGATACCTGTCATACCCACATAGCCTGGTTTTATCTGATACAATTATACCGGCTGATTTGATATCTTTTTTAAGCAGGAAACTAAGCTGTTCTGAGAAGTTTTTCCTGTGTGGATGGCCCGGCGGAGGACTACTGTTTATTATACTATGGTCAGAAGGTATTTCATAATTCAAATATCCGTGTCCGTATTTAAAAGCATGAACCATATACTGACATTTTATTCTTAATAATACTTGATACCAAGGTTAACATTGTTGTTATAGACCCAGTAGCAGGTTTCCTCGCACATATCGGTAATCAGGTCCACTTTTGGCCTGGTAGCATCTATGGCTGTGTATTCCTTGCCATTAACCGTAAAGGTAGATGTTACTGTATATTCCGAGTTTAGAGCTACGGGATAATTGATGGATTCGGAGGTCTGCAGGTTTTCAATAATTACACCGTCCTCAATTCTGCCGCGGTAAATAGTAACATCATAGATTATGTTGAAGCTCCTGGATTCACCCAGCTGAATTTCAAGCAGGCAGGTTGTGGGTTCTGTTGTTTCGCACTGACTGCAATCAACGATGTACAATTCTTCACATGCAGTCATGAGTATCATGCAAGCCAGGAGAATGCTGATATGTATCTTTTTCAATACCATTTAATTCGTTTTTGTGGTCCCCGGGCCTTGTCGAAATATATATCATAGCTTGCACCAAGGCTAAACCAACCCGGGCCTATTCTGTACAGACCGGTCTTCATGTAATCATAACCGGCAAATATGTCTATCCTGCCTGAATCCCATCTTAGTCTTACTCCGGGCATCAGCCTGAATTTGTCAGAGGGTTTTATGTTTGTGCCTCTGTACCTGGCAGCCATCATGTAGCCAACATTAAGGTTAAGGTCAGCAAAAAGTTTACCATCATCATAATCTTCCATGATCAGGAATGATTTACCGGCGCCGGCATATAATACGTACCTCTTGTCATAATATTGTGTAAATGAGTCTTCTGAGGTTTGTACAAGCACTTTATTGTAAAGAGGTTTCATCTCAAAACCTGCATTTATCATAATTTTGAGCAGGGGGTCTTTAAAACTCACTCCAAGACGCGCATAGAAATCACGCATGTCGGTTTTGAAGCCTGTTTCAATTCTTGCCTGGTCAAAATTAAGCTTAGGAGACTCCTTAAAACCAGCTTTGGCAAGTTCTTCCAGCATCTTTTTCCTGGAGTACTTCCTTGCAACCGTTGAAGGTGAAAGTTTACTGTTCTTTTTATAAACAGCAGGATCAATCATGTCGATAATATACCGGCAGGCTTCAGGGTTATTGTTCCTGATTGCCATTGTAAGGGGGTCATAATTGTATTCGTTAGTGGCATAAATATTTGCACCTGCCTTAAGGAGAAGACTCATAATAAGGGTATCATTATTTTGTGCCGCCACTATCAGGGGTGTATACCCTTCATTATCCGGAATGTCAGGATTTGATCCGGATTGGATAAGCAGATCAGTAGTATTAGCTTTTGCAGAATAAACTGCCGATAATAAAGGAGTATTTCCTTCTTTATCTCTGTAGTCAATTTCAGCATCATAATATATGAGAAGGTCAGACATATACAGGTAGCCAAAAGCACTTGCATAGTGCAGGGGGCTTGCCTCGTGCTTATCTTCAATGTCAGTATCAGCTCCGCTCCTGATAAGGGCTTCAGCAATCTCAAGCATATTTTCTTTGGCTGCTATGTGCAGGGCACTTTCTCCGCTATTGCTTATAATATTAGTTTCAGCATCATGATCGAGCAAGGCTTGTGCAGTAGATAAATTGTTATTGGCTACTGCATATATCAAAGGACTAATGTTGTCAAAGTCTGTGGCATTTACATCAGCTCCAAGTTTAATTAAGCGGTGTATCTCACTGGTGTACCCTTTGGATGACGCTATCATAAGGTTAGTATTGATGTAATCCGGGTAGGGCAGGTAGTCTGAGGTGTCAATAATGACAGTTTTTTGCTGTCCCTCAGCAGTGAGTGAGAGGACTGATATTATTATTGCCGTGATGCAGAGACGAAAATGCATTTTATTTATTATCATTACGGACATAGATATGCAAATATAGCAAAAGCTTAAAATCCCTGATTATGCATCTTGTATTTTAAACTAATATTTTTGTAATTTGCACATCCTGTGAAAAAGCCTTATATTGATATTAGCAGGCAACTGAGATTTTAATAATAAACATAAAGGAGATGAACTGGAAAATAAAACTTGACCTTTGGGATTCAGAAGATTATAATAATAATATTTCTCCCGTTATAAATGAACTTTCGGCTGAATTTGACAGGCTGGTGGCATCAGCTCCGCCATTGGGATATAAGCCATTATGGATAGTAAATGATCTGTATTATGGAATGAGAATTTATACTCCACTGGTCGAGGAACATTACAAGATAGGACTTACAGTGGGTCACCTGACTTATGGAAAGGTAGCTTATCAGTATGCTCATGTGCTGAGTAATATATACACGGATCCGCGCCAGATAACATGGCTTGCGAATGCATTTGCCCATATGGCATCTTTCAGATTCCTGGACCATTTCGCAGAGAAATGGATAGATAACCCTCCTTCAGCTGCCTACGAGGGAGATTACGAGGCATTTGCTTCATTGAAGTCGGAAAAGATCAAAACAGCGTTTCAGAATGTTGATATAATGCTTAATCTGGCGTCAAACGAATGGATTAAAGAGGAAGTACAAAAGCTCGAGCATGGTAACGACCATGTACCTGCAGTACTTTTTGACCTGATAGGTCTTGAACTGCAGCCACTGTTCAGGGAAGATGAAACATGGAAGTTGTTTTCCTACCTTGGCAAGGGAACAAGGACTCCTGTTGAGGATGCAACAGACCTTCGCTGCAGGCCCAGGGCAAAGCCTGACTTCGACAGCTTAAGGGCAGCAGTGCCTTCGGAACTAAAGGACCTTGTGGATAGAGTTTATCACAGGTTACATTAACCTGGCTTAATTAATTGTTTGTTAATAACTTTAGCTCCTCAGGGGCTTATTGTTAATACTTCATTTTTACCATTTATTTCAGTTTTGTTATTTTTGTATCGTAGAGTTTATAAGATGAATACAAAGTATTTTCGATATATATTCCTGATTGTCGTACTGACCCTGTTGAATCATAATCCTGATTCAATAGGCGGTACCAGTCTGCCTGAACCAAAATTTACTCTTGATAATGCAAGGATAAAGAATGAATATTCAGAAGAGGAAGAGTTCAGTAATATCAACAGATCGTTCAGGAGATTCATGAGATACTGGGATATCAGGGGTGCCTCTGTTGCCGTTGTAAAGGATAACAGGCTGGTTTTTGCCAGGGCATATGGGATGGCTGACCGGGAAAGAAAGATAAAGGCTGAGCCATATCATAAGTTCAGAATTGCAAGCATTTCAAAGTTGGTGACGGCCACTGCAATAATGAAGCTCCATGATGAGGGTAAAATTAATCTTAACGACAGGGTTTTTGGGGTTGACGGTATTTTACAGGACCCGTATTTTGATGACCCCGTCGATAAAAGAGCTAATGATATTACCGTTGCTCACCTTCTTGCGCACAAGGGAGGATGGCGCCACAGATATGGTGATCATATGTTCATGCCCCAGGTAGTTGCAGATTTTCTGGATAAAGAACTGCCCGTTTCAACAAGGGATATCGTTCGCTTCGCCCTGGATAAGCGTTTACATTTTACTCCCGGAACAGGCAGGTCATACTCGAATCTTGGCTATGCAATTCTTGGTCTTGTTATTGAAGAGGTTTCAGGAATGGACTACGATAATTACTGCCGTAAGAATATCTTTGAACCCCTGGGTATATATGATTTTGAACTGGCCCATAACCTTTACTACGATCGTGACCCTTACGAAGTCCGGTATTATGAACCATTAAATGCAATCAGGAAGGAGTCTGTTTATGGGACAGGAAATATGTTGCCTGCTCCTTATGGTGGTAATGATGTCAGAGCCCTTGGTGGTGCAGGAGCATGGATAACCACTGCTGCCGATCTCCTGAAATTCGTCAGGTCAGTTGATGGGATTAACGGGGACGATATTCTACCGCCTTCTTCCGTACGCTTTATGACGGACAGGTCAAATGGTTTTGCCCCGGTAGGGTGGAAGGCTACTACCTCAAACGGTTACTGGTGGAGAACGGGATCTTTTGCAGGAACATCGGCCATGGTCAAAAGGATGCCCGATGGTACTCTATGGGCCGTTTTGCTTAACACGAGTACATGGAAAAGCTCAATGTTCACAACTGATATAAACAGGCTGATGTCGGGTATAATCCGGAATACGGGGGAGTGGCCTGAAAAAGACCTTTTTGACTATTCATTGCCCATTCCGCTTGACCCTGTTTCTTATACTGCTGAATATTAGCAAGTAATTTTGCCTATGTGCTTTACGGTAAATGTCAATATTGTAAAGGAAGAGTTTGAAAAACATTTCAATGTTCCTTTTATAGATCATGAAAACTACAGGCCTTCCTATTATTACCATGCACATGCATTTCCTGAGCTGCCTGCCTTTGGGAGGTTTAATCATGAGAATAATATAAGACTTCTGAAATGGGGTCTTATCCCCGGATGGGTACGAGATCCCGGCGATGCAGATGAAATACGCTCTCTGACCCTTAACGCAAGGGCGGAGACTATTGACACGAAACCTTCTTTTGAAGAGTCATTCAGGAACAGAAGGTGCATTATCCCGGTAAGAGGATTTTTTGAATGGCAGCATAAGGGAGGACAGAAAATTCCCTGGTACATATACCCCCCGGACTCTGGAATTATGATGCTGGCAGGTCTTTATTCAAGCTGGCACACCGGGGAGGATGATAATACTCTTAACACCTTTACAATTGTTACTACCCGTGCTAATGAACTGATGTCCGGTATACATAACAGTAAAAGACGCATGCCCGTGATTGTCAGTGGAGATGACGTGGAGGCCTGGATTAATGAAGATACGGAGAGGAAAAGGCTGGATAGTATCTTAAATCCGTTTCCTGATGGGAAACTTAAAGCTCATACTATAAGCCCTCTGATAAACAGGCGGGATATAAACAGGAATACAGAGAAGATAATATCCCCTTATGCCTATCCCAGCCAGCAAAGCCTGTTTTAGCAATGATTAATCATTGTGCAACAAACTGGTAAGTAATACTGCCCGCTTGTTTATTAACAGCGGAGGGATCGGGATTAAACCTGCTTCGTTTGACTGCATCTATGGCTGCCTCAAGCAAGCAGCCATCAGCAGTTGAACTCTCATTGTCATTGTATCTGTATTCTTTTATCTCTCCCGAGCGGTCAACAATAATATCCATTACTATCAAACCGGCATTTTCGCATTTGTAAATCGGTATGGGTAGATTAAGGTGATACCGGTCCTTTAGATTATAGTAAACCCTGGTAGGTCCGTCATAATTTGCAGCCAGCTCATTGGCCGATAATTCTTCAGTAATCTCCAGGCTGTCTTTTTTACCCGATTCAAATGCAGTTTGGCCTTGCTCCATATCCTGCAGAACATCATTTTGCCGGTCAATGAAATTATCTTCACCCAGCTTACCCTCTGCTATCATTTCTTCCTTAACCTTATTGATATAATCTTCCTTATTGATTTCAATATCTTCCTGGTTGGCAATATTGCGTATTATATCAGTAAACCTGTCGTCCCCTTCAAAAACTTCCTCCAGCGTTACGGGTTCTTCCACTACATCATCTTCAATAAATTCCATATCCTGCTGGAATTCAACAAGAAACTCGGATTGTTTCTCATGGTATAATGAGGTGAGTTTGGCAGACATAAAAATAATGGCAGCAATTAAATGAATAATAATTGTCCCGATTATTCCTGCTATTTTACCTTCATGCTGTCTCATCCCGGCTACGAAATTATAAATTATTATTTTTACGTCCTTGTTCTAATATATTAAACTGACTAATTAATGCAACAATCGATAATTCTGGACCAGATTTCATTCCTTGCAGTTCTTGTACTTATTGGGGTTTTTACTTCAAAAATTGGTGTTATCAGGGAGAACACCCGGGATTCACTCGTTAAAGTTATATTCAATATTACCCTTCCGTTATTGTTGTTTACAAATTTCAACAAGCTGGACCTGACACCTGAAATTCTTCGTAACAGCCTTTGGGTTATCCTTATATCCCTGGTGATGATATTGATAATGTTGTTATTGTCTTATCTTGCATCTGGCTTTTTCAGGATGAAGCATGAGCAGCGATCGGTATTTGTACCGCATAATGCTTTCGGTAACGTTCTGTATTTTGGGTTCCCTGTGGTTAATGCTCTTTTTGGTGAACTGGGCCTGTTTTATGCCAGTATATACACTTTTGTTTCAATAATACTTCTTTGGACAGTTGGGATTTACCTAATAGCAAGAAAAGGCGGCATGGGCTTTGTATCCAGCCTCAGGAATATGATAAATCCTAATTCAGTGGCAATAATAGCAGGGTTCCTGCTTTTTATTTTTGGTATAAAAATACCTGAAGTAATAGCCGGGCCATTTAATAAGCTGGGTGGTACTACACTTTATCTGTCAATGTTGTATATTGGAGCCCTGCTTGGGTTAATGAAGATAAAGGGTGTTCTGTCAAATATTCTTGTATATGTTACTTCCTTCAATAAAAACCTCCTTTTTCCCGCTATTTTCATACTTATTTTTTCTTTTCTTAATAAGAATATGCTATCCGGTATTGATCCCATGATAATTTCAGTTGTAATTCTTGAATCGGCTATGCCCTGTATGGCTAATGTTGTTATAATTGCAAAAATGTACAGGGTAGATGAAAACCTTGCTACCGCAAATGTCTTTGTATCAACCGTATTAAGCATTTTTACTCTTCCGTTTATATACTGGCTTATAACGATATTACTCTAAAAGGAAAGCATAAGTTTAAAATTCGCGGATCTTCCCGTAAGGTAGTTAGGGACCGCATATTGCCTGGATTCATTACTGAGGTTATTCACCGTAGTAAGCCAGTTATATGAAATTGTATTTCTTATATCAAGCAGGTTGAATATTTCAACGCCTGCAATAATCTCATCAAAAAATGAAAGAAAACCCGAATTGCCGAGGTAGTATTTACTCTTAAATATCTTGGTAAACCCTATATCCACCCTCCTGTAGGAAGGCATCCTCCTGTAGCTGTCATAATTGTCGGTAAAGGGCGAACTAACAGGTATCCCCGTACTGAAATGTATATTTATGTGTGCCCTGTAACTGGGGTAGGAAGGGAAATAATCCTGAAAAAAAATATTAGCAGAAAACCTGGTGTCTGAAGGAGCCGGGTAATATCCGTGATCGTCTCCCACTATATCATGCCTGGCATCCATAAGAGATAAGGATATCCATGATTCGGCATCAGGGACAAATTCACCATTTAGCCTGAGATCCACTCCCCTTACGAAACCTACGGCAATATTCTCTGCTGCATATATAATTCTAACATTATCATATTTATAGGGGATTACATTTTCCAGGTTTTTATAATAAACCTCGCCTGTGAACCTGAAAGGGGTATTTCCTATCACCAGATCCTGTTCGGTGCCCAGTACAATATGCTCGGATCTCTGGGATTTTATACCCGGGTTTATATCTCCGGAAGGATAACGCATTTCCCGGTAATATGGTGGCTGATAGTATATTCCACCGGAGAGGAAATACCTGGAGTTTCCTGATGCAGTATGCCAGGCCAGCGATAACCTCGGACTGAAGAGCAATTCGTTGGAGAATGACCAGTGTGTTATCCTTGCACCACCGGTAAATATCAGGCTGTGCCCGCCTGCGTTTAAGGTAAAGTTATCAATAATATAGGCCTCCAGCTTATTGGTAGTGATAGCTGTATCATTAAAAGTGCTGCTGCTGAGAGTGAGTTCTCCGGGTGAGTATGGTACACTGTATCCTGCAGAATCAATCTTTTCCCATTCTCTTATCCTGTCACCGGCAGTTTCAATATTATACTTCAGTCCCCAGCCCAGTATATTGTTGCTGTGTTCCCATCTGCCTTTATAATTAATTGTATAATTATTCATCTTAAGCACGTTCCTGGCATGATTGAGCCAGCTGCCCGTGCCTACATTCATAAGACTGTCTCCAAGGTTTTCAGAACCCAGGTTCTGGTCAAGCAGGTTAAGGGAGTAATATGCTCTTATATCATATGTTTCGCTTTCCGACGCCTTATAATGGTGAGCAATAAATTTGTGATTCATGCCATAATCTGATTCATAGTCAAGAGAAAAAGCCAGGTTATATGAATTATAGCTGTCTGTTTCGGATCCTGCATAAAGTACATATAACTGGTATGCTTCACTGAGATTACCAAATGAACTTCTGCGTGATTCAGGAGTGAAAGAAAAATTATTTGAGTTATAATTGCCCAGGATGCTTACTTTAAGTTGCTCTGAAATATCATAGGAAAGCAGTGATTGTATGTCAAAAAAGTCAGGACTGTAATTACCTTTTGTATCCAGTGTCTGAAGAAGTAGTCGCGTGGATTTATACCTGGCGCCGCTTATAAATTTAAGTGTCCCGTTACCGGATACTGTTTCTACGTGAGCGCTGTTTAATAACAATCCTGTTTTTAAAGAGCCACCTGTTTCTGAAGGCTCCCGGTACCTGAGATCCAGTACAGAAGACATCCTGTCACCGAATGAGGCATTAAATCCACCTGCTGAAAACCGGATATTTCCAACGAGGTCGGGGTTTATAAAACTGAGTCCTTCCTGCTGGCCTGATTTGATAAGAACAGGGTGATAAACCTGGATGTCATTGACATAAACCAGGTTTTCATCATAGTTGCCTCCTCTAACATTATACTGGTTTGATAGTTCATTTCTTGAATTAACTCCCGGCATGGAAACAAGTAGCTGCTCAACACTACCTGATACCGAAGGTAACAGGTTAATATCCTTTACAGGTATCACCCTTAAGGTGGGAGCCTCTTTTTGTTTGTACCTCGTGACAATTACATCCCCAAGCCTGGTGATGTCCGGCTCCATAATAATATTAATAGTAAGGCTGTCCGGATCAGCTGTAAAGATTTGCTCCCTGCTTAAAAAACCAATTCTCGAAAATACAAGCGTGTATTCCTTACCGCTTGCAGGAACTTCTAGCTCATATAAGCCCGTGTCCCTCGTGAAAGTTCCTGCGTTGAGCCCTTTAATCCCAATGTTAACAAGCTCCAGTGGATTGCCTGAGGTATCGCTTACCCTTCCCCGGATAAAGGTATTTTTTTCCTGCCCGGACAATGGTAAGGAAGCCGCAATAAAAAACAGAATGATTAATATCCGGGTCATTGACGCTTTATGTGCTGTTTTGCTCAGTACACTAATTATTGTCTTTCGACTTGTCACTGTCTTTTTTTGAATCCTCATTCTTAAGAAGGCCGTTTTTAAGCCCTTTAATGAATTTTGCCCAGGCAAATGGATTGAAAAGGTTATTAACCGGTGTCTGATTCCTTGTCATGACCCTTTCGGCTTCCTGTTGCATTGCATACCTGTAACCTGCAGCAGGCGCAATATCCATCTCTCTAAGTATTTGTCTCTCGATCAGGGCAAGATTCTGCTGCATAACCTTCATCTCCTTTTCCATGGGAGGGACATACTCAACAACGGCTCTTTTGAATTCATCATAGGTTTTCCATGGCAGAACGAGAACAGACCCGATATTTATTGTGTCAATTATCAGTGTAACGTCTATCGTATACCTGGGTTTTTGAACCCCGGCAGGTATTGCTGCAAAAGCAGGCTGATACCCTATTGAAGAGAATATCAGGGTGTCACCGGGATATGAAATAATGGAGAATATTCCCCTTTCATCTGTCTCGGTGCCTGTTCTTAATCCTTTAGAAATAATATTAACATATTTTACAGGTGTGCTCTCATTGTCGAAAACGAGTCCGTCAACCTGTACATACCTGAGGGGAGACACATCCTGTGCTGTTGCTGGCAGTGCAATAGTTATCAGTAATATTATTATTGCGTATTTCCGGCTCACGAATACAATATATTTATTATGTAAAGAAATACAAATTGATCCTCTTTTCGAAGTATCTGTACTACTTTATGATATTTTTAACCTTTTTTGCGATTACGTTGCTTGCCTATCAGTTTAGGCCCATACCACAGCCAGAATCCGGTAAGGGTGAAAATAAACAGTGCAATGCCCAGGATTGATGTGTAAAAAAGTTTGAAAATGCCGTTGCCGGTATTGAACGCATGATCCAGGACAGAACCGTCATGAATATTTTCTATTATATCGGATCTTCGTTTCGCTACTACCAGGACCTCCCCGTTAGCAGCATCCAGCTGGATCTCATGATAATGGTTTTCAAAAACAAACTTGACCATACCTTTGGATGGCCTGGCATCAATCCTGTCAAGATTAGTTGACAGAGCAGGTGATACAGAATCATGAAGAGTTGCAAAGGCTATTGATTTAAGAGTGTCAAGCGACATCCACATAGCTGTATTTGTGGTGCTTCCTTCATATGAGCCCGGCATAATGATGTCGTTGCTGTTCTTCTTCCAGCCAAGCAATATGCCGGTTACCGAGATAAATAAAAATAATATAAACAGACCTGCCGCCAACGCTCTGTGTACTCTTCTTGCCAATCTTATAAGTAATGCCTGTTCTTTCTTGTTCATGAAATAAATCCCATTAATTAACTGATGATTTTATGCTGTTGTCATCCGCAAAATAAAAATGCAAAATTAAGAAATTACTTGGTTTATGCAGGTTCAAATGTTAAATAGCATACTCCCATCAGTTTAACAATAAGTTGTTTGCTAATGTTTAATGATCAGCTTTTGTTTTCCTTATTGGCATTCAGCATTTAAACAATAATTAATATCTTTATGCTAAGAATGAAAGGTTATGAAGAAGAGAATACTTGTAATAGGTACAGGAAATGATTGCCGCAGCCTGATGATGGAGGGCTGGCTCAAATATTATTCCGGAGATGAAGCCTTGATTTACAGCGCTGGATACAGTCCTTCCGAGGTGAACAAGTATGCAGTTAAAGTAATGATGGATGCCATGATTGATATTACCGGGAGTGAACCAAATATTATTGATGATTTGCCGGAAAAAACATTTGATTATATTATTAATATGGCAGAAGGGAAGGGCAGGGAGGTCATCAAGGAAATAACCGGTAACCCTACCGTAATTGAAAAAACTTCACAGGATTGTCGATCACTTGAGGATAATGAAGAAGCTATACTTCAGAAGCTGGCTGCTATAAGGGATTCACTTGAGGACTTCTGTTTTGATTTTGTCAATGAGAATGTGAGGAATCTCATACCCGGCGATTTTTCTGACCCTGTAAGACCACCGAAGTAATGATTAAACAATATGAAATAAAGCTGCCGGTCCTGGGCAGGGGGTTTCACCTTATAGACCATATTATCAGGGGTGAGATTAAGGATCTCCCCCAGAGTGGCCTGGTAAATATCTTCCTTCAGCATACATCAGCAGCGCTTGCTTTAAATGAAAATGCTGATCCCACGGTCAGAATGGATTTTGAATCATTTGTCAGTAGAATGATCCCGGATGATCCTTCATTGTTTAAACATACTCTTGAAGGCCCTGACGATATGCCTGCACATCTTAAATCGTCACTGTTTGGCCAGTCTGTTACAATACCCGTAACAAACGGCAGATTAAAAACCGGTACCTGGCAGGGTATTTATCTGTGTGAGTTCCGGGATCATCCGCAGTCAAGAAAGATAACAGTAAGTGTGTTATCATAATGTTGATAATAATTATATGATAATTCTATTTAATTTAAGATATTTACGCCACAATTTATAGTATGCGTCTAAGTAAATCGCTTAAGTTTTATTATCTTACTTCTGCCTGCGCTCTTTGCTCTGCGCGGGCAAGAGAGATTTGCGCCAGCGCTTCAAAGATTTAAAATGATTAATAGTTATTCAGTAAAACAAAAAAAATAAATATAGAAATGTCTAAACTAATGTTACTGGGAGATGAGGCTGTTGCTCAGGCAGCCATGGATGCAGGATTAAGCGGTATGTATGCTTATCCCGGCACTCCGTCCACCGAGATAATGGAATATATACAGGCTTCACGTGTAGCTTCGGATAAGAATATTATTCGTGAATGGTCTGCCAATGAAAAGACTGCAATGGAAGCAGCCCTCGGGATGTCCTACACCGGTAAGCGGTCAATGGTAGCTATGAAGCATGTAGGCCTGAATGTGGCAGCTGATGGTTTTATTAATTCTGCAATGACAGGGGTTAACGGGGGATTAATAGTTGTGGCAGCTGATGATCCTTCAATGCACTCATCTCAGAATGAACAGGATTCAAGGTTCTATGGCAAATTTGCCTTTGTTCCCACTTTCGAACCTTCCAGTCAGCAGGAGGCCTATAATATGATATTCGAGGCCTTTGAAACCTCTGAAAAGTATAAAGTGCCGGTCCTGTTCAGGATAACAACACGACTTGCCCATTCAAGAAGTGCGGTTGAACAGAATGATGAAGTTAAGCAGAATGATTTTTCTCTTCCGTCTGAGCTCAGGCAATTTGTGCTGCTACCCGCAATAGCAAGAAAGAAATATAAAGGCTTACTTGCCAATTATGAAGCAATTGCTAATGATGATAAATTTCAGAAGAACAACTTCTATATTGATGGAGAAGATAAATCATTTGGTATAGTAGCCTGCGGACTTGCCTATAACTACCTGGCAGAAAACTGCAGGAGAGAAAAGTGTAAGCACCCGGTAATAAAAATAGGATCTTACCCTGTCAGGGAAGACCTCCTTGGACGACTGAAGGAAGAGTGTGATGAAATTATTGTACTCGAAGAGGGTTATCCGCTTGTTGAAGAATTGATGAGAGGCTATCCCTCATCATCTTACAAAATCAGGGGCAGGCTTGACGGATCTGTGCCAAGAGATGGCGAGCTGAATCCAAATATTGTGGCAAAAGCCCTGGGCATGAACTCCTTGTATGGGGAAGAAGTGCCTGGTATTGTGAGAAAAAGACCCCCATCTTTGTGCAAAGGTTGTGGCCATGCTGATATGTATAATGCATTGAACACTGCCCTTGAAGAGCATGGCCCGGGTAAAGTGTTCTCAGATATCGGTTGCTATACCCTCGGGGCTTTACCGCCTTTCAATGCCATTAATTCCTGTGTTGATATGGGAGCATCTGTTACAATGGCAGTGGGAGCTGCAGATGGTGGGTTATTCCCGTCTGTGGCAGTGATAGGAGATTCTACCTTTACCCATTCCGGTATGACGGGTTTGCTCGATGCAGTGATAAAGAAATCACCCGTTACAATAATAATTTCCGATAATTCAACAACTGGTATGACAGGCGGTCAGAAATCACATGCTACAAACAGGTTAGAGTCCATATGCGAGGGACTGGGAGTTGAAAAAGAACATATCCGTGTTATCATTCCGCTTCGTAAGAACCATGATGAGAATACAGAAGTGATAAAAGAGGAACTTGTTTACAAAGGGGTATCCGTAATAATATCTCAACGCGAGTGTATACAGACGGCTGCAAGGAGAAGAAAAAAAGAACGTGAAAAAAAATAAACTAGCATTATAATGAAAAATGATATTATACTATCCGGTGTTGGTGGCCAGGGTATCCTGTCTATAGCCGCTGTCATTGGCTATGCCGCCGTTGAAAACAACCTATATCTTAAACAGGCCGAAGTACATGGTATGAGCCAGCGGGGAGGTGATGTACAGTCCCATTTCCGCCTATCTGATCATCCCGTGGCATCAGATCTTATACCTTATGGTGAAGCAGACCTGATCCTTTCAGTAGAACCCATGGAGTCGTTGCGCTACCTGCCCTGGCTGTCCGCTGAAGGTTGGCTGGTTACTAATTCAAATCCCTTTGTAAATATTCCTGATTATCCGGATACCGGCGAGTTGATGACAGAAATTAAAAAGGTGAAAAATAACCTTATCGTTGATGCCGATTCAATAGCAAGAGAGGCTGGTTCAGGAAAGGCAGCAAACATAGTAATGCTTGGTGCTGCATCTCATTTCCTGGAGTTACCTGTTGAGAGTATTGAGAATGCTATTCGTAAACTCTTTGGTAAAAAAGGCACGGAGGTAATTGACCTTAACCTTAAGGCTTTACATGCCGGCAGGGATCAGTTTACTAATTAAATGTTTTAATAATAGCCAGGTACCTGAACTATACTAACAGGATAGTTGCACATGTCAGAACAGGAAAATGTATTGAATCTTGCCTGTTGTACAACACTTTGTTACTATTAGTATTAAGGTATTTATAATTTTGGATCACTAATCAAAAATACCCTGTAATGAAAAAAACTGTTTTTATACTCTTAAGCCTTTTCATTGCTTCAATGACTTATGCGCAAAAAGCAAATTTTAAGGCAGCTGAAAAATTCAGAAGGTCAAACCTCAGGCAAAAAGTAGGAGATACAAGGGTCAGCCCTAACTGGATAAATGAATCAAATAAATTCTGGTACTCCTACAAGAAGTCGGATGGGAAAAATTATTACTATGTTGATGCCGACCGGAAAACAAAGAAATTACTGTTTGACCGCAGCTATATGGCTTCAGAGATTCACAGGCTAATACACAGGCCCTATAATCAACTGGACCTGCCTTTAAAAGATCTTGAATTTGAGAAAGAAAGTACAACCAAACTTACTTTTAAGATAGATAGTATAAGGTTCCTTTATGATATCAATAGCCGAAAGCTGGTTATTAAGGATACTGTTCCTGAAGAGAAAAGGCGTAACAGGTGGGCAACTTACAGCCCTGACAGTACATGGATTGCCTATGCTAAAAACTATGACCTGTATATTATGAAATCCGATGATCCTGACAGTACTGAAATAAGACTGACCGAGGACGGGATGGAGCACTATGGATATGCCAGCAGCAGGGCGGATACTGCAAAAGACAAGAAGGTACGAAGCATTGCAAGGTGGTTCGAAAATGAAGAGAAATTATTTGTTATAAAATCTGACCGTCGCAAGGTAAGTGAATTGTTTGTTATCAATTCCCTCGCAGAACCCAGGCCTGAACTTGAAACATACAAGTATTCAATGCCCGGTGAGGCTAATGTACCACAAAACGAATTGATAATTTTTGATGTTGAATCAAAAGAACGCACAGATGTTGATGTAAAAAAATGGAAAGATCAGCGCCTGAGAGTAAGGTGGGTTTCGCAGGAAACTGCCGGTAAAATGATAATTGAAAGGAAGAAAAGAGATCTTACAAAGCTTGAGATATGTAAGGTTGATGCAAATACAGGTGAACTGGAAGTTCTTTTTGAAGAAGAGCAATATCCGTATATTTATGACGGGTACGGATTCGGAGACCTGGCTGTCCTTAACGAGGGAGAAGATCTTATCTGGTGGTCTGAAAGATCAGGATGGGGACAGCTCTACCTTTACGACGGTGAAGGTAATATGAAAAGGCAGCTCACCAATGGCTATTTCGTTACCGGAGATATTGAACGTATAGATACTCTTAAAAGAGAACTCTATGTGGAAGCTTTTGGAAAGGAGAAGGGAGTACACCCATACTACTCAATGTTCTATAAGCTTTCACTTGATGAGCCTGGCATGAGGCTTATCAGCCCTGAAAATGCCGACCATTCATTCAGTATGGCAAAGACAAATGATTACTGGGTGGATACTTATTCAAGAGTTGACATGGAACCACAGTCAGTACTGCGAGATAAAAACGGATCAATAGTACTGAATCTTGAAAAACCGGATCTGTCACAGGTGTATGCTACCGGCTGGCAAATGCCGGAGCGCTTCGTAGTAAAGGCAAAAGATGGCGTTACTGACCTGTATGGTGTTATGTTCAAGCCTTTCGATTTTGATTCAACTCGTAAATACCCGGTTATATCATATGTTTACCCGGGACCGCAAACAGAATCCGTTCCTTATTCTTTCTCAGTGAGCTCAAGATATAATACTGCCCTTGCACAGCTCGGCTTTATCGTGGTAAACTTCGGTCACCGCGGTGGCAGCCCCCAGAGAAATAACTATTATCATACCTACGGATATGACAACCTGCGGGACTATGCTCTTGCAGACGACAGGTACGGGATTGAACAGCTGGCTGACCGCTATGATTTCATAGATGTTGAAAATGTCGGTATTTACGGTCACTCAGGAGGTGGATTTATGAGTACCGCAGCATTGCTGAGTCACCCAGATTTCTATGATGTTGCAGTTTCTTCTGCCGGCAACCACGATAATAATATTTATAATCAATGGTGGGGTGAGACACATCATGGTGTTAAAGAAGTTAAGAAAGAAGTAAAGGTGAAAAGTGATAAGAAACAGGAAAAAGCTTACCCTGAAGATAAGCAGGATAGCCTAAAAACTGTTATTTCTTTCAAATCGGATGTTCCGGTTAACCAGGATCTTGCTAAAAACCTGGAAGGTCACCTGCTATTGGTTCATGGTGATATAGACAATAATGTGCACCCAGGGAACAGTATCAGGGTGGTAAATGCGCTTATCAAGGCAAATAAAAGATTCGATTTTATGATCATGCCGGGTAAAAGACATGGTTTTGGAGATTATTCAGAGTATTTTGAAACAATGATGTGGTATTATTTTGCTGAACATCTCCTGGGTGATTACAGGACTAATGTTGAGCTTAAGGATTATTAACGGCGGATAAAATAAGGCTAAGGCAGAGGTTTATACATACCTCTGCTTTAGCCTCTGCTTTTAAAGCCCGGTCTATTTCTCATCAAACACGCTTTCCTGCTTTTTTGCTCCAAGCATTTGCATTTGTCCGACAATAATTTCCGTGTACCACTTTTTCGTGCCGTCTTTTTCATATTCACGGTGTGATATACGTCCTTCTACCGCTATCTCTTTACCTTTTGTAAGGTATTTCTCAGCAATAGTGGCCAGGCCATTCCACATTACAAGGTTGTGCCAGGTTGTTTCCTGCAGCTTTTCTCCTTTTTCGTTCTTAAAGGTTTCAGATGTGGCGAGGGGAAAGTTTGCAACTTTCCTGCCATTGTCAAATTCCCTGATCTCTGGATCTCTCCCAAGATTACCGATTAAATGTACTTTGTTGTTTAAAGATGCCATAATACTAAGATTTTTGAATAAAAATAATTAACTGATACAAACATAAATTACAGTAAGGGACTAACTCGGTAAATAAATGATTATAGTTGAATATTAAGCGTTTAAAATCGGCTTTCTCCTGTTTTGGCAGGATCTTGTTAATATTTTTATTATGATTAAAAGAAAGGTGAGAATTGTAAACAAGCTATACATTTTATAACTTTATATAAAATTCCAGTAATGTCACCAAGGAAATGTCTCGACTGCGGTGCAGCACTAAGGGGTAGGTCAGACAAGAAATTTTGTTCTGACCAGTGTCGTAACAATTATAATAATACCATAAACAGGGAAGCAAACAGCCTTGTTCGTAATGTTCACAGTGTTTTACGCAGGAACAGGAAGGTGTTATGCGAGTTGTATGAAAGTGGTAAAAAGAGAATACACAAAGATGCTCTTCTTGTCTCAGAGTTTAATATTAATTTTTTTACACATTCAGTGGAAACTGAAAAAGACAGATTGGTAACAAGATACTGCTATGAATATGGCTACAGGATTATGGACTCTGAATATTTGTTGCTGGTTAAAAACACAGACCTGCTGGAAGTATGAAATAAAAAGTTTATTTTTGAAAGGTTTAGATACAGTTTACAATTATGAAAAAATTTTTGATCGTCATCATACTTGCATTGGTAACAGTCAGTGCAAAATCACAGGATAGTTATATTGGTTTCAGCCTGGGTACAAGTATTCCGCAGGGTAAATTTGCACAGAATGTGGATATTTTTAACGACGGCTATGCAATACCCGGCTTCACTGTATCATTCGAAGGCTTTTATTACCCCATCAGTCTGGTAGGTGTTGGAGGTACACTGGGCTTCGGATCTGTATATGCCGAGAGGGATGTTTACCTGGGCCATTTACTTGATTACATTGAGACCCAGACCGTGGTTCCGGTTTTATCACAGGTTCCCCTTCCGGAAGAGACAAATTTTGAATCAGGATTCTGGAATTACGTAAATCTTATGCTTGGTCCGGAATTATCCGTGCCATTTGGACCTTTCCAGGCAGGAGTGAGAGCTCTTGGAGGTTTGAATATGTCCTTTTATCCTAAACGGGATTTGTCGTATACAGAAGGCCTTGATGATATTATGGCCATTGCCAAAGGTACATCTGCAAACCTGGTTTATTCTTATGGAGGGAGTATACTTTACCAGTCCCGTTCGGGTACAGGTATTAAACTAAGTGCAGATTACTTCAACAGCAGTGCTGCATATGATTTTGAGCTTACGAAAATTACCGATCTTGAAACGTACAAAGATACCAGGGAAGAAGAAGTTGAAATGGAAGCTATAAGCGTTACACTGGGTTTCTTCTATGTTTTCTAGCTGCTTGTATTCTTTAACCTTCCGGAATATCTGGCCATATCAATTCTCGTATTTATTATACTCAGGTCAACCTGGCCTGATCCGGAGATTATAAGATGAATCCTGAATCTTTCATTGTCCTGGCTGGCCTCAATGCTCATGTCATAGCCCCCGTTCTTGTAAACGCCAATTTCCCTTGATAATATCCTGCCACTCATGTTAATGGCAGATATCGGCCTAATACTGTGTGACCGGCCCATATAACCCAGGCTCATCCTGATCTTGTCACCATCAATAATTACAAAGTTATTATCCGGTCTCATTTCAACGGGACTTCCCTTTAAGGGGTGAAACCTGTTGATGCTCAGTACCATTCTTTGTTGCTCGACAGCGTCTTTAACAACAGCTTTTCTAACTGCCTGCCTTTCGGCACGATTTTCAGAAATGCTCCTGTAGCCTGAACATGATGATAAAATGAGCATAACAGGTAACAGTATGTATAATATATTTCTCATAGCTTTTTAATAATATTAACGCAAAATCTATGCCATGAGAACAAAGGACTTACCATTCATTATTGGCTAGATCCCATATATCCAGGAAACTGATTTTTATTATTTTTTCCATTATATCCCAGTCTATGGTCTCATACTCATCAGCAGGAGTGTGGTATTCTTCCCTGTGCCCAGGTTTAAAACGAAGAATGGGAATACCTTTCGCAACAAATGACCTGTGATCTGATCCACCCGGAGGATTTGGGGAAGATACGTAATCAGGTTTAAGCTCAATGTTGTAATCCTCAATGTATCTCTCTGTTATTTCCTGGAAGTAGGGATATGACTTCGTGTAGGTAACTGTAACATCATCGGGTTTGTCATCGGCCACATATCTTGATATCATATCAAAATTAAGATTCATTACTATGTGCTCCAGGGGGACGGTTGGATTGTCAACAAAATACCTTGATCCGAGTAATCCTTTTTCTTCACCTGTCCATAAGGCAAAGATGATTGTCTTTTCCGGTTTAGGACCACATGCTTGTATTGCCCTGGCCATTGTCATTACCCCAACCGTTCCGGAACCATTGTCGTCGGCTCCGTTATTGATATATCCGTCTACCATACCAACATGGTCATAATGAGCTCCAATAACAATGATTTCATCACGTTTTTTCCCTTCAATCATACCAATAACGTTTCGGACATGAACGAGCTCCGACTGGCTTGCGGCTTTGATCTTAACAATAGCCCCCGTATTGAGGCTTTCGGTTCTGTTTCCCCTGAGCAGATTTTCCAGTGTCTTGCCGGTACGGCTAAGTACAGCATTGGCAGTTCGTTTTGATATGTAAGCTTTGACAGGAGCATCAGATACCTCTGAGTCCGGTATACTATACCTCTTACGTGAACTGTGCCTGCCTGATTCAGACGGAGACATATTCATAAAAGGTTTTGGTGTGGTCCATCTCATTCCATTATCACGGGGATCTGCTTCCAGTATGGCTGCTGCACCAAGCTCAGTCGCAATCCTGTCTTTATCACGGCTGATCCTGTAAGCTGCGTACCTGTCGTTTTCATAAACTGACAGTCCTTCCGGTACACCTGTAAGCCTTAAAATGATCTTTCCCTCAATATCAGTATTTTTAAAATCATCATAGCCAGTATCTTCATTACGGTATCCGTATCCTACAAATACAACTTCTGATTCGATCTCTATTCCGGGATATGAGGGAGCAATATTGAAATCTGTCCCCGGTTCAAAAGACAATTTGTGCACTTTACCCTGATTTTTATTGACTATTTCCAGGGATTGGGAAGAATAAGGTAAATTCTGTTGCAGGGCAAAAGACTGGAAGTATGTTCTTTTCCTTTCATAGCTTCTGCTGGCGGGATTATATGCATTTACAATGTCTCCTGCAGGTTTTACTCCATAAAGCTTAAGCATACTTGCAATGTAGTCAGCTGCCAGGAAAGCACCTCTTTCGCCTGTCTCCCTGCCCTCGGTCCAGTCCGACGCCAGGAAACCAAGCTGAGCCTGGAGGGCATCACGTGTTATCATGTTTAAACCTTTATCGACCGGCTCCTGTGAATATAAATTACAGCTCAGGAATAAGGTTAGGAATAGTGAATGGGCAATAAATTTCATAAAAATAGTGTTTTTATTAAACTGAAATTTAAATATAGTTTTTTGAATTGTTTTATAGAGTGCATTAACAAATATTAACGCTAAAATCTGATTGAGATGAAAAAAACCCGGTATAAGAATTTTCTATTGGCTGAATTAACATATATTTGGTGGTTAACATAATTAACAGCTATGAAATCATTACTTAAAGTACTGCCGGTTATATTCTTTTTGTTTATTTGTACATCAACCAATTATTCACAGGAGGTGTATGAACATGGATATATTGTTAAGGTTGGGGACAAAGCCCCTGATTTTTTAATCAGGGAAGCAAGCGGAAAGTCTTATATGCTGTCAGAGTTGAGAGGAAGTGTGGTAATGCTTCAGTTTACAGCCAGCTGGTGCAGTGTTTGCCGGAAAGAGATGCCCTACATCGAAAGTGAAATCTGGGAAGAAGGGAAAGAACTGGGTTTGAAAGTAATTGGTATAGACAGGGATGAACCGCTTGAAACAGTTAAGAAGTTCAAAAAAGATATTGGGGTTACATATCCCCTTGCCCTTGATCCCGGAGCTGAAATTTTCAGCCTCTTTGCCCTTAAGGAGGCCGGCGTTACAAGGAATGTAATTATTGATCGCGAAGGATACATAGTTAAGCTTACCAGGCTCTTCAGGATGGATGAGTTTAATGAAATGAAAAACATTATTTTCACTGAACTTGAGAAATAATTATCCGGATCCTATGGGAAAGCAGCATACAATATTGCTTGTAGATGATGAAGAGGATATAAGAGAATTCCTTTCCTATACCTTGCGCAGGGAGGGATTTGAAGTATATACGGCAGCTGACGGTCACAGTGGAATAAGTAAGGCAAAGGAAGTAATGCCCCACCTGATACTGCTTGACGTTATGATGCCCGGGATAGATGGTATTGAAGCATGTGAGCAGATCAGGAAAATTGAAGAACTGAATTCAAGCATTATTTGTTTTTTAACAGCCAGGAGTGAAGATTATTCTCAAATTGCCGGTTTTGATGCAGGGGGAGATGATTACATAATTAAACCAATTCGCCCCAAAGTACTTGTGAGCAGGGTGAAAGCATTGTTGAGAAGGTATAGTACAAGGGGTGATACGGAAAATAACCTGCAGGTTCTTGACTCCGGTCGATTGAGTCTTGACCGCGACCGTTTTGTTATGTATTTTGATAATAAAGAAGTATATCTGCCCAGGAAGGAGTTTGAACTTTTATCACTTCTTCTTACTAAACCCGGGAAAGTTTTTACAAGAACCGAAATATTTAAAAAAGTCTGGGGTGAAGACATTATTGTGGGCGATCGCACTATTGATGTTCATATCAGGAAGATAAGGGAAAAAGTCGGAGATGATATTATTCAAACGGTTAAGGGAGTTGGATATAAAATAATGGATTAGTAACAATAAACGCAACCATTCGTATAAAATAACTGTCATTAAATACACAACCAAAAACAAGAAACATGAAAAAATTAGTTCTAATTCTATTTGGCGTAATAATTTCAACAGGTGCATTTGCACAGTTTAGCTGGGGGCTGAAGGCCGGTGCAACATCCAATAATTTTAAACTTGAAGACCCTCTTAGTGTAAACGCGCAGCAAACCATTACAGCTGCCCAGGATGCTGCCTGGGGATTTCACGGTGGTGCTTTCTTCAGAATTTCGATGCTTGGTATTATGGTACAACCTGAAGTGTTGTTCTCCATGGCAGAGAATAATATGATAGTTGAAGATGTCACAGCAGGTACAGAGGAACTGAAAAGTCAGAAATTTAATAAGCTGGATGTGCCAATAATGCTCGGTGCTAAGCTGGGACCTGTACGAATAATGGCCGGTCCGGCAGCTTCAGTTATGATCAGCTCGGCAAGTGACCTTATCAATGATGCTGAAAATCTTTATAAGACAGCTACATTTGGTTACCAGGCAGGTCTGGGAATTGATCTGTTTAAAAAACTCACACTGGATGTTAGGTACGAAGGAGGATTGAATAATTTCGGAGATGAAATTGAGGTGGGTGGTCAGACCTATACTCTCGATGGTCGTACAAATGCAATTGTCGTAAGTGCAGGAATTATGTTTTAAAAATATTTCTACAGACATGAAAAACTCCCTTGTTATTACTTGGGAGTTTTTTTATTTTGATGCTCTAAACCAAAGGAAATGGATACCGGGTCTGCTAGTAGCCTTTTTTCATTCCAGGTAATAATTGCTGTTATATACCTGGTTACGGTGATTGTTGTTTGCATGGTAATAATCTTTGAAAACCGGGCTCCGGTAAAAACACTTTCCTGGGTGCTGGTAATAACATTACTGCCTGTTGCAGGCATAATTCTTTATTTTTTCTTCGGGCAGAACTACAGGAAAAAAAAGATTTTCTCTCGTAAGCGACTCGCAGATAGTGATCATTTGCTTAATGCGGCTTTTGAACAGACCCGTTCTGTCAGTGAACTTCTAAGTCGTAAAGGCAAAAATTTCCTGGAAAAACAACAGCTTGTTACCTTAATGCTGAATAACGAAAAATCAGTTTTAACTGCTAATAACAGTATAGAACTGGCTAACGACCCTGAGCAAATTTACAATTCAATGATCTCCGATATTGAAAGTGCTGAAGATCATGTTCACCTGGAAGTTTACCGTTTTGATATCGATGATACTGGTAACCGGTTCAGGGAGGCACTCAGGAAAAAAGCCGGGGAAGGTGTTGAAGTAAGGGTAATTATTGATGATGTGGGCAGCTGGTCATTTAAAAAACGTTATATTGATAAGGACAGGAGGGATGGGGTACAGGTTTTTCCCTTTTTTCCCGTCAGGTTTCCCTGGTTTGCAAGTAAGCTTAACTACAGGAATCATCGGAAAATACTGGTTGTGGATGGACAAGTGGGCTATATCGGTGGGATGAATATCGCCGATAAGTATGTTAAAGGGTTACCGGGAACAGGTCCGTGGGCTGATACTCATCTGAGAATACGTGGTGATTCAGTTGCAGGTCTTAACAGGGTATTCCTTAACGACTGGTATTTTTTGAGTGGTGAAGTGTTGACCGGGAAGAAAAAGTATTTTCCTCACCCAAAATCGGGAGGCGACAGCCTTGTTCAACTGGCAAGCAGCGGCCCCGACAGCAACTGGGCTACTATTATGCAGGCATACTTCTCAGCCATTGCTACAGCAAAGAAGTATGTATATATCTGCACACCCTATTTTTCACCCAATGAGAGTATACTGAATTCCCTGAAAACTGCAGCCCTCAGCGGATTGGATGTAAGAATAATAATGCCAGGCAAATCTGATTCAGCTATTGCAACCTGGAATTCACGTTCGTATGTTGCTGAGTTGCTGAATGCAGGAGTAAGAGTGTACTTGTTTAACAGGGGATTTAATCATTCAAAATATTTCATTGTTGACGATATCCTTTCTTCAGTAGGTTCAGTAAATGTTGATATGCGAAGCTTCGACATGAATTTCGAGGTTACGGCATTAATATATGATGAAGATTTTTCTGTTAAGCTGAAGAAATTGTTTTTTATTGATGCAGAGCAAAGCAATGAAGTGCTGGATGATTTCTGGACAGACAGGCCACATATTGATAGATACAGGGAAAGCCTGGCCAGGATTTTTGGTTTATTATACTGATATACTGTGAATATTATGAAGCTTCAGGAAGGAGAAAAATATAACTTTTTTGTTAAAAGAGTATTAGAGATCGGGGGGAATAATTACTATTTGTTACTCGGTCCCGGAGAGATTAAATACTTATTGAAAAAAGATTATTATGAGCACTATAATATAAATATCGATGATGAAATCACTTGCAGGGTTGATAAAATTAACTGCAGGGGAGAGGTGTTCCTTGAGCCTGAACACCCTTATTATTCAGAAGGCAGGGAATATATGTTTGAGGTTACCGGCCGCGATTTGAGGGTTGATAGCAAGGGAGAAACAGTTGTTGTTCTTACCCTTTCTGACAGGGCGGGACAGGAATTAGTAGTGCCGGTGGATATGGTGAGCAATTATAATGAGCAGTTGGATAATTATATTAAACTTCCGGTTGAGAAAATAACAAAGGGTAAAATAGTTTTTTCAGAGAGGGGTAAGAAAAAAGGCCGTGAAAGGATTGAAGAAGAGGCCGTGTATGATTTCTATATTTATGACAGGAAAAAGGGCCTGGATGGTAAAGATTACTTCCTGGTCAGAGATCACCTTAATGACCATCATATAATACCGTCAGACCAGTATTCATATTACGGCCTTGAAAAAAACTCTGACTTCAAGGGAAGGTTTATAAAATATCATGATACCGGAAATTTTAAGATAGAGCCGGTAAATCCATATTACAGCCCGGGACAGTCATACGAATTTTTTCTCATTTCAGAGAGTACCAGGCCCGATGGCCAGGGTAAAATATTACTTGTTTCGGATGAACACGGACTGAAACATGAGGTAATGGTAGGTGATGATTACAGGGTAAAAAAGAATATGGTCTTCAGGGTAGCAAAAATCAGGAAAGGCTGGCCATTACTTATCCCTTAAAAAAAAACTGCCCGGTGAATAGGGTAAAATTTGTTTCGATGGTCATATTAGAAAGAAAACCCATGCCGGGCAGTCATGAAATGAGCATATAGTTTCTCACATATTTCACTCAATACAAGTTTTAGGTTTTAGGGCATGGGTTTCTTTTTTAATCCTATTTTAATAAGAGATCACTTTTTGTTGTCATATACATTGGAAGATTCTGACCTGTTGGGATTGTAACACTACCATCTGAATTACTGTTTGTATGGCTGGAAACAATTACACCTTCTTTAGCAGCAAAATAATAGTGTCCTGTACCTTTTACATCTGAACTGGTCAGTACCATTCCCTGTGGAGTCTGACTACTGCCATCACGTGTTCCGCTCAATTTATAACTGACCTTGTAGCAATCATAGCCGAATTTTTTCTCTTTTGCTTCTATGATGTTGTCAGTAGTCAGTATCAGTTCAACATTCTCAGTTTCAGTATTAATGGTAACTGTATCTGTGTCCTGCCAGGTGTAACCAATTTCAGTACCGCTGCCTGGCAGCTCCGGGAATATTTCCATGAAACTGGCTTTCAGGTTTGAATTCTGCATTCCCGCTACCGTATATTGGAGCTTAGCGGCTTCATCCAGGTCCATATTGTCACCATCAAGGTCCATTGTCATCATGAAGCTTTTACCCTTAAGGTCGCTTATATCCTCTTTCATATTACCCTGCATTGAATTTATGGATACACCAAGTGTATCAAGGGTGATGTCCAGGATAAGAGAACCGTTAGCTATTCCTTTTGCACTGGCAGTAAAGCCAAGGTCAGAATTAATATAGGTGCTTATATCCTGACCGTTAAAATCAATTGTTTGCACAACTTCTGAGCTTTGCAGGTATTTATATGAATCATCACCGGTAAACTTATATTCCAGGGTAGATCCTTTTTCAGTAGATGAAAGCAGTTTTTTGCTGCAACTTGCCGTTGTAAATAATACCAGCAGGATTGTAAGGAGTGGTAAAAGTGAGATTGTTTTTTTCATTTCCATAATGTTTTTTTCAAATGTATAAATATTTTTGATTTACTACCGAAGTATAAAGAAATTTCTTAAAAGTGTTAGCATGTCTTACTTTAACCCAATTCTGTTATTTTTGCAATCATAAACAATAATTGATGAACAGGAAAAACATATTAACAGTATTCGGATCATTATCGCTGATTGTGATTGTGGTATCATTGATCCTGTGGAGATCATTTTTTTCACCCCTTAAGATTAGTGGGGAAGGTGTGAATATTTATATACCTCCTGGTGCCGGATACGAGGAGGTAAAGGATACTCTTCGCGCAAATGGAATACTGGTAAATGAAAAAGCTTTTGATATTCTGTCAGAAAGAAAGAGGTATAATTCAAATGTTAAGCCCGGGAGGTATGTTATAACAGACAAAATGAGTAATAATGACATATTAAACCTGTTGAAATCCGGTGGACAGACTCCTGTACTGGTTACATTCAATAATATAAGAACACCGGCTGAATTGTCAGGGCGCCTGGGAGAGCAGCTTGCTCTTGATTCGGCCAGTATACATAATGCCTTGCTTAATGAGTCACTCTACAATAATGAGGGATTTAAGCCTGAGACTATTATTGCAGCTTTTATACCTGATACTTACGAGGTTTACTGGACTGTAAGCGCAGGTGATTTAATAGACCGGATGATAAGGGAATTCAGGAGATTCTGGGATAAAGAAAAACTAAAGAAAGCAGAGGAGGCAGGGTTAAGCCCGGTTGAGGTCAGTACACTGGCGTCTATTGTGGATGATGAGGTGCTGAAGGAAGATGAAAAACCGAAGATAGCCGGTGTATATATTAACAGGTTGCGCAGGAATATGCCGTTGCAGGCTTGTCCAACCATAAAATTTGCGCTCAAGGATTTTACAATACGACGTGTTCTTAATAAGCACCTGGATGTTGATTCTCCTTATAATACTTATACGCATACGGGCTTACCACCGGGCCCTGTACGCTGTGCATCTAAATCAGGATTATTATCTGTACTGAACGCTGAGGACCACAACTATTTATATTTTGTTGCAAGGCATGATTTTTCCGGTTACCATCATTTCTCAACTAATTTGCGTGATCATTTGAATTATGCGAACAAGTACCAGATGGAGCTTAACCGGATGCAGATTTACAATTAGTTGCTAAACAACATTTACTTCCCTGCTCAGGACAATGCCGGTTTTATCTTTTACATCATCAATTATTAAATTACTTAGTTCCAGTATTTCACTGCCGCTGGCATTATTATCATTAACCAGTACAAGGGCCTGCCTGCTGTGAACAGCAGTCCTTCCATATTTCCTGCCTTTCCAGCCTGCTTTCTCTATCAGCCAGGCAGCAGGAATTTTGTAAGAGTTATCACCAAGTTTCCATGATGGTATATCATTAAACCTGCTTTTAAGATCAACGAACCGGTCTTTGCTTATGACCGGGTTTTTAAAAAAGCTTCCTGCATTTCCTTTATATGCAGGATCAGGTAGTTTGTCTTTTCTTATTTCTGTTACCGCTTTCCTTACTGATTTAAGAGAGGGCGCACCGTATTTCAGGATTTCCTGTTCCAGGTTCCCGTATGTCAAATTGAAGTTACCCGGGGAATTATTTAGCATAAACTCAACTGCTGTAATCATATACTGGTTCTTCAGCTCACCTTTAAAAATGCTGTTGCGATAACCAAAACTGCATTCCTGTTTTGAAAATACTCTTTTACTTCCATCATCAGTTGAAAGGGCAAAAACACGGTTTATCACATCAGAAACTTCAGCACCGTAGGCACCTATATTTTGTATGGGTGCTGCTCCTACATTGCCCGGAATTCCGGAGAGATTTTCCAGGCCGCCCATATTATTTGCAACGGCCCATTCAACAAGGCCATCCCATTCAATTCCTGCTTCTGCATAGATGCAAACCTGTTTGTTATCAGCCTTCACCACTTTTATCTCATCAAAGCCCGGATGCAGGACAATACCCTGGTAATTACCTGTGAACAGTATATTACTCCCACCTCCCAGTATTAAAATGTTTTCCTTTGCCGGGATCTTACTTTTAAGATAATCCTGAGCCTGTATTTCTGAATTAAATGTTATAAATGTATTGGCTTTGACATCAATGCCGAAAGTATTATGTTTTTTTAAAGGGTGATTTTTTTGGATCATTGCTTTTTTACTGTGTGTTGGTCTTTTATATAATTGTATTCCCTGAACCAGGCAATGGCTTTTGATATGGCTTCCTTAATACTGCTTTGCGGGAACTCCAGTTCTTCCACAGCTTTTTGTGCAGTGTAGAAATTTCTTACAGTTAATATCCTTGCATTATTATAATTCAGAAGTACCTGCCTGCCTGAATAGGATACAAGTGATCCAAAAATTCCGGTTGCCTTTACCAGGCATGAAGGGAGCAAAACTTTAACTCTTCTGAACCCTGTTATTTCATCAACTATACTATAGAACTCCTTGTATGTCAGGTTTGAATTGGTAAGGAGGTATTTTTCTCCGTCCCTTCCCATTGTTAAACTGTTGCAGGCTGCAGCAGCCACATCTTCCACCGGCACAAAATTTCTACCTCCGCGGGTAAGAAAGACCACTTTATCCCGGAATCCTATTAATAGCAGTCTTCCGGAACTGGGTTTTGCATCATGCGGTCCTATCATAAAAGAAGGATTCAGTATTAAAGCCTTTAGCCCTGATTCGTTTACTGCTTTGAGTACTTTATTTTCTGCCATTGACTTACTAATGGCATAAAAGGATTCTGTATATGGTTTCATAGGAGGTATACCTTCATGACCCGGTTTTTCCTTGTTGCCATATCCTATTGAATTTGTGCTGCTTATATATATTAACCTCCTTATTTTTTCCTCAAGAGCTGCCTTGATGATATTATTTGTTCCGCCAACATTTACACCGGTATAGTCTTCCAGCCGGGGAAGGGTCTGGTCTGTTACAGCGGCTGTGTGTATAATATAGTTACATCCTTTAACAGCCTTCTTGACATCTTCATATGAACTTATATCACCAAAAAAATAATCTGGTGAGGATCCTTTTAAAGACAGCAGGTTTGCACTTGGTCTAACGAATGCTCTTGCAGCTATTCCACTTTTCTTAAGATTCCTTATTATATTTGATCCCAGGAGTCCGTTAGCTCCGGTTACAAGTACTTTCATTCAGTAATGATGAGTTATAAGGTTGAAATATTCGAACTTTAATATAATTATTAGGCTGCAAATAAAAAAGACATCATTCCTTCATTGATTCATAAACAAGGATTGATGCACTAAGGTCAAAAAGAGCTGTCCCCACTGATTTAAAGACATTTGTTTCATTCTTGTCAATATCCATCCCCGGTAATTCACCTGCACTGATAAAGTCGTTCTTATCTTTTAATCCCTTTTCAATTGGATAGATCAGATCCCCGCTTTCTTTAAGACCGTCATACGAATCAATGAATATTTTGTCGCATAAACCATACAGTGAATCCGGAAATTCCCTCATATTCTTTTTATATGAGCCTATTCCGATAATTGTTTTCCCCTTTAGCATACCGGGATCATCCGGCAGAACTGGTGCTGTTGAATTTGTGGCAGTTATAATAAGCTCAGATTCTTCACACAGTTTACTGTTGTTTTCAGCTATATTTATTTTAATACCCGGGTATTCTTTTGAAAAATTCCTGGTAAAAGATTCACACGCTTCCTTGTTGTTATCATAGATATTAACTGTACTTATTTCCCGCTCAGAGCAGGCAAACATGGCCTGGTGAAGACCCTGCGTCCCCATCCCTATGACCCCCAGCGTAGAAGCCCCGGGGGAGGCAAGGTGCCTGATTGCAAATCCCCCCACGGCAGCTGTTCTCATTGCTGTTAATGCTGCACCATCAAGAGTTGCCAGTGGTTCACCTGTGTCTCTTTTACTCAGGATTACAATACCCTGCAGGGGTGATTTCCCTTTAGCCCGGTTGCCGGGAAAAAGGCTTACAAGCTTGGTCGCCATGTAATTGTTGCCTATGCATGGCATAAGTAAAAGTGTATCGTTACCAAAATCGACATGCATACGAGTAGGCATATGATAATCCGGCCCTTTTTTTAAAGATAATGCTTCTTCGATAGTATCTACCCATTTACGGTATGAAGCTACTGATTTTATTGTTTTCTCATTGATGTGGTTCATCATCTATATTGATTGTATTATCTTGCAAAAAAACAAATATACAATGTTTTTATGCCATCCAGGGTAATAATTACAGTTTCCAATGATATTGCTACTGATAACAGGGTACTAAGATTTGCCGGTGTCCTGGCAGGCGGGGGCGACCATGTCGTTATTGCAGGCAGGCAGCTGAAAGGCAGTCTTCCTGTGGATCAATTACCTTATAAATGCCGGCGGTTTAACATGCTTTTTAAGCGCTCCTTCATGTTTTATGCCTCTCTTAATATCAGGCTGTTCTTTTTCCTGCTATTCAGCAAATTCGACATACTTGTGTCCGTTGATCTTGATACTTTGCCTGCCGGGTACCTTGTATCCCTGGTAAGAAATAAAAAACTGGTTTTTGACTCGCATGAGTACTTTACCGGTGTCCCTGAGTTAAGGGAAAGGAAATTTGTCAGAGACTTCTGGAAAAGTATTGAGAGGATTATCCTGCCGCGACTCAGCTTTGTTATAACTGTCAATAATTCTATTGCAGAACTCTACAGGGGTGAGTACGGGTCAGACAGTATTGTAATCCGAAACGTAACAGAAAGGTATGATGGTCCTGTTATGGCAAGGGAGATGATTGGTGCCTCAGATGACGAACTGCTTTTGGTTTTGCAGGGCAGGGGATTAAATATGGGGAATGGAGGTGAGCCACTTATTGAAGCGATAAAGGATATTGACAGGGTCCGTTTAATGATAATAGGGGGTGGAGACAGGTTGAAAAAGCTAAAGACTATGGCTGAAAAGGATCCCTTAAAGAGCAAAATCATTTTTTTCCCGGTTATGCCCTGGGATACGATGATGTCGTATACTGCTGCTGCGGATGCAGGGGTTGCATTGTTTGAACCAGGTTGTACAAATCTTGATCTGTGCCTGCCAAATAAGTTATTTGAATATATAGGTGCAGGTTTAGCTGTTCTGGCAAATGAACTTAAAGAGATAAGTCTTGTTTTAAATAAGTATGACTGTGGTGTAGTAATAAAATATCCTGACAGGAAAAATATTACTGAAGCTATACTGTTTTTAAGAGATAACCCGGAAAGGCTTAAAGATATGAAAAGACATTCCCTTATAGCTCTCGAGGATCTGAACTGGGAAAAAGAATCGGAAAAGTTGAAATCTTTTATAAGCCTGGTAAAAGACGGTATTTAGAAATTTTTATTGACTGAATGAAAAGCTATGGATATTAAGAATTTAGTAAAAAAGAATTATATAAAAATTATCCTCGTCGTTGTTGGTGGGATTGCCGGTTTTCTTTACTGGAAATTCGTTGGTTGTAAAACAGGCAGCTGTCCCATTAAGTCCAACTGGTACCTGATGACAGCCTATGGAATAATATTTGGCTACCTTGCAGGCGATATTATTGCAGGCTTCAGGAAAAAGAAAAGAGAAGCGGAAGGCAGCAGCGATTAATATCCTGCAGCCTGTCCGTCTTTACGAGATTCGGAAGCACCATAGTATACCCCGTTTTCGGGATCTTTCATAATAGCCTGGTAACCACCATATCCGCCAAGGTTCCACTGAACACTGTGACCCTTCCTGATAAGCTTCTGTATCTCTTCCCACCTGAAACCGTTCTCAAGGTTTACATTACCCCCGTCAGTCATAATTCCTCCTGTTGGTTGTGACGATCCTGTATGCCTTATGCGTGGCGCGTCTCCGGCTTCCTGCAAATTCATGCCAAAATCCACAATATTCACAACTATCTGTGCATGTCCCTGTGGCTGCATTGCACCTCCCATAACGCCAAAGCTCATGAGTGGGTTGCCATCTTTTGTGATAAATGCAGGAATAATAGTATGAAATGGTCTCTTTCCCGGAGCATACACGTTGTTATGTCCTTCCTCGAGAGTAAATAATTCGCCCCTGTCCTGGAGTATAAAACCCAGCCCGGGTGGACACATGCCTGATCCCATGCCCCTGTAATTACTCTGTATGAGTGATACCATATTGCCTTCTTTATCGGCAACGGTGAGATATATAGTGTTACCATGTTCAGGGTTACCTGCATTCAGCTGTCTTGATGCGCGGTGCGGATCAATAAGTTTCCTTCTCTCAGCAGCATATTCCTTAGATACTAATTCCTGAACAGGCAGGTCGTTGAAAGCAGGATCTGCATAATATTGCGCCCTGTCCTCAAAAGCAAGCTTTTTTGCCTCAACGAAATGATGAATGTATTCGGCTGAGCCAAAGCCCATTTCTTTAATGTCAAATCCTTCAAGTATATTAAGTATTTGAAGTGCTGCCGTTCCCTGTCCGTTGGGAGGCAGTTCCCATACCGTGTAGCCCCTGTAATCACTGCTGATTGGGTCAACCCACTCTGAGCGGTGCCTGGCAAGGTCCTCATACGACAGAAAACCTCCCTGCTCCTGGATAAAGTCAGAAATGATCCTTGCTATTGATCCCCTGTAGAATTCATCTCTTCCTCCCCTGGCAATTTTTTCAAGAGTATTGGCAAGTGCAGGGTTTTTGAATATTTCACCTTTCCGTGGTGCATGCCCGCCAGGCATGTAAACATCTGCAACATTTGGAAATCTTTTCAGATAAGATGTTCCTGAGTTCATGTAATAAGCTATCAGTTCTGATACCGGGAACCCTTCCCTTGCATATTTTATAGCAGGCTGAAGAATATTCTCAATGGGTAATTTCCCAAACATGCCATGCATCTCGTACCAGCCATCAACACAGCCCGGAACCGATACAGGTAAAGGCCCGTATGCCGGTATCTTTTCATAACCATTCTCAGTGAAATAGTCAAGTTTTAGTGATCGGGGAGATCTTCCGCTGGCGTTCAACCCAAACAGTTTCTGCTTTTCATTACTCCATATGATTGCAAATAAATCTCCACCAATGCCGCTGCCCGTAGGTTCAACCAGTCCAAGTACTGCATTTGCTGCAATGGCTGCATCAATGGCATTACCTCCGTTTTTCAGTATGTCAAGAGCTGCCTGGGTGGCAAGAGGCTGGCTTGTGCAGGCCATGCCATTCTGGGCGATGACTTCGGATCGTGTTGCGAAATCATGACCGGTGATACGGTCCTGACTATTTATATTCAGAGTGAGAAACGATACCAGGACGATGAACACTAGCTTTTTCATAATACTATTGATTTTGTGTAAAGACAAAATTAGGAATAATTGTGGCAAATTGGAAATAGATAAAATGTTTGAAAAGATTTCTGTGAATACATTAATCACAATTTATAAATGGCATATAAAAAATATTTCATTTATCTTAGAATCATTATTCAATTCAATAGCATTTCAAAAGCATGGCTGTGTAATGTTATGATAAACAAACATATAGATTATGTCACAAAAGATCCTGGTTGTAGACGATGAAACCGATGTACAGGAAATTTTACAATTTAACCTGAGATCAGAAGGTTATGATGTTGATACAGCAAGTTCTGCTGAGGATGCACTTACAATGGACCTGTCTGTTTATGATCTTCTCATACTGGATGTAATGATGGGTAAGACTTCCGGGTTTAAGCTTGCAGACAAGCTGAGAAATGAAATGAAAATAAAAATGCCAATTGTTTTTCTTACAGCAAAGGATAAGGAGAATGACATGCTTACGGGCTTCAGCCTTGGAGCAGATGACTATATAAGGAAACCATTTTCAATAGTGGAACTTAAAGCAAGGGTAAAGGCCGTGCTTTCCAGGAGTCATAATCAGAAAAATGATAATACCAGTATCAGGGTTGGTTCACTCGCCATAGATACGCTTAAGAAAGAAGTGGCTAATGAAGGGGAAATCATTGAACTGACGAAAAAAGAATACCAGATATTGCTTCTGCTGGTCAAAAATTCCGGGCGATTTATTACCCGTGAAGAAATACTGGATTCCATCTGGTCGGATACACTTGTTACCGAGAGAACTGTGGATGTTCATATTACCAGGCTGAGGAAAAGACTTGGTAGCTTTGGTGCAAGAATTAAATCAAGAACGGGATACGGCTATTTTATTGATGAAAAAATGCCTGATTAATGCTGATTAATACTTTTAGAAACCGCATATTTACCTACTACTTCCTTGTCTTTATAATATTTACAGTTGTAATTGTACTTTTCCAGTACTACCGCGAAAGGGAATATCGCAGAGACAGGTTTGAGGCTGTGCTTGACAATGTTTCAGGAATAGTACATAACTATATAGTTGATAATGAACTTAATGACTCCACAGGATTTGATGAATTAAATGATCTGGTTGCATTTGTCCCGGTCAATAACCTGAGGATAACCATTATTGATCATAGTGGTGATGTTTTTTTTGACAGCGACGTATCTGATTACCGGGACCTGGAGAATCATATCAGCCGGCCTGAAATACAGCAGGCACTGAAAAATACCACAGGCTCTTCTGTAAGAAGATCATCGTCGACGGGAAAGAAGTACTTCTATTATGCAAGGTATTATGATGATTATATTACGAGGGCTGCAACTGAATATACTTTTGAGGTTCAGTCTTCTTTGAAAATTGATAAGTTATTCCTGATTTTTATTGTTATACTTTTCTTCCTGGTATGGGCTGCCCTGGTTTATATAAATGAGCGACTGGGCTTGTCCATAAGTCAGCTAAAGCAATTTGCCTCGCGTGCCCTCGAGAATAAGGAATTCAACAATATTGACTTTCCAAAGACAGAGCTTGGAAATATTGGGAATCAAATAATAGATATTTACAGTGAGCTTAAGGATACCAGGGATAAACTAATCACAGAGCAGGAAAAAATATTCCGGCATTTGCAGGCTATGGAAGAAGGCGTTGCCATATTTTCGCATGATAAGAAAATACTTGTCAGTAATAATTCATTTATTCAAAATGCAAATCTTCTTTCAGACAGAACTCTGCAGGCTCCTGAGGATGTATTACGTGTTAAAGAGTTTAAGGAAGTGGTTGATTACCTGAATGAGAAGAGCAGTGAACTGAAACTGAGTATTGGCGGCGAAGTCCCTTTTAAAGAGATAGTTTACCAGAAAAAAAATAAATATTTCCTTATAAGGGCTAACATTTTTAAGGATAACAGCTTTGAAATAGTTATTAAAGACATTACCAAGGCTGAAAAAAACCGGGTGCTCAAACAACAATTGACCTCAAATATTGCTCACGAACTACGCACTCCGGTAACATCGATAATCGGATACCTTGAAACTATCCTGGATGGATCAGTGGAAGAAGAACAGAGGAAATTATTCATGGAACGTACCAGGATACAGGCTCATCGTCTTTCTGAACTGATTGATCATATATCCGTTCTGAATAAACTCGAGGAGGGACCGGGATTCTATGATATTGAGGATGTTCATCTCTATGATATTATAAAAGGGGTAGTAGATAGCATGAAGATGAAACTCGAAGCTAAAAAGATAAAGGTTGAAATAGATATTGACCATAAATTAAAGATCAGGGCTAACAGGACTTTAATGCATTCGGTATATCAGAACCTTATTGAGAATACAATTAATTATGCCGGGGAGAATGTACTTATACGTTCCTCACTGCATTATGAGGATGCTAATTATTACTATTTCAGGTATATAAACACTGGCAAGAGTATCCCGGAAAAGCATATCCCAAGGCTGTTTGAACGCTTTTACAGGATAGACGAAGGCCGCTCACGCAAAAGAGGAGGTACAGGACTTGGTCTGGCCATTGTAAAACACGCAGTTCAGTTTCACAGGGGACAGATATCTGTTAAGAATATTGAAGGGGGCGGACTGGAATTTCTCTTTTCCGTAAGTAAATCTCTCTGAATGTAAAACCGGAACCGGTAAGGACACAATAATGAAGTGACAACAAAGACTGTTTTAAAATTTTATGATCCGGTAATCCCTGTTATTTTTAAAATATGACTTTAATATAACCTGTGTATCCCTGTTGTCAGGGAATGTCTTAATGCAGTCATGTACAGCCTGCATGCCAAACCCCATTTCGTTGATATCAAAATAGCCATAACCGCAATATTTGCCGTTTATTATTTTTATTGCTGTTTTTTCGTCCTCATGCCTGCCCTTGCAGATGATAAAGAAGTTTTCATTGCTGAAAATAAATTCATCAAGAGCCTTTTGTGCTCTGAGGTTGTAGGATGATGCATTTTCGTCACCTGTGCAGGCTCCTCTGCAGATTCCGACCTGCCTCTGGAAGCAGCCGCCCGGTGAATGATATAGTCCGCATAATTGCTGGCACAGTTCGTACTTTGTTACAAGGGAAAGTAACCTGGACCGGGCTTTTTCTTTAGAAGTGAAGACCGAAACAGGTTGTTGTTTATCTTCTTTTATATTGTTGAATCTGAAGTTTATGTATCCCTTCTCATCCCTGTGAAAATAAATCCCCCATGAGAAGCATGATCTTCGTTGTGCCCGGTTATAGATGGGTTTGTTCTTTTTAATCTCATCAGATTCCTTTAGTAATGCAATTAGTTCATTTCCTGTGCATTCATAATCTATGTCAGCTATTTCCCCGCGCATCTGCATAGCTCTGCGTGATGAATTATTTGACAGGTGTGTCATAACCCTTTCGTGGATATTTTTACTCTTTCCTATATATATTAACTCATTATTGTCATTATAGAAATAATATACACCTGGTTCCTCAGGCAGTTCATCCAGTATACTACTGTTCAATGAAGGGTTGAGCTTGCTCAGTTTTGTGTTGTTTATCAATCCGGGCGTGTCTGACCTCTCATCAGCATCAAGCAGGATACTGAAAAGCTTTACAGTTGCAAGTGCATCCCCTGATGCCCTGTGCCTCCCGGGTATATCAATACCAAGTTCAGCACATAATTTACCAAGACTGTATGATTTGTGCCCGGGCAGAAGGCGCCTGCTCAGGCTTACCGTGTCAATGAGTTTTCGATTATAATTAAACCCCAGGTTTTTGAATTCCTGGCGTATGAATGAATAATCAAATCTAGCATTATGGGCAACCAATATCATCCCTTCTGTTAGTTCAACAATTTTCTTTGCAACTTCATAGAAGTACGGAGCATCTTTTACCATTTCATTACTTATCCCTGTAAGACCAGTGATAAAATAGGGTATATTCCTTTCGGGATTGATAAGGCTGACAAACTCATCGATAATTTTTTCACCATCAAAGACATAAATGGCTATCTCTGTTATCCTTTCAGCCTTCGGGCTGCCTCCTGTGGTTTCTATGTCAACAACTGCGTACAATATTCTCTAAAAAACCACTAATATATCCAGATTTTAATTTCTGCTGAAAATAAGTGTTACTTTTATATTCAATATCCGGTATTAATTATTTACAAGTATATGAGCGAATGTTACAGTAAAGTTTTTATTGAAAACGGAAGCCTGAAAGATCATACTCTTTTTGATCCGGCAAAAGTTTTTGAAGGTGAAGTAGTATACGAAGTAATTAGAATCAGGTCAGGAATCCCCATGTTCCTTGATGATCATTTTGAAAGACTTAAAAACAGCGCAATTGCCACGGGTAAAACACTGTTAGTTGGCTATGATACTCTTAAGCAAGAGATAGTTAGTTTGATTAAGGAAAGCGAAATAAGTAATGGTAACGTTAAGATAAACCTGAATTATGACGGTGAAAACACCTCCTACCTGTTGTATTTCGTGGATGCCAGGTATCCTGACCAGGAAATGTATGAAAATGGTGTAAAAGGAATATTATATTATGCCGAACGCCGTAATCCTACCGCAAAGGTTTTTAATCATAAACTAAGGTCTTCCATCTATTCAAGGCTTATGGAGGCAAATGCTTACGAAGCAATGCTTGTCAATCGTAAAGGATGTATTACGGAGGGAAGCAGGTCAAACCTTTTCTTTATCAGGGATGATGTAATAGTTACAGCTCCGGGCGATTGTGTGCTGGGAGGCATTACCAGGAAGAAGATATTGAGTATTATCAGGGAAGAGAATATTGATATTGAGATGCGATGTTTGCACATAGGTGAACTTAACAATGTAAAAAGTGCTTTTCTTACAGGTACTTCACCTAACATATTGCCCTTTAGCAGGGTAGGGGAGTATGAGTTCAATACGAATAATGAAATACTCAGGAGAATTAGCAGGCGTTTCATGAAATTAATAGATGATTACCTTAAGAATTTCAGTACCTGAAAAGAGCTGATACAATAACCAGTTTTTAAATAAAATTATCGTAAATCTGCTTTCCACACTCAGAACACTTTCCATCAACTGTGTGCATGTGGTTTACCTGGTACCCGCTCCTCTCGGTTATAATACTTCCACATCCGGGGCAAACAGTATTCATTATTCCCGGCATATTTATATTACCGGGGTAAACAAAATCCAGTTTATCAGAAGCAATCCTGTAAAAATCCTCCATGGTTGAGAAGGGTGTTACCGGTGCTGTAAAACCATATGAAGGGAAGTACCGGCTCAGGTGTAAAACTGTTTCTTTCCCAAGGGTATCAGCTATCCATGAAATACATTGCTCAAACTCCTTGCTGTCATCATTGTGCCCGGGAATGATGAGGAAGGTTATTTCAAGATGCCTGCCTGATTCTTTTATTTGCCTGATACTGTTCAGTACAGGTTTTAGTGTTGAACCGGTGTATTTACGGTAAAAATCATTATTGAATGCCTTAAGGTCAATGTTAAATGCATCTACCAGGGGTAGTAAATCATCAAGTGGTCCGGGGTTGATATATCCATTGGAAACCATTACAGTTTTCATATTCACTTTTTTTGCCTCTTCGGCAATAGCACTCATAAATTCATGCCAGACAACAGGCTCATTATATGTAAAGGCAATACCAATATTGTTCATTATACCGGAGGCTTTTTTGATAATATCAACGGCTGTGATCATCCTCGAACGCTTATCAATTATTAGCCCGGATGGCTGAGAAATATCGTGGTTCTGGCAAAAAAGACAGGTCATATTACATCCAAATGAGCCTGCAGAAAGAATATTTTTCCCGGGATAGAAATGATATAGCGGCTTTTTTTCAATCGGATCAACAGCAAGTGCTGAAACATTATTATATGCATCAGTAACAATATTGCCACCCGAATTGCGTCGTACACTGCATTTTCCTTTTTCGCCCGGTTCTAATATACAATAGTGAGGACAGAGATTGCACCTCAGTTCCAGGTTGTCTTTGCGCGTGAAATATTTGCCTCTCATATACAAGTTTTTTTATAAAGTTAGTAATAATCTGATACCGCTTTTTGATGAATTGGCCAATAGTGATAAATTTGCATATTTTATTCCAATTCAATATTTATTATAAATGACAGCTAAAACAAATTACAGCAGGCGGCAACTTTCATTGCTTGTTATATTGCGTGTGCTTATTGGCTGGCACTTCCTTTATGAAGGTCTGTCAAAGTTGTTTAACCCTGACTGGTCATCGGTGGCTTTTCTCCTGGACTCAAAAGGTTTTCTATCGGCTTTTTTCCAGTCGCTGGCCTCAAACCCCGAAGTTTTGAAGGTAGTTGATTTTCTGAATGTATGGGGACTTATACTTATTGGCCTCGGGTTAATACTGGGCCTGTTTACACGTATATCCATAATTGCCGGTATAGCTTTACTGGGAATGTATTACCTTTCACATCCTCCTCTGGTAGGTTATACCTTTTCTGTGCCTTCGGAAGGCTCTTACTTGTGGGTAAACAAGAATCTTATTGAGCTTGCATCTCTGGCTGTTTTATTAGTATTCCCTTCATGGAATCATGTGGGTATTGACAGATTCATTTTTAAAAATAACAGGGTATGAGCAATACGGAAAATAATAATCCGGAAGGTGTAAGCCGAAGAGATATACTTAAGGGAATGGCAACGGTGCCTGTACTGGGGGCTTTTGCTTATGCTTTTTACAGGAAAAGAAAGCATTCAAGACAGTTAAAGAACAGGATACTTGAAAATATAGATATTTCACCGGATAAAGACACAGAGCCTGTAAAGAGTATCACTGGAAAAAAGATAAGGCTTGGTTTAATAGGTTTTGGTATCAGGGGACCTCAGATTGCAAAGGCAGCAGGATTCCTGCATCCTGAAAGTGTTGAGAATCTCAAAATGTCAGCAGCCAAAAACAGCGCCGATAAAAGGTATAATGACTTCATTGAGCAGGAAGACCTTAATGTTGAGGTTACAGCTGTATGTGATATTTTTTCAGTTTACGCGGAAAAAGCAAGGCAAACAGGTGCAAATATTGAGAGAAAGGGGAAAGGTGCCGGCTTCTCTGATATGCCTGTTATCTATGATGACTACAGGGAGCTCCTGGCAGATAATAATGTTGATGCCGTGATTATTGCCACCCCCGATCACTGGCATGCGCCTATGGCAATAGAAGCGGCAAGGGCAGGGAAACATATATACTGTGAGAAACCAATGAGCTGGTCGGTAGAAGAGACATATGCACTGCGAAAGGCCGTAAAGGAGAGTGGTGTGGTTTTTCAGCTTGGACACCAGGGGCGGCAGACAGAAGCATATAATAAAGCCAGGGAAGTAATTGATAATAATGTCATAGGAGCCGTTAACCTGATAGAAGTTACAACCAACAGGAATACTCCCAACGGTGCCTGGGTATATCCAATTCACCCGGAAGCAAATGAAAAAACAATAGACTGGAAAAAGTTTATAGGGCAGGCACCCTGGCATGACTTCAGCCTCGAAAGGTTTTTCAGGTGGAGATGCTGGTGGGATTACAGTACAGGTTTATCAGGAGACCTGCTTACTCATGAATATGATGCAATGAACCAGATACTTGGATTCGGTATTCCAGATAAAGCAGTATCTTCCGGTGGAATTTATCACTTTAAAGATGGCAGAACCGTTCCTGATGTACTTCATACCGTCTTTGAGTTTGATGACTATGATCTTACAATGATGTACAGCGCCACACTAGCCAACAGTAAGCCAAGAGGTAAAATCATTATGGGACATGATGGATATATGGAGGTTGGAAGCAGTCTTACAGTATATCCTGACCGTAATTCCAGACGCTACAGCAAAAAAATGGAAGAGGGAATTATTGACCCAACAATACCAATTCTTTCCTATGTTCCAGGAAAAAAATCAATAGATGCAGTAACTTCGGCTACAGAACAATATTTTGCAGGCCGTGGTTTGTTATATACCTACAGGGGAGGTAAACGGGTGGACACTACGCATCTCCACATAAAAGAGTGGATTGATTCTATACGTAGTGGAAATACACCTTCCTGTAATATTGATCAGGGCTTTGAAGAGGCTATTACAGCACATATGGGGACAATGGCATATCGCGAAGGACGGCAGGTGAAGTGGGATCGTGAGAATGAGAAGATTATTTAACTAACCAATAAACAGGAAGTTATGAAAAGGCGTAAATTTCTAAAAACTAGTGCTGCCGGGGCAACAGCAGCCATGCTGATGCCATCACTGGCATGTTCTCCTAAAAATGCTGATACAGGATTAATTCTTTACACAGTAAGGGATGAAATGTCAGCTAATCCTGAATCAACCCTGGACCGAATTGCTGAGATTGGATATAACTGGCTTGAAGCAGCCGGGTATTCAGAAGGCCGCTTTTATGGTCATAAGCCGGCCGACTTCAGGAAAATGATCGAAAGCAGGTCTATGCAACTGGTTAGCAGCCATAGCGGTCTTAATAAGGAAAATGTTGATGAAGTTGTCGGTGCATCAGCTGAGGCCGGGTTGAAATATGTGGTCATTCCTTCTCTCCCTCATAATATGATAAACAGTATTGATGCCCTGAAAAAGACGTCTGAGTTTATGAATATGGCCGGTGACAAGTGCAGGCAAAACGGCATTAAACTTGGTTTTCATAATCATACTATTGAATTTGATGAAGTTGAAGGTAAAAAGCCCTACGATGTGATGATTGAAAATACGGATCCCGAACTTGTTGTCTTCCAGTTGGACCTGGCGTGGATAACAGCTTCAGGAAATAATCCTGTGGAGTATTTCAACAGGTATCCGGGCAGGTTTGAACTGTGGCATGTCAAAGATTTATCTGAGGATAAGAAAGATGCTACCCTTGGAGAAGGGACAATGGACTTTGCACCAATTTTTGCGGCAGCAGGTAAAGCAGGTATGAAATATTTCTTCGTGGAACAGGATCATAGTCGTGCCCGTAAGCCGATGGAAAATATTGAGATAAGTCGAAATTTCCTTCTGGAAAATAACCTGGTTTAGCCAGGTATTGCCTGTTGGTTTATATTTCTCTCCATTGATCTTTTTCGGAGGAGTCCACAACTGCATCAAGGAATTTCATTCCTCTTAAACCATCGGCTATGCCGGGGTAATCATATGAGGAATCATGCTTTTCATTATTCCTTAGTGCCATTATGTTAAGTGCAAAATTCCGGTAGAGGTTGGCGAATGCTTCAATAAAGCCTTCAGGATGCCCGCCTGGGAGCCGACTATGTTTTTCTGCGATCGGACCCGGTGATCCGTATGGAGAGGCTGTACGATAAACCTGCAATGCACTGTCCTTTTTTCGAAAATACAGGTTGTTGGGTTCCATCTGCTTCCATTCCAGGCTGCCTGCTGTACCGTATACTCTTATGCTTAGTGCATTCTCTTCTCCGCAAGCAACCTGGCTGGCAAGGAGCGTCCCCTTAATCCCGTTTTGAAAATCAAGGAATACGTTACCGTCATCATCAAGTATCCTCCCGTCAACATAGGTATTCAGTTGTGAAAAGAGTCTTTTTACCCTGTTTCCGGAAATATACTCTGCCAGCTGAAATGCGTGTGTGCCTATATCACCCATACAGCCTGCTTTGCCTGCTTTTGCCGGGTCAGATCTCCATTCAGCCTGCTTGTTACCTCTTTCTTCCTCTTTATCGCTTAACCAGCCCTGTAAATATTCCACCATTACTTTCCTGATTGTGCCCAGCTCTCCTCCTGCAACCATTTCCCTGGCTTTTTTTACCATCGGGTAGCCTGAATAATTGTGGGTAATACAAAAAAGTGTATTGCCGGATTCGAGTGCTGATTTTATATCAAGAGCTTCTTCCACACTAATACAGAGAGGTTTGTCACAAATAACATGGAATCCCGCATTTATTGCTTTAATCACTGGGGCGTAATGCAAATTATTCGGAGTTACCACGCATATTATATCCGGTTTTTGATCTGCAGGCAGCCTGCTCTCTTTTTCTATCATCTCTTCCCAGTTGCCGTATATCCTGTTCACGGGCAAACCGTATTCACGGCCGCTTTTTTCAGATATGTCTGTTTTGCTGCTGAATGCACCCGCAACAAGCTCAATCATTGAGTCCATTCGTGCTGCCATTAGATGTACGGGACCAATAAATGAACCTGTTCCGCCACCTATCATTGCCATTCTTAATCTCATAACTCTATAAATTTCAGGTTTACTATAAGGCTTCGTTCTTGTAGAATACCTCTATGTCGTTTTCTTCTGCAAAACCAATGATGAAATCTTTAATTGTTTGTCCAAGATCAGGATATTTCAGTCCAAGCTTAATCCTGTACTTTGAGCCCTCATCCGAATGAATAAGCATATCCATTGACCTTACTTCAAGCTGTTTTATTTTTTTAGCCTCAAACTTTTTTGCCGGAAGAAGGCTGTTTTGCCTGATAATCAGGATGTCATTTTCTTTCTGTATATATCTTTTTGCCTTGCCCAATCCTGCATATACCTGGTATATACCAAAAAGAAAAAGGAATATACTGCCGGCCCAGAAAATGTTCTCATTATCAGGATATTTAATAAGGAAAACAGTCCACCATCCTGCTGTGAAGAGGCAAAGTATTCCGAATATTACTATTAAAATTTTAACAACAGGTTTGTCTTCTCTTTCACCCAGAGTGATTGTTTGTTTGTTCATTTTTAGCATTTATTGGATTGCAATTTATCTTTTTTTAGTGAGGATAAAAAGTGATTTTTTCTGCTTAATAGAAGGCAAAGTATCAGGATTTTTTTAATTTTATCTCCTTCAAACTTAAAACTCACCTGATAATGAAAGAAAAAGAAAGTAAGATTTCACGAAGATCATTTATAGGCAAAACCACAGCTGCAGCTGCCGGGCTTACAGTAATACCAAGCTCTGTAGTAAGTGGTCTTGGGCATACTCCTCCAAGCGATAAATTAAATATAGCAGGAATAGGTGTAGGCGGCATGGGTAATGCTAACCTGATGCGCTTAAAAGACAAGGAAAATATTGTTGCCGTTTGTGATGTGGACTGGGCATATGCTAAGTCAAAATTCAAAAATTATCCGAAGGCTAAACGCTACTGGGATTACAGGAAAATGTATGATGAGATGGGAAAAGATATTGATGCCGTTGTTATTGCGACAGCAGACCATACTCATGCAGTAACGGCTGCCAATGCAATAGATATGGGTAAGCATGTCTACCTGCAGAAGCCACTGACACATACGGTATATGAATCAAGATTACTCACAAAACTTGCAGCTAAGAATAAGGTTGCAACCCAGATGGGTAACCAGGGTGCATCCGGCGAAGGAGTTAACAGGGTGGTTGAATGGATACAGAACGGTGAGATTGGTGAGATAACAAAAGTTGAAGCATTCACTGACCGGCCAATATGGCCCCAGGGACTTAACAGGCCTTCAGAGAAGATGGATGTACCTGACACCCTTAACTGGGACCTGTTTATAGGCCCGGCTAAACACAGGCCTTATCACAGTATCTATACTCCATGGAACTGGCGGGGATGGTGGGACTTCGGAACTGGAGCATTAGGAGATATGGCATGCCATATCCTGCACCCGGTATTTGAAGGACTGAAACTGACATATCCAAGCAAAGTTCAGGGTAGTTCAACATTATTGTTAACTGATTGTGCCCCCAATGCAGAGATGGTTAAACTGACATATCCGGGTCGCCCCGCCAGGGATGATTATAAAATGGGACTACCTGAAGTGGAAGTCACATGGTTTGACGGTGGCCTGGAACCAATGAAGCCTGAGGGATGGCCTGATGGTAAAAATATGAACGATGCCGGTGGTGGTGTGATCTTCCATGGCACAAAGGATAAACTGATATGCGGTTGCTATGGTAAAGATCCCTGGTTGTTGTCAGGCAGGAACCCCGTGGTGCCCAAAACCCAGAGAAGGGTGGAAGTTACCCATGAAGAAGACTGGGCAAGAGCATGTAAGGAAAGCCCGGAAAATCGTGTACCTTCCAAGTCAGATTTTGCCGAAGCAGGACCATTCAATGAAATGGTGGTAATGGGTGTTCTGGCAGTGAGGTTACAGGGATTGAACAAGGAGCTTGAATGGGATGGTGACAAGATGGAATTTACCAATATTAAAAATGATGAGGAAATAAAAATAGTCCTCGAAGATAATTTCAGTATCAAAGACGGACATCCCACATTTAATAAGGAGTGGACTGATCCGATGAATGCCCGCGAATTTGCTAATGAAATGATCAGGCATACCTATCGTGACGGATGGACATTACCAAAAATGCCTAAATAATAAATCATAATCTTAAAACTTGAATAATATGAAGACTATTAATTTACTTCTTTCACTATTGCTAATCGCATTTATTGGAACATCATGCGGTTCTTCGGGAACTGATGAAAAGGGTGAAGAAAAGAAAGCCGAAAGTGTTGAAACAACGGCTGACGAAGGCTGGACAATACTTTTTGACGGGACATCTACAGATAATTTCAGGGGCTACGGAAAAGAAGAATTCCCTGAAGCAGGCTGGGAAATTACAGAAAACGGTGAGCTGCGCTGTATAGGATCAGGTAAAGGTGAAGCCGGTGGTCAGGGTGGAGATATTATAACAAAGGAAAAATATTCAAATTTTGAGCTATCTCTTGAATGGAAGATCTCTGAAGGAGGAAACAGTGGTATATTCTATCTTGGACAGGAGCTTGAAGGTAAGCCTATCTATATGTCAGCACCGGAAATGCAGATTCTTGATAATGAAAAGCATCCGGATGCAAAGCTTGGTAAGGATGGTAACAGGAAGGCAGGTGCACTGTATGACCTGATACCTGCCGTGCCGCAGAATGCTAAACCTGCAGGAGAGTGGAATTCGGTAAAGATACTTGTTTATGATGGCACCGTGGTGCATACACAAAATGGTGAAAATGTTGTGGAGTATCACCTGTGGACAGACAAGTGGAAAGAGATGTGTGCAAATTCAAAATTTGCTGACTGGCCTGAATTTGTGGATCCCGCTTCAGAAGGTTATATCGGGTTGCAGGATCATGGTAATGACGTATGGTTCAGGAATATTAAGGTCAAAGAGCTTTAATGATAAATTAAGAATATCGAATATCGGACCCATTCGATATTCGATATTCTTTTTTTTCAATATTCTCACCTCTCACCTCTCACCTCTCACCTCTCTGCTTGTGTCCTTTATGCGGCAGGCATGCCGCATCTACAATTATCTATAAAAATGAGTCTTATGTCTTCGTTTTTCACTCTTCAACATCCCCTTTTAACCCAATTTCATCCGCAACCTCTTTCATGCCGTTTATGCAATCCTGGATGAGGTCTGAAATGTCAGTATCCAGTAATTCTGCACCTCTTTCTATTACAGACCTGTCAACACCTGCAGCAAAACGCTTGTCTTTCCATTTCTTCTTTACGGATTTAACTTTCATGTCCAGCACGCTCTTTGATGGACGTACAAGAGCAGTTGTTGTTACCAGCCCGGTGAGTTCATCCATGGCGTAAAGTGTTTTCTCCATGATGCTTTCCGGCTTTACGTCAGTAACTATCTGCCATCCGTGGCTTAAAACAGCCCTGATATACTCTTCGGGCCAGTCGTTTTCCCTTAATATCTCCTCCGTTTTTTGACAGTGCTGCTCAGGATACATTTCATAATCAAGATCATGGATAAACCCGATTATTCCCCACTTATCCTCATCCTCACCGTTCTTTTTTGCCATATACCGCATCACGCCTTCTACTGCAAGGGCGTGTTTGTAAAGGCTGTCTGACTTATTGTACTTTCTGAAGAGCTTTTCAGCATCTTCCCTGGTTGGAGTATAGTTGCTCATTGTTTTTAGTTTTTAAAGAGATAATTATGTAAAGATACAACTGGAAAGATACATGACAAAAGGTGAAAAGCGAAAGGCTCCCTCCTTCGCTAAAGCTCCGGAGGGCGGAGAAGGCTGAGGCAAAGGCAAAGGCAAAGGCTAAGGCTAAGGCTAAGGCTAAGGCTAAGGCTAAGGCTAAGGCTGAGGCTAAGGAGTGTATATGCACGGCAGTTTATTAGATGCATATTAATTTAAGCGAAGGTTCGTTATAGAAGGGATTACCTTAACACCCCTACCTTGACACCCCTACCTTGACACCCCTACCTTGACACCCCCGGACGATAAAGCAATATGGCTAAACAAGTAAATATGCATTTTTTTTATTAAATATTTTTTCAAATTAAATAGCAACATTAAGTTCTTTGACGTACTGGTTTATAATGTTAACATATT
>JAIPBU010000008.1 GCA_021738535.1 Bacteroidales bacterium | reverse complement strand
TCTTCAGGGAAAAAACAGCTTCATTAATCAAAGCTGGTGTTTACCCTGAAGAATTGCTTGAATTAAACGAATCTAATATCTTTGAATCATCAGTAGTAAAAACAAAGGAAATTAGTCCAGTTTTATAGGGATTAGTACATTATTGTGGTCTTTTTACTTTTTACTTTTTACTTTTTACTTTTTATCTTTTTCCTTTTGTCTTTTATCCTTATCTTAACGTTGAAACAAAACTCAAAGTTATATGAAATTTGCAATTATATTATCAGGATGCGGAGTCTATGACGGAGCGGAAATACACGAATCAACAATGGTTATGCTGGCCATCGACAAAAACGGGGGTCAATACGACATTTTCGCTCCCGATGTTTCACAGCACCATGTTATTAACCATCTTAACGGTGAAGAGATGGATGAAAAAAGAAATGTACTCATTGAGGCGGCAAGGATAGCAAGGGGAGATATTAAACCTCTTAATAAATACAATCCCTCAGATTACGATGCTCTTATCCTGCCGGGGGGATTCGGAGTGGCAAAGAATCTTTGTACCTATGCAACAGATGGTGTTGATTTTAAAATTGATACTGTTGTAGAAAAAGCACTTAAGTCTACTCATGAAGCCGGCAAACCGATTGGAGCTCTTTGCATCACTCCTGTACTGCTGGCCGGTATTTTCAGCGAAGCTGATCTAACTATAGGTAAAGATAAAAATACAGCAGCAGATATCGAAAAACTTGGCTCGGTGCATATTGAAGCAGGTCCTGGTGAGGTAGTAATTGACAATTCAAACAGGATTGTTACCAATCCCTGCTACATGCTTGATTCAAGTATTTCAGAAATTGCCGAAGGGGCAGAAAATGTTGTGAAGGCTATAATGGAGATGGATAGCTAAAGCCTGCCCTTCTCTATTTCGTAGATTATTTTTTCGATAAGATAATCATCACCGTAGGGGTCATATTCAGTTTTCAGATTTGACCCGAAAATACGTGCCAGTCCCTGCCAGAAAAAAGCTGAAACAGCCCCCCGGTAATCGCGTATAAGCTGATAAGATGTGTTTTGTGTTTCCCTGTCAATCAGCTTTATCAGGATCTTGCCCTGGGTAATGGTCATGTGTTTTATATCATCCTCATACTTGCCAAAAAGATCGGTCTCAAAATTTTTGAGGAACTCTTTTCGGGCTTTTTTCCCATCAATGCTCTGTAAAGTATCATTAATCTCTTTGAATTTCTCCCTTACAACTATTGAGTACGGATATACTTTTTTAACATTCCTTACCAGTCGCCTGTACCTCCACCACTGGAACCGTTCTTTCAGGCTCATCTTCCTTGTAACGGTGACCTCGTCAATCTCCACTTCAGGCAGTGTCTCTCCGTCGCGTGTCACATTCTCAAGAAAGTAGAAGCGATCAGGAAGAGAGTCATTCTCATGCCTGGTTGTATCCTGGGCATTTATCCCCGGGATCAGAACTAAAAAAATTATAATATTTACAACTATCCTCCTCATTGCGACATCAAAATTAATTAATTGTTATCTATATTTTTATAAATTGCCCTTTAATAACAGAGTCGCGGTTAAATGAATAAAAAGGTAAACAACATATTAAACAGTGATCGCTACAAACATCTTTTAACACTGGAATATGATGACATTGTTCCTTTTGTAATAAAATATATCAAAAAGCATACCTTTCCAGTAATTGCAGCATGGTCATTCCTGCTGGGCATTATTACCTGGATGATCACTTTTCGCTTTTCATTAGCCGGGAATTACAATTTTTTTTCAGTAGCTCTTTATGGTTTTGCAGGTTTTGTTGTAATACCACTTTTCCTGGTTATTCCTCATGAATTCCTTCATATCGTCCCCTATTTCCTCGGTGGTGCAAGAAATATCCGCATTGGGGCGGACTGGAAGCAATATTACTTCTACGTTACTTCTCACCTTTATCCTGTTAAGCGTTTTACATTTATCAGTGTTGCGCTGACTCCTTTTATTGTTATAAGTTTTGTGATAATATACCTCATTTTTACGATAAATGACCCTCTGTGGACATGGAGCCTGTTCTGTGCCCTTTTCATGCACACAACAATGTGTGCAGGAGATTTTGCACTTATCAATTATTACTGGTTAAACAGGAACAGGAAGATTATTACCTGGGATGATGCAGACAGAAGAGAAGCTTATTTCTATGAAGATACCGGGGAATAGGGAAGAGTGAAGAGCGAAGAGGTATTCTAACTTATTCAACTTTCATTATATTTACAGCTTCTTAAAAAAACGATGAGCTATGAGTAAGCTAGGACAGGTAATGAAAAAATTTCCCCGTGTATTCTGGGTTTCAAACATTATGGAATTATTTGAGAGGTGGGCCTGGTACGGGTTCTATAATGCCTTCGCCCTCTACCTTACCCTTTCAAAAGACACGGGTGCACTGGGGTTTACCCAGTTACAAAAAGGAGCAATAATTGGAACAGGTTCAATGCTTCTTTATTTTCTTCCAATTATTACCGGGGCTATTGCCGACAGGGTCGGATACAAAAAAGTCCTTATACTATCCTTTACTACATATGTTGCCGGTTATTTCATGGTAGGCACTTTTGATTCGTACGGACTTGTATTTACTTCATATATTTTGCTGGCTGTTGCCGGCGCCCTTTTCAAGCCTATTATACAGGGAATGATAGCAAAAACCACAACCGGAGAGACAGCTTCCGTAGGTTTCGGGATATTCTATGTTATGGTCAATGTGGGTGGTTTTATAGGTCCGTTTATTGCCGGTTTCCTCTACAAAATTGACTGGAACCTGGTTTTCCTGATGTCTGTAATCACAATTGCCATTAACTATATTTTTGTATTTTTCTTCTTCAGGGAACCTGAAAGAGAACCATCTGATGAAACATTCCTGCAAAATGTTGGTATTGCTTTCAGAAACATATGGATTGCTCTCAGCAACTGGAAATATATGCTTTTCATTTTTATTATGGGACTTTTCTGGACTGCATTCAACCAGCTTTATTATTCTTTCCCGATATTCCTGGAGCACTGGGTTGACATGGACAGGATAAGTGCTGTCCTGGGATTGGCCGAGGGTACGATTACAGCCCCAACAGTAACAAGCATGAATGCCTTTTTTATTATCCTGCTGCAGATGTGGGTTTCCTCAATAAGCATGCGCTTCAGACCACTCAAATCGATGATGACAGGTATAATGATACTTGGGCTGGGTCTTTTGTTTATGTTCCTTACCCGCAATCCCTGGGTAATGCTCATAGGTGTACTTATTTTTGCTATTGGAGAAATGAGCTCATCACCTAAGTTCAATGAGTATGTTGGGAGAATAGCTCCACCGGATAAGAAAGCCCTGTATATGGGAACCGTATTCGTAGCCATTGCCATTGGGCACTTCCTGGCCGGTTGGGTTTCAGGCAAGCCTTTTGAGGTCCTCGCCGACAAATATTACCTGTTGAGTAAGGCTGTCGAAGAAAAAGGATTAAGCATACAACCTATATCCGATACTTTCAGCCAGACACAATACTTTGAGAGGGCACAGGAATTATTCGGGATGAACGGTAAGCAACTGACACAGTACCTGTGGGATAATTACAATCCTTCCAATATATGGATCCTCTTTTCGGGTATTGCCGTTGCTGCCAGTATTTTCCTTCTTCTGTATGATAAATACCTGCTTAAAGGGCAGTCTAACACGGTGGAATAAAGCCGGCTATTTGATAGTAGGTTTAACTATTTTTTAACTGGCTTTTAAACAGATATTAAAAACGCTTAACTATATTTGATAATTATGCAAAAGATTTACATCAACATGAAAAAAACCTTCTTACTACTGGCAATAACACTTTTTTCTGCAGCATTTGTTTCAGCCCAGAAAAAGATTATTAATATCCCCGGCATAAGCGGTTATGTTACACTTAAATGTGATTTTCATATACATACTGTCTTTTCTGATGGTAATGTATGGCCTGCTTACAGGGTAGATGAAGCATGGAAAGACGGCCTTGATGTACTGGCCATTACCGATCATCTTGAATATCTTCCTCATAAGGACTATATCCCGGCAGATCATAATGCTGCCTTTAAAATTGCCTCTCAACGGGCTGCTGAAAGAAACCTGATATTGATTCATTCAACTGAAATAACCAGGAGTATGCCTCCCGGTCACCTCAATGCACTTTTCGTTGAGGATGCAGCCACAATTTATGACGAGGACGATTATAAAACTATTGAGAACGCAGCAAAGCAGGGAGCCTTTATTCACTGGAACCACCCAGGATGGAAAGCACAGGAACCTGACGGAATTCCCAAACTATATGATATCCACAAGAAACTACTTGCAAATGGTCTTATAAACGGAATTGAATTTTTCAATTATAATGAGTATTATCCCAATATCCTGGAATGGTGTGAAGAGTATGACCTGGCTGTAATTGCCAATAGCGATGAGCACGGTATAATTTCAGAGAACTATGGTCATACAACCAGGCCCATGACACTGGTTTTTGCAAAGGAGAGAACACGGGAATCCCTGAAAGAAGCAATGTTTGACTCACGCACCCTTGCATATTTTAACAATACACTTGCAGGAAGAGAAGACCTTTTAAGCAAGGTTTTTGAGGCAAGTATTTCCATAAGTAAGCCATATTATGAAAATGATAACTACAGCTGGGTTGAAATAACAAATGATTCCGATGTCTCTTTCAAAATGATTAACGGAAGCGAAGGTGTGGCAGACGGGTTTACTATTGCAGCCAATGCTGTTACCACCCTCATGATAAAGAAAGGATCAGGTAAAACCTTTGAATGGGATGTGGAAAACATGCTTACGGGATATGAAGAATACCTGCATGTTTCAATTGATTTTTAATGGCTTATATATGAAATATTAAATTCAAATTCAAGAACCTAAAACCCGGAAATATGAGAATTCTATCTCTTATCTTATTGTTTACAATAACATTTGTAGACAAAACTGCCGCCCAGGAAGATAAAAAAGACTACACCGAAGCTTTCAGGCTTATAGAGGTGTGGCTGGATGCACAAAAAGATTTTGAAAAACTGCCGGGCATCAGCGCCACCATCATCAGAGACCAGGAAGTCCTCTGGACCGGAGCCTGGGGCCATGCAAGTATTGAGGACAATGTTGAAACAGGTATAGAGACTATCTGCAGTATATGTTCAATTTCAAAACTGTTCACCTCAACTGCCGTAATGAAGTTGTATGACGAAGGTAAATTAAGACTGGATGACAGGATAGAAGATCTGTTACCATGGTACAACCTGGAACAAAAATATGAGCTGAGCGGCCCGGTAACAATAAGATCGCTGCTGACTCATTCTTCCGGGCTGCCCAGGGAAGCAAATTATCCCTACTGGACCGGTCCCGATTTTCCATTTCCCACACAGGAGGAGATGAGGAAGGAACTGGGCAATCAGGAAACCCTGTATCCCGCATCCACATATTTTCAATACAGCAATCTCGCTATGTCCCTCCTGGGAGAAGTGGTTGAAGAAATATCCGGAGTACCTTATGAGGATTACATCAATAATAACATCCTTGATCCACTGGGACTAGGAAATACAAGAACGGAGCTACCGGAGGATCTTTACGGGCAGCAACTGGCCATAGGCTACAGTGCCACCCAAAGAAACGGTGAAAGATACAGGGTTAATCTCTTTCAGGCCAATGGCATAAAGCCGGCAGCAGGGTTCTCCAGCACCGTTACGGATCTTGGAAAATTTGCTTCCTGGCAGTTCAGGCTGCTTGATAGTCCCGAACCCGAAATACTCAAACCCTCCACACTGAAAAACATGTATAATATTCACTGGATGGATCCTGACTTTGGTACAAAATGGGGACTCGGATTCAGTGTTTCTGAAGGTCCGGGAGGCTCAAGATGGGTAGGTCATGGTGGAAGTTGCCCCGGGTACAGGTCGCAGCTACTGCTTAACCCTGAAACAAAAATGGCTTTCGTGGTAATGATAAATGCTTCCGGAACAAGCCCCCGTAAGTATATAAATGGAATGTCTGCCCTCCTCAGGAAAGTAAGCAGTAAGAAAGAAAACAAGGACAATTCAAAACTCAAACAGTTTACAGGATATTACAGCTCCGCTCCATGGGGTGCAGAAACATATATCTCAACATGGAACGGTAAACTTGCTGCAATGAGTCTTCCTACAGGATCGCCTGCTTCACTGACAATGTACAAACACATTAAAGGAGATAAATTCTACAGGGTGAGAGATAATGATGAACCTGGAGAAACTCTGACCTTCATTCGTGATGATGAAGGAAATATCATCAGCTATGAAGTTCACGGTAACTATTATAAAAAGATAAACCCTTAATAACGAACTGTTATTAATCTTAACCTTACTGTGAAATAAGAATTTCCAGGCTGACCGTATCTCTTACGGCTAATCCCTCCTTCAAGGCGGGTAACCATGCAGGCCCTTCAGTGACAAGTCGCACAGCCTCATCTGAAAAGACTTTGTCCGGGCTTTCAACAATGAATGTGTCAACTATCTTACCGCTGGTGTCTACTGCAACTTTGAGCTTTACGCTTACACTGCCATAATCAGCCTGGATATCGGGATATACGGCATTCTCCTTAATGTATTTCTCATACTCTTCCCTGGCCAGGGATGGCCTTGCCTTTCTTGAAGTTGCAATTTCCGATGCAGCCCGGGCCATCATCAAGCGCTCTTTTTTTAGCTCTGTTCCAGAGGTCTCAGGCCTGGCTGACTTCGGCTGAACAGTAATTATTTCATCCATCATCAGCACACTGTCTTTGGATTCAGCAGTAATTTCTTTAAAAGATCTTTTTTCAGGCAACTCCTTCAGTTCCTGCTTCCCTGGTGCATCAAGGCCGGTAATTTCCGGCCTTATACTTCCAGGTTCTGAAACAGGTAATTCAGCTTTACCTGCTTCATTTTTCAGCCTGTTTTCTGCAATACCTGCAGCTGGTTTTTTTAAATTTAAAACAAGGATTACAGATGAAATACCAAGTAAAAGCACTATAGCTGCAGCCACCCGCGGAATAAGAATTCTTCTCTTTCGTGAATAGCCTGAAACACGCTTCCTCAGATATTTAACATCTTCGTCCAGGTCATGGGGATCAATTTCATTAAATCCCTCAACAGCCTCAGCCAGGAAAGGATCAGCCTGGAGCTTCTTCTCAAAAGCATTACGCTCTTCAGAGCTCATCCTGTTGCCCAGGTATCTGCTAATATCTTTGCGCAAATCAGTGTTATTTTTGCTATCCTTTTTCATAATTCTCTTCCATACAAATCTTAAGATTTCTTTTTGCATTCTGGAGGTACGATTTTACTTTCTTCTCTTCAAGACCAAGCATTTCTGCTATATCATTGTAACACCTGTTTTCAAAATAAAACAGCCTGACACAGCTCTGCTGTTCTTTTTTAAGCTTTTCAATGCAATATTCCAGTACTTCATCAATAATTCCTCCTTCTTTATCAATAGGATGCAAATCTTCACCATTTTCCATAATAAGATGGTCATAATCGTCCATATTAACAAGCTGCCTGCTTCCCTCTGACCTCAGATCCATCAGGCAATGATTCTTTGTAAGAACATATAACCAGCTCCTGAAATTATTCACTTTGTTTCCCCTGAGAGTATGAACAAGTTTTTCAAATATGTCCATTACCCCGTCTCTTGATCTTTCCCTGTTTTTGTAATACTTCAGGCAAACACCGTATACAAGGTCAATATATCTTTCAAAAAGGACACCCAGCACATCAATATTTCCTGATGATGAATATATCCCGATCAGATCCTCATCATTAAGCTTATCAATATTTCTCTTTCCCGGGCCTGGTGCCATTATCAAAAAATAGTTTGGCCAGTTATGACTATTAACAATCATAATATTAGTAAAAAAATATCAAAGTTTTTATGGAATTTCTATTTGGGCTGCATCCTGATTACAGAAGTTAAATCAAAAATCAATAATCATGAAAACTACATTATCACTAATCGCAATACTGATTATCTCCGGCTTATCGCTGGGATTCAGCGAACCAGGAATTATTACAGGTACAGTAAAAGACAACAAGGGGATCCCCCTTTCAGGAGTATCTGTAAGCACTGACAATCCGAAGAAGACTGTTCTGACAGATATGAACGGCTACTATTCTATCAGGGTAAATGCAAACACTGGCCGTGTCATATTCTCATTGCAGGGATATATTACCATAAGTAAAAAGATAAAAAACCGCAATGTCATCGATGTCATAATGCACAAAGAAGTTAAGTCCCCTGCTGAAATTGCAGAACAGGAACAAACACTCAGCGACAGGTCAGGCATAATAAGGCCCGGGGTACCTGCAGTTCATAAAAAAGCTGAAGCTGCTTATATGATTGCGGGCAGAGCATCCAATAATTTACCCGGCAGGTATAATTACAATTATAATACTGAAGGCTACAGTACGATACATGAAAACGGATTCAGGAGTGTGATGAACAATCCCCTATCTACTTTTTCAATAGATGTTGACCGTGCTTCCTATTCCAACATCAGGCGCTTTATTAATCACGGGCAGAAACCTCCTGTTGATGCAGTAAGAATAGAAGAAATGATCAACTATTTCAACTACGACTACCATGAACCGGTAAATGAACATCCTTTTGCAGTTTACACAGAGGTTTCAGAATGCCCCTGGCAGGAAGGTCACTACCTGATGCATGTCGGTTTGAAGGGTAAAAGTATTGAAAAGGACAAACTTCCCCCGTCAAACCTTGTTTTTCTTCTTGATGTTTCAGGATCAATGAACAGCCCTAATAAACTTCCCCTGTTAAAATCTGCATTCAGGATGCTGGTAAATGAGCTCAGGGAATCTGACAGGGTATCCATAGTAGTATATGCAGGGGCTGCAGGAGTAGTGCTTGAACCCACCCCCGGTGATAAGAAGAAAGACATACTGCAGGCTGTTGACAGGCTCAGCGCAGGTGGTTCCACGGCTGGCGGACAGGGCCTTAAGCTGGCATACAAACTGGCCTTTGAAAATTTCATTGAAGAAGGGAACAACAGGATAATTCTTGCAACGGACGGCGACTTTAACGTTGGGGTTTCAAGCAATGCTGAAATGGAGAGGCTAATAGAGAAAAAGCGAGATGAAGGGGTTTATATAACGGCGCTTGGCTTTGGTATGGGGAATTATAAAGATGACAAGATGGAGATCATAGCTGATAAAGGGAACGGGAACTACTCATATATTGATAACATACAGGAAGCCAGGAAGACATTGGTTAATGAGTTTGGCAGTACTATGTTTACCATAGCAAAAGATGTTAAATTCCAGATTGAGTTCAACCCGGCCAGGATAAAGTCATACAGGCTTATAGGCTATGAAAACAGGTTACTGAACGATGAAGATTTTAATGATGACACCAAAGATGCCGGTGAGATAGGTGCAGGCCATAGCGTAACAGCCCTTTATGAGCTAATCCCTGCAGACAGTAATAAAGAACCAGTATCAATTGATCCTCTTAAATACCAGGAAGAAAGAGAGAAAGTTGACGGGCCACTGAGCAGGGAGCTATTAACTATAAAACTAAGGTACAAGAAACCTGGCAGCAATAGCAGTGATCTTATGGAGATAGCCGTGAGGCAGAAGGTCAAAAAGTTCGCTGGTTCCTCTCAGGATTTAAGATTCTCAGCAGCAGTTGTAGAATTTGGAATGTTGCTCAGGAGTTCCGGACACAAAGGAACAAGCTGTTTCGATTCCGTGATAAGCATAGCACGCAATTCAAAAGGTAATGATGCTGAAGGTTACCGAGGAGAATTTATAAGACTCGTGAAAACAGCGAAAGAACTGGGACTTGAGTATGACACAGGCCAGGTTAAAGACTAAAAGGATGCAGAGGCTGAGGACAAAAGACTAAAGACTAAAGACCAAAGGTGAAGATAATTCCGAATTGCCTCAGTCTCGCATATTTGGCAACTAATAATAGCATGTCTACAAGTCTCTTAGTCCCTTAGTCGCTTTGACCCGCTTAGTCGCTTAGTCGCTTAGTCACCTAGTCACCCTCTTCTCTTATATTATTTACGAAGAGGGAGACTGATTGTCTTATTCCATGTGGAGAATTATCCAGGCTCCTGATGAAGGCAGAGCCTATTATAGCACCGGAGCTGATACTGCATGCCTGCCTGAAGGTTTCGTTATCCTTAACGCCGAAACCTATCAATACTGGCAGTCCGCTGATAGCGGAAATCTCCGAAACATCCTCAGGCTTCAGCGCGCTGCTGCCTGAAGTTCCCGTGGTACTGTAGGATGATACGGCATAAATAAAGCCGCTGGCATATCCTGATATTTCCTTAAGTCTTTCTTTAGACGTTCCCGGTGTTACAAGGAAAATAAACAGCAGGTCATATTTTTCAAATATCCCCCTGTAAGCCAGGTATTCACCAGGTGGCAGGTCAGGAACTATTACCCCGTCAACGCCTGTCTCGCTGCAACGTTTACAAAACTTTTCCACTCCAAACTGCATAACCGGGTTAAAATAACCCATCAGCAGTTTAGGTTTTGACAGCCTGTCTTTCACCACATTTAGCTGTTCAAATAATTTTTCAAGGCTCATCCCGTTTAACAGTGCTTTGCTACTGCTGTCCTGTATAACTTTACCGTCTGCTACCGGGTCGGAGAATGGTATACCTATTTCAACCATATCAGCACTGCTTTCCTCTATTGCTTCAAGGATTTCTGTTGTACTATCCGCTTCGGGATAGCCTGCCGTGAAGAACAGTGAGAGTATATTCCGGCTCTTCTGATTAAATAGTTTTATGATCTTATTCATCATCAAATCTTTTTATATAGGTTTCAAGATCTTTATCGCCTCTGCCTGACAGATTTACCACGACAACATCATTGCTGTTGAAATCCATTTTATCAAGCAGGGCCAGTGCATGAGCAGATTCGAGTGCAGGTATAATACCTTCGAGTTCAATCATCTGCTTTGCCGCTTTTAGTGCATCATCATCATTTATACTGTAATACCTGGCCCTGCCTCTGGCATGCAGGTATGAATGAAGGGGGCCTACCCCGGGATAATCTAACCCGGCTGAGATTGAGTAAGGCTCAATTACCTGGCCATCTGTCGTTTGCAGAAGCAATGATTTACAGGCATGAAGCACGCCGGGCCTGCCGGTAGTAATAGAGGCCGATGTAAGGTCTGTCTCTGCCCCCATTCCTCCCCCTTCAGCTCCTATTAGTTTAACATTTTCATTTTCAACATAATGATAAAAAGCACCCGCAGCGTTACTGCCTCCACCTATACATGCCAGTATATAATCAGGGTCTTCACTGCCGGTTTTTTCTTTTAGCTGTGATTTCATTTCAAGGGATATAACAGACTGGAAACGTGTCACCATATCGGGGAAAGGATGCGGTCCCACTATTGAACCAATAATATAATGAGTACTTTCCGGGTTACTGATCCAGTCCCTGAGAGCCTCATTTGTTGCATCCTTAAGTGTTTTGTTACCTGACTCTACCGGTACTACTTTCGCCCCCAGCATTTCCATTAAGGTAACATTCCTGGCCTGTCGCTCAACATCAGTGGCACCCATGTAAACAATACACTCAAGCCCTTTAAGTGCACATACAGTTGCTGTAGCCACCCCGTGCTGGCCGGCACCCGTTTCGGCAATTATACGTTTTTTCCCAAGCTTTGAGGCAAGGATAATCTGACCCACGGTATTATTTATTTTATGAGAGCCTGTATGATTGAGGTCCTCTCTCTTTAAAAATATCCGGGTACCAAAATGATGAGACAACCTTCCTGCATAATACAGGGGTGATGGCCTTCCCACATAATCCTTTAACAATTGCATATATTCATCCCTGAATTCTTTACTGTTAATAATATCCAGGTACCTGCTTTTTAATTCGCTGATGTTATTATAAAGCATTTCAGGGATATAAGCTCCCCCGAATTCGCCATAATATCCGTTTTTATCAGCTACTGCCTTCACATTCATTTTATCCTGATTTTATTTAAAAATTCTTCTACTAATGCCGGATCTTTAACACCAGGCGCTATCTCGAACCTGGAGTTAATATCAATTGCTGTCATATTTTTATAATTCATTGACAATAGTTGTTCGCTATCGCCGGGGCCTATGCCACCACTCAGAAAAAAGGGTATATCCAGCTTATATTTATCCAGTATTTCCCAGTCAAATTTCTGACCGCTACCACCAGCCATTCTACCCCTGTTGTCAAGTAAAAAGTAATCACAGGATCCATGGTATTCTTTCATTGCAACAAAGTCGTTTTTATCCAATGGGTTAAAAGCCTTGATTATTTCAAAATTTTCTCCCCTTAGTTCCCTGCAGTATGCCGGATTTTCATTGCCATGAAGTTGTAGAACATCCAGGCCGTATGCCAGTGCAATATCTACTACCTTATTTATATCCTCGTTAACAAAAACTCCCACTTTTTTTAATCCCTCATCCAGTTCATTTAATGTATCAACATCCAGGATATCACCTGCATATCTGGGCGAAGCCTTGTAAAAGATGAATCCCAGGTAATCAGGTTTCATTCCTGCAATTTCCCTGATATTATCCTTATCCCTTAAACCGCATATCTTTACCTTCATGATTTCATCACTATTTTTTTCCGATCGATAGTTTCTCCAGGTCAGCTACAAGATGTCCAAGGGCTTTTGCAGGATCCTTATGCTGCATAAAATATTCCCCGATAAGAAATCCTGAAAAACCTGCCTTCCTGAGTCGTATTATAGTTTTTGCGTCATTGATTCCGCTTTCAGAAATTTTAACAAAGTTGCCCGGTATCATATCTGCCATTAGGATAGAAGTCTCAATATTTGTTTTGAATGTACTGAGGTCCCTGTTATTAACGCCCACTATATCAACATCTTCTACCAGCATATCAAGCTCATCTTCTTTATGCACTTCAAGTATCACTTCCATTCCCAGGAAATGAGCTTTATGTGCCAGTCTCTCTACCTTTTCCCGGTTCAGCACTGCCGCTATAAGCAGTATAACATCGGCCCCGTAAGATCTTGCTTCAAGAAGCTGGTATTCATCAAGGATAAAGTCTTTTTGCAGTATTGGGCAATCATTTATCTTCCGTGCCTTTTCAAGGTTTTGAAAACTACCACCAAAAAACCTGTTATCGGTCAGTACAGACAGGGCCTCAGCACCCATTTTAACATAGTCAGCAGTAACCTTCTCAACATCAGCTTCTGCATTGATCACTCCCCTTGAAGGCGAAGCAGGTTTAAATTCAGCAATTATGCCTGTCCTGTTTCCAGAAGCAAGTATATTCTTTAGCGAGACAGTCTTCCTCTGTTTACTTGCTGCTTCTTCAAGAATTTCGACCGTTTTAAGGCTGCGCCTCGCATCCACCTCTTCCTTCTTGGCTGCAATAATTTCATCTAGCTTGATCATAATTAATTGTTTAACAAGGCTTTAAAACATTTGTATGCTTCGCCATCATACAATGATCCGGCCGCTACTTCAAGACACCGGTCAACAGGCTTTCCCGGGTCAATAGTATTAAGTGCAACAGCGGCATTTGCAAGTACCACCCGTTCCTGGTCCCTGCTTGCCTTTCCACTCAGGATATCCTCAAATATTTTTGCGGACTCTTTTATGGTGCTACCGCCGGCAATTTTATCACTTCCTGTTTTCTCAAAACCAAAATAATCAGGTCCCAGGATGGATTCTCCATCTCTTGTCAGTAATTTAAATTCACCGGTAAGGGATATTTCATCATAACCATCGAGTCCGTTAATTATTGAATAGCTATTGTCAGTCTGCTGGTACACATAATTGTATATCCTTGCAAGCTCAAGGTTAAACACACCAATAAGTTGATTTTGTGGAGATACGGGGTTTACCATGGGGCCCAGCATATTGAAGAATGTTTTTATTGACAATTCTTTTCTTATGGGGGCAATACTCTTCATTGCGGGATGGAATAAAGGTGCATGCAGGAAGCATATTCCAGCCTTGTCAAGCTGTCTCAGCAAAACGTCCCTGTCGTTACTAAACTCATAGCCAAAATATTCCAGTATATTAGAGGAGCCACACGTTGATGATACCCCGTAATTACCATGTTTTGTTACTTTCTCTCCCGCACCTGCAACAATAAAAGAGGCCAGGGTTGAGATATTAAAAGTATTCTTGCCGTCGCCACCCGTACCACACAGGTCAATACAATTAAAATCATTTCCCAGGTCAATTCTAAGGGCCAGTTCATTAAGGGCATCACGGAAGCCCTGCAGTTCATCAACAGTAATATTACGCAGTTGAAAAACGGTAAGGAAAGCCGTCATCTGTGATTTATTGTACTTACCCTTTGCCAGGTTAAGCAGAATATTCCTGGAATCTTCACGGGTAAGTACCTTATGCTGGAACAGGTGGTTTAATATATCTTTCATTGCAATTCTTCTATATTATTGATTTTTAGTCTGTATTTTGTTCAATATTCATCCAGTTGGCAAGGATTTTCCTTCCGGAGGGAGTCATGATTGATTCGGGGTGAAACTGCACTCCGCACACATCATATTCCTTATGAGTTAGGGCCATAATATTATTATCCACATCAACAGCTGTTACCTCGATATTTGCCGGGAGCCCTTCATTCTGCACTATCCATGAATGATATCTGCCGGCAACAAATGTTGCGGGCAAGTCCTTAAATATCCTGTGCGTAGGCTGAACAGCTCTAATTTCTGTTTCAACACCATGATATACACCGGGCAGGTTAAGAAGTTTTCCCCCGAATACTTCGGCTATTGCCTGCATACCCAGGCAAACACCGAAAAGAGATTTTCGTGCAGCATACTCCTTAATTATATTATTCAACAAACCTGCTTCCCCGGGGATACCGGGTCCTGGAGATAATATCAGACCTCCATATTCTTCAAGCCGTCCCGTATCAGGCATATCATTCCTATAAACATCAACCGGGGTATCATTCAGAGAGTTAACAAGATGTACCAGGTTGTAGGTAAACGAATCGTAATTATCTATCACTGCAATTTTCATGATCAGTACTCCTTTCCGGCTGACTCAACTGCCATTTTTAAAGCTCCAAGTTTATGATTCACTTCTTCAAGTTCTTTTTCTTCAACAGAATTATTAACAATTCCTGCACCTGCCTGGTAAAAAAGTTTATTATTACGGCTAAGGAAGGAACGGATTGTAATTGCGAGATTGGCGTCTCCTCCCGGGCTTATCATACCGATACCACCTCCGTAAAATCCACGGCCTGCAGGCTCGTAAAGATCGATAAGTTCCATAGCCCTGTACTTGGGGGCACCGGAGAGGGTGCCGGCAGGGAAGGAATCAGTTATCACATTAATAAAACTGTTCCTGTCATTAATTATTCCCGATACTTTTGAAACAATATGTATCACGTGTGAGTAGAAATGTATCTCCTTGAAATTTTCAACTTTTACATCAGCTGCATTTCTGCTCAGGTCATTCCTGGCCAGGTCAACCAGCATCACGTGTTCAGCATTCTCCTTGGGGTCTTCAGACAGCCTCAGAGACAATTCCTTATCCTTTTCATCATTACCGGTCCGGCCAAAAGTGCCGGCAATAGGATTTATATAGGCCCTCCCTTCCCTGATTACGATTTGTGATTCAGGTGAAGACCCGAATATTTTGTAGTCACCGTAGTCAAAATAAAAAAGATATGGCGAAGGATTCAGCGAACGCAAACGGCGGTACACATTAAATTCATCACCCTGAAATGCTCTTGAGAATGACCTGGAGAGTACCATCTGGAATACATCTCCCCTCCTGCAATGTTCCTTTGCTTTTGCCACCATTGACATATACTCCCTGTCAGTCATGTTTGACTCTTCTTTTTTACTGTAAGAAAAAGCATAATCGCCTATCTTATTGTTGAATAATAATGAGCGTAATCCGGGAATAGCTGAACTTTCACCATCCTTCAGGTTTTCAATAACCTGGATTTCATTCTTAAGGTGGTTAAATGCAACTACATAACGGTATAAACTGAACCTGATATCAGGATAATCTTTCACTGTTGAAGCCTTTTCCAGCTTAACCGATTCGAAGAACCTGACAGCATCATACCCTATATGCCCGAAAAACCCATTGAAGGATTCCGAAGTACCTTTAAAACGGAATGATGAGATGTAATTTTGCAGTTCCGAAGGAACATCAGTGTTTTCGCTTACTTTTTTGACACGTATCTTTTCATTATCCCGGTAATAGCGTATTTCATCATTAATAAGCTCAAATCCGGCAACAGGCTGCATACAAATAAATGAAAAGCAATTTTCAAGATGATGAAAATCTGTACTTTCCAGCAATATTGCCCTGGGATAAATATCCCTGACCTTCAGGTAAACACTGACGGGGGTCAGTGTATCAGCAAGCATTTTTTGAGAGACTGCAGTAATTTCAAACATTTTTCTTGTTGGTTTTTTTACAAAAAAAGCCCATCGTAAGAACGATGAGCCTTCAATATCATTTAATGGCATCAGATCCTTACAATATTCTTGTAAAGAAACACTGCCACCACCAGCTTGTTTTATTTAAGACTGACTTTTTCATTATTCAAGGCAAAAATAGTAAAAATCTTTTATTTAACAGTCATATGTTTAAAGATGTTCATTTCTTATTATCTGCATTATTTTTTAGAAGAAATAATAAAGTGCCGTTAATACTCTTATGTTGGTTGTTGTACTTACAGACTGGGGAATATAATTAAGATCAAAATCTGAACCATAAGCTGCAGATGTATACTCAAGCTCAAAAGCCAGTCGCACTTTCCCGGAATTAATTATCAGTCGTGGTGAAAGCCTGTACAGAAAATAAATATCCGTTCCCAGTCCATATACCTGGTTACCGGGATCAGACATCTGATCTTTCGTACCCAGGCTCCTGAGCACTCCGCCAAACACTCCTGCCTGCACTGAAGACCCGTTTGTGTGGATCTCTCCCCAGAAGCTTAAATTAGTCATAGGAGTATAATTAAGTTCTCCGGTAATCGGATCAGCTACATCTTTTACAGCAAATCCGCTGATTGACAGGACATCGGGAATATTTTCACCATATCTTACCTGTGTCTTAACAGTCAAAGGACTGGTTACAGCCTTAAAAAAACCTATGGCCGTTAGTCCTCCAACCCTTTCATCAACCTTGTATGTTCGCAGAGGCGACATGGTTGAACTTAATCTTGGAACGATTGATTTGTAGGCTATCCCTGCCCCTGCATCAATACGTATGTCATTTTCATAGCTGTAAGCAAGCTGGAAATGCATGTCGGGGATTGCAGAATTACGCAGGTAGTCGGAGCTCACACCTTCCGGGCCCCTTGAGGAATAGTCTCTCTGCGACAAAGCTGCAAACACCAGTTTCAGTCCTGAGATACTGTAACTGGCCCTGATCTGAGGATTCCGTGCGAATGATTGCAGCGGTGCACCTGTATTAAACGAAACAGTTCCGGGGAAGCAGGTTGTTACAAAAAGAGGATTCCAGTATTGTCCGGCCAGCAATTCTAATCTCTCCCAGTTCATTTTTATATATGCATGTCTCAGCCTGAGCAGATTGATATTAGCATTTGCCTGTGCAAAAAAATCTGCCTCTATTACTCCCGAGGTTTTTGCCCCGAAAGCATCCGGACCGTTTATGGCGGCTTTTAGTCTTGATTGTACAGCAAGAAAATTAAAATTTGGTTTTGCATTTATGTCTTCGCCTGACAGGTCATAATCCACGGGTGAGGGCCACAGCAGGAAATGACCTTCGCGTGCATCAACAGTTTGCCTGCTGTCAAAGAAGAAATCATTCTTTACGAAACCTGACCAGGTAATGCTAAAGTCTGAATTTTCCTGTGCCAGGAGAGGGAGCAAAACAAATACCATAAGTACAGTGAGCAGTAACTTTCTCATATCAATTATTTTTCATTACCAATCAAATTTATCTTTCGGGTGGGAATAGTTTCTGAATGATATTTCTCCTTTTCAGGGGTTTCCCCAGCAACGCATTGAGGTTATTCTCTGCACTCAGATTCCTGTCCCACAACTCTATGGCTTTTTTATAATAGACGGCAGCCTCCTCATACTTTTCCTGCAGTCTTCTTATGACCCCCAGGTTAGTATATGAGACGGAAAGACGCCTGTCAGTTTCGGCAATTGCTGCAATTATCTCGTCAACCCTGTTATCCAGATAATTATCCTTAAGTTCATCATCATAATTTTGCATACCATCATAAAAATCCTCTTTGATCAAGCTCTTCACAATCTCAGCATCTTTATTACCATAGTTTTGAACAAATGCATCATAGATTGAAACAGCTTTCATAACATTCAATTCAGCAATAGCCAGGATACTGTCAGCGGGCATATTTGACATAGGGTTATAATCGCTTCTTATACTATCTCTATATATTGCTATTGTTATCAGTGCTGCTGACCTGTTATTGTATAAAACTCCCAACTCATAGGAATCCTCATAATGCTTGTATGTTTTATAGACTGATTCAACAGAGTCCAGGAGGCTGAATATTTTATTATAATTACCTTCTTTTGCACGCTCATCATAATCAGAATAAAGCTCTCTTGCAGGTACTATTCTCGGATCAACTGAATTATTCTCCCGGGTGTAATACCCTGTGGCAATGAAGTACCCAATAGCAACAAGGGCAATCATTATGATAATGAGTGCCCCGGTCTTATTATTTTTCAACAAGCTTTTCATCAACTATGAACCTGCTCAATAAGGAATTTCCTGATTTCCAGCGGTGTAGGACCGCTAAGTTTTGAAACTATTATATTGGCCAGTATAGCCAGGGGTGCACCTATCCAGGCAAAATACCATGCTTCAAGCCAGTAGCTAATGAAGCTATGTGCAGGAAGTTCAACACCCGATTTTCCTGCAATAAAATATGTAATTGCAATAAGAGATACCAGTCCGCCTGTTATCAGACCGGCAATGGCACCCTGCTTATTTGAACCACTCCACCATATACCCAGGAGGAAAAGCGGGAATATAGTACAGCCGGCAAGAGAAAAGGCCACTGCTACAAGCTGGCCTATCAGGGCAAAGTTCTGAAGGGCGATAAGCGTTACTATTATTGCCATCAAGACTGTACCCAGGCGGGCATAAAGCAGTTGTTTGCGAGGACTGGCCTCGGGATTTATTACCCTTACATAAAGGTCATGGGCAAAAGCAGATGATCCGGCTACCAGCAGACCTGATACGGTTGAGAAAGCAGCCGACACACCTCCGGCAGCAAGGAATCCTACAATAAGCGGGTGAACATTCCCGAGTTGAGCTGTATAAACCACTATTGCATCTTTTGCCAGGGTTCCTACTTCGGGATGGGCTGATAACACCTTGCCAAATGCTGCGTAGGCCGGTGCACTCCAGTATAATATACATATAAAAAACAGTCCCCATACAACTGACCATCTTGCATCCCTTGCTTTAGGGACAACGTAAAATCTCTGTATTACGTGTGGCAATCCTGCGGTTCCTATCATCAAGGAAAAAGCTATGGCTATCCACTGGAAAAACGTTTTACCCGTTGGAGGGTCCCAGGGCATTGCAAACTCCGGTGAAGGAACAACTGCATAGTCATGTCCCAGTGAATTGATAAGCTCCTTTGTTTCATTAACAGGAAGTCCGGCAATAACATCAGAAACAACAGAACCATATCCTATCTGGGGAAGAAGCCAGAAGTAATCAAACTTTGCCGTGAGTATGAAAAGGGGTATAATGAAAGAGATAATTATGATTATATACTGTATCTGCATATTTTTTGTTACACCGAGCATTCCTGAAATCAGGGTATAAGTTAAAACGACCGTTCCTCCTATTATGACTGCCGCACTATAGTTTATTCCCATCACCCATTTAAACATCAGGCCGATGCCTCCAAACTGGCCAACACAATATGCAATGGAGATAAATATTGCAATAATGGCTCCTACTGCCCTTAGGCCCTGTGAATAGTACCTGTCACCTATAAAGTCGGCTGCAGTATATTTACCATATCTGCGTATCTGGCCTGCCATGAGGATGAGCAGAAGCACATAGCCACCTGTCCAACCAACAACATAGGCAAGACCATGGTATCCCGAACCATACATAAGAGCCGCCATACCAAGAAAAGATGCTGCACTCATCCAGTTTGAGGCAATAGCCATACCCGAGCCAACCCTGGAGATGCCTCTTCCGGCGGCGTAAAAATCAGTAGTGTCTTTTGCCCTGAACAGGATTCCCACAAGCACAAACAGAACAAGTATTATTATAAGTATTATCGCAGGCCCCAGCTTAAAACTTCCCTCAAGATGGGTAGCAGCAACAGAGGCACTGCAAACAGGGGATAAAAGCAAGGCTATAAATAAAAGAAGAGATAATTTTTTCATTACAGGAGATTTTTAAAATTCGAATTAGTCTGCGATTTCATATTTCTTGTTGAACATATCAGTTCTGACACAGTAAACCCAGCACAGGCCTACAAATAGTATCAGCAGGAACACTGCCGTATAGAAATAATGAAAAGGAAATCCCAGGAATTTAATATCAGTAAGCACAGACCTGTTATGTACAAGATAAAGATCCATGGCCTCATGCACAATACTGATATTCTTCCTGCTCATATTCTGCATCAGCCCTGAATTGATGTGGACCGAGGCAATCCTTGATCTTACATCATGTGGTGCAAGACCGTATATCTCCTGTAAAAGAGGCAGCATATCATCTTTCGAGCTTTTATAATTAAAAGATCTGAGATCCACCTCCGCTGTCTTAAGTCTTTCAAATTTTTGCAGTTTCTCAACCAATGTCTTCTTCTGAGCACTATCGGCTATGTTATATGCTGACCAGCTTATAAGATTATCCAGGGCATCCCTGTGAACAGGATCAATAGATACTTTACCAAGTATGGACAGAGCCGACCGCGAAGCCTGTTTAAGAACCAGGGGGTCGGTAGAACCGGATTCAATATCATCCCTTACTGAATCATAAATTATCCATGCTTCCTCGGGGGTTGGTTTCTCAAGTATTTTCAGTAAAATCTGGAAGCCGAAAATAGCAATTGCCCAGACAAGTATTAACTGGACAACCATATTGCGATTTCGCCTTGCACTGTCAGTTGTGGGTCTGAAAAAGCTAATGTGGTAATCGTCAGGCTTTGATTCCATCAGGCAGTTAGGTTAGGGGTTAATAAAGTAAATATAAGGTAAATATTTACCCATAAAAACATCATGAATTTATTTTGCCTTATTTATAATGTTTCTAATTTCCACCTAAAACAGACAGGACAAAGGAATATGAATATTTATCATTAAGCAGCCTGTATTGATCATGCGGTCTTGCTCCCCACGAATTATCGCCGCCTACACCTGACTGCCCGTAGTCAATATTCACAGCAACAAGGTCGCTTGGTTTCACATCTGTGGTATGCGTATTTGCCGTCTTTGCATCGGGCCTGTAACCGGCCAGTTTTCCGGGTGATGAAAAGTCTTCATGCAGGTTATGAAGTGCAGCAAAACAGATTGTGGGATTGCCGCTTACTTTTATACCTCTGCCGTTTTTATCAGTGAGGGAAAACCACCTCGTATCAGTTTTATACCCGTTTTCCTGGGGCCGTATATATGGAACATACTGTTCACTGACCGTTGAGGAATAAACACCCACGAATGCAGATGATTTGCGGTCAGAATAATTATGATGGGGGCCCCTGCCATACCAGTTGAGCTCACTGAGAGCAGAAACCAGCTGCATCTGCAGGCCTATCCTGGGTAATTCAGGAAGACCGGCAGCCGTCTTCTCAAAATCGACCCTTACAACCATATCGCCTGAACCATAGAGTGTATAAGCAATATCTTCATTTGCCATTTCATTACCCTGATCATCGTTTATCCGGAATGAGCTTAAAATATACAAGGATCCGTCATCAGATTCATCTACCTCAAAGGCTACTGGCTCCCTGTTCATGCCTGCATTTTCCCATACAGCAGCTCTTTCATTAAGATTATTACCATAATCATTGTCAGTCAAAGGCCTCCAGAAATCAGGCACCGGTCCTTTCTCCAGTAGTTGAATATCTCCTGCCTTCAATGATGTCATCATACCGCTCTCCCTGTCGAAATCAACACTAAAGCCATTGCCCGTTACTATTACTTTTTGCCCGTTATCGTTAAATGCCAGTTCATCACCAGCCCGGATAAGCAGTTCTGCAGGATCTTTACCGGGTAAATGAACAGCAAGCTGCTCCCGCGCATATACATGACCGGCGGGCAGGATTGTCCATTTCTCTTTTCCTTCAACTGAAAGGTTCAGGAACACTTCTTTCGATTCATCAATCTCACTGTATTCATAGGGTATAGCGAGCAGCCCCTTTTCGCCCGGGGCAATTTGCATCTCAGTTATTTCTCCTGATTCACTTACCTCTCCGTTCTCCAGTAATTCCCATTTCAGAACAAAGTTACCTGTTCCTGAAAAATCATATTTATTCTCAATTTTTATTACCCCACGCGCTTCATCCTGGAATTCAAAATCCATGTACTGGTATACCTTTTTTACTTCTTCGATTGCAGGATGTCCTGTCCTGTCAGGCCATACAAGTCCGTTTACACAAAATATGCCATCACTGGGCATTCCTTCCGGTCCGAAATCGCCTCCGTAAGCCCAAAAGCTCTCGCCTTCATCGTTTTCTTTCAGTAGTCCCTGGTCAACCCAATCCCATATAAAGCCTCCCTGGAGAAGCGGGTATTTTTCAATAACATCCCAGTAATCCCGGAGATTACCAACACTGTTACCCATGGCATGTGCATATTCGCAAAGTATCAACGGACGGTAGCTCTCCTTGTCCAGTGCATAATTTTCAAGATACGGGATACGTGCATACATCGGGCACCAGATATCGGTGTGATGTTCCGGTGTATTTGTTATTTTTTCAGCCCTTTCATACTGCACAGGCCTGGTTTTATCCCTCTTTTTTATCCATTTATATATGTCGACAAAATTCTTACCATCACCTGCCTCGTTACCCATTGACCATATAATTACCGAGGGATGGTTTTTATCTCTTTCCACCATCCTGATAGCCCTGTCGAGGTGAGAGGCTGCCCATTCTTCTTTGCCGGCGAGCGTAACATCTTTGTTGTATCCCATACCATGAGACTCAATATTGGCCTCTCCAACCAGGTAAATACCATACTTATCACACAGGTCATACCACAGCTCCGGTTGCGGATAATGCGATGTCCTTACTGCATTTATATTATGACTTTTCATCATCATTATATCTTTCATCATGGTTTCGCGGTCGGTAACATGACCATTAACATCATGATGTTCATGCAGGTTAACACCTTTCAGGTATACATACTCACCATTAATAAGAAACCTGGAATCCTTTAGCTCAACGCTGCGAAAACCTATCCTGTCACTTACACTTTCAAGGACATTTCCTTCGCTGTCGTACAGGTTAATTACCAGGGTATATAACTCAGGGGTTTCAGCTGACCATTTTTTGACATCTTCAATGTCTGCGGTAAAGTTAATGAGCCGGCTGCTGGGTTGGAGATCCTTCGCTTCAAGATCCTTCGCTTCGCTCAGGATGACAGAGGAATTATCAAGAATTTTATATTCAAGACTTACATCTTCACTTTCTTCATTATTGTATTCCAGCCTCACATCCAGTTCAAGTGTACCATCCTGATAGGTCTCATCTAGCCCGGCCCTGGCAAAAAAATCAGCGATCATTACCCGGGGCCTGGCATGCAGGAAGACGGAACGCTGTATACCGCTCAAACGCCAGAAGTCCTGGTCTTCAATGTAACTGCCATCACACCACCTGTAAACCTCTACAGCGATACTGTTTTCGCCTTTCTCAAGGTAATCAGTAATATTGAATTCAGCCGGTGTTTTACTTCCCTGGTTATAGCCAACCTGTTCTTCATTAACCCACAGGTAAAAAGCCGAACTGACTGCTCCGAACTGAAGGTATACTTCTTTATTTTCCCATTCATCTGGCAGCTTAAAAGTTTTCTTATACGATCCCACCGGGTTCCAGTCGTGCTTGATTTTGGGAGGATTTTTCTCAAAGCCAAAACCTGAATTTACATAAATAGGGACTCCATGACCCTCCATCTCCCAGTTTGCCGGAACTTTAATATTATCCCAGTCGCGTGTATCATAATCATCTTTAAAAAACCAGTATGGTCTTTCAGCAGGAGTCTTTACCCAGTGGAATCTCCAGTTTCCATCAAGGCAAATATAATTAGGACTATCTTGCTGTTGTCCTTCCAGGGCAAGGGATTCAGACGGGAAGGAAATGAGGCTTGCATGTGGGTATTCCCTGTTTTTCTGAAAAACGCCAGGATTTTCCCAGTCGAGTGGATCACTATCCTTAAAATCTACATTTTCATACTTGCTGTAGTTTGTACATGAAGTTATTACAAGAGCCAGTACAAGTGTCAGGAATAATTGGTTTTTCATTTTTTTTATTTGATCAGTTCAACTTTACAGGCTGATAATTTAAAAGGTGCGATTTTTGAATAAGGGTCCAGTTCGGCACGGGTAAGTTTATTAACCAGTGCTTCTGAAAAGTGCCAGGGCATAAACAGTTCGCCAACAGCCACCTCATCGCTTTCCCTGACAACAGTTTCCAGCTCACCCCTGTCATTTGATATCCTGACCCTGTCACCTGTCTTAAAACCGAAATTATCGGCATCTATCATATTCATAAGAACATATGCTTCATTTGCATAATCATTTAAAGAGCTGTTGCGGCGCGACATCGTTGAAGAGTGATACTGGTAGAGTATCCTTCCTGAGTTAAGTATAAATGGAAACTCTTTTGTTGTTTTTTCTGTTTGCTCAACATGTTCAACCGGATTGAGTTTTGCTCTGCCGGTTGGCGTATTAAAGCGGTCAATAAAAAGCGTTGATGTACCCGGATGTCCAGGCTCAGGACAGGGCCATTGTATTCCTTCGTGCTCTATTCCCTTGTATGATATACCTTTCATAATGGGTGCTGCTTCTGCTATTTCATCGAAAATATCTGAGGCTGCATTATAGTCTCCAATATTAAACCCCATTTTATTTGCAATAGCTTTAATAATTTTCCAGTCTTCGCGTGCTTCACCGGGCATATCTACAGCTTTTCGTACCCTGATCACTCTCCTGTCGCTGTTAACAAAAGTACCATCCTTCTCAGCATAGGAGGAAGCGGGCAGAATAACATCAGCATATGGTGTTGTTTCTGTATGAAATATATCCTGTACTACAAGAAAATCCAGGTTTTTAAGAGCTTCGGCGGTATGATTGAGATCAGGGTCTGTAACCATGGGATTTTCACCCATAATGTACATCCCTTTGATATTTCCCTTATGCGCCTCATGCATTATCTCAACGGTAGACAATCCCCGCTCCGGGGAGAGATCACCGGGATTTACATTCCAGAGCTTTGCAATCCTCTTCAGGTTTTCATCATTATCAACAGGAATATAACCCGGGAATGAGATAGGGGAGCAACCCACATCGGTTGCACCCTGCACATTGTTCTGTCCCCGTGGTGGATCGATGCCACACCTTTCCCTTCCGATCTGGCCTGTTATCAGCATCATATTAATAAGTGAAAAAACATTATGGGTACCGGTAACCTGCTGACTCATGCCCATTCCTGTTGCAATCATGGCTGTTTCAGCCCTTGCATACATTCTTGCTGCATCAATAATTTTTTGTGCAGGGATACTGGTTATTTCCTCAACCAGTTCAGGTGTGTATTTTTCAACCAGGTCTTTTAGCTCATTAAAGGCCTTCATGCCCCCGTCGAGCCGGTTTTCAATAAAGTCCCGGTCTATATCATCATCTTTAATTACCTGTCTTATCATACCGTTAAGGAGGGCAACATCAGTACCCAGCCTTGGCTGAAGCCATATATCTGCATATTTAACCAGCGGGGTCCATTTAGGGTCACAGACAATAATCTTATTACCCCTTCTCTTTCCTGCTTTAACGTAGGTAGCGGTTACCGGGTGTGTTTCAATAATATTGTTACCTGTTACGAAAAGGCAATCTGTAGTTTCAAAATCCTCTATACTGTTGCTGCCGGCACCGTCGCCAATTGACTTAAGCATAGCTGTTACCGTTGAGGCGTGGCACAAACGTGTACAATAATCAACATTGTTATTACCAAAAGCCATCCTGATAAATTTCTGGAACAGGTAGTTATCCTCATTGGTACACTTTGCTGAAGCATAGCCTGCAAGTGCAGAAGGTCCGTATTCATCCTTTATGCCGCCCAACTTTTGGGCAATCAGGTTAAGTGCCTCATCCCACCCTGTTTCTTCAAATTTACCGTTACGCTTTACAAGGGGTTTGGTCAGTCGCTCTTTATCGGCAACATAATCATATCCGAACCTTCCCTTTATGCATAATCTGCCATCGTTGGGCAGAACACCTTCGACACCATTAACTCTTACTATACGGTTGTTTTTAACCATTAATTCAATCTGGCAACCCACTCCGCAGTAAGGACAGGTAGTAATCACTTTCCTGTCAATATTTTCAATATTGATTATCTCCCTGTGTGGTTTTTCAACAATTGCACCTGTAGGGCATAGTTGTATGCACTCACCGCAGCCATCACATTCTGATTCTGCCCAGTGGTCAAAACCGGCAATTATATGAGATATTATACCTCTCTGCGAGAAGGAAAGAACATTTTTACCCTGCACCTCATAGCAGGCCTTTATGCACCTGAAGCATTTTATACATTTGGAAGCATCATAGCTCAGTACCGGAGAGGTATCATCAATCTTATAATCCAGTTCTTTATGTATATTTGGATAGTTCCTGTCTGACTGATTTTTCAGACCATATTTCCGGGTTAGCTCACTCAACTCATCGGTATACGTACCGTCAAAGTGATCATTATGTTCAGCGAGGAGGTAATCGACTGTATGCTTCCTCAGCTCCTCCAGTTCATCATCAAAGGCTGTAACTTTCATACCATCTTCAACAGCAACTGTACAAGCCATAATCAGACCTCGCTGACCCTCTGTTTTTACGACGCACAACCTGCACGCACCTGTCGGGCTGAGCTTTTTATGGTAACACAAGCCGGGTATATTAATACCATTTTCTCTTGCTACCCGTAGCAGGTTCTGACCTTTCTTTGCATTTACGGTTTTCCCGTCAATTGTTATAGTAATATTCTCATTCATATACCTGAAATAAAAGTATAAATTATCAGAAGTGACCGGCAAAATATCTTTTTAGGCTCTTCAAGGGCAGCACAGGTGATTGACCCAGCGGGCATAATGAAGTTTTAGCCATGAATTCTGCTTCGGTAAGCATTTCATCAAGTATGTTTTTATGTCCCGTACCATTTTCATTAACTGAGCTTATCAACCTGACCAGCTGGGTCATGCCCACCCTGCACGGAACGCATTTCCCGCAGGATTCATGTTCAAAGAATTCGAGGATGGATTGGGTCATCCCCGGGATTGATTTATTATGCCCCAGCACCATGACTGCACCTGAGCCGAGAACTGCTCCTTTCTCTTTAAGAGTATCAAATCCCATGGGAGTATCAAGCACTGTTTCATCAACAAAGGTACCAGCTGCACCTCCTATCAACACCGCTTTCAAATCAACTCCTTCTTTCATACCCCCCGCAAAGTCATATATCAGTTCACGCAGGGTCAGGCCCAGTTCCAGTTCATAAAATCCCGGTTTCTTAATATCCCCGCTTATGGTGAATATTTTTGTTCCGGGTGAGTCTTCTGTGCCCATGCCTGTATACCAGTCAGCTCCTTTTTCAATTACAACAGGTACCGTAGCAAGTGTTTCCACGTTATTTATCAATGTCGGGAAACCGTGTAATCCTTTCCCTGCAGGAAAAGGAGGTTTAATCCTGGGATATCCTCTTTTGCCTTCAAGTGATTCGAGCATGGTGAGTTCTTCCCCGCAGAGGTAAGATCCCGCACCCAGCCTTATTTCAATATCTGTAGAAAAAGAACTGCCGAATATATTACTGCCAAGAAAGCCTTCCTGCCTTGCATCATGGATTGCTTTCCCAAGTCTTTTTATTGATTTATAATACTCGCCCCTGATATAAATATATGCTTTGGATGCTCCTATTGCATATGCGGCTATTATCATCCCTTCTATCAGGCGGTGTGGATCATTTTCCATAATGATCCTGTCTTTGAAGGTTCCCGGTTCTCCCTCATCAGCATTGCACACAAGGTATTTCTGTTCACACAGTGTACACGCCTCGCTGGTGAACTTTTTCTTCAGCCCTGTTGAAAATCCTGCTCCTCCCCTTCCTCTCAAACTGGATTTTGACATTTCCTCAATTATATCAAAGGGCTTACAGGAAAGGGCCTTTTCAGCAGCTTTATATCCTCCGGCGCTGATATAGTCACTGATACTTTCAGGGTCAATTTTCCCGTAGTTAATAAGTGTAATTCTTCTTTCTTCAGCCACTATGGTTATTTTTATACTTGTTCAAAATTGACAATATCTTTTCCTTACTAAGATTACCATATATATTTTCATTTATCATCATAACAGGTGCCCTGTGGCACTGTCCGAGACATTCAGTAAGTTCAATCGTAAAAAGTCCGTCTTCCGTAGTTTCTCCTAAACCGATAAAAAGCTCTTTCTTCAGTTCATCAATAATGTTAACTGAACCTTCAACATGGCAAACAGGGGAATTGCAGATCCTTATAATATTTTCACCCCTGGGCCTGACGCTGAACATTGAATAATATGTTGCCACACCATAAACATGGCTTAAGCTTGTATTAAGATAAGCCGCAGCAGCCTTCAGGTCTTTACTGTTCAGATAATTCCGGGGATTATTATCCTGCAGGGCATGCAGTATTCCCAGCATGTTATTATGCTCCGCCGGGAATTGTTTCAGTATTTCTTCTGTGCTCATAATTTCTATATTGTTGGTGCGGGTCTCCTGACCCACGCCATTCTCAGATTCTTCACCGTTCGTTGGTGCGGGTCTCCTGACCCACGCCATTCTCAGATTCTTCGCCGTTCGTTGGTGTGGGTCTCCTGACCCACGCCATTCTCAGATTCTTCGCTCCCTTCGACGTGGCTCAGGGCAAGTCATTCAGAATTGCATGTTTCAATCCTCACTGCGCACACTTTTGTTTCGGGTATCTTTGAAACGGGATCCAAAGCACAAATTGTCAACTCATTGGTAGGGGCATCAGGAAAATGGAAGGTAAGAGATGCCACACCTTCCGGGCAGCTATGGTCTATATCAGCCATAACCTTAATAATACCCCTACGGGACTTCACACTTACCTTATCTCCCTTTTTAAGTCCCATCTTTTGAGCATCTGCCGGGTTAATCCGCAATAATTCAGTCTCTTCAATATCCTTTAGTCCACTAACCCTGCCGGTCATTGTACTGGTGTGATAATGATACAAACTCCTGTCAGTTGTCAGCAATAAGGGATATTCTTCATCCGGCAGTTCAACAGAAGCTTTATAAAGCAGTGGAAACAAGCGGCCCTTTCCCGAGCTTCTTGCAAACTTTTCTGCATGCAGGAATTTTGTTCCCTTGTGATCACTAACTGTACAGGGCCATTGAATGCCTTCCTCCCTGATCCTGTCAAAAGTAATACCTGCATAACTTGGGGTAAGGGAATTTATTTCTTCAACAATATCAGTTACATTCTCATAATCAAATCCTGCTGCCCCCATTCTTTTTGCAATCTCACAGGTAATCCACCAGTCGTCTTTTGCTTCGCCGGGTGGATCGACAGCTTTTCTTACTCTCTGCACCCTTCTTTCTGTATTTGTAAATGTTCCGTCTTTCTCTGCAAAAGAACAGGCAGGCAGGACAATATCAGCATACTTTGCTGTTTGTGTAAGAAAAATATCCTGCACCACAAAAAAATCCAGTTTATCCAGGGCTTTCTTCACATGATTTGCATCAGCCTCACTCAGAACAGGATTTTCGCCCACCTGGTAGAGTGCTTTAATATTACCTTTCTCTATTTCAGTGAAATATTCAGTGTGTGTTAAACCATTCTCACGACTGAGCCTTGCAGACCAGGCTTTTTCAAACTTAGCAGCTGCCTGCTTGCTTTCAACCGGCTGATAACCCGGGTATACATTAGGCAGTCCACCCATATCACATGCTCCCTGCACATTATTCTGTCCTCTCAATGGATTTACGCCTGACGACTCCCTGCCTATATTGCCTGTGACAAGGGCCAGATTACTTACTGCCAGCACATTATCTGTTCCATGACTGTGTTGTGTAATACCCATGGCATATACCAGTGACGCTGGTTTATTCACTGCGTATAGCCTGGCTGCGTCACGTATGGTATTTGCAGGCACACCCGTAATTTCACTGACAGAATCAATATCAAAACCGGCAATTGAAGAAAGTAACTCATCATAGCCTTCACACCTTGTCTTTATGAACTCACTATCCTGCAGGCCTTCTTCGAGAATAACATTAATCATTCCCATCAGTAATACTACATCAGTGCCCGGGTAATGCTGCATATATATATCTGCAAAGCGGCAGAGGTCAATTTCCTTTGGATTGGCTACGATTATTTTTGCTCCCCTTCTTTTTGCTTCTTTTATATGCAGTCCTATGATGGGATGTGCCGCCGTAGTGTTGGAACCGATGGAGAAAATTGTCTTTGCCCCGGTGAATTCATCAATTGAATTTGTCATTGCACCCGATCCGAAGCTCTGAACCAGACCTGACACTGTTGGTGCATGGCATAACCTTGCACAGTGATCAATATTGTTGGTACCCATCACTGCCCGGGTAAATTTCTGGATTACATAATTATCCTCATTTGTAACTTTCGCTGAAGTAAGGGCAGCAAACTTGTTTTTACTTTTCAGAAATTTTTCTGAAATAATATCAAAAGCTTCATCCCAGGATATTTCCTCAAACGACCCGTTTGTCTTTTTCAGCGGTGTTCTTAGCCTGTCAGGGTGATCAACAAAAGAATAACCATAGCGTCCTTTGACACATAAACGGCCCTTATTTACAATACTTTCCCTGTCGCCCCGGGCACTAACAATTTTATTTCCACGTATCCCCAGGTAAATATTGCAACCAACTCCACAGTAGGCACACACTGTTTTTACTTCATGAGTAGGCACTTTACTTTCTTTAACATACAGTGCTCCCACGGGACATCTCACAACACATTCGCCGCAGGATTCACAAACAGATTCCTTTATTGGCTGGTTGTTATAAGTGCTAACAAGCGTGCTAAATCCCCTGAACCCATAATCAAGTGCGTTTACACCCTGAACCTCGTCGCATGTGCGTATGCAGATACCGCACATTATGCATTTATTGTGATCAAGGGTGAAGAAAGGATTTGAATCATCAACAGGAATTTCCGGCCTGCTTCTTCTCAGACGTGACAGTCGTTCTTCATCAACACCTACAAAAGCAGTTACTTCCTGCAACTTGCAGGTATTATTACTATGGCAGTTAGTACAATCCTGGGTATGATTTGCATGCAGCAGTTCAAGAGTAGTTTGTCTTACAAGTGAAATCTCCTGGCTTTCGGTTCTTACCACCATACCCTCTTCCACTTCGGTCATACATGAAATTACCTGTCCCTTCCGGCCCTCAATTTCCACTATACACATCCTGCAATTACCTGATGGTTTAAGATCAGGATGATGACAGAGGTTAGGGATGTATATCCCATTTGACAGGGCTGCTTCAAGAACAGTTGATCCCCGGGATGTAATTATTTCTTTACCGTCAATATATAATTTAACCTTTTCCATATTAGTTTAGCCATGGTTTTTTGATCCGGCATATACTTCAATCGCATTAAACTTATCGGGACATTTTTCAAGGCACATACCACATTTTATGCATAATTCCTGGTCGATTACGTGTATTTCTTTGGGATCCCCGCTAATTGCAGAGACAGGACAAACTTTAAAGCACAGATGACAACCTGTACATTTCTCAGCTATAATATCATAATATATTAGTTCTTTGCACACCTTTGCCCTGCATTTTTTATCCCTTATATGTTCAATATACTCATCCCTGAAATACCTGAGAGTTGTCAGGACAGGATTGGGTGCTGTCTGCCCCAGCCCGCACAATGATCCTTTCATAATTCCCTTACCAAGGTCCTCAAGCAATTTAAGATCCTCCATACTTCCCCTTCCTTCAGTTATATCAGTCAGGATATCAAGCATTTGCTTTGTTCCAAGCCGGCAAGGAGCGCATTCACCGCATGATTCTTTATGTGCAAAATCGAGGAAATACCTTGCCACATCAACCATACATGTATTTTCATCCATAACAACCAGTCCCCCGGATCCCATAATAGTACCTGCATCCGCAAGAGACTCATAATCAACAGGAAGGTCTATCAGCTCAGCAGGAAGACACCCCCCGGACGGGCCTCCTGTCTGAACAGCCTTGAATTGTTTATCGTTTTCAACACCTCCACCAATATCAAAGATTATTTCCCTCATGCTTGTACCAAGCGGGACTTCAATCAAACCTGAATTTTTGACTTTTCCAACCAGGGCAAAGGTTTTGGTGCCCTTACTTTTTTCTGTACCAAACCTGGAAAACCATTCCGGGCTATTCTGAAAAATCCTTGATACCGAGGCCAGGGTTTCAACGTTGTTTATAATAGTGGGCTTCCCCCACAGACCAGCTACAGCCGGGAAAGGCGGTCTGGGTCGTGGCATACCCCTGTCTCCTTCAATAGAAGCAATAAGGGCAGTTTCTTCACCGCACACAAAGGCCCCTGCTCCTTCTTTTACTTTAAGCCTGAAATCAAATCCTGATTCCAGTATATTCTTTCCTAGTAAGCCCTCTTCCTCTGCCTGTTTGATTGCCAGTCTCAATCTTTCGAGGGCAAGAGGGTATTCTGCACGGCAATAAATATAGCCTGTTGAGGCACCAATAGCATAAGCCGCTATTATCATTCCTTCTATCAACGAATGGGGGTCACCTTCAATCAGCGACCTGTTCATAAAAGCACCGGGGTCTCCTTCATCCGCATTACAGACGAGGTATTTTATATCGCTGTCCTTATCCCTGGCGAACTGCCATTTACGCCATGTGGGGAATCCTGCACCGCCCCTTCCACGCAGACCTGAGGCTTTGATATTATCAATAACCTGCTGTGGTTCCAGGCCCAGGCTTTTATTTAAACCTGAATAGCCCTTATTAGCAATATAATGATTCAGGCTGGTGGGATCAATCAAACCGCAATTATTCAACACCAGTCTTTCCTGGGGCCTCATTACTGTTATATCCCCGAGATGTTTGTGGCCGTCACTATCCCCTTCACCAAGAAAGCCTATAACCTTTCCCTGTGCTTTTTCTTTTTTAATTACGTAAGATTCAAACAGTTCAGCAGCTTCTTTTTCATGTACCCCGGAGAAAAACAACAGGGGATTTCCGGGAGTATATACAGCCACTATCGGTTCCAGGTAACACATTCCAATACAGCCTACTTCATGCAGCTTGCATTTAATTCCCGATTCATTAATTCTATTCTTTAATGTCCTGAAAACAATTCCCGAACCCGCTGATCTGCCGCAAGTTGCATTACCAACAAGAAGAACAGGATCATCTCCGTTTAAAAGATCATCCCATTCATTATTTGCGAGTTTAACCAGGTCAGATAATTCCATCATTTTTTCTTTTCGCTCTTTCCAAATAACTTTTTAATCCTTTCAGGGCTTAGCTTTGCCTCAACATCTTCATTTACCATTACTACCGGGGCAAGGCTGCAGGCTCCTATACATGCTACATTCTCAAGGGAAAATTTCATGTCATCAGAAGTCTCCCCTTCTTTAATACCAAGGTGATTTTCTATCTCCTGCTGAATGCGAGGTGCTCCTTTAACATGACAGGCAGTACCGCGACACATCATTATATGTTTCTCCCCCTTTGGTTTAAACCTGAACTGGGAATAAAAAGTGGCCACCCCGTATACTTTACTGAGAGGAACACCGGTAAAACGGGCAATGCGTTTCATTGATTCATCTGAAAGAAACCCTGACTCTCTCTGCACAAGCTGCAGAAGAGGTATTAGTTCCCCGGGATTCCTTTCATAAAGGCTAAAATCAATTTCTTTAGCTTCAATCATAATCTAAGTATTCAGATAATTATTCAGGTCTTCCTGAGTGTTAATATTAATAAATACATTTTGTTTTTCAATATTACTTATCCTAAAATAATCCACTCTGACCTGATTGAGAAACTCCCTGATCGCTAATTTTTGTGATTCAGCCAGGTATTTATCAAGTTCCGGCAGAATGGATTTGCGATAAACAGCGTGAAGCGGCTCAATAAAATTATCATGTTGGGGCAGCAATGCATCAGCCTGTTTACCAGCAAACTCAGCCAGTTGTCTTCTAATAATTCGGGCTGATATATCAGGCATATCACTTGCAAGCATAAATACGGCTTCTCTTTGAGAGTTTGTCAGGGCAGAATGCAGTCCTCCCAGCGGCCCCCTGTTATGATATATATCAGCATACATCCTGATATTTTTGAACCCAGGCAATTCATCCTTCCTGTTGGTTATTATAATAATATCGTCAAAAACAGTCTCCAGAACCCTGATTGTTTTTTCAATCAGGGGTCTTCCGTCGATCATCATTTTTGCCTTGGTTTTGCCACCGAACCGTGAATTCTTTCCGCCTGCAAGGATGGCGGCAGTAAACTGACATTTATTGCATAAGTGCTCCACGATAATTAACTGGTATAATAAAAGAAGTAATATACAAAAAGCTTTGAAAGATTGAAAATGCCGGAGTCCATTAGAATTTTAAGATGAAATAAAAAAGAGGTGCTGCTACGCACCTCTTTGTATATAAATATTTACTTATTGTCTCTCTGCTGCGGGAGAATGATTAAAACAGCCCGGTAATATTTCCATTTATGTCAATATCAATATTCTCCGCTGACGGTTTTGAAGGCAGTCCGGGCATTCTCATTATTGCACCTGCAATAGGCACAATAAATCCTGCTCCTGAAGACAATTCCACCTCCCTGACAGATATCTTGTAGTTTTTCGGACGTCCCCTGAGACTGGCATCATCAGATAATGATTTTTGTGTTTTCGCAATACAGACAGGCATATCATCCAGTTCAAGCTTCTCGATAGCCCTGAGTTGCTTCTTTGCCTTAGCTGAAAATTCAACACCGTCAGCTCCGTATATCTTCGTGGCTATGGTTTCTATTTTTTCTTCATAGCTTGCTGAAAGCTCATACAGGGGTTTAAAATTCCTGTCCGGGTCATCCACGGCCTTAACAACTTTTTCTGCAAGTTCAACCGCGCCTTCTCCTCCTTCGGCCCAGGAATCGTTAAGAGCTACTTCCACATTCTTGCTCTTACAGAAATCAGCAACAGCGTCTATCTCCTTGTCTGTGTCAGATACAAATTTATTGATGGCTACAATTGGTTTCAAACCAAACTCCTGCATATTTTCAATATGCTTCTCCAGGTTTTCCAGACCACCTTTGAGGGCTGAGACATCCTCATTATTCAGTTCTTTAGCATCAGCACCTCCATGATATTTCAGAGCCCTGATGGTTGCAACAATTACAACGGCATCCGGTGTAAGTCCTCCCATCCGGCATTTAATATCAAAAAATTTCTCGGCTCCCAGTTCACTGGCAAATCCGGCTTCAGTAACAACATAATCGCTTAAAGACATTCCCATCTTTGTACCCAGGATGGTATTTGTTCCCTGTGCAATATTGGCAAAGGGGCCACCGTGCACTATTGCAGGTGTACCTTCCAGTGTTTGCACGAGGTTAGGCTTAATGGCATCTTTCAGTAATACTGCCATTGCGCCCTGGGCATTAAGATCGCGGGCATATACAGCCTGCCCGCCATAAGTATATCCAACAAATATATTGCCCAACCTTCTCTTAAGGTCCTCCATATCAGTAGCCATACATAGAATTGCCATTACCTCGGAAGCTGCTGTAATGTAAAACCCTGACTCCCTGGGGACTCCCTGTGTTTTACCACCAAGACCAATTACAATGCTTCTCAGGGCCCTTTCATTCATATCCATAACCCTTTTCCATTCTATGGTACGAGGGTCAATATCAAGGCTTACACTCTTCTGTTGAAGGTTGTTGTCAATCAATGCAGCCAGCAGGTTATGTGCCTTTTCAACTGCAGAAAGATCACCCGTAAAATGGAGGTTAATGTCCTCCATCGGCACTACCTGTGCATGACCACCGCCTGCAGCTCCTCCTTTTATTCCGAAAACCGGTCCCAGGGAAGGTTCCCTCAGAACTACTGTTGTTTTCTTATTAATGATATTCATGGCCTGTGCAAGACCTATGGAGGTGGTTGTTTTTCCCTCACCTGCCGGGGTAGGTGTCAGTGCCGTTACGAGTACCAGCTTTGACTTCTTAACCTTATCTTCATCAATAAGATTTAATGGCAACTTTGCTTTATAGTTCCCATAGAGTTCGAGATCTTTAATTTCAATCCCCATTTGTTCGGCAACTTCGCTTATATGTTTCATTTTTGTTGCCTGTGCAATTTCAATGTCTGATTTCATGTTGTATATTTATTTGTTTTTAAATGCTTATCGAACAAGAGCTATATTTATATAACGCATAAAATATCCGGTTGTTCTTTTACTTATATTTTAACAGAAGATTAAACTACGTTTTCAAAAAGTGCAGCATGTAATCCCTGCAATAATTAGTTAATATATATAATAATTTTCAATTGATGCAAATTTAACCCAATAATAAGAAAGCCACATTAATATGAAACATATTGCAATTACCGGCGGTACGCGCGGTATAGGTTATGGTCTTGTCAGGGAATTTCTTAACAGGGATTTCAATGTTACATTTTGCGGCAGTGCGGATAACACAGTGATTGATGCCATGTCAGCCCTTGAGGAGAAATGGCCTGCTAAAAGATTCAGAGGGGTGGTCTGTGATGTCAGTAAGAGTGATGACCTGGAAAACATGTGGGCCTTCAGCAGCAAGATTTTCGGTAAACCGGATATCTGGATAAATAATGCAGGGATCAGCAACCCTGCCGAAAAATTCAGTGACCTGGATTTTGATCTTTCAGCCCAAATTATTGATGTAAATCTCAAAGGAGCCATGTATGCAACAAAAATGGCTTTCTTAAAGATGAAAGATTCGGGTGGCGGACAAATATATAACATGGGCGGTCTTGGCAGTGATGGGCGCATGGTGAAGGGGCTAACCCCCTATGGTACTTCCAAAAGGGCACTTCAATATTTCACAAAGGCTTTTTCAAAAGAGATAAGCAGCAATGACGGTGTAAGGTTGGGGTTGTTAATCCCCGGAATGGTACTTACTGATATGTTGCTTGACCCGGTAAGGCATGGTACGGGAGATACCAGGAAGTTGAAAAGGCTGTATAATATGCTTGCGAATGAAGTTGAACCTGTGTGCAGTGTTCTTGCTGAGAAAATAGTCAATAACAGTAAGAACGGGGCGGTATTGTCCTATACCGGCAGTTTTAAGATGTTCCTCAGAATTCCCGGCAGGCTTATGAGCGGACGCGACGCTGTATCCGGAAAGCTTTGACAGGCAACACATGCTGATCCTGTACGGGACATCCACCAGGAGTGTTTAAATATACCTTGATATTATCATTTCGAACAGCTCCTGCCTGCCACTAATTTGTCCGGGTAGAACTGCTCCGGCAGCCTGTTCTCTCATTGCCTCAAGACTCATTTCACCTTTTTCAAAAAGTTGCCCGTTTCCTGATTTAAAGGAAGAATAGCGTTCTTCCCGCATTTTGAGATAGTCACTATCAGTAAGTATTCTATCTGCCGTAATGAGGGCGCGTGCAAAAGTATCCATCCCTGAAATGTGTGCATAAAAAAGGTCACGGGGATCAATGGAATTACGCCTCAGTTTGGCATCGAAGTTAATCCCTCCGGTACTGAAGCCTCCTGCCTGCAATATAACCATCATTGCTTCGGTAACTTCGTAAATATTAGTAGGAAATTCATCGGTATCCCAACCGTTCTGGTAATCGCCTTTATTGGCGTCTATGCTCCCCAGCATACCGGCATTAGCCGCAACCTGCAACTCATGCTGGAAGGTATGCCCGGCAAGAATGGCATGGTTTACTTCTATGTTAACCTTAAAATCATCCTGCAGGCCATAATGCCTCAGGAATCCAATAACGGTGTCGGTATCATAATCATACTGGTGTTTTGTTGGTTCCATTGGTTTGGGCTCTACCAGGAAAGTACCTTTAAAACCATTTTTGCGGCCGTAATCACGGGCCATTTTAAGCATCATGGCAAGGTGTTCCTGTTCCCTTTTCATATCAGTGTTATGAAGGCTCATATATCCTTCACGACCACCCCAGAAAACATAATTCTCACCACCCAGCTCAATGGTAGCATCGATGGCATTTTTGAGCTGTGTTGCCACATTTGTAAGGACATTAAAATCCGGGTTTGTTGCAGCACCATTCATATACCTGGGGTTTGAGAATAGGTTTGCCGTTCCCCAGAGAAGTTTAATTCCTGTTTCTCTTTGTTTTTCTTTTAGGAGCGGTATTATTTTCTCCAGCCGTTTTTCTATTTCAAATACAGGGCCATCACCAACCAGGTCAGTGTCATGAAAGCAGTAAAAGGGAGCACCTGTCTTAGCAATAAAATCAAAAGCTGCTTCCAGTTTATATTTTGCTTTATCCAGTGGGTCTTTAACACTGTCCCATGGAAAAAATCGCGTTGGATCCCCGAACTGATCTGATCCGTCACCACAGAATGAGTGCCAGTAAGCCACTGCAAACCTGAGGTGGTCTTTCATTTTCCTGCCTGCTACTACCTGGTTTTCATCATACCAGCTGAATGACAGGGGATTTTTAGAATCCCGACCTTCATATTTTACTCTGCCAAAATTTTCAAACATAATAATAGTATTAGATAAGTTTATTGCACCCTGATAGTTATAAGAGAATAAAAAGAAACCAGGTCACACTATTCAAAAATAGTTAAAACCTGGTTGATCAAAAAATTATTAAAATGTTCTCAGCAATTATACAGGAACAAAAAATTAGTACCTATGTTCTACTCATTCAGCCAATCCAGAACCTGGGGGTCATCTGGCTTCACACGTGGTTTAAGTACTTTTTCAAGAGTCCCGTTTTCGGACACCAGGTATTTCTGGAAATTCCATGATACCTTTGAGTCTTCAACACCGTTTAGCTCTTTTGAAGTGAGCCATTTATAGACCGGGTGCATATCTTTTCCCTTAACTGATATTTTTGACATCATCGGGAATGTAACGCCGTAGTTTTCGGTACAGAATTCGCGTATTTCAGTATCCGATCCTGGTTCCTGGTTCATAAAATTATTAGCCGGAAAACCAATGATTACAAAATCGTCCCCACCATAATGTTCCCATAGTTCCTGCAGCTTTTCATACTGGGGCGTAAAGCCACATTTGGATGCCGTGTTTACTATTAATACTTTTTTGCCTTTAAGGCTGCTGAAATCAAAATTCTCGCCGCTTATTGTTTGCGCCGAATTATCGTAGAAATTTGCCTGTCCGCTTAACTGCATAGCCATGGCAGAAATAAAAAGAATAGTCAGTGTTTTTTTCATGTTGATCATAGTTTAATTATAGTAATATAACACTGTGAACTGCGAAAAGTTCTGCCAGATCAATAATCCATTGCTATTGAGGCCAAGATATAGCACCAGACAGGTGATTAAAGTTTGGTAGGTCGTTTTATGTTTTACTTCTCAGAATTTAACCTTTAATAACTTACCTCTGTATTCAACTTGTTTTGTTTTGCCCCCAGGTATAAGATGTAATTTAATTGGCATACCGGTATCATCAGCACCTGAGCCTACACCAGCAGGCCTGACCGTCAGTAATTTACTTTCATCATCCCATACAAATTCCGTAATATCTGTGTGTTTATTATCCAGGTAATCCAGGCTTAGTCCATCATCCCTGTACAATATATATTTACCATTGCTTCCTGAATAAATTTTTATTTCCAGAGGGTCACTGACGTGCTGCCCGGTATATTGTCGTGGCGGATCGAAAGGAATTATTGCTCCTTCACGAACAAAAAGGGGCATTATGCTAAGTTTAACATTACGTGTAATATTTTCTCCTCCCGTGTATTTTTTGTTTGTCCACCAATCATACCAGTTTCCTTCTGGAAGGTAAACTTCCCTTGAGAGTGCTCCCTTTTCATACACAGGAGCCACCAGGATATCCCTGCCCCACATATACTGGTCACCCTTAGCTATTGCTCTTTTATCTTCCGGGTAATGCAACCACATAGCCCTCATCATGGGCAGGCCTTTTGTCCGGGCTTCCCATGCCAGGGTATAGTTATAAGACAGGAGCCTGTACCTGAGTTGGGCATATTTTCTGCAAACAGGTTCTATCTCAGGATTATTCAATTCTGATTCAAGAGGATTATGCCTGCTTTCCTCAGGTCCCATTTCGTCAAGGCCCCAACCCCATGGTAAACGGGTCCACCATGTACGTCCGTGTGACCTGAAGGAAGGGCAGAAAGCACCAAACTGGAACCATCTTGCATAAAGTTCACCATCAAGTTCTTCATTTGGGTAGAATCCCCCAATATCCGATCCCCAGAAAGGTGAGAGGCTAAGTGAATGATTTATGCCAACAGCGATCTGTCCTTCGAGTGTTTTCCATGAGGATTCCGTATCACCGGACCAGACCCAGCCACCCCAGCGTGCTATTCCAATATAACCATTTCTGTGCAGGCTCCACGGTCTTGTGTCTGTTTCAGTATATAAAGGCCCCTGGTAATATAACTGGTGACGCTTAATTCGTTCATGCAGGTTAAACCAGTCTCCCTCATCAGGCCACCAGGCGTCTATTCCACTTTCAACCAGCCCTATATGCTGTTTCCAATAATTTAAAATATGAGATTCATCAATACTTTCGCCGGTTTCCGCAGGAATATTACCATGCAATGTTGGCAGCTTATCCCTGTCCCATGGCACCATATGGACCACTACTTTTACATCCAGGTCATGAAGATCATCGATCACCTCTGATGGCTTTTTGCTGAATACTTGGGGGTTAAAATCAAATGAGGGTTGTTCGGTATTCCACCCCCTTGGACAGAACCCAGTGCCAAGGTAAATAACTGCATCGAGAGGAATTTTTTTCTTCCTGAATGTTTTCACAATATCAATCATCTGCTTATCGTCCTCCAGGGTCCTGTGTGATTGCATGTAACCAAGCGACCATACAGGAGGGATTACAGCACGACCGGTAATACCGGCCAGGTCATTCATAAAGTCTTCCGGTTTGCTGATATCAAATACAAAGATATCGAAGCGGCCTGGTATATAATTTTCTGCCGGTGGCAATCCCTTGCCTGAATTTTGCTGCTGGTTTCCCTGGTCCTGGACTCCCACCTGCAGACCAAGTGAACGGGTTGGGATAAACACACCTCTTTCCTTATCTCTAAGATCAACCTGCACCCATGGTGAGACAACAAACAGGCCCCATCCGCCGGTACCAACCAGTAATGGTACGGGATTACGTGAGCCATAAGCATTTGCCTGCCAACGTGGTTCCATCCTGTGCATCCTGCCCCTTCTGTCAAACTCTATCATTTCATCTCTCCATTCCCTGCCCATACGCGGACCACCTTCTCCCATTCCGAGGATGGGATTGTCATCAAGGCTGAAGATTACACTGTCATTTTCACTGAAGACCAGGTCCTGGATTTTTCTTCCTGCTTTATTACTGATACTTAAGGCGAGAGGATCACTTTTAAAATTGATAATAAAATTTTCTGTCCCGGCTCTACCTGTTTTAGGTGTTGATTTAAAAAAAAGATCTGCTTCCGGCTTATCAACTAATGCCAGTTCTGGTTCGGAAGATTTTTCGATATTGCCTCCTGCCGGCTCAAGTGTAATACGTAAAGCAGACTTTGCAGTTTCTGTAATCCTAATATTAACCTGTTTATTATTATATTCCAGGATTTGACCATGCAGATTTATTGCACAAAAGAGGAATATAATTATCATGACATTAACAGAGTGGAATTTTGAGAAGGCCATAAAAGCAACTATTCTATTAATTAATACTAAAGCTCAGCATTCAACCATTTAACTACCTGTACCACATGACTGTAATTATCAAAGTCAAGGTTATTGTCCTTAATGTAATTCTTAATTTTCTTTTTCTTATCCCTGAACAATCTGGCAAAAGCCCTTTCATTAACAAATCTTTCCATCTCCTCTCCCTGTCTGACATAATATGTTATGTTCCTTGTAATCTCTATGTTATCAGGCAGGTCCAGGTTATACAAGGCACCGCCATTACTTATTGAGGACATTGAAGTTACACGGCTGGTCTCTGAACTAACCCCGTACCCAAGGTCTTCACCTTTCACCCTTGCTGTTCCGCTGAACTGAACCAGGAGATTTATTTTTCCACTTACAGCAAGTTCAAGAAAGATGTTGTCAGAAGGAATAAATACCATATTATTAAGATATACGGTATCTATGGAATTCAGGTTACCCAGGGCAAGGAATTGCCCGTCCTGTTTAAATATCATTTCCTGGGTGGCAATATTGTAATTAAGCTCAGCAACTACCTTCTCGCCGCTTTTCTTCACAACCAGGCCATCAGTAAAGCGGTTAAAAAGATACTGTGGAATATCATCAGACACTTTTATCTGTGAAAAGGAAACTGAAGAAAATAGTAAAGCAAACAGAATACCGGCCAGCAAGGGCTTAAAGCTACTGGCAGCTGGTTCTAGCAATGAATATATCTTTTTCATGATTTATAATTTATTGTTTATTTCCAATAGAAGATACAAAATACCTGCCACATAGAAGGGCATTTCATAAGTAAAATACGCACTATTCAAAGGCAAACAAATTTTTCAACAAACACACCTTTAACGGTTTCCAGTTTCATTATGACTACTCCCTTTCCTCTGGTATTTATAATAATATCCGATACAAGAGGTGAGTATTTGTAATGACCTAACAATTTACCGGATGCATCTATAACTGAGACACTTCTCACTCCTGTTCCATTCCCGTACCGCTGCACCAGATGAACTCTGTCACAAGATCTTGAGCCTATAATTTTGTAGGGTTTTGGACCGTTTTTAAGGTTTCCTACAGCTGTAACCCCCATTTCACTGTCAGTGAAGGGAGAATAATCCGGGTTAATGTCTTCGTTAAGTGAGTGATCATCATTACCATCGCAGGACCTGCCATCAAGCCCGTATATTTGCAAATAGGTACCTGAGGAGCACGCACCAAAATGCTCTGCATCGCCTCCTATTGTTACTGTTCCTTCAAGTGTTGCCCCCCACATTGATGCATTATCTTTAACTGTGGCATTATCTGTCACGGTTGAATGAAAGACAGAGGCAGAGCCCCTGACCGTAGCATTTCCACTTATTACTGCACCATTATTGGCTCTTGCATATTCTTCCACCCTGGCGTAGTCTTTTATATTAGCATTACCACCAACAACTGAAAAACCAGACACTATGGCTTCACCCTCTATAACCGCATTCTCCATTACTACTGCTGCTCCTTCAATTCTGGCACCTGGGCCCACAACAGCATTATCCCGTACAACGGCATCCGGAGCAACATATGCAGATGCACTTACAGAGGCGCTATAAGACACAAAGCCTCCCCCGTTAATATGTGTTCGCCCTGCGCCGGGTTTATACTCAGCCGAGGGGTCATCATTATATCCATTTGGCCTGGCTCCTTCAATTCTCATCTCCCAGGGGAATCTGTATATTTTTGGGAATCCCGGCTCCCACGAATAATTATGATGATTGTCCGGTGCACCGGTAACGATCATATAGAGTTCTGTCTCTCCTTCGCCCATCTTAAAATCCGTAGTAAAATCATTATTAAAAACACTGCTATACCTGGCTGTCCCGTCATCTTTTGCAAAGACAAACCCTGTCCGTGTACCTCCGCCGCCGGCATTGGCGTTATCATGTATTCTGAATTTAACTGATACTGTTGATGTATCCGTATCCGGGTATAACCTGATTATGTTATAACCATAATCCTGTGGTGCCAGGTGCCGTGGCACTATATACCTTCCGCTGGAACTGCTTATCTCTTCAGGTATTGTAAAGCGCCTTGTGATATACCTGCTGTCGATATCATAATTAACTGAGTACCTGATCTCCTGACGAGTTGAATAATCAAAAGTCACGTTCCTCATTGCGTACCTGGCAAACATATCATTGAGGCCAGCCTGATCAATTCCCTTCAGGCGTTTAAGTGTTTGAAGCGGATGCTCTCCGATATCAGACTCACGCCACATACGGTTAATAAATTCCATTCCCTCTGTATCGAGTATGTATTGCAGGAACATCCAGTTAGTATAATGGTGCCTGGCAGAGCTCCAATAGAAATGCTGGGTTGAAAGAAATCTTGCGGGATCAGTATTTTCTACCAGTTCAGGATTTTTCTGCAGTGCCATAAAATTGGCATGTGTTTCCCAGAATGATCCCACATAATCATGGTTAATAAATCCATGCCCCGGGTAATCTATCCATGCCATATTTTGCATGCTATGGGTAAATTCATGGGTCAGTGTAAAATCATTGAGTGCTTTTGGATGAATCCACATAGCTCCTATGGTAGACTCATAAGAGCCCCCAAATGCCCAGCCGGTAAAAATTTCTGATCCGTCAGGCAGTGGGTTCCAGGTTTCATTTATCACAATAATAAACTTGTAAAGAGCAAAATTACCATGGTCTGCCGGGATAAGCTCAACCTCATTAACATACCAGGAAAAAACACCTTCAAGAATGTTTGCAGTTTCTTCGGGATCAAACCTGATATCGGGTGGTGCGTTCAGCGGATATTCACCTGCCTTTTCACCCCAGAAGATAATAAAATTTTCACTTTCATAGCTTCTCTCCATCGAATAGGGTATCCCCCTTTCATCCCATTCGGCAGGGATAAAAACTGTTTTCTGTGCTGACAATTCCGATGTCCGGAACAAAAGCAATAAACAAATAAGAATTAACAACAATTCTTTTCTATGCATTCCACTCTGTTTCAAATTAAGCAGGATCGAGATTTTTTGATCCATGAAATTTTATATAAAAGAAGGACTACCCAAACTGAGCAGCCCTTCAATTAACTAAATCCCAAATTAACCTATCTTCTCCATTCATTTACGCCATCTCTTATCCTGTTTCTCCAGGTAAGAGTTGTGTTTACTATTGTGTAATAGTCCTGGTTTTCATAGTCTATCCTGTAATTGAGGTTGAATGCATCATTTTCAGGATCAAAGCTGCAATCGCCTTCGGGCGATACTGATTCTATAACAGCCTGCTCAGGTGTTACTGCTGCCATTACTCCCCATACTTTCCATTCCAGTACTCCACATGATTCGGTATCATTTATAAAATTTATACGAATTTTATTCGTAATAATTTGATCGAATGTTGTAATGTTATACTGGTCGGCTGCAACACCAAAACCATTGTGATTGGGAACAGTTTCCCACTGTTCTGTTTCGGTATTCCAGTACTCAATATAACTGTCTGTTGGTATCAATATACCCCCTCCGTCAGTCCACCAGTAGATATCTGACTGATCTATATAATAAAGGTCTGACCATTCGTACTGGATCCAGCCCCATTCACCTCCACTGTACCAGTTACCAAAGGCTGCTCCGTTTTTATCACCTGAGTCCTGCGGATCATAACCGTCACGGATACCTTCAATATCTTCCCAGCCACTAACATAATCTGTTGAAATGGTAGCTGCTCCGGCGAGGTTAGTTGGTTCCGGTGGTGATACAGGCATTTTCTCAATATATACTGAATTATCAGCATTCACATTATACTTAACCTCATATTCGGCACCAATATAAATCATACCATTGGCAATAACTGAGTCAAGAGAGTGAGTACTGGCCATTATTACATTATTAATTATGCCCTCATTGATTGTTGATCCTGCATCAACAGTCTGGTAGCTACCCTCCTGGTCATAATAGCCTTCATAGCTATTAATATATTTCAGCACAAGAATTTTTTCACTCTGGGCAGTATGTAAAGAATCGGCATTAGTATCTGTAAGCCTGATTGGCAGTGCATAATTAAAATCTACCGAAAGTGGATCTGAAACAAATGCAGCTGAATCAAGAGTAACAGTCACCTTACCGACATAATCGCCGGACGGGATTGTTATCCTGCTGTCATTACTGAGAGTATAATAGCTCTCAGGCATCAGCTGGTATGGTGTACCATTAAGCAATGAAGGATCAATAATAAAATCAGCCCACCATTCCTTATCATTTTCGAGGAGGCCTGCAACATAAACACCGAAGTCCATTTCCAGTCCTTCCCCCATAACAACTGTTCTTCCCAGTTCTCCCTGGCTTGTTAATCCCCCAGTTGCGGTTGAGAAAGCAACGGTTGTGTACGGGTAATCATTTCTGAAATCATCGTAACAGCCTGTTGTCATCAAGCCCAGCAGGAGTAAGATAATAACTATATTTTTCATAATTCTCATTTTAAATATTATCATTTAGATGCCCTTAATTACCATCCGCTATTTTGTTGCAGATTACTCATTGTAAGAGTTTGCGAATAAGGTAATGGGACATACCTCATATAATCCTGGAATGTATGGTCTTCAACATCCACGTATTCATATTCAAAAACAGGTTTATCCAGGGTTGCACCCCACACATAAAATTCTTTAATGCCACATGAAGCATCGTCCCTGAAATTAAGTCTCAGGCTACCAGTTTCGAGACCGGAAGCGAAAGACACTTTCCAGTAGTCCTCTGTTATGCCATCATAATCTGTTTCCAGTTCAACCCATTCTCCCGCATCAGCATCCCATGATTCCAGCCTGACACTGTCCGGGTACTGAACACCGCAGGTCGGGCATTCTTCCCACCACTGAACAACTACACTGTCGATCTTGTAAATATTGTTACTTGTGGGAACTTTAAAATAACTGGGCAGATCATACTGAACATACCTCCATTGGTCACCACTATACCAGTTATGGAAGAATGTGCCCATGTCACCGTCATTCACATATGACAGGCTTGACCACTGCGATACATAATCAGCAGAAGCATCGGCAATTAATGCCAGGTTGGTTACAGGTGGCGTAGGTGGATTATCTGCCACCGTAACATTAACACCCCTTATGGTATGGTTAAGACTTTCATTTAGCCTGCGTACATCCCAGAACCTGAATCCCTCGAAGCAAAGCTCAACCCTTCTCTCATTATGGAGCAGGTCTCTGAATTCAGCTGCCCCTGCCGCTGCAGCATCATCAAGATACTGATCCTGGTAACCGCCTGTTGACGGGTCAGAATCAATTCCTGCACGCTCTCTTATTTTGGCGAGGGCATCTGCAGCAGAAAATCCATACCTGGAATCAGTTGGGCCAAATGCTTCATTTGCAGCTTCGGCAAAATTCAGATAAAGTTCTGTACGGTCAAGGTATGTATAGAATTTGACATCACTTGTAACATCACCGGGTGTCAGTCTAACGTTTTTACTTAAGAGTTTTTGAAGATAATAACCTGTTCTTGTTCCCCTTTGTGACAATCCGCCGGGAGCATCAGGTCCGCCTTCATAAGTTCTTATAAAATTACCGTTATATTTTGTGCCATTGTGAAAGATGAACCTTTCAAACCGCGGATCACGGTTACTGTATGGGTCATCCTGATCATAAACCGTACTCTCATCAATGGGATATCCATCAGCTGCTGGAAAAGCATCCACCAGGTTTTGCGATGGGTTTCCCTGTCCATTACCATACAGGGATGGCGGGTAGTAGGTCCTCTCCCATGCATTTGAGGTAAAGGGAGGCTGAATCCAGATATTATCATAGCTGCTGAAATCATTAAAATCGCCGTAATAATCCAGATCAGTAAGACCACCCGAAGTATCTATTGCCTCATATGCAGCTTCTGCAGCTCTTTCCCACAGTTCCGGTGTTGAAGGGCCGTAAGCGGGACTTGCGGCATACAGGTAAACCCTGGCCTTCAGCGCCAATGCAGCAAGACCGGATGCCCGTCCCCTGTTCGTAATATTGTCTGTAAGGGATGATCCGTCATAAGCAAACGGGAGCACTGCTATAACAGAATCAAGATCCTGAACTATCTGTGCCACTACATCTTCATAGGTATCTCTTGGAAGGTCAAGGTTATCTTCCCTGGAAAGTGATTCTGTAACAACAGGAACACCTAAGGCTTCAGATCCTCCTTCCGCGTAACCACCATAGGTCTGCAATAGTTTCCAGTGATACCATGCCCTCAGGAAGAAAGCTTCTGCCCTCCTGTTTACCTGGAGCTTATCATTCAGAGTTGAATCAGACACGCTATAGAGCAGATCCTCTCCAAGTTCAAGATACTGATTGCAGTAAGCAATGGAATTATACCAGTGGTTCCAGTTACCAATTGGATTAGTTTCAAGTGTCCATCCGCCAAGAGCCAGTAGGTTTGACCCGGTATTGGAAGGAACCGCGTTGTCAGTATAATATTCAGAATTAATATCATAATACGGGTTCAGGTTTGCATAAGCCTTTGTGAGAAGCCCTTCACCATAGTCGGCAGCACTGAGCAGCTCATCTGTACTCAGGTCCTGTATTGGCCTGGGCTCAAGGTATTCACAGCCTGATGCCACCATCACCGTTACCAGAAATATAAAAATTATTCGCTTCATAATCTTAGTTTAAAAAATTAAAAACTAAACGACACACCTGCAGTAAAGGTCCTGAATACAGGATAACCTGTTATTCCTGCATTAACATTTTCAGGATCGAGTCCGTACTCTTTTAGTCCTGAAACTGATAGCAGGTTAGTTCCTCTTACAAAGATCCTTGAGTCTGTCATAAACATTGTCCGTGATGCATTCACGGGTAACCTGTAACTTAACTCTACGTTACGGATCTTGAAATAAGCAGCACTTCTAACCCAGAATGTTGAATTCTGTACGTTATTCTGTGAAGTGGTAGTGAGTCTCGGTACATCGTTACTTACCGGCCAGCGGTCAAGCATAAATTCTGAATAGGCCTGGTCCGGACTGTTAATCCTGAAATACCTGTCAGAATATAACATCATATCACCATTGGCAATACCCTGCCCGGCAATAAACAATTTCAGGTTCTTATAACCCAGGCTCAGATTAGCTCCGTAGAACAGCCTGGGAGAATGAGCTCCGGGTGCATATACATCTCTCTCATCTACCAGTCCGTCATTATTCTTGTCTTCATACCTTATATCACCGGGAACGACATTACCCCATGCCTGTGATACATCACGGTCTGTAATTTCATCACCATCCTGGTATAATCCTTCGGCATTATATATCCAGAACAGGTCTATATCTTTTCCTGTACGTGTTCTGTATTCTTCCGGGTAATCGAGCTCGTCCACAACAACATGTTTACCGCGGAGGTACATTGCATTCACGCTGACTGAATAATTAAAGTCGCCGCTTTGTCCTGAATACTGCACCATACCATCAACTCCCCATCTCGTATCCTCACCGTAATTGGTGGCCTGTAAAAAGTCTGTTCCTATAAGTGATGGAGTTGAATATACCCTGGCTGATATCTTATTGTAATTGCGTTCGTTAAAGTAATTAAATTCAAAAGACAATGCTTTATTCATTAACTGACCCTGCAAACCAATATTCAGATAACTTTTCTTAGGCAGTTTAAAATCATCGGATCCGTTCTGTAACATTTCATAAATATTAGCTGCGGATCCATAGTTTCCGGGAACCCCTGATGTCCATGACCCTGAGTAACCCCATAATGTTTCATACAGGTAATACGGGTTATAGCCGGAAATGCTGTAATTTCCTATTCCCATTATTCCATAGGAAGCATGGAGTTTCAGGTAGTCAACAAATGAACTTTCACTTAGAAAACTTTCATTACTTATTATCCATGCTGCAGATGCAGTTGGATATAAGGAGAAACGCTCTCCGTCAGGCATTCTCATGCTACCTGAATATGAAAGATCTGCCTGTATCAGATATTTGTCGGCAAAGCCATAGTTAGCACGAAGTGAATAATCCTGCATCTTACCGGGCTGGTAACCATCCCATGTAACTCTCATTTCATCAAGACCCATATAGAAAACTGCATTAAGGAGGAGTGAATGCTGACCACTTTGTTTCTCGTAATTAAGTGATGTCATGGCTTCTGTGCGCCTGCTGAAATAATTACTTCCTATGCTCATATCCACATCATTCTCTTCAGGTACAATCAAAACTGCAGAATCGATTCCTCCAATGTTTTCCATTCTGTAAAGAGCAGCTGTTCCACCCTGGTTTTGAATGATCTGATTCATTATGTCAAATGTAGCCCTGGCTTTGAATGTAAGACCTTCTGTTATTCCTCCAAGGTCAATTTCCAGGTTTGCAGTGTTTTGTGCATTAAGCACCTGTCCTTCTGCAAAACCGGCGTACATAAGTTCATTTGTAACATTAGTGGGATAATCATCACTGATTATAAGCTTATCATTAAATGATTCGGGATGAGCATTTGCCGGGTAAGTTGAAAAAATATCAAACATATCAAATACACCTGCTCCTCCTCCTGAATTAGGATAACGGGAAGTATTGTAAGAACCGGCAATATTTACCCCAAGCTTCATAAAATCATTAAGTTGTATATTAACATTACCTCTAAGCTTATAACGGTTATTCCTGATGACCTCACCCATTGACTCCAGTCCGCTGGAATTATAATATGTAAAAGCTGTGAAATAGTTCACCCTGTCGTCTCCACCCTGGAAATTAATATTTCCTTTTGTAAAAGGTGTTGTAGTATTAACATACTTATCATAGTAATCAATGTCGGGGTAAAGAGTAGGGTTTGACTGGCTCTGATATCCATCAAGGTCTTCCTGTGAATAATATGCACTCAGGCCATCATTCAGCCGTGCCTCATTATACAGAGTAGCATAATCATATGAACCAAGATAAGATGGTAATGCTGTTGGAGTTCTCAGTCCTGTCTCAGCTGAAACAGAAATTTTTCTGTCAAAACTATCACCTGTCTTGGTGGTTATCCAGAGTACAGGTCCTGCTCCTGATAACCCGAGAGCAGCACGTCCTGTCAGGTCCTTAATTACTTCCACTTTATCTACTTCAGAAGCATTCAGACCTGTTATATCCCTGGGGGTGCCGTCTATATATATAGTAGCTCCCACTCCCCTTATATACACTCCAAAAGATTCTTCTCCGGGCATGTAATCATATTGATTCACTACCAGGCCCGGGATCCTTCCCTGCAGAGCTTCCAGCAGGTTATCTGAAGGGTATGAATTAAGCTCTTCACCGCTTATTACGCTTACAGCACCCGGATAACGGCTGTTAGTAAGTGTAGTATAAGGAAGTGATATCTCATTAGCCGGATCATACATACTTTTTTCTTCAAGGACCAGTTCACCGGGATCACCGGCTCCGGGCTCAACTGTTAGCACCAGTAGTTTAAATCCTGGTTCTGAGATAACGATCCTGTCAGGCTCCTGGGCGGTTACTTCTATAGAGAAGGCACCACTCTCGCCGGTTACAACACTGTTTTTCAGGTTGAACGACTTTACTGTAATGTTCTGCAGTGGCTGGCCTGACTCATCAACCACCTGGCCTGTTACTGTTGTAGCAGGCACATCCTGTGCATTCAGGTTCATAAGGCCCTGAAATGCCAGGATAGTGATAATACTCAACAGGTAATTAAATATTTTATTCATAGTTCTCATTTTTTCAGTTTTTAGCACATTTTTCATGCTTTAAAAAGATCAGGCTTACCAGCCGGGATTCTGTTCAAACTCTTCAAACATAAGTGCATCCTGTGTGGGTATCGGCCACCTGTAATGCTTCTGCACGAAAGTAAGAGTAAAAACAGGGTCCACTGTCTCGCTAATATTATACCCTGTAGGAGCGCTGGCATTTTCTGTTAGTTCAATGCCGTAGATCTCTCTGTGTTCCATTTTATGTGCATCACCCCATCTTGACAGGTCAAAAAACCTTTTCCCCTCAAGATAAAGCTCAACTGCCCGTTCATTCTTGATCCTTTCCCTGAAGTCTTCTTTGCTTCCCAGGTAACTGGTATGAACACCGGGCATATTTACCCTTGCACGTACTACGTTGACAGCTTCAACGGCAGATAATGAGGCTCCTGATATAGTATGATCAGGTCCGCCAATTTCATTTGCTGCCTCTGCGTACATAAGATATATTTCAGCCAGCCTGAAATAAATGCTGTGGGTATAGGGGGCAGGAGCACCCGACCATGAATCAACATTCTTACCCCAGAATTTACGGGCCAGGTATCCTGTCTTGCTGTAATGAGGCTCACTGAGTCTTTCACGCCCTCCTTTCCACAATTCAAGGTATAGATCAGTTTTACTGGTCCACCTTTGCTGGTTGAAAAGAATTGAGTGATAAAACCTCGGATCTCTGTCTACCCACGGATCCTGTGCATCAAATGAAGGATCATCCTCAACTGCAAGTCCATTAATAGTTTCATACTTACTCACAATATTCTGAGATGGGCTAAAACCCTGTATGATACTTGGTGAAGAGAGGCTGGCTACGGTAAAGGGATTATGTGTACCCCCGTTATTAACCCTCTCATAAAACTCCCATATTATTTCATCATTGAAAGGAGTGTACATAAATATACTGTCATAGCCACTTGGATATGTGATAACTTCTTCACCTCCGGGAGTCATATAAGAGACCTGGTCGGTTCCGTTTGATTCAACCAGGGTATATACGCCTGTATTATTAGACATTTCAATAACATCCCATGCAGCATCAGCTGCTGCTTCCCATCTTGAAACATCATCTGATGGGTTATTTGTGGGACTTGCATCAAAGAGCAAGGTTGAAGCTTTAAGGGCCATAGCTGCTCCCTGGGTTGGTCTTCCCAGGTTGGCCATATCCCACTCAGTAGGTAAAAGTGTTGCAGCTGTATCACAATCAGCAACAATTTTTAATGCCGTTTCATGATAAGACAAACGGGGAATAGCAAAATTATCAGATCCTTTAAGTGCCTTAGTCAGGTAGGGCATGCCACCCTGGCGGATCAGGAATTCATAGTAATACCATGCTCTCATAAAATGAGCCTGTCCTTTTAGTTCGTTTATTTGCTCCTGGGTTGCATTTCCCTCCAGCATAGGTAAATTTTCAAGTGACAGGTTTGCAATCCTGATACTCTCCCAGGCTCCCCATACACCATAAAACTGCAGTGCCTGGCCTGTATTGTATGAACGCAACCAGTCGCCTGCCTGTGCAATAGGCATGGTCTCCCAGTCAGATGTATTGTACCCTTCATCGCACAATGCAGCAATGTGTGCATAGTCGAACTGGTTAAGCGGGTCAACCATGTCTTTATACATTCTGTCCTCAAACTGCCTGAAATTAAGGTAGTTTGTAAAAACATCCTCTTCGGTCATACCTGTTGAATCCTGCACCTTATCCAGGTAGTCTTCGCATCCCTGGAAGATAACGGCAGATGTAATTATTAATAGGTATATTATCTTTTTCATCATATTATAATTTTCAGATTAGAAGGTAACTCTTAACTCAAAGTTGAATCGCTTCATCATCGGGTAAGCACCAAAATCAACTCCCATGTTGAAACCTTCCGGATCGCCTCCCAGGAAGAAAGGTGTCCATGTAAAGAGATTGGTGCCTGTTACAGTAAAAGTAGCCGATTTAGCGCCAATTGTTCTCAGAACATTGTTATCACTTAACTGGTAATTAAGTGAAAGGTTCCTTAACCTGGTATACCTTGCTTCCAGTATACTAAAGCTGTTAATCTGGTAGTTATACTGGTTTGTTGCAAGTGAGTGTACAGCGGGATATAAAGGATCCCTGTTGTCAGGAGTCCAGTGATCAGCATGTATATCGTATGCATTATCCTTGTTCTGGGTAAAAGGATACAGGTAGAACATACCACCCTGCCTCATCGGGAACTGGGCTGAACTGATTCCGTAAAAGTCAGCTCTCAGTGATAAGCTTTTATAACCTACCTCAACGCTTCCGCTCCATGTTACCTCAGGTACGAATGGATGAGTTGAAACCACCCTGTCCTGGCTGTTAACAACACCATCACCATTATAGTCCAGATACTTGAAATCACCAACAATAGGCTGTGGTCCGCTGGCTAGCGGGTACATAAACAATTCATCAAAGTCCTGGTAGAACCCGGTACTTTGAATACCCATGGTCGGTGTATAGTAATTCATTCTCTGAGCCAGACCTACAGGTTTACCTTCTGCTTTCAGGTTCTCAGGAACAGTTGGCGACTCATCATAAAAGACCACCCTGCTCTCGTTTGCACTGAGTATTCCGTGCAGCCTGAAAAACATTCCGTTTGCAAATGTTTTATTAATACCAAGATCTATCTCAATACCATGAGCTTTTGTTTCTCCCAGGTTACCCATTATTGAGGATACTCCAACCCAGGAAGGTACTGATCGACGCGACTGCAATATGCCAACACGTGATTCATTGTATAGATCTATATTAAGTGTAATAAGATTCCTGAAGAAGCCGGATTCAAAGCCTATGTTTCGTTTGATAGCTTCTTCCCAGGTGGCATCTGTAACAGGAATAGACCCCTCGTTTATAAATGGATAATAGTTCATGGGATAACCAAAGCCCTGTGCTCCACTACCATTGGTATATTCTGACAGGTACAGCCACCTTGCTATACCGGCATCACTACCAACCTTACCCCATGATGCTCTGATTTTCAAATAATTAACCCATGGCGCAGCCTGTCTGAAAAAGTCTTCTTCGGATAACACCCAGCCTGCAGAAAATGCCGGGAAGGTACCATATCTCAATCCCGGAGCAAATTTTTCAGATCCGGTGTATGCTACACTTGCTTCGAAAAGATAGCGTCCATCATAGTTATAAGTAGCCCTTCCGACCCAGTTCTCCTCGTAACTCGGGAAATTTGCGGAATACTGGGCCTGTCTTCTGCTAAATACTCCTACAGCGGATACATTATGATTTCCAAACGACCTGTCATAATTAAGCTGTGCATTATAATAATGGCTGCGGAAAGTTCCCCGTAACTGTTCATCGGCAGAAACATCAAGTTTAGGCTGAGGCTTGTCGTAATTAACATTACCATTAAAGTCGTAGCGGGTCCAAGTGCTGTCAGTAGGATTGAGATTATATGCCATGTAGTCACTCAGGAAGAAAACCTGGCGATAATCAACATTCCCAGTATATGAATATCCAACTGATGCAGAAAGGCCTTCAGTAATAAAATCCAGCTTCTGTGTGAGATCAATGTCAGAAGTAACTTCATTACTCTTCATCCTGTGAAATCCTCGACCGCCTAACCACATCAACCTGACCTGTCCCTGGTCCGGTTTAATAAAAGGTCTCTTACCTTCCTGATCATAAGGGATCAAAGGATCCGGGTACTTCTCTACAGCTTCTTCCGGATAATAAGGCATTGTTGTTACCGATTCAAACCAGGTTTCCTGGGTATAATAGTCCTCAGGTTTATTCCACACTTTAAGGTATCCTCCAAGGTTAACTGCAAGTTCAGTTGTTTTGGTAAGGTTAAAATCGAGATTATTCCTGAAAGTGTACCTGTTGTGCCAGTAATGAGCATTCCTGCCATCATAATCGTAGGGAAATACATCACCCACTTTAAAAACATCCCCTTCAGTCAGGTATCCGACAGATACAAAATACTGAACAAAATCATTACCACCCCTGGCATTCAGGTTATAATTCTGGTCAACTGCTGAACCAAAGTAAAAGTCCATCCAGTCAAAATCAGGATATAAATATGGTGCATCCTGTAACCTGTAGTGTTCAAGGGCCTCATCTGATATGATCCTGTCCCACATACCATCATTTTTATACGCTTCATTTCTGAGCTCCAGAGTCTCATAGGCATTCATGTATTCAGGCAAACGCGTCGGGCTTTTTATAGATGTCATAGCAGAAAAATCCAGCTCGACAGCGCCTTTTCGTCCACGCTTGGTGTTTACAATAATAACACCGTTAGCCCCTTTAACACCATATACGGCAGTAGCTGATGCATCCTTCAGAATTGATATTGAAGCAATCTCATTGGGATCAAGGTTTGAAAATGACCTTTCCACACCATCAACCAGAATCAGGGGAGAGTTATTGCCCATAGAGGCACCACCCCTTATCTGCATTGTAATTGAATTTGCTTCTTCACCGGGGGTCGGGTCCTGCATAACAACAACCAGGCCAGGGAGATTCCCCTGCAGGGTATTTTCAAGACTTCCTCCCATTTTTACATCCATAAGCTTGTCACCACTTACCTGTGAAACTGCACCGGCAATGGTTTCTTTCTTTTGGACACCATAACCAACTACCACAACTTCATCCAGTATTTCAACTGCAGAGCTGAGGGTAACATCGATTACAGACTGATTCTCTTCAATGGTAAGAGATTGTGTTTCCATTCCCACAAAAGAGAATTCCAGCTTTTCACCGGTAGATGCCTGGATGGAATAATTTCCATCCATGTCTGTTGATACTCCCCTGGTAGTTCCAACCACAATAACCGAAACACCGGGAAGAGTCTCTCCCCCCTCATCTGTTACGGTACCCGTAATTGTCCTTACCTGGGCCATTAATGTGGCCGGGACCAGGAAGACCAACAACAACAGTAATTTTAATTTCCCTTGTAATCCAGGTTTCATACTTAATAGGTTTAAATTAATTATTTATCAATAACTTATCTCGGGTAATCCAAATGGTAAAAACTTTGTTACTCCGGAGAGCTTCTTATTATTACCACTTTTTCCAACATGTAATACTATGTCATAACTGCACTTTTTTAGAATAATATTTAGGGTTAGTTACAAATATTTTTTAATGTTTTATTTACACTTATAAATTTATCTCTTAACATTTTACAATTAGTCAATTAAATGCTTTCACAATTAGTTTGTTAATATTATCCGATAATGACCTCCTTTGATATTCGGTTATAAACTCTGAAGCATCATTTGTTTAAGATATATAAATGTAATTAATACACTTAATACATGCTGGCAATATACAAAACATTTTTTAATAAGCTATAGAAATTAAAAAAAATTATGTCTCTTCGTGCTTATTTATAAATCATGAAAATAAGTTCTGCAATAAAAAAGCCGGGAAAAATTTCCCGGCTTAAATTACCCAAATTAAACCTAATCAAAAAATTACTCTTATTCTCAACTAGTATCCAGGATTCTGCTGAAGGTTTGGATTAGTATTAAGTTCAGCCTCACCTATAATAAACAGCTTTGTATGATCTCCAACAGGAACATGGTTGTACCAGTTATACTTTGTAAACTTCCCGAACCTTATAAGGTCCGTTCTTCTGCGAGCTTCAGCGGCAAACTCCCATCCCAGTTCATCAAGGAATCTTCCGTACTGCAATGGTGCCTGCAATCCCGGTTCATCTATATTACCATTTTCATCAATTGTACCTTTTTCAAAAGAGGTATCATCGAGCAATTCAGCTCCTGTTACTTCAGCCAGCGAAGGATCTTCGAAAGCTCTCTGCCTTACTTCTGTCACCAGCAATGCAGCCTGGTCTTCATGTCCCTGTCTCATCAGGCATTCTGCTTTCATCATAAGAACGTCAGCAAAACGGAAATAAGGAAAGTCATTACTCATGGATGATTTACAGCCAATTTCTATTTCATATTTACCAACCCTGTAACCTTCATATTCTTCAGTCCAGAAAAGGCTCTCCAATGTGTTAGTAAAATTCAGCGGTTTATCGGGTTTATTTATATACACTGAATCTCCTGAGGGAGTATATTGCTGACCCATCAGCCAGGTATCTTCCAGTCTTGTATCCTCAGGATGATAAGTATCAATAAACTGTGGGTTAGCAGCTGCCCCGCCCCATGGAGTAGCCTCCATATCAAACACTTCCCTGCTCTGTGAAGCCAGGGTTTTCATATGCATATTCCACTGCCTGGCATAAATATTATCATAGGGCACAGCAAAAATGATCTCCGGACAGGATTCATTATTAACGGCAAATATACTCCTGTAATTATCAGCAAGCATGTATTTATCATCCGCAATAACCTCATTACATGCATCTATACAAGCCTGCCACCGGGGAGTTCCCGTATATACTTCTGCATTAAGATATACTCTTGCCAGCAGTGTATAAGCAGCCCATTTATTCATTCGTCCGTAAGTTTTCATCGAAATATCCTCGCTCAGGTTATCGATAACTTCCGGATCAGTGAGTTCATCAACTATAAAGTTATATACGTCTGACCTCGATGCCTGCTGTGGTACTTCATCAGAAAATGATGTAATCAGAGGCACATTTCCGTGGGTATCACAAAGAATGGAATACCATAATGCACGCAAAGCCCTGAGTTCAGCAAGGAAGCCTGGCTTCAGTTCGTCATCCACCGGCACAAGTCCTTCAGTGATCTGCTTCATTACCAGGTTAACTTTGTTAATACCATTATAGCAGGTTCTCCAGGTGTTCCTGGGCTGCCACTGCTGTGTATTCCAGGTATGCCAGTGCATCCTCTTGTATGTTCCTCCATCATCCCATCCGTTGGGTCTTGTTGGTGTAACCATAACATCAGCAGGTTCTTCCTGCAAATCAAAAAGTCCCTGCCATCCCATTATATATCTCAGTGGGGCATAGCCGGTTGCAATAAGAGCAGCAAGATCATCTGTGGTAGGATCAAAACTATCCTCCGTAACCTCGTTATAGACTATCTCGTTCAAATCCGTACAGCCACTGAAAAAGATCAGTCCTGAAAGGATAATTGTCGTTATAAAGTATCTGAATATTTTCATTGTTCTCATGTTTATTAGAAGGTAAGGTTAATACCAAATGTATAGCTTGTAACAGTTGGATATTTATCCCTGCTGTCATTGCCTGGACTAAGTCCTCTTATATTCACTTCAGGGTCCATTCCTTTATAGCCGGTAATGGTTGCAAGGTTTCTTCCTGAAACATATACCCTGAATCTTTTCACTGCATTAAGGTTGTCCGTGTTGAATGTGTAACCCAGTGTTATATTATCCAGTTTCATATAATCGCCCTGTTCAATATAATAACTCACAAATCTCTGAACATCCTGCAGCACTTCTTTACCATAAACTTCATCAAATGCTGAATTCAGCATATTATAATTGATTGTAGGATTCTCATAATACATTCTCTGGAAGTTAAGGATCTGGAATCCGAATGCACCCCTCATATTAATGTTAAGGTCAAATCCTTTGTAAGTAAAACTATTATTGAAGCTCAGGTAATGACTTGGAAGTCCGTTGCCAAGAACCTGCTTATCCGCATCGGATGCATCCGCTGCTGATATAAGTTCTCCATCGGGTGTTTCAACTATCCATATGCCGTCTTCATCAATATCAACCACTTTAAGGCCCCAGAAATTACCGATAGGACCTCCTATGTCTATCCTGTGGGTAACTGTCTGAATAGGTTCACCTGTATGACCGGCATAGAAAAAGTCATTGGTAGTCTGAAACTGTTCATTATTCAGGGATATCAGTTTATTACTATTTGTTGAATATGTAATATCTGATCTCCATTCAAGGTTTGCGGATCTTACTGGCACAAAGTTCAATAAAACTTCAATACCCCTGTTCCTTATCTGGCCCACATTAGCTGTTATTGTGCCAAACAAATATGGCGGAACCGGTACCGAATAATCCCATAGCATATCTTTTGTCAGCCGGGTATAAGCATCGACAGAACCACCAATTCTTCCTCCTGCAAATGAAAAGTCAAGTCCTATATTGTATTCTTCCTTTCTCTCCCACCTGAGGTTTGGATTCGGGTTTCTTGAAGGAGTAAGTCCGTAAACCCATGTACCGTTATAAAGCATTGCAGCACCGGTTGAATAATCCAGGCTGCTAAGCGACTGGTATGGGCTAAGAATGTCAATACCCGTGATACCAAACCCTGCCCGCAGTTTAAGGTTATCGATCAGGACAGCATTTTCCATAAAGGGTTCATTGTCAATCTTCCATCCTAGTGATATTCCGGGGAAGTTACCCCACTTATTATCTTCTCCGAATTTCGAAGACCCTTCCCGCCTCATACTCAGCATGGCCATGTATTTATCTGCATAATTATAACTCACCCTGGCAAAAAAGCCAATGAGCTTTTGCATTGACTTACTGCTGGAATGGGGGGCTTCTCCTCTTGTGAGTGCAAAACCTGTACCCATATTATTATAGGAAAAAGCATCCGTTGGAAAATCCCAGTTCTGCATCCAGAAGCCTTCACTGGTCTGGCTTTCATAGCTATAGCCCGCAAGAGCATTTATCCTGTGATCTCCGTAGCTTTTATTATATGTTACTGTAATCTCGCCAAGGTCATTAATATAATCATTTGCTCCCCTCGAAGCATATCCGTTCCTTCCATATTTGGTTGTTGAAACATTGTCTTTAGTCTCGTAATATCCCCTGATCTCAGAATTACCTCTCTTTGTATACATACCTTTTATATCCAGCCCGGGAACAGGTGAATAAATAACACTACCGGAAAACCTTACCCTGCGATAAAGATTCTGTCCTATTGTTTCCTCAATAAGGGCAACCGGGTTATCATACCTGTAAACATTTCTCTCAAACCATTTAGCATCACCATCGTCATAAATGGGCTCTGTCGGATTACGGTTCACGGCATAACGGTATGCCCTTGTATTGAAACCATAACCATCCCCGTTTGCATCATACTTTTGCTCACTGAGAATTGTTGACAGGTTAAACTTAAGTTTTCCATCGAACATCATATGATTCAGATCCAGGCGACCATTTATGGTATTGTTGTTTGTTCCGATAAATGTTCCCTTTTGATCCCTGTAATTTACTGAAGCAACATAATTACTGGTTTTACTCCCTCCCCTTAAACTTACGTTATGAGAATGAGTAATACCTGTCCTGGTAATTTCATTAACCCAGTCGGTTGATTCACCAAAGTCCTCGAGATTTGCCCCGGTAAATGAATAACCTTCATCCCATCTTTGCCTGAGGTCGTCAGCGAGCATAAAATCAGCCTTATTGTTGTTTGAGATATGAGATACAGACGTATACCCTGTGTATTCTACTTCTGGCTCAGCTTCATACTGGCTGCTTTTTGTAGTAATAATAACCACACCGTTAGTGCCTCTGGTACCATAGATTGCAGCAGCAGACCCGTCTTTTAGCACATCGATGGACTCTATATCCTCCGGCGCCACGGTCTGAAGGCTGCCAGGCACACCATTTATCAATACCAATGGAGTTGATCCGCCCTTCAGCGAGCTTGTTCCTCGTAACATGATCTGAGATCCCGATGTTGGATCACCATCCGGCATTACAACAGCAAGACCGGCTACTTTGCCCTGTACAAGCTGGGCTGCATCCACATTGGCTCCCTTAACAAATTCATCAGCTTTTACCGATGAAATGGCACTGGTAACATCACCCTTCTTTTGTGTTCCGTATCCAACTACGACTACTTCATCCAGCCCCAGTACGTCATACTCGAGACTTACATCATATTCTGAGGCATCACCAAGCTCAAGTCGCAGCTCTTTCATCCCTACAAATGAAATATGCAGGTAACTGTCTTCAGGGTTAACGGCAATCTCAAAATTACCATCCGGATCTGTGCTTACCCCCCTGTAGGTTCCTTCTACCAGGACAGTAGCTCCGGCAATAGGCTCACCGTTTTCATCGGTAACCGTACCGCTTACTGTTCTTTGCTGTGCATGCAGTGCAGTCACACTGCAAAAAATCAGCATAAGAACCAGAAGAAGCTTCTGCTGATCCAAAAGCCTCTTCATAATACTCTTAATGTTTTCTTTCATGATTCATTAAATTTTGGTTGATTGAATAGTGATATTTTTAGTGTATTATATACACTTTACTAATTATTCATTTTTTATCTGATTTTCTTCTTAACAACTATAACTTTTTAACCTATACTACTGATTTTGTGTAGACTAAACTCGAGAACCAATATCTGACAACAGAATGCCGGCATAAAGATTCATGTTAATTTCAGAACCGGACACTTTAAAAGTGTGTTTTTTACATTTATTTTTCATCAGCTAATGTATGAGACATTTTTTGTTTTTCAAAAGGAAAAAAGAAAAATCTTATATATATACTTTAATTAACCGGGTTGATTTATTCCCTTTCCGGCCTTAAACCTACATACTGATATTTATGGTACCGGATTGAATATTATCAGGTCTTAATTTATCCTTACCCATAAATTCCGGCTGGCTGCCTCCCATATAAATCACAAACTCTCCCTCTTCAAGAACTCTTTCGCCTTTCTCATTAATCATAGAGAAGTCATCAGCCTTCAATTTAAATGTTAGGCACTTCGATTCTCCGGGCTGAAGATATATTCTTCTGAACCTTTTCAATTCTGTGATGGGACGAGGGGTTGATCCTTCAATATCTTTCAAATATAGTTGTACAACCTCATCCCCGGGAAGCTGACCTGTATTCCGGACAGAAATTTCAACTTTGACCTCTTCACCAATTTTTGCCTTTAAAGGCAATTCAAGATTAGTATATTCAAATGAGGTATAGCTTAACCCATAGCCGAAAGGATATAGCGGTTCATCTTCAAAATAACGGTATGTCCTGCCTTTCATATCATAATCCTCAAAAGCCGGGAGTTGATCTACGGATTTGTACCAGGTAACAGGCAATCTGCCTGCAGGGTTATAATCGCCAAACAGGATATCTGCCACAGCATTGCCGCCTTCCTGTCCGGGGTAACCGGCAAGCAAAACTGCATCAGCCTTTTTGTCAATTTCATTTATTGACAGTGCGCTGCCATTCATAAGCACTACAACAACAGGTTTGCCTGTTCTTTCAATTTGACTGAAAAGCTCACGCTGAACTTCAGGAAGTTTAAGGTTTGTGCGGTCTCCTCCGCTGAAGCCCTCTATTTCAATCGACATCTCTTCTCCCTCAAGTCTTTGCGAGAGGCCCAGTACAAGGACTACCAGATCTGAAGCTTCAGCTGTTCTTACTGCTGAAGACAGCATATCTTCTTGCGGTTCTGACCACAACAGTTTAATATCTGCATCCCCGCTTATATTACGGTACCGCAATTCAACATCATATTCTTTGCCTTCTACCAGGAAAATTTCTTTTTCATGGTGAAAAGCATGGTGGCTTCCCCTATATGTAATAAATTCTTCTCCTTCAATAAAAAGGTCATAGTGCGAGGATCCCCAGCCACCCAGGTAATAAGTACCTGTTTCGGGTGCAAGCAGTTTACATCTCCATTTCACCGACCAGTTATCATGTGGTATATCAGGATGCGGGCTGTAGGTTTCCCAGTAAAACTCTATATTATCATCTGTTCGGGAAAAAACCGGGTTGCCTTCAAAGTTTGTATTATCATAATACTCTGCATATACTCCCTGTTTTCCCTCTTCTGTAAATAAATAATTCCCGGGAATTGGTTCCAGGTTATGTATTCCTTTTGCGAGATGACTGCCTTCTGAATATAAAATTTTTGTTTTTGCACCTACCTTATTCCTTATTCCTTTCAGCACTGTAACCGGGTCAACAGGGATACCGTTATAATTACCTATCAGGGCTTCGAAATTATCAGCATTAGGTCCTATCACTGCAATTGTACAGGGCTTTCTCTCCATGGGTAATACTCCATTGTTTTTAAGCAATACTGCAGACTCTCTGGCTGCCTGCCTGGCAACAGTTTTATGGTAATCGCTGCAATTAACACTAAGGGGTATGTCTGCATAATTAACCAGGCTGTCAGGGTCGAACATTCCCAGTTTGAAACGGGCCATCATTATTCTGCTGACAGCCCTGTCCAGGTCTGATTCTTTGAGCAGGTCTTTGTTAATTGCTTCCAATAAATGGGAGTATGTAACACCACAGTTAAGGTCTGTCCCCCTCTTTACAGCTATTGCAGCTGATTCAGCCGGGCCATCTGTATAATCCTGGAAGCGGTGGAAATCAGAAATTGCCCAGCAGTCTGAAACAATATAACCGTCAAAACCCCATTCATTGCGTAATATGTCATATAATTCTTCATTTGCGCAGCAGGGATGACCACGGAACATATTGTAAGCACCCATCACGGATTGCACATTACCTTTTTTAACCAGGGTTTCAAAAGCGGGAAGATATGTTTCCCTGAGATCCGCCTCTGACACGCGTGCGTCAAATTCATGCCTTTGCGGTTCCGGTCCGGAATGAACCGCATAATGTTTGGCTGTTGCAACTGTTTTCAGATATTTCGGATCGTCTCCCTGCATTCCAAGGACAAACTGCAGGCCCAGTCTACCCGTAAGATATGGATCCTCTCCGTAAGTCTCATGTCCCCTGCCCCACCTTGGATCGCGAAAAATATTAATATTGGGCGACCAGAATGTAAGACCCTGGTATATACCTGTCATGCCTCTTCGCTGATAATCATGGTACTTAGCCCTGGCTTCATCAGATATAATACTTGCTATTTCAAACATCAGGTCCTCATCCCATGAAGCTGCCAGTGTAATAGACTGGGGAAATACAGTGGCCCATCCTGAGCGTGCAACACCATGCAGAGCTTCATTCCACCAGTTATACGCAGGGATCCCCAGCCTTGGTATAGCCGGAGCATTATACAATAACTGCTCAGCTTTCTCCTGTATTGTCATTTGAGACACAAGTATATCAACCCTTTCTTCAAAACTAAGATCAGGGTTACGGAAGTCCCTTTCCTGGGCAGATAAGCAGGCAGTTATCAACAATAAGGCTAAGACAGCATGAATGATTTTCATAATGCAGGAATTCTGAGAATAGCGAAAATCGAATGAAGAAAAGCGAATAGCGAAATTCTGCATTCCTTATTCTATATTCAGTATTCGGTATTTATTACTTATCTCTCACAAAAAATCTGTATACGGTTTTAGAAGTAAAGGGTTTGCCCGGCTCCAGTAATGTTGACGGGAACTCGGGTTGATTAGGACTGTCGGGGAAATGCTGTGTCTCCAGGCAGAGTCCGCTCCTGTACTCATAGGTTTTCCCGTCATGTCCAAGCTGTGTTCCATCGAGAAAATTACCACAATAAAACTGTACGCCCGGCTGATCTGTAATCATCTCTATCACCCGGCCTGATTCAGGTTCATAAACCACTGCATCAGGCTCTGATTTATTATCCAGGACAAAATTATGATCATAGCCCAGTCCCAGTCTCAATTGCTCATAGTCATCTTCAATACGTTCTCCGATAGTATGTGATTCAGTGAAATCAAAGGGTGTGCCGTCAACATTCCTGAGTTCTCCCGATGGGATCAGGTTTTTATCTACCGGTGTGAATTTTCTTGCTGCTATCATCAGTTCATGATCCAGTATATTGCCATTGCCGGCACCATGCAGATTGAAATAAGCATGATTTGTAATATTAAGTACTGTTTTCCTGTCCGTGGTACATTTATACTCAATAACAAGCTCATTATTATCTGTCCAGGTATATTTTGCTTCAGCCCTGACTTCCCCGGGATATCCTTCTTCCATGTGAGGGCTCAGGTAGGTAAATTTAACTGACGGCTCTTCACCTTCTTTTTCAATTATTTCAGTATTCCATACTACGCTATGCCACCCTCCGGGTCCTCCGTGCAGGGTATTGGGATCATTATTTATTGCCAGCTGGTACTCTTCGCCATCAAGAGGAAACCTTCCTTCTGCGATCCTATTGGCATATCTTCCTACCACGGAACCGAAATAGGGATCTCCGTTCAGGTAACCTTCAAGTGTTTCATATCCAAAAGTTATATTTTCCTTTTTTTCATTTTTATCAGGCACCTCAAGCCATGTAAGGGTTGCGCCATAGTTGGTTAATTTTACGGTATTACCGTTACTATTAGTGAGGCTAATCAACTCAACCTGTTGGCCCTCCACTTCTCCGAAATTTTCTCTTGTCATTTTATATTCTTCGTTTATTTCCTGTTTACAACCTGCAATGGCTAGGAATGAAGCCACTATTATAAAGGTTCTCAGATTAATTTTATTCATGATTATTTTGGTTATTGAAACATTCAAAATTAAAAAAAATGTAATATTAACGTTTATTTCTTCAAACTGTTTTTTTTGCTAATACCTGTTCCCGGTGCTATCTATCATTGGCACAAAGCGTACCGGGAGAATGCTATGCTGTTTTACTTTACCGTTTTTCTTGCGATTAAGTACCAGCGACTGAATATATTTACCTCCCACTGGTATTATCATTCTTCCTCCTTCGGCCAGTTGATCCTTAAGAGGTCCGGGTATTTCATTGGGCGAACAGGTAACAATAATTGCATCAAAAGGAGCATGCTCCTCCCAACCCAGGTATCCATCACCTATTTTCACAAAGACATTATCATATCCAAGTTCTGATAATGTTTTTGCTGCGCTTTTTCCCAGTTTTGCATTTATTTCAATTGTATATACTTCGGCAACAATCTCAGCCAGTATTGCTGCCTGGTAGCCTGACCCCGTACCTATCTCAAGCACTTTCATGCCAGGTCTCAGGTAAAGCTGCTCTGTCATAAAGGCCACAATAAAAGGCTGGGATATTGTCTGTCCTTCTCCTATAGACAGGGGACTATCAATATAGGCAAGATTTTTTGCACGATCAGGAACAAAGCGATGCCTTTCGACCTTCTTCATTGCCCTTATGACCCTGCTGTCACTTATCCCCCTTTCCCTTATCTGGTCTCTTACCATGTTGCTCCTGGCTGTGGCATAATCGTCCTGTGCTGCGCAGGAATTCAGCAATGGCAGGAGAAAAAGAAAAAAGAGTATTTGTTTCATACATCTCATAACCTACTGGTATACATAGATTACAAGTTATAACATACCACGCAATAATGCAATATCTTATTCCTCTTCCTTATTAAAATAAGTACTGTACCAGTTGATCATACGCTTCCAGTGGTCATGGAAATCAGCCTCGTTACTTGCCATGCCTGCGCCGTGTCCTCCTTTAACATAATTTACCCATACAACTTTCTTTCCAAGTCTGCGCATCGCATAATACAATTCGCGCGTGTTAAGTGCCGGCACGTTCCAGTCGCCTTCACCGGTCAGCAACAAATGCGGCGTTTCTATCCTGTCGGCATACAGAACCGCAGTTGTAGCAAAATATTTAAGGGGAGCATCCCAAAGCGATTCTCCTATCCTGTCCTTTTATTATCGTATATGTAGAGATTAAATTTTTGATCCTCATAAGCAACATATGCAAGCCTGCTGCCTGAAGGATTTTACATTCAGAACATCCTGGGTAGTAAAAGATGTCTCCTGGGCATACAGGCAAAATGGTAACAACAGGATTAACGACAGGATAATTTTTCTCATGTTTATTTGAATTAATTAGACTTTGGCATCATTTTTATTTAATGTAAATGTATGAATTTGGTTTTCTTTGCAGAAGCAATGATTACTAATAATTGTTAAATATACTCACGCACTGCATTTTGTGCATAAATTTCATAACTTTGAATTAACATAAATATTACTGATATGAAATGGAAAATATTACTAATAGTACCCCTCTTACTTGTGCACCTTAATGGAGTGGCTCAGGAAAAAGAGGAAATGATAAGGATTAAGGGCAAGGTAACAACAGCAAATGACAAGCCTGTTGCTAACGCTTTTATTTTTATTGATGGCGAAATACTAACCAAAAAAACAAACACAAACGGCAGGTTCAGGATCAGGATACCTGAGAGCTCAGAGAAGATAGCAATATATACTATTGATAACCGCTTCGCCGAAACGGACATTACTAATAAAAAGAGATATGACCTGACTCTGTCGGAGACACTTGACAGCCTCAATGCCAAAATATCGGTTAGTGAAGAGGAAATGGTTGACCTGGGATATTTTAAAAGCCGTGCAGATAAGCTAACTTCTGATATTGGTGTTGTTAAATCAAAAAAGGGAGAAGAATCCTACTACGATGATATCTACCAGATGATCAAAGGAGAAATTCCAGGGGTAAATGTTGTGGGCAGAAGTATTACTATCCGTGGCCCTGGTTCTTTCAATCAAAGTAATCAGCCATTGTTTGTAGTTGACGGCTCCCCGATTAGATCGATTTCTCATATCATGCCTAGCGATGTTGCCTCAATTTCTGTGCTAAAAGGTGCATCGGCAAGTATGTACGGGGCCAGGGGCTCAAACGGAGTAATAGTTATTAAGATGAAGCAGGGCAGCGATAAGTAAACTAGAAACCGTTAATGACTACAATAAACCAGGGAAAAAGTATCAGGGTATTTTCACCCGCTACTGTTTCAAACGTAGGAAGTGGATTTGATATAATGGGATTTGCTATAGAAGGTGCAGGCGACATACTTGAAATGGAATTGAGAAATGATTCCCGCCTGAACGTGGAAAATCTTACCGGAGCAGCTCTTCCGGAGAAAATTGAAGATAACGTAATATACCCGGTTATTAAAGCCCTGCAAAAAGAACTGGGCGTTGATATCGGTATGAACATAAGGTTCAGAAAAAAAATAAATCCCGGTAGCGGCCTTGGCTCAAGTGCAGCCAGTTCTGTGGCCGTGGCCTATGGGTTCAATAAACTGCTGGGCAGTCCGCTCATCAAAAAAGAACTGATCGATTATGCTCGTGAAGGGGAAAAACTTGCAAGCGGCTCTGCTCACGCCGACAATATTGCTCCCTGCATGCTTGGAGGATTTGTAATTATTCGGTCATATCACCCCCTTGATATAATCGAGATTCCTTATCCTGAAACCCTTTACTGCTCAATTGTTTTCCCGGATATTTCAATCGACACTAAAAAGGGCAGATCAGTACTTAACAAATCAAATTCCTTGAAAGATACCATAACACAAACAGGTAACGCAGCAGGACTTGTAGCAGGTCTTATGATGAACGATTACGAGCTTATAGGAAGGTCAATGGTTGATGTTATTGCTGAACCCAGGCGCAAGGATATGATTCCGGGATTCGATAATATCCGTAAGGCAGCATTGAACAAGAATTCTTTAGGATGTAATATTTCAGGCTCCGGACCATCGGTTTTCGCCCTGTCAACTGATAAGACAACAGCAACCGAGATTAAAGAAGCAATGGTCATGGCTGTTATGGAAACGGGTCATAAATGCCAGTCGTGGGTGTCTCCCATTAGTAAAAATGGTGTATGTGAGATATAAGAAGTTGATTAAATGAAATTTTGCAGTACAAGGAACCCTGAAACTCTCTATGGTTTAAAAGAAGCAATAAATGCCGGACTTGCACCTGATGGCGGCTTGTTTATGCCCTCATACTACCCCCGTGCATATAACCTGGTTGCCCAACCAGAATCATTTGAAGATCTTGCCTTTTCTGATTCCCTTCCTTATCTTTCCGGTGAGCTTGAGGATAAGGAGATAAAAAAACTGACAAGATCAGCTTTTAATTTCCAGATACCCCTTAAAAAGATAGAGGACAATATTTATGTACTTGAATTATTCCATGGTCCCACCCTTGCTTTTAAAGATGTAGGAGCCAGGTTTATGGCAGGATTAATGCCAGTTCTGAACAAGCATAATGAAGAAACTAACATACTGGTAGCAACTTCCGGAGACACAGGTGGTGCAGTAGCATCTGCATTTCACGGTGTTGAGAATATCAGGGTAACCGTTCTTTATCCAGAAGGTAAGGTCAGCGAATTTCAAAAAAGACAGTTTACCACTCTTGGTGATAATATTAATTGTCTTGCTGTTAAAGGCAATTTTGATGATTGCCAGAGACTGGTAAAAAATGCTTTCAACGATAAGGGACTCAGAAGAAAGATCAGGCTGAGTTCAGCGAATTCAATTAACATCGGCAGATGGCTTCCTCAGTCGTTTTACTATCACTGGGGCCTCTTGCAATGGCAAAAGGCACATCAAGACACATTACCGCTAATCGCTGTTCCCAGTGGCAATTACGGGAATTTAACAGCCGGCATGCTTGCCCATAATTCAGGTATTAAAGCCGGAGGGTTTATTGCCGCATCAAATATCAACAATACGGTTCCTGAATACCTGGAGACAGGGAACTACTTACCCCGTAAATCGGTGCCAACGGTTGCAAATGCAATGGATGTAGGCGATCCTTCAAATTTTGAACGAATGAAATACATGGGAGGATCCCACGAACAACTCAGATCAATGCTCAGTGCTTATACCTTTTCAGATAAGGAGATTATAGAGGGTATTACATATGTTCATGATAACACAGGTTATATACTTGATCCTCACAGTGCAACGGCATACATGGCTCTGAAAAATTCAGGCAGGCACGGTTTTTTCATTGCCACGGCCCACCCGGTAAAATTTATGGATGTAATACCGGAGAAAATAAGAAATTACGTTAAGCTGCCATCCCACTTCAGTGAAACAGGTAAAAAGAGCCAGTCAGATAGCATGACGACAGATTACAATGATTTTCGCCATTATCTTTCAGATCTCTGATTAAATAGTCCCAGTAATCCGATTTGCAAAAACAATTCCATGAATTACAGAATAGTCTTTTTGCTCCTGCTAATTAATGCAAGCTAGTATAATAAATCAGAAAACTGCTTCAGGCAGTACTGTCTTACCCTTCTTTCTAAAGCTATGAAGCCTGTAAAAAATTTCCCCATCAGAGGATTCCAGGGTGTAGCTATAGTGATTTATACCGGGATGCTCTGTATGTGTACGACGAATGTAAATCCTGTCATTCAAAATCAACTCCAGGTCTCCTCTCAGGTATATTCCTATTTTCCCAAATTCGGATTCAAGGCTTGTTTTTAGCCACATAATATCAGGGTTGAGTAATAATTCTCCCTCTATACGGCGATAGTCAAGCAGGTTACCCACATACTTACGTGTTATTATCAGTTGATCCTGAGGGATAACGTCCCTGCTGACCGAACAGCCGGACATCAGCCACATGATTGTTATAACCGTTAAAAGTAAAGATCTGCGCATAAATCATATCTTCTAACAAATTTATGAAATCATTTTCAATAGTTATAATCAACGATTAAGACTCCTGCATAAAGAACAGGAATTATTACTAGAATAAGGCATTGATAAATAACGGTTCTATCTGACTAATAACTTATAATAATTCTGTGAACTGCCGTTATCGAGAGAAATAATATAAAGCCCCGAGCCCGGAAATTCTGTAGTGCTGACAGATGTATTCCCCGTAACCAGGTCTTCATATACCAAAGCACCTGTAAGGGTCATTACAGATAAATTTACTTTCTCGCTCAACGGTTCTGTAAAATCAATATTTATGTTACCGGTACTGGCAACCGGATTAGGATAAATAATCGCACCGGGACCGGCAGGAATATCTTCCACAGAAACCGAGGGTGTTATAGTCTTTGTCCAGTCATACCATCTTTTTTGCGGATCTGCCGCACCTGCAAGGCCTTCAACTAACTGCAGTCTGTAATCATAATGTGCTTTTCGTGTTTTCTCACCCTCGTAAACATAATCAGTATTGGTGATTACGGCAAAAACAACATTATTAGCAGGACTTTTATCCAGCCTGAGGCTGCAGTTTCCCCCATAAACCGGAGTACTGTAAACTAATTGACCATCCCTGGTCCTGTAACATAACTGGCAGGTCATATTTGCTGCCTTTGGAATGAAATTAACAGTAACACTATCACTATTTACCACCAGTGGTACCTGGTTTGCTCCTGACCAGCCGGGTGTTGTTTCAGGATCAGGACTAAGCATCCCATCACCATCAATAGTAGTCTCCACATAAGGGGTGGCAAACCAGGCCGGTGGATTAAGCCAGGATGGTTCCCAGTCTGATTTTATCGAGGTGCCGAATTGTGTATCTATCAGATTTTTTATCGCAGATGTCCATTCACCCATGTCAATCAATGCCTGTTTTGCCCTGTACTCACTTATCAAACGCCTGGTTTGTGAATCACCCAGGCCATCGGCCATACCTTCGAGAACACGGGAAGGACAATACCTCCAGATCCATGGCACACTACCAAGGCCAAGTGTCTGTCCCAGGAAGGTTGGAAAAACATTACTGTATTGCACCCCTCCGAGAAGATTTCTCCAGGTGCATACCTGGGTGCTTCCTTCAAACATATTCACGCCCTCAGCCGATGGCCCACCAAAACTACCATCCTGCAGCCAGCCGCTGTAACATTCAATAGGCATAAAAGGGGCTATGAAAGAAGCACCGTTGAGAAAACCCATACTGCTGTAATCGCCTGAACGACGTGAATCAGCTTCCTGCTGAAGCCAGGTGTTACCTCCCTCATGAAACCATGCTGCATTGCGGCATCCTGGCAGATCAGCCAGCACAGAGTGTATCCCTTCATGTACAACCGCCCCGGTCTGATACTCCCTGTCATCATAGGTGCAGGAAGGATCGAAACAATAAACCGGGTAATAAGAGATCAGAACCATAGGCCAGCTCTCGCCTTCATATGTTATGGAGCTTTGCCAGCCCCCCGGGTCAGTGTTTGAAGCATCATCCGTGCACAGACCAGATCCGTAAAGATATATCGCACTCTTGTATCCATTCTTAGCCCTCTTGTCAGGAGGCCAGCCCATGACATCCCTGAAGTAGGCAAAATCCGTATTCATTCTCTCAAGCATTGGGATTACAGCATCCAGTGTGACAAGTGAATTAGCTGTTGGTCCCCATCTGAATGTCCACCAGCCTGATGAATATGTCCCAACCACCTCTTCGCAATCATCAAGTATTTCCTGGGGCTCCGTAAGATCGGGAAATTCATCCCTGAAATCATAATTTAAACCAGGCTCATAAGATTTCCATTGATATTCGGCATAAAAATCATCATTATCATGCACTGTAAGATGAAAATAACTGCTTGTAAACGCTCCGCAGGAATTAATGTATGTTACAGTATAAGTCCCTGATTGATCATATTGTGCATCCCTGATCTTCAACTCCCTTCCGCTTGCAGTAAAACCACCGGGGCCGGACCAGCTCCATGTACCCCCCCTCAACAGATTCCGGACTGAATAAAACAGAATCGCCTTCCATAATATTAGCAGTATTATCATGCTTTATCTCTTCATCATTTATCATAACATACTCATCCACCTCGCTCGGGTCGCAGGGACCAAGATCAATACCGGTTACTTCCCACTCAAGTATGCCCGTGGCCATGGCGCTCTTCATATAAACCCGTATCCTAGAGGTTAAAACATCTAAGTCAATTGAATTAAAGGTATCCAGGTCTAACCCGATTGAGTCAGCCAGCACCCAGGAAGTACCGTTCCAGTATTCAACGTAAGCTTCTGTTGGCTGGTCAATACCTCCGCCGTCATCCCACCAGTATATACTTGTTGATGATATTTGTTTGGCAAGATCCCATTCATACTGAACCCAGTTATATGTATTATAAGCATCTTCACCCGACCAGTTTCCATAGGCTCCGTGCTCATAATCAGATGAACTGGCAGGTGTATAACCGTCATTCACAGCCGCCAGTGTCTCCCATGGCGAAACATATGAGGTTGATACTGTAGCAGACAGTGCAAGGTTAGTGATGGTACCGGTCTGTGCTTTTAGAAAACCTGAAAAAGAAAAAAAGCATATTAATATACTACCTAATATTAGTGTTATTTTTACACTTTTAATCCTTTTACTTTTTCTCCGGCTCTGAATAAAGATACTTTTCATAAATATGTTCTGATAACTATATTAATTCCCCTTCAGCAAAAATATATAAAATTATTAAATTTTACATTCAGCCCTGGCCGGGGCCGTATTATAACTAATCCTGTAATGCTTAAATTCCATATAGGTTGCCAACACCAGGTCTGCTATCTTCCTCCATTAATGTCATTTGCATCCATGGCATACATTCCCCTGCCGTGTGTTGCAATCACAATAATATTATCGCGCGGATGAATAATAAGGTCATGAACGAAGCATGATGGCAGGTTACTTCCAAGAACTTCCCAGTTATTACCACCACTCTTACTGACATAGACACCAACATCATTCCCAACATACAGAATATCCTCGTTTACAGGGTCTTCCCTTATTACATTTACAGTACCCAGTGGTATATTACCGGATATATCCTCCCAGGTTTGACCATAATCTTCGGATTTCCAGACATAGGCATTAAAATCATCATCTCTTTTACCATTCTGTGTAACATATACAGTTGCCTCATCGAATGCCGAGGCTACCACTCTTGATATCCAGCGCTCATCCACGAGTCCGACCGTTATTTCTGTCCACTCTCCACCATCATCACCGGTCACCCATAGTCTGCCATCATCAGTTCCTGCATACAGTAATCCCTGCTTCAGCGGAGATTCCGAAACTGATGACAGTACCTGGTGCTTAACATCACCAAAGTGATCGGGGTTGTTATGAGAGAGATCCGGGCTGATCTTTTCCCATGTATCGCCCCTGTCGGTCGACTTAAAGAGGTATTGCATTCCATGATAAATAGTATTCGAATTATGGGGTGATATAATAAAAGGAGCCAGCCACTGACCTCTTAATGGTGGATCTCCTTCACTCACTTCCGGGAGAATATTTTCACGTGATGGTCTGATAAATATTTGCTCTTCTCCTTCACTGTTAGTCCACCTGGTTGTATCAGGATTATTATAATCAGACCTGCTTATTGTTCCGTAGAATCCTGCGGAATAAACGATATTGGGATCTTCAGGGTCTATTGCATGGTGACTACCTTCACCTCCCGGAGCATTCTCCCATTCAACCGCAGGTATATTATCCCTGCCATTTTTAAGTATAACTTCTCCGCGCCGGCTGCCATGATCCTGTACCGAGCCATACACTTTAAATGGTTCATCCATATCATAATTAACATTAAAAAACTGTACTGCTGGTAATCTTTCATATGAACTCAGCCATGTCTCTCCCCCGTCTTTAGTAATATGAATACCCTGGTCATTGGTAACAATCATATTCCGACTATCATCCCTGTCTATCTTTATACCATGATTATCGCCTCCGGGATTACCGAAGCGTTCCCAGGTTTTTCCTCCGTCCCTCGTAACGCCTACTGATACTCCCTGTAAGTAAACTATGTCTTCATCCGTGGGATCTACGGTAATCTGGCCGAAGACCCATCCGTAAGTATTACATAGCCTCTGCAATACTTTATTATCGAGTGGACTGACTCTTTCCCACGATTCACCTTTATCTTCAGAGCGGAATAACTGAGCTCCCCTGATAAAGCCACATGAAGGCAGGCCATAGGCATTATTCTTTTCTTCTTCGGTTGGTTCACGCACAACTTCATAATCATCAATATAAGCATAGACAATATCCGGATTGCTGTAAGAAATATCAATACCTATCCTTCCCCTGTATCCGGGTGCCATCAGTCCGCTATCTGTCTCTGTCCAGGTCCGTCCGCCATCTTCCGATTTATATATTGAACAGCCAGTATAACCCTGCTCTGTCCTGGGGTCATTCCATTTTTTTCTTATTCGCTGCCAGGTAGCAGCATAAAGGATATCTGGGTTAACGGGATCCATATCAACATCAATCACACCGGTTAGTTCATCTATCTGAAGTGTGGCTTCCCAGCTTTGTCCGCCGTCCGTAGTCATATAAAAACCTCTTTCTACATTAGGGGTCCATTCATTACCTGACACACCAACATAAACGATATCAGGATTTTCAGGATGTACAATTATCCTGGATATGGTATTGGAATTCTCCAGGCCCATATGCTTAAATGTTTCTCCACCGTCCTCTGATTTGTAAATACCACACCCGGCATGTGAGCTCCTGAACAGGTTTGACTCACCTGTTCCGACCCATATTATATCTTTATCTGAAGGTGCTATGGCAATATCACCTATTGAGGATGATAATTGCTTTTCAAATATTGGTGTCCATGATTCACCCTCATCAGTAGTTTTCCATACTCCACCTGATGCACTGGCGGAAAGTATAAAATCCTTGTCCGGTGACACGGCAGCATCAGTCATTCGCCCGCTGGTATTTGTGGGTCCCACGAACTGCCACTGAAGGTCACTGAAGTCAGATTCCTGTTCCATTTCGAGATGTGTTTCCCAGGCTTCCAGCCTGTCTGCACCGTTTTTGATGATTCGTGCCTCCTGCTCTGCACATGATGATATAAAGAACATGGTAGCAAGGACAAAAATTGATTTAATGATATTTGTTTTCATATCTGTTATTTCTTGTTGATATTATATTAATTATTATTTGCAGAAACTGGTTCTGCTATATAAACCTGCTATCTGCGCCTTGATGTATTAACCGAAAACTCAAACTCTTCAGGTGGGTCTGCTCCCATAAGGTGCTTCACGAAATAGTCCCAGCGCTGACGCATCATATATGGTTCATTGCTAAAACCGTGACTCCTGTTTGGAAAGAGAATAAGGTCAAAGTCCTTGTTTGCTGCAATTAGTTCATTTACTACCAGCAAAGTATTATAATAGGGAACATTTGTATCCATTGTTCCGTGCGCTATTAGCAGCTTTCCTTCAAGATTTCCTGCCAGCAGCTGGTTAGCCTGGTTATCATAATTTGTGGTACCGTCCTCGTTTTCAACCAGCAATCCCTGCCATTTCTCACCCCAGTCGTCTTCATAGTTCCTGTTGTCATGATTACCGGCACAACTAACTGCAACCTTGAAAAAGTCAGGATACCTCAGGATGGCATCAGTTGAAGCAAAGCCACCTCCTGAACTGCCATATATTCCTACTTTATCAATATCTATCCACTTATGCCTTTCTGCAAGCTGCTTCATACCGGTTATCTGGTCAGGCAGACCGTTATCTCCCATATTACCATAATAGGTTTCATGGAATGATTTTGATCTCATTGGGGTACCCATGGCATCTATGGCAACAACAATAAAGCCCAGCTCGGCAATAGCTTGCCTGTCACTTCTTGCCGTAGTAAAACTTCTTGAACCAACACTTCCGGATTGGGGGCCCGGGTAGATATAGTTAACTATGGGGTATTTTTTTGAAGGATCAAAATCTGTCGGTTTATACATGAGTCCATAAAGATCTGTCTCCCCGTCTCTTGCCTTAACACTGAATGGTTCGGGGGGATTCCATCCTTCTGCCAGCAGATCTGAGATATCAGCCTCTTCAATCACTATACTTTCTTCAGTATCGAAAGATCCGAGAACTGTTACCGGCGGTTCAACAGGGCTCGAATAGCTATCTGCGAAATAATCTCCTCCGGGGCTTATTGATATCTCGTGGTTTGCACTGTCAGGTGTATGCAGCTTCATATCGCTGCCATCTTTATTTATGCTGTATAAATAGTTGAAATATGGATCGCCATCTTCCCTGCCGGCAGCAGTAAAATATATCCTGTTTTCTTCCCTGTCTATATGACGCACCTGCAACACTTTCCAGTCGCCTGAAGTAATCTGGTTTTTTAATTCTCCCGTTTCCAGGTCGTAAAGGTAGAGATGTCCCCAGTCATCCCTTTGTGAATACCAAATCACCTCATTGGTTTCCGGTAATATGTGCCAGTTTATCATGTTGTAGCCCGATTCAAAAAAGGTTTCTTCAGTCTCCTCAAGAACATCCCTTACTTCACCTGTAAAAGGATCGGCTACTCTTAACACTTCATGCTTATGATCTCTTGATGTGGAAACAAAAGCCAGCATTGATCCGTCTTTGCTCCATTCAACATCTGCAAACTCACCTCCTCTTGTGGCAATATGATCGGTTATTGTTGACCTGTGCTGATCAGCTTTCATATCCAGGTCAACAACTTTTGGTATATCCACATGTATTACTACTCTCTCTATCCTGAATATAACACTGTCGCCGGGCAGAGGGTATTTCCATATTTCGGGTTCGGGATGGCCTACATTGGTTGTGGCAAGATACATATTACCAACACCACGGCTGTCGTGCCTGAAAGTAGCTATCATCTTCGAGTCAGGGGACCAAAGCAATACGGGCGATTTTCTCCTTGTCCACCCGGCATTATTGGTAGCATATCCAAGTTCCTCCCTGCCATCAGAAGTAAGTTGCTTATCATGTCCGTTTGTAAGATCCCTTACCCAGAGATTATAATCTTTAATAAAGGCAGCCTTATTACCATCCGGTGAAATAATTGCATTACTAACCATGTGATCTTCAGAATTATCACGAAGGAGAGTATTTTCAGAAATATTGTAATTATAGTTTTTTCCTCCGGCACTGAATGACACCAATTGCATATCATCAGAGAACCGGATATAATTGAAAGGCAGTTTGAATGCCTCTGTATCCTCTCCCATCTCACCGGACAGCAATGCAGCCAGTTTATCATGATCGAAGGCCCTTTCGCGGGTTCCGTCAGCTGCATTTACAAGTATGAATTCTGTTCCTTCCCTGACCTTATTAGCATACCAGAAATGATCATTGTTAATCCAGTGAGGATTTACAGATACTCCGTATGCAAGATCTGCTGTGTATGCAGAAAGCATTTTTTCAGCACGCCTGTATTCGTCTTCACCTATTTTTTTTGTACTTCCTGTAGAACATGATGCAAATAGTAACATCACTCCGAGGAGTAAGCAAACAACGCTCTTTGTTAGTCTCATAACATTAAAATAATTAGGTTTCAGGTTATTGCTGTAAGTTATAAAAAACTTATGAGAGGAAAATATTTTTTAAAACATATACTGCTTAATGCTACTGACAGGGAACAAATTACGCGACCAAATGGAGCTACATTAATACATACTATTAATCAGCAGTCCAATTTCGTCTCTTTTTTTGAGGGAGAAGCGGTAACTTTTACCGTCATTTGTAAGAAGATCAAGCCCTTTGGATGAAAATAAACCGTTTCCAAAGTATATTACATCAGAAATGTTCCCGGGGCTTATTTCGAGATCATAGTTACTTGTGTTATTATCAATTGATTTAAAATATACCCGCTGATTGGTTACAATCAGTTTCCCGGGTATCTTATTATCATTAACTTTATAAGACGTATTTCCTGCTTTAACAACAACTTCATTTGGATAAAGGTCAACTTTCATGATCGTATTGTTTGGTTCTGATAAAAACTAAATTCAAATGCTTTGTAATACAGACATTATTTTTTTCTGATCGCTGCATAAGATCCACGGTAAAACAATATCAGATACAGGAAAAGGTATACATTAATGAGCAGCTACACCTCAAGGTAATTTATTATTCGTAAATTTATATAATAATTATATCCTGAAACAGCTATGAAAAACTTAAGCATTGTTACTATTCTTATCACAGCATTGATCATTACCTCCTGCCGTAAGAAGCAGGCAATTCAAGAGCCGGCAATACCTGTTATGGCATATTATATGCCAAGAAACAACTACCCGGCGCAAGATATCCCGGTAGAAAAACTCACTCATATCATATTCTCTTTTACTGAAGTGATAGACAACAGGATGGTTTTTCCAGATAAGTCTATGGGAGACAAACTCAAAAATCTTGTTGATCAAAAAGAGAAGAACCCCGGGCTTAAAATCATGGTAGCCTGTGGCGGCTGGGGTGGTTCCGGAGGTTTCTCCGATATGGCAGCCGACCCTGACAGCAGGAATATTTTTGTTGAAAGTGTTATTGAGTTCATTAACAACTATAATCTTGACGGGCTGGATGTGGATTGGGAATATCCCGGTCTGCCGGGTATAGGGAACCCCTTCAGACCGGAAGACAGGGAGCACTTTACGAGCCTGATGAAAGAAATTCGCGAAGCAATGGATGAGACCGGCAGAAAACTCACCCTCACCTTTGCTGCTGCAGGCTGGAACATGTACTTTGATAATATTGAACCTTCTGAAGTTATGAAGCATGCCGATTATATGAATCTTATGACATATGATTTTATTGGTGGGGCAACTCCCTATACTGCTCACCACACCAACCTGGGTAATATTGACCTTGCAGATTTAAAAGGTTCAGATTTATTTAACTATGCCAGGGACAGTATACTGGCTAAATATGATTCAACCTGGCATCCCAGGTCAATTGAATACATTGTGGATTATTGCACCGGTATTGGTATTGACCCCGGTCAGCTAATCATTGGCGCTGCATTTTATGGTAAATCGTGGAAGGTAAGCGAGATCAAAAACAATGGTCTGTATCAGCCTGCTGCAGGGTCGCAGCAAGGATGGCCATCATATGCTGACATACGTAAAAACATGGAAAACAAGAACGGGTTTACCAGGTATTGGGACGAAAACGCAATGGCTCCATGGCTGTTCAATGACTCCGACAGTCTCGTTATCACTTATGATGACACACTATCGGTAAAACTCAAAACCAGGTATGTTATTGATAATAAACTGGGTGGTATAATGTTCTGGGAGCAATCTCAGGATACCAGGGATGGAAATGGTCTTCTGTATGCCATATATGACGAAGCTATAAAGGGTGAGTAATGACTTTAACCTGCTAAAAATATATTTGGTCTAAACATCAATATCATCAGGGTCAACCTCTTCCTTCTTTTTCTTGGGATCCGGGGGAGTTGAGCTTATTACACCATTCTCGTCAACATAAGCAATCATGTCATCAAGGCCTGATCTCTCACCGTGTTCCTTTCTGGCTAATCGCTTCTCGGCTTTCTCCTTCCTCTTTTTGGCTTTCTTCTTTCGTACATCTTTTTTCCGGAATGTCTCCTGTGATCTTCCCATAATAATGATTTTTATTGTATTCAAATCGCCGGCAGCAGAAGGCCGGAAATTTATCTTAAGCCAAGTAAATCAACGTTCCCCTTCAGGATGTGCTTTAAATGAGATAGTCCCTTACTTCTTATCTGCCTTACCCTTTCAGATGACATACCGTATTTATCAGCCAGGTCTCTCAGCGACATGGTCTTATTTCCATCAAGCCCAAAACTCATAATTATCACCTCTGCTTCACGCCGTGTCAGTTTTGATAGTGCCCTGCGTATGTTTATTGACAGCGACTCATCCATTAAAACTGTATCCGGAGCTGATTCACTATTATTATGTAATGTGTCGTAAAGGCTGAAGTTACTGTCATCGTCCCTTCCAACAGGCATATCAAGGGATACCTGCCTGTTCTTTATCCTGTTTGCAATCTCAACTTTCTCGCTGTTCTCGTCCAGGAATCCCGCAATTTCATCATCAGTAGGTTCTCTTTCCAGCACCTGCTCAAGATAAGGTATTGCCTTGCGGACTTTGTTAATAGAAGCTATCCGGTTTACCGGCAATCGCACAATACGTGTATTGTTTGAAATTGCCATAACTATTGACTGGCGTATCCACCAGACGGCATAGGAGATAAATTTGAATCCCCTTGAAGCGTCAAATAAGCGGGCAGCTTTTACAAGCCCTATGTTACCCTCATTTATCAGGTCCTGCAATGAGAGTCCCTGGTTCTGATACTGCTTTGCAACGGATACCACAAACCTGAGGTTTGCCAGTATAAGACGGTTAAGGGCAGCGGTATCGCCATTTTTTATGCTAGCTGCCAGTTCCACCTCTTCCTCGGCACTGACCATCGGGTAAGAGCTTATTTCGTTAAAATACCTGTTTATCGATGCCTCGTTACGAGGAGTGAGCTGCTTTGTAATAACCAGTTGCCGCATTAATTCTTCCTGTCTTTTATTCTTTACTTTCCCTCTACAATCGTATCAATCTTCAGTTATCCCCACCAGGTATGGTATTCTCTTTCATACTGGTCACTGATGCCGGCAGACATAAAAATCGAAATACTAATACCCGATCCGTCCTTTACGAACGGAACGGGCAATTTAAATTATACTCTGTTACAGGTGGATATTAAACCCTGTTAAAAAGCTTTAACATCATAGGCTACCATGCCTTTATCTCCCTGCCTTACTTCAAATTCAACCTGCTGGTCTTCCTGAAGCATTAAGTTAGAATCGATTAAGCCGGTACGATGTAAAAAAACATCTTCACCGTTATCTGTCTTGATAAAACCATATCCTTTGGTTTCATCATACCATTTTATTTTTCCTTTAAACATCTTTAATTGTATGTTTTAGTAACTGGTCTTCCTTGGTTTTGCCTTGTTGACAGTTATCTCCCTGTCATTCATAACCGTTCCATCAAGATTGGTTATGGCCTCATTGGCCTCATCGTCGCTGTCCATCTCTACAAAACCAAAGCCTTTGCTTCTGCCTGAGAATTTGTCCATAATAATTTTTGAAGAGCTTACTGATCCGTATTCCTCAAATAATTCCTGAAGTTCTTCTTCATTTACCTTGTAATCAAGGTTTCCTACGTAAATGTTCATTTGTTTGTTATTTAATTAATTACTCTCATAATAACAGAGTTGTAAAAAAAACCGGGCGGGATATTGTCAGTCCTTATTTTGTCTGACTCTTAAGTCCTTTCCTGAATATGTATTACTTTAAAAAAAATCTGTTACTATGATTTTCTTTAAAATTTAGGATTGTGAAAAAAGTGCCTGGATTAATAATAATGCGAAGTGAATATTGTTTAATAGCGCTAATCTCAAATCAGAAATTTGGACAAAGATACACATAATTAATGAGACTACCCTTATTATTATCAAAAAGTTCTGATTTACAGCCATTAAAATACATGCACTATGAATGTTGGATAATAACAGTTTTTTTTCTGCCCGGGCATTGCGGGTGAATCATCCCTTAAATCCGCATTCTTCGCGGACCGTCATAAAACAAGAAACAGCAGAAAACATGATAACTACAAATAATTGCGTGTAAACAAGCTCATTACATTATCAGCATAGGTTGCCGAGACAGGTAATTCTTTGCTGCCTGGGATATCAAATTCAATTAACAGCCCTGATTTTTCCCTTTTCAGGATCTTCACCCTGTGAAAATTAACAAGATATTTCCTGTGACACCTTGCAAAATTCATATCCCAGAGAATATCCTCCATTTTCTTGAGTGTGCTTCTCAGTACGTAGGTTTTAATATTCCCGTTATCGGTGTATGTAATATTTACATAATTCTCATTTGCTTCTATAAAGGCAATACTTTCCAATCGTAAAGAAATTCTTAGTACTCCCTTGTCATCTTTAAAAGCAATCATTCTTTTCTCCCTGCCTTCACTTGTCCCAGGCTTACCCGATAAACCTTCCAGTTGCCTTGTCTTGTCCTTCCATGCGAAATAAAGCCAGGAAAGAGTATAGGGTAAAAGTAAAACAAGGGCAGTATTACGAATTGTATTCCTTATCAGGTCGTATATATCGCGCGGATCATTCAGGACAATTCTTTCAATAAGGAAATAAAACAGGCCCATAAAAATGATCTCCGCAAGAACCCACAGCAGGTACTGCCATATCCGCAGACTGTATTTCCTGCTTATCCTTATCATGATTACACGACTGATAACAACTATAAGAACACCTGCAATGATAACGGCACTCGACCACAATAACAGCTCCAGTTCAGTAAGATCATACATCAATTCAATACCGAAAGGGGAATATGTATTGATAAAGACCAGGGCAAAGACAGCAGTGAACACAATCATCCTGATTGTATTGCCTTTCCCTGTAAGATAATCCGGGATCCTGCTGTCAGGGTTTATCATACGAGGTGTGTTTTTTACAAAATTACCAAAAAACAAGCTCAGTTAATTCATTCCGGTGAATAAATAAATTATGAAGCATAATATTTCGTCACTGCAGAAAGGTTTTCGGCACAACTATTACTGTTTAGTCACATCAGGTCATGCTCAAATCACATTTTTTTGCAGGAGATTGCTGTGGGCTGTTCATTTGTAACAGGAATAAAAGAAAAATGGACTATAAAAGTTTACACAGGGAACTTTCAAATACTTACAGGAAAAATAATACCTGGCCCGTAAAAATAACAATAGATGATTTCTATGCTTACCTGCATATGATCCCATTCCGCTCATCAGAACCGGAACAGTTGAATGATTTCCTGGGAAATTCAGCTTTCTATGAAGAGATAGTCAGAAACAGCTATGACAGGAATATAAACGAAAACTATAATTTTTCTCTGCCCGTTGTAGTGCCCGGAAATAAAAAAATCCACGATAAAGCAATAATTATGCTTCACGGGCTGAATGAAAGGAGATGGGATAAGTATCTGAGCTGGGCATTTATATTGTCAAAAAAGACTGAAAGGCCGGTGTTCCTTTTTCCCATATCCTACCATATGAACAGGTCTCCGGAAAAATGGTCTGATCCAAGAATCATGTCAGCACTTGTAAAAAAAAGACAGCAGCAGTATCGGGATCCGGAGAATCTGAGCTTTGCCAATATCGCCCTAAGCAACAGGCTTACGGACAATCCCTTGCGCTTCCTGGTTTCCGGTTGCCAGAGTGCCACTGATATTATTGCATTTAAATCGGGTATTCAGGAGGGGGAAAATCCGTTTCTTAAAAAGGATTCGACCGTAGATATCTTTGCATACTCAATCGGAGCCTTCCTGGCAGAGATCCTGATGCTTGCTGACCCTGACGGTATTTTTACTGACTCCCGCCTGTTTATGTTCTGCGGAGGTTCAGTATTCAGTGGTATGTATGGCAGCTCCAGGCTAATAATGGACAGCCTGGCATATAATACAATATACAAATACTACATGAGTGATTTTGATAAAGAAATCAGTACACACAAAACTTCTTCACCTGTTTTGCACAGGCTACTGGAATCATTCCGTTCACTAATTGATTTCAACAGGTTCAAAGCTTACAGGAATAACGGACTGGCAATGATGCGAAACAGGATAATGGCCACAGGACTGAAAAAAGATACTGTCATTCCGTTCAAAAATATTAAGCAGACACTGGGTAACAAACCAGGCATAGCTGTCAGCGAGTATGACTTCCCATATAAATATAAGCATGAAGACCCGTTTCCCCTTTTCAGGGATAATGAATCAAGCATGGAGGTAAACAGATCATTCAGCATGATAATGAACAGAGCTGCTTCTTTTTTAATGTAGCTGCAGTGGTAAAAATACCCGGGATGCTTATTTGTCGCTTCACCTCATGGGTTGGATTCCGGCTATTCAGGGTGATTAGTTTATAAGCATTTTTAAGAATAATAACGCAATAATTCACTTATTTGGTAAGCCGTTTAATAATGGTTTGATGAGCTCTGCAGCTCTTGCAGCACCATTAAACGGGAGCGAAGGATATTTCACCTTTTTACCAATATTACCAGTTATCTGGCGGGCAAGTGCTTCCGGATTTGTTGATTCATAATGCATTTCTACACCTGTTCCTCTTTCTTTCAGAGTTCTGGCTATATTTTCCTGTTCACAGTGATTCTTTAAGGGGAAGAAAATAAACGGACGTTGCAAGGCCGTTAGTTCAAGAGTTGACGTTGCTCCCCCCTGTACAATAGCAAGGTCTGATGCTGCGAAATGCTCATATAACCGGGGCACATACGATAAGACCTCTACTTCATCAGGAACATCAATAAAATCCGGTTTAATCCTGGGGCCAGTAACAAGCACCATGCGAAGCTCAGGGATTGTTTTTTTGGCCAGAAGGAAAGCTTCGCCGCATAGTTCGAGAAGTTCTTTACCAATTGATGTCCCTCCCGCTGAAGCAATAACCAACGGTGAAGAATCATATCCCAGCTTCTTTCGAAGCTCATTCTTTGATGGCAGTGATGATAATTCAAAAGGTAGAATATACCCTAAAAACTCGTATAAGTCCCGGGCATATTTTCTGCGCTCAGGAAGCCCTAAACCAAAAGTCCGATCAGGGATATCCTCAAGCTGTCCCACGAAAAGGGCCAGATCTACCGGCGAGACTATATTTTTCTTTCGATAACTGGCAGACCACTTACTGTTCCAGATATAGACGGCAAGCTTCTCCATAGGATTATTTGTCATGGAATCCAGACCTATAAAATCATAGATTATTACAAAAGGGCATTTTTTCAGATGCAAGTTCTTTCTCAGCCCAAGGACAATCTCATAGGTCTCATCCCCGATGATAAGATCAAAATCATATTGATTGACGATCCTGGCAAAGACCTCCACATTCTTCTTCCAGATGCTCCTTGCAGACATAAGGTAGTTAATAAGGTTAAGACTCAAGCCCTTACTGCTATCCTCAGCCGTCTCATTTTCATTGAGATATTCTGCTGCTTCCGGGAGAAGTTTCTCTCCGGCCTCTTCAACAACGAGGCTGGCTGGATGAGAGGCAATCCAATAAATATCCAAACCCGGAAATTTATTACGTAATTCTTCTGCAATAGCTAGATCCCTGTTAATATGCCCTAATCCAAGTGAGCCACTTATAAATAATACTTTTGGTGAATTCATAATAATAGTTTTTATTAATTAAATCTGGATGATATCATCTGTTCTTTCAATGAACTAATTCAATATCCATTTTTTACAGTTAAATAGATAAACAGCTATTTTCTGACATGACAGAAAATAAAAATACTGAAACCATGGTCAATTCCTATTAACTTTTTCTGAGTATAAAGTTCTGAAGCGGGATGTTGAAACCCCGGAAATTATGTAGCAATTTATTTAAACTATGTTGAAAATATCATAAACATGTTGAATTGAGCTTGAAAACTATATATAGCCCATCTCTTTTAATTGTTTTTCTATACGCTTATGATATGCTACATACTTCTTCTCTGTTTCATTCATAATCTTGCAGAAACGTGCTTCATCCCGTATTTTTTCAAATAATGGGTCGGTCTTAATTAAATTTACCATCCATAATGGTGGTGTTTCCAGTTTACTGAAAACTTCAAGATCGCGGTAAGCGCAAGCGCGATCTCCCCTGAAGGCATAAACACCTGCTCTGTCATAATAAGCGAAATAGTCCTGTGCCCAAACACGATTTAATTCTATTAGTTGATTACAATAATCTATCTGAAGATCGAAATATTCATTTGCTTTATTAAAATAACCATTTTGCCAGAAAGCATATCCTATCCTGTGCATGGCGTTGTAAGTCATTTCCTCATACTCTTTAAGCATTTCCGTCCATTTTTCATAGTATTCCAATGACTTTTTATTGTCTCCCAGTAACATGTATTCGAATGCAATTTGTCTTGTGACATCATATGTAAACCATATTGTGGAAAAATAGCCTGAATCAATTCTGTATGCCTCCATGTATGAGTATAGCGATGCTTCAATGTCGCCGCGTTGCTCTTCCACCGCACCCTTCACAGTCAGATAAAGAAGTGAATCACCAAATAAGCTCAATGTTTCTTCATTATATCTTTCTGCTTCTTCTATAAAGCCTGCCCATAGGTAGGAGTTCATAAGCTCTTTCAGTACCATCTTCATATCCTGGCCGGATACAAGGGAAAGTGCTTTCTGATAATTATCAATGCTTTTTGCCAGGTCATTATCTATGTAAAGGGTCGCTTTCGCGCGATAGGCTTCCCAAAGGTTTGGATTAATAGAAAGGGCATAGTCGTATTCTTTCAGTGCCCTGTCGCGTTGACCCTTGTACCAGTAATAAAGACCTTTAACGACATGTGCCTGCTCTTCATCTTTATTCAGTTCAAGTGCCTTGTTGGCGAGGGTTAGCATTGAATCCAGAAAGGTAGAAGAAAAATATTCATGACCACGTTTTTTATTTTTGTATACTTCAGCCAGGCCTGCATATGCCTGTGCATATTCCGGATCATAGTTAAGAGCCTCCCTGTAGTATTTCTCAGAATTATCCAGTGCTGCTCTGTTCGTATTACTCAACTGATGCTTCCTGAATTCTTCTCTCCCCCGCTGATAAAAATCATAAGCAGTCAAACTAAATGTAGGTGTTTCACTAATCAGCCTTTCCTCTTCCGGATTTATTACTGCACCAATCTCTTCAGCTACCTGCCTGGCAACCTCCCTCTGTAATTCAAAAACATTTGTCCATTCACGAAAATATTCATTTGACCAAATAATTTGACCATCCGAAGCATTTATCAGGCGGACATTTAAGTTGATCTCCTTGCTGTCTTTTTGAAAACTTCCCAGGAGAATATATGATACATTGAATCTTCTGCCAGCACGTGTGAAATCAATTTCCTTTCCTGCATATTCTTCCGGTGTATTTTTTGAAAGAACTCTTAAGTCATCAAATTTAGAAAGATGGTGGTGGATTGCTTCTTTCATACCCAAAGCCATGTGCTTATTTGCTGAATCACTACTAATATAGGTAAAGGGGTAAATAGCAACAGATTTGGGGACAGTAATATGTTCAGTTGACCTGAAAATAACAACACCAATAAAACCCACTGCCAGGATTAATAGAATCGAAAGCAGAATAACTGAATATTTCTTATGCAGCTTAGCGGTTCTGCTCAAAACTTTGCCCTTGTTGTGTTTTTTAAACAGGGATGTCCTTTTGAATTCTCCAGGAGATATTCCCAGGTGGTCACGAAAACATTTAGTAAAATATGAAACGCTATGAAAGCCACTTTCAAAAGCTGCTTCAGAAACATTTAAATCCTGGTTCAAGAGCAATTCTTTTGCTTTCTCAATTCTAACCCTACAGATAAATTTACTAACAGACATGTTGCAGGCCTGTTTTACCTTTCGATGCAGATTAGAACGACTCATCCCCATTTGATGAGCCAGATCAGTCACATTAAATTGATCGTTAGTGAGGTTGGCTTCAACAAGCTCGGTAAGTTGATGAAGAAAGTCCTTCATAATATTTGTTAATGCTTCTGGGAACAATAAGAACTATTCCGCAACAATCTTTATTAAAGATACAAAATCTTTTCGAATCAATCAGTTCCTGGGATTATGCAATACCTTCCCTGGAAAACGTCAATTAATTAAAATGAAAATGAAATAAAAAATATTGTCAATTCAGAAAGTAGCTGAACCAGAATTAAGATATCGAACTAATGTTCCGCCAAAAGATCGCGCTAAAATAAAATCATGCCAGGATGATTATGGGTTTAACAATGTTTTCAGCACTTTCGGATGAACACTCTCAGGGCAGATTACCTGTATCCTGCTGGGAAACAGAAAGTGCAACTACAGCCATGGAAGACGGGGTGGGTAGGACGGATACAAATCTGTAGGCTTCATGCAAAAAAAAATATACTGCAAATATTAATATTTGTACCATAATTTGTATTTTTGGGACAAGTAAAAAGAATATGGGACAAAATACACCACATTACCAACTTGAGAAGTTTCCACCTCTTAGGAACTGTATTAAAAAATGATGCAACAGGAGAAATAGCTTACACACCACCACAGGATAAAGCTCCCAAACTTTACAGAAAAGAACTTGTTGAATTATTATTTGAACAACCATATTCGAAAATTGAATTTGTTGTAAATAGATTAGGGGTAGAAAGAAAAGCAGCTTCAAGATATTTAAAAGAACTTGAAGATATTGGGATTCTTGAATCTCAAAAAGTTGGAAGAGAAACTTTGTATATAAATAAAGCACTGATTGAAATACTGAAACAATAATGCAAGAAAGCCTAATTGAGTATGTAATAGCCACCTAAATAGCTGGACAAAAAACCAGAAACAAATTAATAGATTGCTCAATTTCAATACTGCCAACGAATCCGTCAACACTCCAAAGCAAAAATCCCGCAAATCATTGACTATGGCGGATCCTGGTTTCAGAAACCGGAAACTGAAATCAGTGTAATCTGTGCACAACGGAGTTACCTTAGCCTTAGCCTCAGCCTTAGTTTTAGCCT
>JAIPBU010000061.1 GCA_021738535.1 Bacteroidales bacterium | reverse complement strand
CGCCAATATTGATATTTATAAGTCCGAATTCATTGGTTGTAGGTGTGAATTGTTCAACGTAAACAGGTGTTCCGTTCTGCAGAATTGTGACCTGTATACCAACATCCTGGTTGGTAATTTCCTGTCCGGCAGAGTTGCGGACAACTGCCTGGTAATTGAAGGCATCAGGTACCTGTGCTGTAACATAGATAGCACAAAATACCATTAAAATGGTAAGCGCCGGCTTTTTCATGATAATATGTGTTATAAGGTTTTTGATAGTTGGTAAACTGTACAGCAAGATAAAGAAAATTATTGTAATAATGGGTAGGCTTAATAGTAGAATATAATATGCATACTGCTTGGTAAGAATACCCAGTAATCCACTAATCCACTAATCCACTAATCCAGTAATCCACTAATCCAAACAATAATCCCTTATCTTTGTATACTAAATAAAAAAACACACTCACATGAACGATTTTGAATTTTATAATCCCGTAAGAATCTTATTTGGAAAAGAACAGCTTGAAAAACTGGATGAATTAATCCCCCGGAACAAAAAAATCATGCTGCTCTATGGGGGAGGAAGCATTAAGCGTAACGGTGTATATGACGGTGTCAAAAAATACCTGGCTGGCCGTGATATTATAGAATTCAGTGGCATAGAACCTAATCCAACATATGAAAAGAGTATGGAGGCTGTTGAGCTGGCAAAAAAGGAGAAGGTTGATTTTCTCCTGGCAGCAGGCGGTGGATCAGTTATCGATGCCACCAAGTTCATCGCAGCAGCAGTGCCTTACAAAGGAGGTGATCCCTGGGATATTCTTGAAAAAGAAGCTGAAGTTGAAGAGGCCCTGCCCCTTGCCGATATACTTACCCTGCCCGCCACCGGCACAGAGATGAATATGAATTCGGTTGTAAGCAGGAAATCAACAAATGATAAGCTGGCATTTAAAGCACCTGCCGTTTTTCCGCAGTTTTCTGTTTTACTTCCTGAAGCAGCAGGGAGCCTGCCGCAGCGACAGGTAGCCAACGGCGTTGTTGATGCCTTTGTTCATGTTATTGAGCAATACCTGACATATCCTGTCAATGCACCACTACAGGACAGGATAGCTGAATCTATTTTGCTTACGCTCATAGAAGAAGGACCTAAAGTATATGCTGATCCTGCCGATTATGATGCCATGGCCAACCTGATGTGGTCTGCTACAATGGCACTGAATGGTGTAATAAAAGCAGGTGTGCCTGAAGACTGGTCGGTACACGGAATAGGTCATGAGCTAACAGTATTCCATGGAATTGACCATGCCCGTACACTGGCAATAGTATTACCGGGTATGTGGCATGTGCTGAAAGAAGAAAAGAAGGAAAAACTCTTGCAGTACGGCGAAAAAGTCTGGAATATCACTGAAGGCAGTGATGATGAAAGAGCTGAAAAAGCAATTGAAAAAACAGTTGAGTTTTTTGAGTCACTGGGAATCAAAACGCGTTTCAGCGATTACAATATACCGGCTGAAACAATAGACAGGGTTGTCAAAAATTTCGAAAAGAGAGAATGGTTTGAAACGGGCGACAGGAAGCTTGTTACACTGGATGTTGTTCGTAAGGTGCTTGAGGACAGGCTTTAGTATTTAAGCACCCGCAATTCTTTTTATCATACCCCTGAAAATGATGCCGTGGAAGGGTAGCACAGAAAACCAGTATACCCTTCCCCAAAGTCCCAGCGGCCTGAAGGTAGCTGTCTGGTGAAGAACACCGTCTTTGATACTGAACTCAAGCCATGCCTCTCCCGGCAGTTTCATCTCTGCAAAGAGAAGCAGTCGCTTTTCTTCTTTGCTGGCATATATCACCCTCCAGAAGTCGAGTGCATCTCCAGCAGATATTTCCGTTCTGCTCCTTCTGCCGCGCCTCAGGCCTACACCTCCCGTAACTTTGTCAAGGAAACCCCTTATGCCCCAGAGCCAGTTGGCATAGTACCATCCGTTTTCGCCCCCTATAGACCATATCCTGTCAACCACCTCTTCCGGGTTGCTTATTTGTCTTTGCCTCTTGTCTTTGAAACAACCGTAAGAAGGCACATTGATTAATTGGGATATACCCCTGTCAAGTGCATTTCCCGAAACCGCATCAGTCCAGCTGGATATTACTTCCTGCTGCTCAATTTTATCGAAAGCAGACCGGACGGCATCCTCGTATGAAATAAGATCAATACCAAGCATTTCCGGCAATGAATTTTTACCGGCTATCACTTCAATCTTCATGCTGTTCACAAGATTTACTGCCAGCTTGTAAGAGGTAGAAGTAATAAAATAGAGCCAGTAAGACGACAGCTTGGGGGTCATAACAGGGACAATGAATATCCTCCTTTTAAGATTCCTTACATGTGCAAACCTGAGAAGCATATCTTTATATGTCAGGATATCCGGCCCGCCGATATCAAAATTTTTATCATAAGTCTTCTCCATCATAAGGACCCCCGTTAGGAACTCGAGTACATTCTGAACAGCAATTGGCTGTGACCTTGTTTTAAGCCAGCGTGGAGCAACCATAAGGGGCAGCTTCTCAACCAGGTCACGAATAATTTCAAATGAAGCACTCCCTGACCCTACAATGATTCCTGCCCTGAGGGTAGTGAGGTGATACGAACCTTTTTTTAATATTTCCTCAACAGCTTTCCGCGAAGTAAGATGCTTCGATAACTCTTTGTTATTTATTATCCCGCTGAGGTAGATAACCTGTTTGACTTCTGTCTGGCCGATGGCATCTCTGAAATTCTGTGCCGATTCTCTTTCAAGCTTTTCAAAATCACCCGTTGATGTCGACATCGAATGGATTAAATAGTAAGCAACATCTATTGACGAAGGGATGTTCGTGAGAGTTTCTTTTTTAAGGAAATCCACCTCCACAACGCTGAGCAATGAATTGTCATACCTGGAACTGTCAAACCTGTTTTTATCACGCACAACGCATACAACATGATGTCCTTCGTTTAAAAGGATTGGTAGCAGTCGTCTCCCTATATAGCCGGTAGCCCCGGTAAGAAGTATATTCATTATTCGGATATTTATTGTATGGGGATGCTGAGGCCTATACTTATACCATCGGGCAGCATGACAACATCCACTATAGCCCATGAGCCAAGCACATACATACCGGTGTTGTTGATACTCCTGCTATGGTCATAAAAATCGCCAAAACTTTCCTGGCCTGACAGTGAAATGCTGACAAACATACAGGCACTTATCAGCAAGGTGCTTTTAAGGAGACTGTATTGATTTATTTCCGGGCGCTTTACTTTCATAATATTTACTTTTTCAAGTTACTACTTTTCTAACATACCTGTGATACAAAAGTTTATTTTATTGATGCTTCCGGTCTTACTGTTCTTCCCGGGCTTATTGATTCACATGCCCATCTCATAAGTCTTGGCGACGAATTATACAATTTGAATATAAGTGATTGCCTTAGCCTTGATGAGGTGATAAACAGGGTTGCCGGTAAGGTATCTGAATCTGAACCGGGTGAGTGGATTATTGGTGGCAGGTGGGATCATACCCGCTGGGAATCAAATCGTTTCCCCGAACAACCCGGTCTTTCTGAAGAGAGTTGACGGTAATTCTGCCTTTGTAAATAAAAAGGCTCTTGAGATGGCGGGGATTGGCAAAGAAACACCTGACCCGCCGGGTGGTAAAATAGTGAGGAAGGATAACGGGGAACCGACAGGTGTACTGGTTAACCAGGCAATGAACATGGTAAAGGATCTCAAAGGAAAAGATAGTGGCGAGGTATTAAGAGAAAAAATGATGCTGGCAATTGATAATTGTCTTAAAGTGGGATTAACATGTGTGCATGAAGCAGGAGTGGGGCCGTATGAGATAGGGATATTTAAGAATATGGCCGATGAAGGCCAACTTGATATCAGGATAAATGCCATGCTGGGTGAGCAGGAAAAGCCTGTTTTTGATGTTGACAACCTGGAGAGTTTTTTCAGGAATAACCGGATTGAATCTTATGCTGATGATTACCTCTGCGTTAACAGGGTAAAGCTTTTCTTTGACGGTGCGCTGGGTTCCAGGGGTGCTGCTTTTTTTGAAGACTATAATGATGACCCCGGAAATAATGGATTGCTCAGGATATCTCCTGGTTACATCACAGAGGTAACCAGGGCAGCCCTGGCAGCCAATATGAGTGTTGCCACGCATTGCATTGGTATAAGGGGCAATTCATTGTGCCTCGATTCTTACCGGGAAGCACTTGAAGATTTTCCCGGCTATGATCACAGGCTCAGGATAGAGCATGCACAGGTAGTAAATAAGGAAGATATTGAACGTTTTGCCGAATCCGGTATTATACCTGCAATGCAGCCCACACACTGTACGTCTGATAAAGATATGATAGAAGAAAGAATAGGAGAAAAAAGATCAGAGTATGCCTACGCCTGGAGGTCATTTATAGATAAAGGTCTTCCGGTGCCCGGAGGTTCTGATTTTCCTGTTGAACCAACTAATCCTTTCACTGGTATTTACGCTGCTATCAGCCGGAAATTACCCACTGAAGATGGAAGCGCCGGGTGGCACAAAGAGCAGAGCATGACCATTGAAGAAGCCATAAAAAGCTTTACCATCTGGGGTGCTTATGCGGGTTTCCGGGAAGATAAGCTGGGGTCAATAGAACCCGGTAAGCTAGCTGATTTTACAATAATTGATAAAGACCTGCTTAACATAGATCCTGAACTGATACCTTCCGTGAAAGTAAAGTATACCATTACCGGTGGCAGGATAGTTTATTCCGCCACAGAATGAGGATAATAAACCGGACTATTTTCTATCCCTCAAATTTACATTCTCAGTTTTTTAAAGTCTTCCCTCATCCTGTTGAGGTCTTCAAGCCATCCTTCAATATCCTCTTCATGCTCCAACTCATCATTAAGAATATTGATTGCCATCTGGTGAGTTGTATGGTCTTTACCATAAGTAAACTCCGCAAGCTGGTCATAACGCTTAATGGCACAGCGCTCACCATCAAGATTCTGATTGAGTATAGTCTCAACATAAGGGTCATTAGGCTCTTCATAGGCACATTTTGAGAGCTTGGTCCATTGTGAGGGATTCAGAACGGGTGTGCCTCCAAGCTGGATTATCCTGTCAACAACCTGCACGGCATGTGATAGTTCCTCGTCGGCGTGAACCAGCAGTTCCGCTTCAACCTCGCTCCTCATAGGACCCTCCATTATCCTGGCGCCTATCCAGTACTGGTAGTATGCCAGCCATTCTTCAGATAATGCTTCGTTGAGCATCTGTATTAATTCCTTTGTCTCAAGTTTTAAAATCTTAACAGCATGTTTTCCCATAATGTCAGTTTATTTTTCTAAGGTTTAAAAATCTGTTTTTTTTACACAATCTATAAAATTAAGCAATCCTTAAATCTGTGCCAATGAATTTATAGTATATTTTTTCAGAAACCCTGAATCCCGGAATAGGTTTGTGCCCTGACTGGTTCCCCTTATCTTCTGTATATTTATCAGTTATTAAAGGTTGTTTATCAAAAACAGCCTCTGATTTGTGGCAGTGATTAATATTTTATACTAAATTGGTAAAAAATAAGATTGTTTATCACTAATAATAGTTGCCATGAAATCAAAAAGTATTATCATTATTGCATTACTGATTCTTTCATCAGTAATTACAGCACAGGTACCCCAGGGATTCAATTACCAGGCAGTGGCCAGGGAATCCTCAGGAAATGAAATAATAAACACAGCATTACAGGTCCAGGTGGCTGTTTTGTCGGCTGTTGATCCTGATGTTGTTGTATGGGAAGAAGAACACTCCGTGACAACCAATGATTATGGCATGATGGATCTTGTTGTTGGTGACCCTGATGCAACCAGGATAAGCGGGGCTGTTGCAGATTTTAGCCTGATAGACTGGTCTGTGTCGCCTCTTTTCCTCAGAACAGAAATATACTATGAGAAAACCTGGCATGACCTTGGAAATTCAAGACTGGTAAGTGTACCGTATTCAATGATGGCCAATGCTGCCTCCGGACTGGTAGATAATACCCTCCAGACAGGAGGCTCTACATTTTCAGTTATCGGCGGCGATGTAAGCAATCCCGATGCACTATTCGAAGTAAGACGCAGTGATGGCGAGGTAATGTTTGGGGTATATAATGAAGGTGTTGAGATTAATGTACCCTTTGGTCTTGAAGGGAAAGGACCCAAAGGGGGATTTGCAATTGGTGGATTTGATACACGAAAGAAGGGAGTTACCGAGGAATATTTCAGGGTATCGCGTGATTCATCACGTATATATGTTAACCAGAATGCCAGTAATAAAGGACCGAAAGGTGGATTTGCCATAGGCGGATTTGACGGAACAAAAGCCGAGCCTGTACAGTTTCTTAACCTCACCCATAATAACTACCTGATTGGTCAGGAAGCAGGTGAATCAATTACTACCGGTCTTCATAATGCTGCATTTGGCTACAGAGCCGGCAGAAACCTCAGTACAGGCGATGATAATGTCTTCCTTGGACACCTTGCAGGCTATAATAATAACAGTCGCGATAATGTAATGATAGGAAACAGTAGCGGTTTAATGAATACAGGTTACAACAATATTTTTGTTGGTTTTGAAGCCGGGAAGTATTCCAATTCAACAACCAACACCACGTTTATTGGTAATTATGCCGGTTATAATATGATTGGAGATGATAATATTGCAATTGGTGATAATGCCGGTCGTGATATGAATATTGAACCTTCAACATATGAATGCTTCGGAACGGTAGTGCTCGGAATTGATGCAGGCCGTAATTTCGGAGGAAGTGACAATACCTTCCTGGGCTATGGTGCCGGATCAAAGTGGGGAGGCATATCCGGTGCAGGCAATTCAAATACCTTTGTGGGAGCCGGTGCAGGAGGTGGTTTTTCAGCCCACCTGGGAAGCCGTAACGTGTGTATAGGTTATGATGCAGGTAATGGTAAAACAGGTAATGATAAACTGTATATTGCCAATAACTCAACCACAACACTTATTTACGGGGATTTCGCCACTGAGGAGGTTAAAATAAACGGCAACCTTAGTGTTACAGGTACAGTAACCGCTTCAAATGTTAAATATAAGTCTGACTTGAAGTACAAGACAAATATTCATTCTATAGATGGCGCATTATCAGCAGTTAGTAAAATAAAGGGAGTGTATTATAACTGGAAAGCAGGTGAGTTTCCCGATGATAACTTCTCTGAAGAAAGGCAGATTGGTTTCATCGCACAGGATGTTGAAGAATATTTCCCGGAACTTGTAAGGACTGACAGAGAGGGATATAAAGCATTAGACTACAGCAAGATGACTGCTGTATTGCTCCAGGCGGTTAAGGAACAGCAGACCCTTATTGATGAGCAGGAAGCTGAAGCTGAAAACATGAAAAGCCGTATAGAGTACCTCGAAAGCAGGCTTAATGAAATTGAAAGCCTTTTATCAGGAAGCCCTGCTAATAAATAGATTTACCTGGTATTTAGAGAGCATTTGATAAATATCAATACATCGTTTACATAAAATATCACAACATCGTTTACATCTAAGGAATGTCAAAATATCATAACATCGTTTACATAACGATCGATTTCGTTCTTTGAAATATTGTTTTTTCGTCTCCATAAATC
>JAIPBU010000060.1 GCA_021738535.1 Bacteroidales bacterium | reverse complement strand
TCCATGTAAATTCTTTTGTGCCGTATTCGCTTACTTCTACCGTTGCATTTGGATCAGTGGCATCAGGGAGGAAGGTTGCAGTGCCTGTTCCTGAGGTCATGGTCCATGTACCGGTCCCGACTGAAGGATTCGCCGCCAGGACAAAATCCAGGTCACATTCATCTCCCCCGCTGCCTGCATTTGCTACGGGCTGCTCGTAAAAATTAACCTGTACGGTAGCTGCATCTGTACAGCTGCCATTGGTTTCTGTCCATGTAAATTCTTTTGTGCCGTATTCAGTAACTTCAACTGTTGCATTGGGATCAGTGGCATCAGGGAGGAAGGTTGCAGTGCCTGTTCCTGAGGTCATGGTCCAGGTACCGGTACCAACTGTAGGATTCGCCGCCAGGACAAAATCCAGGTCACATTCATCTCCACCACTGCCTGCATTTGCTACGGGTTGTTCGTAGAAAATAACAATAACATCATCGGAGGTAACTGTGCCATCATCAACCGTCCAGGTCATGGTATACGTACCATATTGGTCAACATTAAACTGAGTATCAAACAGGTTTGGATTATCGAATACAACATTACCAGGGCCGCTGGTTACAGACCACGTCCCTGTTCCTGGAGAAGGATCATTCCCTTCCAGTGTTGCCAGCAGGAAGCCACATATATCCTGATCAGGACCTGCATCTGCTGGTCCACCCAATATACCAGCCCCGGGCTTATTAGTAAAAATAATGCCAGATGACCTGCTTCCGGATTCAATGCTACCGAAAGTTAGGGTAAGAGGTAATAGAAAAAGTAATACTAAAGGTAATTTAACAATCCGCATTATGGTTCATTTTCCTAAACATGCCTGTAGGTTATAAACACAAATACGTCGAAAAAGTTGAATACATTCCCCTTTTACCCTAATACCAGCAAGAGCACCTGTGCAGAGAGTATCCTGAGGAACATTGTCAGGGGGTATACTGTTGCGTAGGCGCTTGCCTGGGCCTGTCCCGGCGACAGTGAGCTGGCAAATTCAAGTGCCGGCGGATCGGTCATAGAGCCTGAGAGCATACCACAGAGGGTCAGGTAATTGATTTTCATCATCCGGCCCACCACACCTACAATAAAAAGAGGCATAAAGGTAATGAGTGCAGCATAAATCATCCACATGTATCCCCCGTTAACCAGAGTCTCCCAGAAATGCTGCCCCGATCCTATCCCCACGCAGGCCAGGAACAGCACTATGCCCATTTCCCTGATAAACCTGTTAGCCCCCGGGGTCATGTAAAAATCAAACTTGCCTATATGTCCCTTGTGGCCAAAGACAAGAGCCACCAGCAGCGGTCCGCCCGCCAGTCCCAGCCTCGCCGGGGCATCCAGCCCGGGAATAAAGAAAGGTATACTGCCTATTATCACACCCAGTGCTATGCCAATAAACAATGGTACCAGGTTTGGATAGGAGAGATCGCGAAGCGAATTACCCAGTAATTTGCTGATTTCGTTCATCTTATCGCGCACGCCCACTACCCTCGCCGTGTCCCCGAATTCAAGAACGGTATCTCCCGATGGGATTATCTCGGTCTCACCACGGAATATCCTGGTAATATTGGCCGGGTACAGACCCGTCAGGTTAATATGTTTCAGCTTCCTGCCCGCCAGTTTACGGTTTGTTATGAGTATATGCCTCATGGCCAGCTGTCCCGTTATCTCGAAATTCTCACTTATTCGCAGGGAGCCAACCACCAGCTCAAGCTGTTTGATACTATCCTTCGAACATATACCATATAGTATATCTCCTTCATATAGCTTTGTATCCTTTGCCGGAACGATGAATTCACCATCCCTTGATATACGTGATATAACAAAACCCGTAACTGTTACTTCCTTCAGCGTTTCTATCTTTTTACCAAAAAGCTTAGGGTTCTCAACAACTATATTTACTGTTACTGTTCCTGCTGACCGGCTGTCCAGGTCCTCCCTGTATTTCTCCAGTTCTTTTTGAGTGCTGATACGGAAGAAACCTTTTATTAGATACATAACCAGTATTATCCCGATTATACCGAAGGGATAAGCCACGGCGTAGGCCATACCTGCTGTTTCAGCCATTCCCTCTCCCCCGCTTTCTCCTGCCAGCATCGACTGCACTGCCCCCAGGCTCGGGGTATTTGTTACTGCCCCGCTGAGCAAGCCTGCCACAACCTCCTTGTCAAGGTTAAATGCTTTGTATATGATAAGTGATGTAAGGAAGCCAAGGCCTATAATAACCACGGCCATAATATTGAGTCTTATACCATTGCTCCTGAAAGAACTGATAAACCTGGGACCTATCTCTATACCTATTGAATAAACAAAGAGGATCAACCCGAACTCTTTAACGAAGTGGAGCACTGAGGGATCAATCCTGGCACCCAGGTGACCTGCCACAAGACCTGCAAAGAGCACACCTGCTATGCCCAGTTTGAGATTGCCCGCCCTGAGCCTCCCAACAAGAATGCCTGCAATGCCTACAAGGGCAAGGAAGATAAGCGTTGAGGCTGTGTTTACGCTGCTGAGTAATTCACCCGGATCCATGTTATGATTATCAAGCATTAATAAAAGACGGATGCAAAGATAATGAAGGTTATGGATTATTTGTGGTGAAGCCGTGACTAACGATCCTTCACGTCGTTTGAAGAAAGTGGATATTTTGTGTATTTTTCGGATTATACAATTTATTACTGTTGATAATTGAGTAAAGTAACTTTTAATATTGCAATACTTTTCTTCCTGCTGCTACCGGCAGGTGCATTATCTCAGCAATATACCATAAAGAGGTATACTCCTTCTGACGGACTAAGCCAGTCACAGGTAGAGGAAATATTCCAGGACAGCCGGGGTTATATGTGGATTGGTACGCGTAATGGCCTGTCTCTTTTTGACGGTCGCGATTTCACAAATTTCCACGAGCGCGACGGACTCGTTGATCCCTACGTACATAAAGTGCTTGAAAAGACAAACGGGCAGGTTGTGGTTGTTACAAAGCTTGGAATATCAATTTTAGGAGATAAGGGTTTTCAAGCGCACAGAATATTTGAGAAAGGTTCATCCAAGAGCATTCATAATGCCTGGCCTGGAGAAGATGATATTATATGGCTGGAATATGTAAACAGGGATAATTTTTCAAGAGTGATGACATATTCCGGGGGCAGTGTACAGGATATGCCCGCTGTAACAAGTATGCCCGGGTGTGAAGAATGCCAGAGGCTGGCATTTGACAGAAATAAAGAGAGATTTATAATTGAAACAACTGAAGGGAGAGTGTGGGAATACAAAGACAAGAAGCACAAGCTGTTATGGAAAAACAATACTAAACTGATAAACAGAGATCTCAACAATTTTAAAATAGTCAAAAGGAAGGATAAGAAATACATCCTTAAAAACTACAGCCTGCTCAGCCTCGACCATGAAGTCCTGCGCAAAGAGGGCCTGGTGCCCATTGCTGTATATAGAGATATGAAAATAGATTATTTCGGTAACGACAGGCATATTGTTATTCCGTGGGAACGGGAAGGAGTGAAGAAAATACTGGTAGACCGGGATAAAACAGTTTGGATAGCCAGTGAATATGGACTCTACCACATACTTTCATTTGAATTTCTTAATTTCACTGAAGAACACGGGCTGGCACCGAATATCTGGAGCATTGTAGAGGACGATAAACACAATATCTGGTTCGGATCGCTGGAAAAATCCTTGCAGCGCTGGGACGGCAGCAAGCTTGAGAACATTAACGGATACAGGAAGCTCAATAATGAACCATTTTACAGCGGTGGTGCATGTAGTTCAGATGGTCGGCTATTATTCAGCCAGGCCTTTGGTATACTGGAATACAAAGACGGCAGCTTTTCATACCGGCATTACGGGAAAACACAGGCTGAAAAGATTTATTGCAGTCCATTGGACTCCAGCCTGCTATTTGGGTTTACAAATCTGGGTCTGGCCAGGATTAAAGGCCAAACCGAAAAATGGACAAAGGAACTGTCTGCAGACAGGCACGGTTGGATCACTGATATTGCAGCTCACCCGGAAGGTTTTTACTGGATAGTTACTTCAAAGACAATAGCCCGCTTGTATGGCGACAGCCTTTATGTATATCCCTACAGCGAGGTGCCTGTCAGAAACGGCTATATGGTTGAGGTCGACAGCTCCGGCACTGCCTGGTTCGGAGGACAGGAAGGTTTATTTATGTACGAGCAAACCACGGACAGCTTCAGGAAAGTGAATATTGAGAGCGGTATGGAAACGGTTAACGGCATGGCATTAATGGATAATAACAGGCTCTTACTTGGCAGGATGGATGATCTTGTTATACTTGATATTACTGAATGGAAGAAAGGTAGCAAAGATTTTTACAGTATTTATGATGCATCACGGGGATTTATCGGACGAGAAGTGCAGCAGGACGGGATAATAAGGGATCACGCCGGAAATTATTGGATCAGCTGCATTGAATGTGCAACTAAATTCATGCCTTCACTGAATAAAACAGGGTCTGTTCCGCCATTGTTGAATCTTTTTAAGGTTGAGGCTATGAGCGAATCATATGAATATGAAAACATGTACTCGCCGGCCCTGCTGATAAATAACAGGCCCGGTTCCATTACACTGGACCACAAAAAAAATTCCGTTAAACTTCATTTCAGGGCTGTTTCAGGCTATGCACCGGAAATGGTTAAATACAGCTACAGGGTAAAGGGTATAGTAAACGATTGGACTCGTCCGTCAGTCAGGCCCGAATTTACACTAATTGACCCTGAACCGGGAAATTATATACTGGAAGCCAGGGCAGTAAATGTAAGGGGTGAATGGAGCAACATATCAGAGATAGAATTAAACATAGTACCTGCATTCTGGCAAACAGTATACTTCTATATATTAATTTCAATCCTTATCCTGATAGCAGGGTCCCTGGCAGGTTTTCAAATCTACAGGTACACGAACCGTAAAAAACAACAGAAATTTATAATGATGAGGGAGTATTACAGGTTGCAAATGGGCAAGTTTGTGCAGCAATTCGATCCTCATTTTGCCTTCAATGTAATGTCTTCGATTGTCACTTTCATTGAAACTGATGACAAGGAAAAAGCAAATAAATATATAGTTAAGTTCTCCGACCTCCTGCGTAAGGTAATTGATGAAGATGACTATGCTCATTCAATTAAACAAGAAATAGATTTTATCAATGATTATTGTGAGATGCAGAAAATGCAGATGGGCGATAACCTGGATTACCATTTTGATATTCGTGATACAGACTCCCTGAATGTTTTTGTCCCGAGGATGATGATACATAATTTTGTTGAGAATGCTATCAAGTGGGGAGTGAAACAGCGCTCCGGGGGAGGCATGATAGAACTGGTGGTCGATCGCAAAAATGATATGCATATAATAACAGTTACTGACAACGGGATAGGACGTGAAGCAGCCAGGAAACTGAGAACGGTGAGCACCGGCAAAGGCTATAATGTTACCATGAACCTGGTAAAAGTGCTTAACCGCTATAACAGGAAACATATGTCGGTTGATACGGATGACCTTTACGATGACCAGGGGGAAGCTGCCGGTACCAGGGTTGTTGTGAAGATACCGGTGGGGTTTAGTATGCTGGAGAGCAGGGAGCAGGAACTGAGGAATAGGAAGATAAAAGATACAAGTACAGAAGATACAAGTGGGTGATATATGGTATTTGTTCTGTCTATTCCAAATTAACGAATTAACAAATACACGAATTAACAAATTAACCAATACACAAATTAACGAATTAACAAATCCAGGGGATATATGTACAGAATTATTGCATGTTTAATTTTTGCGGCCTTCATGGTGCAGGCAGGTGCACAGGAAAAAAGTTTTACCAGGCCACCTGCCAGGTTGCTTACCAGCTTTGACGGCCTGGGTTATGGATTCGTTGGACCACAGGGCAGCTCAAGACATCGTAATCCGTCAGATAACTCAATTGCCGTGGGCCATAACCATATAGTGCAGACGGTTAATTCAAAGATGGCCATATTTACCAAGAAGGGTAAAAAATATGACCACACAGGAGAAGTGCTTTACGGACCGGTCAACACCAATAACGTCTTCAGGGGCTTTGGCGGTCCGTGCGAAGAGATGAACAACGGCGATGCGGTTGTGCGCTATGACCAGCTGGCCGATCGCTGGCTGATAGTAATGCCTATCTTTCGCAGGGTAGCACCCAGGGAAGTTGAGCCAGAAGTGCGCCGGGCAGGAGATCCTGCTGCGCCAAGCATGGTTGGTAATGAAGGTCAGCCCGGGAAAGCTGAGAAATTGTATATACCCCCTGCCCTGTCTGACGAGGAGCGCAGTTTGCAGGATTCACTGCAAAGGGCTGAATGGAGGGAAAGGCCCCGTTACGAGGAAGGGTCATACTGCATGTGTTATGCCATAAGCACCGGTCCCAATCCCTTCGGCCCCTATTTCCGCTACTCTTTTGTAAGACCCCTGTTTCCTGACTACCCCAGGCCGGCCGTGTGGCCCGACGGGTACTATGTGCCAACCAGTACGGGCGACCATGTTATACAGAAGCATGCCTGCGTTGTGGAGCGGGAAAAGATGCTGGCCGGCTTACCGGCACAGGAGATTTGCTTTATCATTGACAGTGTGGGTTTTCTTAATAACGCCGACCTGGATGGGACACAGCTGCCACCTGAAGGTGACCCCAATATTATTATGGCCACAGGAGGTGCACAACTGCACGATGTATTTAACGACGATGGTATCTATTACTGGAAGTTCGATGTTAACTGGGATGAACCTTCACTTTCAGTGCTCGATGGTCCGCACAAAATTGAGGTTGATGAATACAACTACCTGGGTAACGGGCAGCTCACCAGCACAGTGCCTCAGCCCGGCACTGACACGAAGCTTGATTCGCAGGGCGACAAGATAATGTCAAGGATGGTATACAGGAATACAGGCGACCAGGAATCAATAGTAGCCGTTCATTCGATAGATACCGAAGCAGGTGGCGGAGGAGTGCGCTGGTACGAGTTCAGGCTGAATGATGACAGGGATCCTGAACTATATCAGCAGGGTACCCATGCCCCCGACAGCAATTACCGGTGGATGGGCAGCCCGGCAATGGATAAATACGGTAATATTGGTATAGGTTATTCCTTCGGAGGAAAGGATTATTACCCCGGTCAGCGCTTTGCTGCCAGGATGGCCGGCGACCCGAAAGGACTGATGACTACCGGGGAAACCATCCTTGTTGAAGGAGAAGCATCACAGGAAAATACCCTCAGGTGGATGGACTATGCCCAGACTGCCATCGACCCTGATGACGATTGTACAATATGGTATGTAGGAGATTATCTTAAGAAAGGAGCGGACAGCTATAGTACCAAGATCGGGGCATTCAGGATAGCGACTAAGGGACTGAGAGACTGATAAACAAGAAGATACAAGATACAAGATACAAGTATAAAGATTCAAGTAAGAGATGCAAGTTTTAGTATCAAGCTATTCCAAATTAACGAATTAACAAATACACGAATTAACCAATACACCAATACACCAATACACGAATTAACATCAGTGCACGGGTAATGCCTGGTATTTTGCGCCCCTTATATCTGCAGGCCGGTAAAAGGCTTTATGTCGAGTACGGGAGTATTGTTCATAGCATCCAGTCCGGTGACTTTCAGTATATTACCCTTGCGTTCAATAAGGTTTACGCAGGTAACACCGATGGAACTGGGACGGAAAGGAGAGCAACAGGCAAAAACACCCCGGTAATCGCCCGAATGGGTAATTGTCTTAAGCTCATATCCTTCCGAACGGTCGAAATAGAAGATAATATTCAACTCTTTGTACTTATCTATCTTAAACAAGCCGTCGGCAAACTCCTCTTTTACTTCTATGGTTGATACCGAGCGCATTACACCGTCAGCGCTGTATTTATCTTTCTCATCCCACTTATTGCGGACATAGCCTATTACCTGTATATTCATTTCCATAATTATTTTTTTTCAATGGTTCAATAGAAACTATAAACGTATTGCCATTCTTATTTATTATCTTTATGATGAATTGAATAAAACACAATAATCACACAATGAATACACTTATTAACAAGAGCCCCGGCATGGAGGTGCTTAAGGGCTTAATAGGTCTTGCCGTAGCAGTAATAATTTTTCTTAATCCCGCCGATGCACTGGTTGCTATAGCCACTTACCTGGGGGCAGTGGCAATAATTGTAGGAATAGGGATAATAATTATGGCATTATACAGGAAATCAGGTTTCTGGCAGCTGTTCTTCGGCCAGGGTATTATATATGCCATCATTGGCTTACTTATTATAACCTATCCCAAATTAACGGCCAGCCTGCTGATATTCCTGACAGGCTTGTTTATTACAATCCTTGGCATCATACAATTATCAGCCTGGATGAGACTCAGGGAAGTAATGCCCGCCAGGCCCCTGACCTTATTCACTGGTATAATATCAATACTTGTAGGCGGAACACTGCTTTTCAATCCCTTTGAAGGGGCTGTGATAGCAACTGTTATAATGGGTATATACGCCGTCCTTTACGCCTCAACAAGGTTTTATACAGCCTACGAAATATTCAGAACAAGGAAGAGAGGCGGAGGAGAAGGCGGAGGAGAAGGCGAAGGCTAAGGCTAAGGCTAAGGTTCGTTATAGAAGGGATTACCTTAACACCCCCTACCTTAACTCCCCCGCGAGATAAAGCAATATGGCTAAACAAGTAAATATGCATTTTTTTTATTAAATATTTTTTCAAATTAAATAGCAACATTAAGTTCTTTGACGTACTGGTTTATAATGTTAACATATTGAGCAATTAATTTTAAA
>JAIPBU010000007.1 GCA_021738535.1 Bacteroidales bacterium | reverse complement strand
CTTCAGTCGGGACCGGTACATGGACCATGACCTCAGGAACAGGCACTGCAACCTTCCTCCCTGATGCCACTGATCCAAATGCAACGGTAGAAGTAAGCGAATACGGCACAAAAGAATTTACATGGACAGAAACCAATGGCAGCTGTACAGATGCAGCTGCTATTACAATAGGTTTTTACCCTTTGCCCGGAGCAGATATAAGTGGGAGTACTGAAGTATGCCAGGGTGGACCATCACCTGAAATAACATTTACCGGGAACACCGGGATAGCACCTTATACATTTACATATACTGTTAACGGTGGCAGTCCGCAATCTGTTACTACCGTTTCAGGTAATTCTGTTAATATTCCGGTTTCCACCGGTACACCCGGTACATTTGTTTATGAACTGCAAAGTGTTCAAGATTCGAGCCCGGCAGATTGTGAACAGGTACAGAACGGTACGGCTACTGTGAATGTTAATCCATTACCGCAGGCCACGATATCAGGAACTACCAACATTTGTCATTTATCCGGAAGCACAGATATAGTATTTACCGGCTCCAACGGCACAGCCCCATACACATTTTACTATACAATAAACAGCGGACCTGTGCGCACTATTACCACTGATTCAGGTAACAGTGTAAATGTACCTGTTCCTGCTGATAATGCCGGCACATTTACCTACACCCTCCTGAATGTGAGTGATGCAAGCAGTACGGCCTGTGAAAGATCTGTATCAGGAAGCGCCACTGTAACAGTTTTACCATTGCCTGAAGCTGACATTTCAGGTAGTACGAGTGTCTGCCAGGACAGTCCCTCACCGGAAATTACCTTTACCGGGTCTGATGGTAAACAGCCCTATACTTTTACTTATACTGTTAATGGCGGGCCGCAGCAAACAATTAGTACTTTAACCGGCAACAGTGTAAACCTGGCGGTGCCTACAGAAAATCCAGGGCAATATGTATATGATTTGATCAGCGTACAAGACGGAAGTTCTGAAAACTGTGAAAACCCCCTGGAAGGAGAAGTCACGATAACGATTAATCCCTTACCAGGAGCAACAATCAGTGGAGATACCGAGGTTTGCCAGTTCTCTTCCGCTCCCGCCATAACATTTACCGGTATTAATGGAACCGGTCCGTATACTTTTACTTATACCTTAAATGGTGGTCCGCCCAGTACTATTACATCTGGACAGGCAGATACTGCACAACTGGCAGTCCCTACAAACAATTCAGGAGTATATTTATACGAATTACTGTCAGTCAGTGATGCATCGAGTACGAATTGCAGCCAGGAACAACCAGGAACAGCCGAGGTAATTGTTATATCTGTTCCCCAGGGTACGATTACAGGTTCAACAGCAGTATGCCAGGAAGATCCGTCACCTGAAATTACCTTTACAGGATCATCGGGAACAGCTCCGTATACATTTACTTATACCGTTAACGAAGGGCCTGAACAGACCATTACTACTGATTCAGGAAACCCGGTAAACCTGGCAGTGCCAACTGCAGTACCGGGCACCTACACTTACGAACTTATCAGTGTGCAGGATGCCGGTACTGTATCATGCAGTAATCCTGAATCTGGTGTTGCTATTATCCAGGTTGATGAATTACCGGTTGCTGATGCCGGTAGTGGTGCTGATGTTTGTGGAAGAACATATGATCTGTCAGCCTCGGCCAGTATAGGCACGGGAACATGGACTATGACTGATGGTACAGGCACCGCAACTTTCCTTCCCGAAGCAAATGATCCCAATGCAAGGGTAGAGGTTAGTGAGTACGGCAGCAAGGAATTTACCTGGACAGTGGTCAATGGTCTCTGTTCTGATGCGGCTACTGTTCAGGTATCATTCTATAACCAACCCCAGGCTGATGCCGGGGAGGGAGGCGAAGAATGCGACCTTGATTTTATTCTTAACGCTTTACCAGCATCGGGAACAGGTACATGGTCGCTGTTAAGCGGCCCCGGGCAGGCAGATTTTTCTCCCTCGGCTGGTAATCCCGGTGCAACGGTAACAGTTGATACTTTTGGATTGTATGAGTTCATGTGGACAGAACAAAACCAGTTTTGCCAGTCGTCTGATATAATAGAGGTTCAGTTCCGTAGCCTGCCGGCGATTTTTGCAGGTAGTGATACACTTATGTGTGAGGATTCCACCTTGCAATTGGAAGCTGAAGGCCAGGGGACCTTTGCCTGGCAACCCTCCCTAAGTCTTGATGATACTACAGCTTATAACCCTGTAGCAAGCCCTGAAACTACTACAACATATACTGTGAAATTAACAGACCAGTACGGTTGTGTCAATTATGATGATGTTAAGGTTGAGGTGCTGGGCCAGGTAATGGCAGATGCAGGTCCTGACCAGACACTTGAATATGAGTTCGAAACTGAATTAAATACACAGCTCGGAGAAAGAGAAACAGGTACCTGGGAATTGATACGCGGCTCAGGGAATATTGAAGATGCTGCAGCCCCTCAAACTGGCATAACAGGATTGTCGATTGGTGAAAACGTTCTTTTATGGACTGTTACAAATGGTGTATGCCCTGAATCAAGCGATTACCTGAGGATTTATGTTAATGAACTTGTTATACCAAGCCTGATAACGCCTAATATGGATGGAAGAAATGATTATTTCGTATTGCAGGGTATTCAAAACCTCGGTCAGACTGAGCTAGTTGTCTTTGACAGGTCAGGTGTAAAGGTATATGAAAATGCTGACTATGATAATAGCTGGGATGGTTCTGACCTGAAGGGTAATCCTCTGCCCGAGGATACATATTTTTATGTAATAAAGTCTACTCAGGGTAATTCGAGAAGCGGATATATAGTAATAAGAAGATAAAATGAGGAGATTAGTTAAGATTATATTAATACTGTTTATCGGGTTAAAAAGCTACGGTCAGTTTAATCCCACGGATAATATCTACCTTTTTAATCCTCTTTTGTTAAACCCTGCCTATGCAGGATCGAAAGGAGCTCTTAACGTGATGAGTATCTACGGTCAAAAATGGCTTGGCATAGATGGCGCTCCCCGGGAGTTAACATTTAGTGTTGATGCTCCTTTGCTGGACAGCAGGTTAGGGCTTGGCATGGTAATAACTAATGATCGTGTAGGTGTAGTTAATGAAAACCAGCTTGTTTCTAATTATGCATATAAAATAGCTGCCGGAGAAAATACCCTTTCTTTCGGATTGGGTGCAGGGGTGATAATGACCAATACCAGTTTCTCCGACCTGGTGGTTGTTGATCCGGGCGATGAGAGGTACCTTGCTGATTCAAAGCTTTTTGCTGTTCCAAACTTCAGCTTCGGGGTATTCTATGAAGCACCGGCCTTTTATGCCGGGTTTACAATACCAAGGCTACTGAGTTTCGATTATGATTATACCAATAACAAATATTCACTGGATAATAATTTCAGTAATTACAGCTATCTTCTTAATACAGGTCTTAACCTGGGGCCAGGGAGTGATATTAGTTTTCATCCTTCGGTAATGCTCAGGTATTCAATGATACCGGCCAGTGCAAAATTCCAGTACCATCTTAATGCAAACTTTGGCTTTTATGAAAAAATATGGATTGGAGCATCTTACCAGAACCAGGGAACAGTTTCAGGGATGGTGAGATTTAATGTTAATGACCAGCTTGGGCTTGCGTATATGTATGATTTTCAAATCAGTAAACTGGGTAACTACAGTAACGGTTCTCATTTTGTTATGCTTAGTTATATATTCAATTATGAGCTTGAGGCAGTGAATCCACTGATATTTTAATTACCACAATGGCTTTTTAGTATCTTTACCTTAAATATGAAGCTTAAGCTAATAATATATATCCTGATAATGCTCCTGGGGCAGTATGTTGCCTTAGCCCAGGCTCCTGCGTTTACAGTAGAGAAAACAGCTTTCAGCTCAGAAAAATATGATGAGTTTTCGCCCGTTTTCTATGAGAATGGATTGGTGTTTTGCAGCACCAGGGATAATAATCCACTGATAAATTATACACCCGCAAAGAATAAAGCTCATATTAATATTTTTTTTATTGATACCACCGGCAAAGTGACATGGAGAAAACCCGGTACTTTTGCAAAAGAGCTTTCCACCAGGTTAAGTGAGGGGCCTGTAACATTCAGTAAAAACAGGGATACATTGTATTATAGCCGCAATCAAATAGTTAAGGGAAGGATAAGCAATGTGTCGGAAAGCAGGAACAGGCTGGGATTATTTACTGCTGTAAAAGATAATGATTCATGGGAAGAAGTTAATAGCTTCAGGTTTAACAGTGAATTTTATAATATAACTACACCCTGCCTGTCTCCTGACGGAAAGAGATTGTACTTTGCTGCAGATATGCCCGATGGTTATGGTGGATCAGACATCTATTATTCAACACTGGAAAATGCTTACTGGAGTGAACCTGTTAACCTTGGCCCAGAAGTGAACAGTGAAGGGAATGAAGCCTATCCATTTATTAGCAGTGCAGGGGGATTATTCTTTTCTTCAGATATTGAAACAGGTTATGGCGGGAAAGATATCTATTACAGCAAGATGAAAAATGGTAAATGGCTTGAGCCTGTTCTGCTGGACAAACCACTTAATTCTGAGTTTGACGATTTTGGCCTTATAGCTAACGCTGCTTTCAGCAAAGGGTACTTCTCCTCTGACCGCGATGGCAGTATTGACATATTTAAATTTTCAGAAATTTATCCCCAGATATTTTATACTGAAAAGCAAAAGCCGAATGATTATTGCCTGGAATTTAAAAATGAAAATAATTTCAGGTTTGGATCCTTTGACCTTGAGTATGTATATGACTTTGGAAATGGTGAAGAACTAAAGGGGAGTAGAGTAGAGTATTGCTTCCCGGGACCAGGTAATTATACAGTTCAACAGTCTGTTATCGATAGCAGGTCAGGGTCTGTTTTCTTTGTTACTGATATTAAGGAACTGGAACTGTTAAAATTCGAGCAGCCGGTTATTACTATTGAAGGCTCAATGACCGTGAACAGTGAAGTCTTCTTTAGTGCATCAGAATCTCACTTTCCTGGTTATGAGATAATTAATTATTCGTGGGATTTTGGCGATGGAACACGGGCCAGGGGAAAGGAAACAGGGCACATTTATAAAAAACCGGGTGAGTACAGGGTAAGGCTGGGAGTAACCCTGAAGGATAAGAATACTGGTGAAGTTCTCAAAAAGGGGGTTTACAGGATGGCTGACATTACTGCTGCGGAAGTTGACAGGCAGGCAGATAAAAAGCATGATACAGGAATCCGTACAGCAGGGGAAATTGAACAGGTAATTGTCAAAAATGTTTACTCAATATCAGAACTGAAGCAATCTGATGCATTAAGCCGTGTAGTGGTTTTTACATCAGGGTCACCTGTGAACCTTGATAATAGCAGGTACGACAATCTGAGGGATTTTACTTTTATAAAAGAAGTATATGATAATGAGAATGACGTTTATGAATATGTCATTGATGAACAGCTGAACATTATTGATACCTACCTGACCTTCAGAAAGGCGCTCAGCATGGGTTATCAGAATACCAGAGTAAATACAATTATTCCGGGAAACCAGTCGGAAAAAGTACTTGTCAGCCTGAAGAAAATATTCAGCCTGTCATCTGATGACTTCTTTAATGAAGAAACGGGTCGCCTCTCACTTGATATACTCCCCTTGCTGGACCAGGTGGTGAGGTTGATGGAGGATAATGAAAATATTAGTTTATTTGTTGGAGTGCATTCGGATAATGCCGGTTCAGCGAGGTGGAAAATTCCTTCAACCAGGAACAGGGCAAATACCATAAAAGATTACATGATCAGGCAGGGAATAATCGGTGACAGGATAACAGCCAGGGGCTTTGGTGACAAAAAACCAAGAGCTTATAATACAACAGAAAGGGGAAGATCTGCTAACAGGCGTGTTGAACTTGTTTTAATGAACAATTTATGATGCAGGTACTAATCAGTAAAAATGCAGCAGAAATGAATAGAACAGCAGGCCGGCAAGCTCCCTGGCAGTCCTGAACAGCTTTCTTTTGCGTGACCGTTCTGTCTTGTGGTCATCAAGTGATATAATACCTGCTTGATAATCCTTACCAAGAACTACCTTGTATGTTATCCATGATCTCCTTGAATGAGCACCCAGGCTTACTATATTAACTGACCTGGTACCAGGATCATGCTCCCTTAAATAATCTCTTACCGCCAGCGCACTTACCAGCGTCCTCCTTATATTTACCCTGTTCCCCGGAATAGCTGTAAGAGCCGATGAATCAACTCCCATCGATAAGAGCTTATCCCTTGCTATCTCCGCGTAAGAAACACTATTGTTCGGCTTTCTCTGCCCTCCTGGTTTACCCGGGTCATAAACTGTGTTATACTGGTAGGGTATCTCATGCTTCCCGTCTATAATAATACTCTTTACATAAAGGTTCCTGTCACCAAAAACGCCATGACTGTCATTATCGAACCTTATGCTTATTGAATCAATGATCTCAAGATTTCCGTAGCACTTAAATCCATATTTCTTCTTCCTCTTTTCCGTTGTGAAGTCCGCAGCAATTGAGTCATTGACATAAACACTGAAATGCGCTGCATGTTCCTTATGCATTTCACTCCTTGCAATAATTTCTACCATGTGATGAGAATTGCTATTTATGGTCTTTATCTTATCAGGCAGGTAAAAGACCAGGTAGCCGTTCATAGCCATAAGATAATAGCCCGGCGACTTAAGCCCAGAAGTATAAATATGAGAGTAATCTTCCCCCGTATATTCTGAGTATGATAATTCCAGGGCATAGGGCGGCATCCATCCCTCAACTATCAATGCATCGGCATTTAGCGGTTCATCAGGTGACAAATAATCATAAAAGTATGAATTGAACAGTATAAATAGTGAACTGATTGCCATTAATACTGTTATTATAGATAAGAAAAACCGAGAGCTCTTTAAGAATCTTAACATGCCTGAGTATTATTATACAAAGATAGAACTTAGGATAAGGATTTTAGAAATAATAAATATCAATTTGTATGAATAAAATCGGACTCAAGACTGACATTCCACGGGTAATATCTGTGTGGAAGGAAAATGGTAGTCTGGAGGCAAAAGCCGATGGACAATATCTGACAGATACTGAAAACCAACTGCTGGTAACAAATACTGACCGACTAAGTCAATACCTGGATCAAAAAACTGAAAGGCTAAGAATATATCCCTTACCTTCAAACCAGGAGGCCATCTGGTTTTTACACCAGGTGGATCCGCAGAATATCTCCTATAATGTAGCTGTGGCAGCCAGGCTTAACTCCGGTATTGACACAAAAATACTCCGAAGGTCACTGGAAATACTGACCAACAGGCATGCACAGTTGAGAAGTATCTTCCCCGGCCTGAGCAGTAAGAAACATCCTGCATATATTGTTGAACTGGAAAACATGGAACCCTTCCTTGAAGAAATTGATACAGGTAACAGAACTGGTGAGGATATTGATATATTGATACGTGAAAAGTACAGTATCCCTTTTTCCCTGGAAGAAGGCCCCCTGATGAAAACATACCTGTTCAGATCAAAGGACCATGATTACCTTCTGTTTAATCTACATCACATAATCTGTGATCTCTGGTCACTCAGGATAATGCTCAATGAGTTATTTAAGATTTACGACTCATTGCAAAAAGGCTTAGATCATGAACTTCCTGGCAATGAAATTGATTATGCCGCTTATGTTATCGATCAGTATAAAATACTTGAAAGCGATGATGCAAATGATCAAAAGAACAAGTGGATAAATAAGCTGCGTGGTTACGAGAATCCCCTTATCCTTCCATATGATTATGAAAGACCCGGATTACAAACATTTAATGGTTCCACACATACCTTCTCCACTGGTGGAGAATTATTCGATTCAATTAACAGCTTATCAATAAAAAGGGGTATTACACCAAACACCTTCCTTTTTACAGCCTGGGAACTTCTTATGGCCAGGTTGTCTGGACAGGACAAATTCCTTATTGGTACTACCGTTTCGGCTAGAACAAAGGAAGAATATAAGAGCCTTTTCGGGTATTTGATCAACATTCTTCCCCTGAAGTGTGATGTTGATGGCAATAAATCTTATTCGCAGTTTTTTGAAGAGAACAGGAAAAACTTTTCTGAACTAAGTGAAAACCAGGATATACCACTGCCACAGGTGGTGGAATCAGTTGCCCCGGACAGGGATCCCTCCCGGCCGGTGCTTTTCCAGGTGCTATATAATTTTATAAACAGCCGCACTGCTGGTAATTTATTACACCTTCTGAATGCAGATAATGATAAACCCGTGAACTACGGTGCATTAAGCCTCAGCCCTTATCATGTAGATGACCAGGAGGGCCAGTTTGATATGACACTGGATATTCTCCATGATAAAAATATGTTCAGGTTTATTCTTAAATATAATACCGACCTTTTTAAGAAGGAAACAATAATTGAATATGAAAAACTTTTCCTTGAGATAATAAATGATATGCTTAAGGATCCAGAGGCTGTACCATCAACTGCCGGCAAGCAGGAAGTTCAGGCTAATGAGAAAGTCCTGTTAACTGGAACATTTACTGTTGAGCCGCTTGCTCCCTACCTGGATTTCTGGAAAGAAAAGGCAGGCCTACCGCTTGATTTTGAATTCGTTGGATATAACCAGGTGTTCCAGCAACTCCTGAATCCATCAGGCGACTTTAACACTAACAGGAAGGGATATAATATTGTACTTCTACGGTTTGAAGATCTACTGGATCATGATAATCCGGGTTCAATAAAGGAGAAGCTTGAAAGGAAATTAGATGAATTTACAGATGCAGTGGATACTGCCGGCAACATGAATAAAAAGGGCCGGTATATAATTGCGATAACAGCTCCTTCTACTGAGCTTGCAACTGATCCGGCGATATCCGTTTACCTGGACGATTGGGAGAAAAAGATAATGGGCAGGTACAGCGACAGCAGTAACATCTTTGTAATTCCTTCAAAGGAAACAATAGAGAAATACTCAATACATGACTACTATGAACCCCTCGGTGAAGAGCATGGTCATATGCCCTACAAGGAAGACTACTTTGTATCACTTGCCAGCCTGCTGGCACGGCGTATACACTCTTTCAGGAATAGCCCGCCCAAAGCCATAGCAGTAGATTGTGACAACACTCTTTGGAAGGGAGTGGTTGGCGAAGATGGCTGGAACGGAATTGAGGTGGATGAGGCCGGTAAGGCAATACAGGAATTCCTGGTTGAGCAGCATTCGCAGGGTGTACTTATATGCCTGTGCAGTAAGAATAATGAGGATGATGTCTTTGAGGTCTTCGAAAAGAATGAAAATATGAAGCTTAAGAAGGAGCATATTTCTTTTCACCGGATCAACTGGATACCCAAATCGCAGAACATCTTCAGCATGAGCAGGGAGATTAATATAGGAGAAGACAGCTTTGTCTTTATTGATGATAACCCTGTTGAATGTGATGAGGTGAGGCAGAATCTGCCCGCAGTTAATGTTATTCATAAGCCCGGAAATGTTGCAGATGCAGGATTCCTGGTTAATTCATGGGCTTTTGACAGGGCCAGGGTTACCGGGGAAGATGTGAAAAGAGCAAAAATGTACAGGGATGAGGCTGACCGCAGTAAACATAAATCAAGCTTCAGTGATTATTCCGATTTTATTGCCAGCCTGGATATAAAGGCTGATATAAATAACTTCAGGAAAGAAGATATACCCAGAATATCACAGTTAAGCTACAGGACTAACCAGTTTAATTTTACAACTATCAGGAGAGATGAACCGGAGATGCAGGAACTTGCAGATAACCAGTCTTATGATTGCTTCCAGGTGAGGGTGTCCGACCGCTTTGGTGAGTACGGCCTCACAGGTGTAATAATAGCATTGAAAGACAATGATTATATAATAGACTCATTCCTGCTAAGCTGCAGGGTGCTGGGTAAAGGCCTTGAGCATGAGCTGGTAAAATACCTTGGAAAGAAAGCTAAGGAAAGCGGGTTGGAAAATATCATATTCAGGTTCAGGACTACAGCAAAGAATATACCGGCTAAGATGTTCCTGGACCAGAATTTTATCGACTTTGCTGTAGAAACAGAGGGCGGCTTCAATTACCATGTGCCTGTGAGCTATGCCGAAGAGATGGAATTTACATATTCTGCTGGTGAAGAAGATGAGGATGAGGGAGCTGAAGAAAAAGCAGCTCCCAAAGGGCCGGATAAGAACATACGTGAGAGAAACCGCGTCTACCGTATGATATCTGAGAACCTGTCAACGGTTGAAGAAATTAAAGAGGCAGGCAGGAACAGTGGCAAAAAGAAACAGCAGGAGGATAGCAGTCCCAGCGAAAAAAGCCCGGGTACAAAAGCTGCACTGACTGCTATAATTACTTCAGTATGGAAAGAGGTTCTTGACCTGGATGATCTTGGTCCTGATGATAACTTTTTTGATCTCGGCGGCCATTCAGTACTGATACCGAGAATTGTTATTGACCTGGGGAAAAATCATAATATTAAAATCAATATTGTTGATATATTTCAGTATCCCACTATAAATGAGCTGGTTGCCTTTGTGGGCAGCAGCAGTGTTGAGGGTAAACCCCTGGAAGAAGAAGTAAAAGAGAATACAAAGCCTGAATCTGATGATATCGCGGTGATAGGCGTGGCCGGAAGATTTCCCGGCAGTGAAAATATTGATGAATTCTGGCAAACGATAATAGCAGGCAGGGAACAGATAGCAGAGCATAGCAGGGAAGAACTTGAGGTGAAAAACGTTCCTGGAGAATTACTGGATAACCCGAGGTATGTTTATAAATCACCCAGGCTAGATATAGCCGATCGCTTTGATTCTTCCTTCTTCGGTTTTACACCCAGGGAGGCCGACTTTATGGATCCGCAGCACCGTATGTTCCTGGAAGTATGCTATGAGGCAATGGAAACAGCAGGCTACAGGAAGGAAAAACTGGATTTCCCCGTAGGTGTTTTCGGTGGGTGCGGTATGAACGATTACCTTGTTAAAAATATCCTTCCTAATACACTTAACGGAAACGGTCTGGGACATCTTCAGACCATTATTAATAATAACAGCGATTACCTTACCACCAGGGTTTCATATAAAATGAACCTCAGTGGCCCCAGCATTGATGTGCAGACAGCATGCTCCACCTCTCTCGTTGCAGTCCATATGGCATGCAGAAGTATAATTGACGGTGACAGCAAAGTAGCCCTTGCAGGTGGATCGTTTATTGCATTCCCGCGTGATGAGGGATACCTCTATGAACCGGGCGAGATAACATCTCCCGATGGCCACTGCAGGCCATTTGATAAGGAGGCAGTAGGTACTCTCTTCGGCGAGGGTGCCGGTGTGGTTGTACTTAAAAGACTGGATGAAGCTATTGAGGACAATGATAATATCCTGGCAGTGATAAAATCAACTGCTATTAATAATGATGGTTCACAGAAAGTAGGATACATGGCTCCCAGTGTAACTGGACAATCAGAAGTCATAAATTCAGCTATCCGTAAAGCAGCCATCAACCCCGGGACTATCTCATATGTTGAAACGCACGGGACAGGAACAAAAATGGGCGACCCGATAGAAATATCAGCCCTTGCACAGACCTACAGGAAATATACTGAAAAGAAAGGCTATTGTGCCCTGGGGTCAGTCAAAGCAAATATCGGTCACCTTGATGCCGCGGCAGGTATATCAGGACTCATAAAAACAGTACTGCTGCTCAATAATAAGAAGCTGCCGCCAATGGTCAACTTTAAAGAAGCCAACCCGGAACTGAACATAGACCAGACACCATTTTATGTAAATAAAGAGCTTAAAGACTGGGAATCAAACGGGCATCCAAGACGCGCAGCAATCAGTTCATTCGGTATAGGAGGAACAAACGCTCATGCTATCCTGGAAGAAGCCCCGGAAAGACAGTCAGAAAAAACCTCACGCAGGATACATTTCATCCCTCTGGCCGCTAAAAATAAGTCGGCTATGAAAAGACAGGTTGAAAATTTTAGCACATTCATAAATAAATCAGACCTGGATATAGCCGATATAGCATTTACATTGCAACAGGGAAGGGAACACCTTCCGGTCAGAACAATGTCATGGTTCGATGCTGAAGATGGCGACAGGGATATCTTTGCAGCCGGAAATGATCGCAGGGTAAGCGGGATGGCTTCAATGTCGGATCCGCGGGTGGTCTTTATGTTTACAGGCCAGGGTTCACAATACACAGGTATGACAAAAGGCCTGTATGAAAACTTCAGCATGTTCAAAAAGCAGCTGGACTCAGCTGCAGAACAGCTTAAACCCTATGGAATTGATGTACTCAGGTACATACTTGAACCTGCTACGGATGATCTGCGTGACGAACTTAACCGGACAGCAATTACACAACCAATACTGTATACAGTGCAGTATGCCATTGCCAGGCTCCTGGAAAGCTTCGGTGTTAAGCCGGATGCACTTATTGGTCATAGCATAGGCGAACTGACTGCGGCTGCAGTGGCAGGCGTATTTAGTTTTGCAGACGGGCTGAAACTCGTATACGAACGAGGCAGATTAATGCAGGAGCAGGTGGCAGGTGCAATGCTTTCAGTGCAGCTCCCTGCTGACAGCCTGAAGTCACATATTATAGAAGAAACAGAGGTGTCGGTAGTAAATGCACCCTCATCAACCGTGGTATCCGGGAGCTTCAGTGCTATCGACAGCCTGGAAGAAAAGCTGAGGAATGAATTTCCCGATATCCATATTACCAGGCTCAGAACATCACATGCCTTCCATTCATACCTTATTGAACCTGCAGCAGAAGAGTTTAAAAAAATAATAAATGGAGTAAAGCTCAGTGAGCCTGAAATTCCAATGTTATCTAATATTACAGGAAACTGGGTGGAACAGGGACAGCTTACAGATCCTGCTTACTGGGCCAGCCAGATAAGGTCCAAAGTTGATTTCGCAGGGGGAATGCTGGAACTGATGAAAGACAGTAATTCATTCTACTTTGAAGTGGGACCCGGTACATCACTCTCTACCTTGCTTTCACTTTATAACGGTAATAAAATTCCTGTTACCAGAACAACAAGACATCCGAAGGAAAAAAGCGATGATCTTTCAGTATTTCTTAAATCAATAGCCGGTGCATGGGCGCAGGGAGTGAATATAGACTGGTCATCGTATTACAGGGATGAGAAAAGGGCCAGGGTACCTATGCCTACTTATCCTTTTGAAAGAAAGAAACACTGGCTGAACCATGTGCCCCTTGAAATGGGAACTGTGGATCAGTATGCTGTAAAGGAAGGTCAGTACGAAAATGATGCCCACGGAGCAGAGCCGGATATGGTACCGGATTATTTCCACGAAAGACCCGAAATGGATAATGATTATGTCGAAGCTGAAAGCTCCGGAGAAAAATACCTTGTCGGTATCTGGCAGGAGCTGCTGGGTATGGGAGGAATAGGTGTAACAGACGATTTCTTCGACCTGGGCGGACATTCATTGCTCGCAGCATCTATTATTAACAGGATCAATGAGGATTATGAGTCCGATATCAATATTGACAGGTTCTTTCAAAACCCGACAATCAGGGGCATTCTCGAAAATTCAAGTCTCAGCCTGAGCAAGAAGGAAGAAGCAGGGGCAAAAACAGATATTGATTATTCATCAGCCCTGCCGCTATCTCCAGGCCAGGAAAGGATGTGGATTGTAAACCAGATTGAAAATAACAATCCTGCTTATAATATTTCCTTTACCTACCGATTTACGGGAGAGCTTGATAAGGAAGTGTTCAGTGAAGCTGTTAACAGGCTGTCGGACAGGCATAAGGTCCTGAAAAGCAGGATAGTGGCCGAGAAAGGTAAGCCGGTAGCCTATATTAATAATGATCAGCTTGCAGAAATGGATGAAATTGATCTTTCTGACCTGCCGGCAGATCAAAGAGAAAAAAAGATACAGGAAATAATAAGGGAGAAAAGCAGGGAGACCTTTGATTTAGAAACAGGTCCACTATTCAGAATACTTTTCCTCCGCCTGGATGAGAAAGAGACAGTCTTCCATTTCGTTATTCATCACATTATTTTCGATGGATGGTCATGGGGTATTCTTACAAGTGAACTGCCTGAAATATACAACAGCCTCCTGTCAGGAAAAGATCCCGTACTTGATCCTATAAGCCTTGATTATTTTGAGTATTCGGAAAATGCAGTTAAAGAGGATACTGACACTAAGTATAAAGAATCGAAAGAATACTGGAAAAAGAAACTTGAGGGAATTTCAGGTACAATAAACCTGCCGCTAGATTTTAATAGGAAAGAGATACCCAGCGGTAAGGGAGGTCGCATAGCCTTTGATATTGAAAAGGAAAAGGTTGACCGGATAAAGAGATACCTGAAAAAAGAGAACAGTACACTTTATATGTATTTCCTTTCAGTCTTCGGTCTGCTGATGAGTCGTTACTCAGGTGACAAAGACATAGCCATAGGTTCAGCCACCGCCAACAGGACCGGGTCCTTACTGGAGAAAATTATTGGTCTTTTTATTAACTCGGTGGTGCTAAGATTGCAACCTGACGAAGAGCTTAGCTTCAGTGAATTCCTGAAAGAAGTAAGACAAACATCCATCGGGGCAATGTCACACCAGGACCTGCCCTTTGAAGAACTGGTTGAAGTATTGCAACCGGAACGGCAGGTGAATGTTAATCCTGTGTTCCAGGTACTCTTTGCATGGCAGAACGCCCCCAGGCCCCCAATAGAAATGGAGGGTGTGAAATCAGAAAGGATATCACAGGAAGAAGGTGTTTCGCCCCTGGATATATCCTTCTATGCATGGGAAGAAGATGGAGCAGTTGAGTGTGAGATTGAATATAGCTCTGACATTTTCAGGCGTGAAACAATTAATGCAATGAAAGATAGTTTTGTTGCATTGCTGGACAGGATAGCTGAAAATACGGAGACCCCCATGAAAGAACTCTCCGTGCTTTCGGAAAACGACAAACAAATACTCGAAAAGTATAACGACAGCCATTATGAATTCAATAATATTCCTGTTATAAGGATGTTTGAAGCTGCAGCAGGCAGCTCTCCGGGAAAGACAGCTGTGGAGGATGTTGCAGGCAACAGCCTCAGCTATGCGGATCTTAATGACAGGGCTGATATGTTTGCTTCCTACCTGCTGGATAAGGGGCTGAAAAAGGGAGATGTTGTGGGCATAAGCCTTGACAGGAACATAAATATGCTTACAGCCTTGCTGGGTATTATGAAAACAGGGGCCACATACCTGCCCCTTGATCCTGCATTTCCTGACGACAGGCTGGCCTATATGATATCTGATTCAGAAGCCTCACTGCTTGTACTGGAAAATAAATTCGCAGAACGCTTTGCAGACCTTGATATTACTACCGTATTGTTTGATGAGGAACAGGAGAGAATCCTGCGAAATAAAAAACAAATGCCGGATCTTGATATTTCTAAGGATGACCTGGCATATATAATTTATACCTCGGGATCAACGGGCAAGCCCAAAGGGGTGAAGGTACATAACGAAGCCCTTACTAATTTTATTACAAGTATGGCCGGCAATCCCGGGCTTGAGCAGGACGACAGGCTGCTGGCCGTGACTACCCTCTCGTTTGATATATCCGTTCTTGAGATATTCCTGCCCCTTACAAGGGGAGCCTATCTGTTTATTGCTGATAATGAGCATGGCTCCAATGCCGAACTTCTTATCAGCCTGCTTGATAAACATGATATCTCGGTATTACAGGCCACACCGGTTACGTGGTCACTTCTTACCGGCAGCGGCTGGAAAGGTAACAGCTCGCTGAAAGCATTATGCGGTGGCGAAGCCCTGCAGCCTAACCTCGCAAAAAATCTTGTGCCGCTGGTTGGAAGCCTCTGGAATATGTATGGCCCGACTGAAACAACAGTATGGTCAAGCTGCCAGAGGATAACAGATCATAATCAAATCTATGTTGGTAAACCTGTAAACAACACTACTATACATATTCTTAACGGTGAGCAGGAACAACCGCCGGGAGCAGTGGGTGAAGTATGTATTGGTGGCCTCGGGGTAAGCAGGGGCTACCATAAAAGGGATGACCTGAACAGGGAGAAATTTATTCGCCTGGATGGTTCTCTTATATACAGAACCGGCGACCAGGGCAGGATAACCCGCGGCGGGCAGCTGGAAATATTCGGCCGTAATGATAACCAGATAAAATTCCATGGCTTCAGGATTGAACCCGGTGAAATTGAGTTCCACCTGGGTAAAATTAAAAATGTTAAGGAAGCCGTGGTCAAGTTGCACAGGTTCAGTGATGATGATGAAAGACTGGCAGCTTTCCTTAATGTTAATGAAGCATTCAGCTTTGACAGGGATGAGATAGCAGGTGAACTGGGAAAGGAAATACCATCCTATATGATCCCTTCATTGTACATGGTAATGAATGAATTCCCGAGAACCCTGAATGGCAAAATAGATAAGAAAGCACTGGTTTATGACCCTGAAAAGGCAGCTGATAACAAGGATGCAGCTGTGGATGATAAGGATCTGACACCAGTTGAGGAAAAAATGCTGGCACTATGGCGTGAGGTGCTCCGTATAAACAGCATCAAGGCAAATGAAAATTTCTTCGATGCAGGTGGTAACTCACTCCTTGTGCTTAGCCTCCTTAACAGGATAGAAGAAACTTTTGGCGCACGCCTTAGTTTTGTTGACCTGGTATCAAACCCCACCGTGAAATCACTGGCTGCAAAATTAACAGACCGCAACAATAAGCCTGAGAACAGGATAGAGCTGAAACATACGGAGGCCGAGATTGACCTTCCGCTTACCATTAACCAGAAAAGGATATGGACCATATGCAGGATTAATCCCTCCACTGTATCTTATAATATTCCAATCAGCTACAGTATTGAAGGAGACTTTGACAGGGAATTATTTGAAAAGGCAGTTGAATCTGTGTTTGATAAAAACTATACCATCTATTCTGTTGTAAACGAAAAAGATGGTAGTCCTTTTATTGACATTTTGCGTCATAAGCCCTTAATTGCCTTTGAAGATTATTCATCAATGGACAGGGCACAGGCCATTGCTAAGGCCAGTGAACTTATTATTGAGGATTCAAGAAAACCATTTGATCTCAAGGAAGGTCCCTTGTACAGGGCATACCTGGTCAAAACTGCAGCCGGCAGCTATGTTTTCCATTTAAATATCCACCATATAATATTCGATGGCTGGTCATGGCAAATGCTCGTCAGCGATCTGCAGGATTCCTATAATACTATGAAGGAAGGTAGTGAATGGACTTACCAGGAGCCGGAATTCCGGGAGTACGACCTTGCTGTGTGGCAGGAGGAGAACCCGGATCATTATAAGACCGGTAAACTGAAACAGTACTGGGCAGAAAAGCTGGAGGGTACGGGAACAATACTAGACCTGCCCGCTGATAAAAAAAGACCCGATACCATGACAGGAACGGGTGGCAAACAAATAGTGCAGTTTACTCCTGAACTGTCGAAAAGACTGCATGAAATTGCAGATCAGAGAAATGCAGGCATGCACTCAGTACTGATGTCCGTTTTTGGCGTACTGCTGCAGAAACTATCCGGCATGAACGATTATTGTATCGGGACACCACTATCTGACAGACCGCATTCATCACTGGAATCTGTATTCGGTATGTTTGTTAATACAATACCAGTCAGGATGATGACTGAGGGAGGGATGAACCTTGAACAATTAATTGATCAGACAAACAGTAATATACTTGAAGCGATCAGGCACAAAGATCTGCCCTTTGAAGAGATTGTAAACGTCATTAAACCTGAACGTGTGCCTAACATTAACCCTCTCTTCCAGGTTAGTTTTGCATGGCAGAATAATATTAATTCACCACTTGAATTAAAGGATGCTAATGTGGAAAGAGTAGTTGAAAAAGATGGTGTTTCGCCTTTTGATATTACACTATATATGTGGGAGAATGGCGATATTATCGAGGGAGAACTTGAGTACAGCGATGAGATATTCAGCCATGAGACTGGCCTGTTAATGAAAAATGCCCTTCTTACACTCACAGAAACACTGGTGGCAGATCCCGGTGTGGATATAGGATCCGCCGGTATCATATCAGGTGAGGAAAAGGACAGGATAATGAAGTTTAATGAGACAGCTGTTGATTATCCCAGGGATAAAACAGTTGCCTCATTATTTGAAGAACAGGTAGAGCAGCATCCGGGTAAAACGGTTCTCACCTATGCTGACCAGGCTTATACCTACAGGGAGCTTAACAGCAGGGCAAATAAGCTTGCTCACCAGCTGAGGTTTGCAGGTGCCGGCCGGAATACCCCTGTTGCGCTTTATGCAGACAGATCGGCAGAAGCAATAATTGGTATACTTGCAATATTAAAGGCAGGAGCGGCATATGTGCCGCTGGATCCCGAATACCCGGAAAACAGGATAAATTATATCCTCGACGACTGCAAAACAGATATGGTACTCGTCCAGGAAAAATACAGGGATTATGACCTGAAGGATATACAGAAAATTGTCATTGGCAGGGAGGATAAACAGGAAGGGGATATAAATAATCCCGAAATAATAAACAGTTCATCTGACCTTGCCTATATACTCTATACATCAGGTACAACCGGTAAACCAAAAGGCAGCCTGATAAGGCAATACAGTATATCCCGCCTGGTTATTAATCCCGAATGGATAAACCTTGACAGTGATACCAGGATATTACTTACTGGTGCACTGGTCTTTGATGCAACAACCTTTGAGATCTGGGGCGCCCTGCTAAATGGAGGGGCCCTGCATGTGGTTGACAAAGATAAGATCCTTGACCCAAAATTGCTTGGCAGGGAACTGAAAGATAATGAAATATCAACACTCTGGCTAACATCAGGCTTATTCACACAGATTGCCGAACAGGGAGCAGGGATATTTTCAGGTCTTAAACACCTCCTTGTAGGCGGCGATGTACTATCTGCACCCCATATAAACAAGGTGCGCAATAATAACCCGGGACTTAAAGTACTAAATGGTTATGGTCCTACTGAGAATACAACATTCTCTACTGTTTACCACATTGAACGTGACTACAGCAGTAATATCCCTATCGGAAAGCCTGTAAGCAATTCAACGGCATATATCTTTGATAAGAATATGAACCTCCTGCCTGTTGGCGTGAGGGGTGAATTGTATGTCGGAGGTGATGGTGTTTCAAAGGGATATCTTAACAGGGAAGACCTGGATAGGGAGAAATTTGTTGAGAACCCGGTCAGAAAAGGGGAGATATTATACCGGACGGGTGACTACGCAAGGTGGATGCCTGATGGAAATATCGAATTCTTTGGCAGGGTGGATAACCAGCTTAAAATTAGAGGTTTCAGGGTTGAGCCTGAAGAGATTGAAGCAGTCATAAGCGATGTGGCAGGCGTCGTTGAAACAGTTATCAAAGCTGTAAAAATAAACAATGATACAAGACTTGTTGCCTTTCTTAATGTGAAGGATTCATTTAATATTGAAAAACAATGGCTTGTATCCTATGTAAGGGATAAATTGCCTCCTTATATGAATCCCTATGATTTTATTATAATGAATGGTTTCCCGAAAACCATCAATGGTAAAACAGACAGGTCAGCCCTGGTATATGAGCCGGTCGAGACAAACAGCAGACATGACGGTGAAGCTTTGGTTGATATGACTGATACTGAGAAAGTAATCTATGATATATGGACAGATGTACTGAAAACAAAACATATAGGCCCCGGCGATAATTTCTTTGATATCGGGGGTAATTCTCTGGTAGCTATATCTGTATTCTCAAAAATTGAAGAGGCTTTTAATAAAGAACTGAGGCTGAGGGAATTCTTTGACAGCCCCAGGATCAGGGACCTGGCTGAACTTATCGATTTTAAAGAAAACGTGGCTTCAGGTCCGCAGCAAAGTAATACTGATGAAAAATCCCAAATCATAGAAGGAGAAATATAAACAATTAATGATTTTCAGGATAATAAATTTTGCTGTAATGGCAGGATTAAAATTTTTAAAAATGAGATCACTATATAATTTGGCTTTTTTCTTGATGGTTCTTTTTATTTTTACAGGATGCCAGGAAGAGGAAACACAATTATTCCAGACAGGTACGGTAACTGATATTGATGGTAACATCTACAGTACTGTAAAGATAGGAACACAGTGGTGGATGTCTGAAAACCTCAGGACAACAAAATTCAATGATGGCAGCCCTATTGAGACCACGAATCCAATTTCAATATCAATTGTTTTTATGGATACAGCGGTTTACCAGTGGGCCTATATAGGTAATGAAGCCTTTGCGCAGTTATACGGGAGGCTGTACACCTGGTACACGGTAACTGATGAAAGAGGTGTATGCCCCGATGGCTGGCATGTACCAACAGATAACGACTGGACTACCCTCACTGATTACCTTGTGGAAAATAACTATGGAAACGGAGGCGAGGGTGCTGATATAGCAAAGGCTATGTCAGCAAAAACCGGATGGCTGCAAACAGGTATTGTAGGGGTGCCCGGTAACAATCCCCAGGCAAATAACAGGTCGGGATTCAATGGTATGCCGGGAGGAATGAGGACACTAACCGGTATATTCATGTTTGCCGGGGGCGATGCTTTTTACTGGACTGCCACGGAATCGGATTCTACCCAGGCTTGGAACAGGTTATTGGATTTTGACCTTAATTTTGTACAGAGGAATGCCGAGCTAAAAAACTATGGCTATTCCGTCAGATGTGTCGAAGATTGAAAAGCATTATATTTTTATGAAACATATTATTGAAAGCAGGGAAGGAATATTGTGCAGGATGGATCATTCATGGAATTACCTTGAAGCAAGACCATCTCCTTTTATTGATATTTATTACGGCAGAAAAGAACATTTAAGTAAGAATGCTCCCTCCCTTCAAAAAGTTTTGTCTGCTGAAGAAAACAGCAGGCTACAGAAATTAAGGAGGGAAGACGACAAAATAATATATATTCTTTCTCACAGCTTGCTCAGGCTATTGATGGGCTGCAGGCTTCGAAGTGACCCCGGTTCGATTACTTTTTTGAAAGATAAAAACGGGCGGCCTTTTATTCCGGGGGAAAAACTGTACTTTAATATATCACATACCAGGAACGCTTTTGCTGTCGCAATAGCCAAAACATATGTTCCCGGTATTGACATAGAAAGAATAAACCGGGATATAGATCATGAACAGGTAGCAGAGAACTATTTTAGTAACAAAGAGATAGAGTATATATCCCGGGACCGCCAGGAAAGAAAGGCATTCTACAGGCTCTGGACAAGGAAGGAATCACTGTTAAAATCTATTGGGTCAGGTATAGTGACAGACCTCACAAAGGTAGAAGTGTCAGGAGATAGTAATAGTTTACCTTCTGAATTATTCCCCGATGAAAAATTCAGTCCCCTGTATGAGAAGTATTATATATATTCGCTTGATATTGACGATCACTATCTCAGCATAACAATACCGGAAAAAAGAGACCTGGAAATAAAACAGTTTACAGGAAGTTTCATAAATGAGCTGATTGATACAGGCGCAAAAGAACCCGTTAAACAGTAATGGTAAAAATAATTGCCGGAGAAATGAAAGCATCGCACCGGGTAGCAATGAATACAGGTTTCCTGTATGGTAAAATGATTATCACTCTTGTGATAGCATTGTTTTCCACCAGGCTCATCCTTGGTGCTCTCGGAGAAGTAGACTATGGTATTTTCAACCTTATCGGTGGTGTAATTGCTATGTTGTCTTTCCTGAATGTGGCCATGACAATTTCAACCCAGAGGTATATGTCATTCTACCTTGGAGCTGAAGATGCATCAAAGCTCAGATCAGTCTTTACTTCAAGTATCTCCCTGCACCTATTAATAGGATTATCCATCGTCATAATACTGGAGGTAGCAGGAATCTTTCTTTTCAATGGTTTTCTTAATATACCTGAAGAACGGATAGCTACGGCAAAAATCATTTACCATTTCATGGTTGTCAGTACATTTTTTACCATTAATGCCGTACCATATGATGCTGCAATCAATGCACATGAGAATTTTCTTTTCGATGCCGGGGTTGGCATACTTGAGTCGGTAATAAAATTAATAATTGCCATAGTACTGGTTTATACGGGTTCTGATAAACTGGTTTTGTATGGATTGCTGATGGCCCTGCTTACTATCCTGGTGAGGATAATCAAGGGTTCTTTTTGTATCAGCAGGTACAGGGAATGCAGGTTTACTACCCGCCTGGTCATTAAAGGCAAGCTGATCAAAGAGATGATCTCATTCGCAGGATGGAATCTTTTCGGTTCATTCTGTACTATTGTAAGAAACCAGGGTATCGCGGTTGTACTCAATCTTTCCTTTGGCGTGGTAATAAATGCTGCATATGCCGTTGCCCACCAGGTCAATTCACAGCTTATATTATTCTCAGTAAATATGCTGCGTTCACTTAACCCGCAGATAATTAAGAGTGAGGGCAGCGGCGACCGTTCACGTATGCTGCGACTGGCAATGCTGGCATGTAAGGTCTCATTCTTCCTCCTGGCACTCTTTGCAATACCCCTGATAATTGAAATGGAATATGTGCTAAACCTGTGGCTGAAAGATGTTCCTGAGTATACAATTATCTTCTGCCAGTTAATGCTGATCCTCAGTATGACGCAGCTTCTTACCTATGGTCTTGGTACTGCAATACAATCGGTGGGCAGGATAAAACTATTTCAGTCAGTGGTAGGTACAACCCTTATCCTCAACCTTCCTGTTGCCATTATACTGGTTTCATTAGGGTTTGAGCCCTATTCAATACTTATAGGATCAATTGCCCTTGAGGTAGTTGCCGGAATAATGAGGATATTAATAGCCAGGAAGATTACAGGCTTGTCTGTAAAACAGTATCTTCGTGATGTGCAGAGTCGCGTTGTGCCGGTTGCTGTATTGGCAGCAGGAGCAGGCATGGTACCACGTTTATTGATGGAAACGGGATTTTTGAGGTTGGTAATAACGGTGACAAGCACCACAGGAGCCTTGCTGCTACTGGGAAGGTACCTGTCAGTAAACAGCTATGAGTACGGGAAAATAAAAGAGATAATACTACCAGTAGTGCTGGGAATAAAAAACAAGTTTTCAAAGCTTATGCCATCCGGAGCAGATACAAATAAGAAGATATAAAATTATGACCGAATCAAGTGAACTTCTAGAAAAGGTAATAAAAAATGACTATTGCATAGGTTGCGGAGCCTGTGCATCCGTTGCAGGATCTCCATTCCGGATTAAGATGGATGAATATGGGAATGTGGTAGCTGAGGCAGGAAGTGACCCTGAACAAAGCAATGCCAGGGTAATGGATATATGTCCCTTTTCTGATAAAGCTCCCAGCGAGGATAAGATTAGTGACAGGTTTTTCCCTTCAGTAAATTCAAACGATAAATGGATCGGTAAGTACCTTGAGTGCTATGCAGGCTATGTGGACGAAGGTCTTTTCAGGGAAAAGGGAAGCTCAGGTGGTGTTGGTAAATGGCTGGGATATACCCTCCTCGCTGAAAAAAAAGTCGACTACCTCGTGCAACTGCATGCAAAAGAATCGGGTGAACCGGGAGACCCCTTGTTTTCTTATAAGATTATTTCGGATAAAGACGAGGTGATATCAGGTTCGAAATCATCCTACTATCCTAGTACATTGGTGGATGTGGTCAGGAAGCTAAAAGATAAAGAAGGAAGCTATGCCATAACCGGTATACCCTGCTTTGTTAAAACATTACGCCTCCTCTCACTCCGTGACGAGGAACTGGCTGAAAGGATTAAGTACACTATTGGTGTGATATGCGGTGGTATGAAAAGTGCAAATCATTCCAAACTGATAGCATGGCAACTGGGTGTTAAGCCCGGTGACCTGGTTGCAATAGACTTCAGGAGAAAATACGATGACCGGCCTGCCAGCAATAAGATATACCAGGTATGGTCTTCAGATAATGAGAAAGAAAGATACAGGGATGCTGCCCGGATATTCGGAACAGACTGGGGCTCAGGTTATTTTAAGCCAAATGCCTGCGATTTTTGTGACGATGTGGTTGGAGAAACAGCAGATATCAGCATCGGAGATGCCTGGCTGCCCGGATATGTTAACGACCCGAAAGGAACATCCGTGATTGTAATACGGAATACTGACCTTGCTGAATTGTTCAAAAAGCATATTGAAAAAGGTAGTATTGTAATGGATAGTATAAGCGCCGCAGATGTGAAAAAATCACAGGATGGTGGTTTCAGGCACAGGAGGGAGGGGCTGTCGCACAGGCTGTCCAAACTGGAGAAATCAGGTAAATGGCATCCCCCGAAAAGGGTTAAACCGGGTGATTTTGATATTGACCGCAAAAGGAAAAGAATATATGACCTCAGGGAAAAGATATCGAAACAAAGCCATTTGTCGGCTCATAAAGCCTTACAAAACGATAACCTGGAAATTTTTTTCAGGGAAATGCTGCCATTGAAAAAGAAATACCGCTCAGCTTATTACGGTAAAAGATATATACGTGCCCTCAGGAGGATTAAAAGAATGATACTACCCGCAAAGTGAAAAATATATAAGTCATGAAGATAGGTCTGCTTACATATCATTCAGTATATAACTTCGGTGCAAGCCTGCAGCTATATTCAACGGTATCTTACCTGGAAAAGAAAGGGCATGAGCCTGTAGTAATAAACTGGGTGCCATTTGACCTTGAAAAAAGATATGACAGGAGTATACCTGCAGAACAGGCAATGGCCCACAGGAAGTTTGCAGGGGAGAACTTCTCACTGACAGAGCTGTGCCGGACTGCAGAAGATGTGGCTGCGGTAGTCGATAAAAATGAGTTTGAACTTATCATTATTGGCAGTGACGCCGTTTTGCAGCATTCTACATTGTTGTCAAGATTAACTATGACCTCGCGCGGACCGGTACTCAGAAAGAAGCCGGGCAGCGATGTAATTTATCCAAATCCATTCTGGGGATCCTTTATCCCTAAGCTTAAAAGAAAGGTTCCTGTTGTTATTATGTCTGCCTCATCGCAAAACACTAAGTATGGACTGGTACGAGGTAAGCAGCGCAGAGAAATGGCACAGGCACTCAAAAAGTTCAGTATGGTAACAGTAAGAGATGAATGGACGAGGAATATGGTCAGCTACCTGAGCTATGGCAGGATAAAACCTGTGAAAACACCCGATCCTGTTTTTGCTTTTAACAGTAATGTCGGTAAGGTAGCTGGTGAAAAGGAACTGAAGGAGAAATTCAAATTACCTGGTAATTACCTTCTTGTTAGCTTCAGGACAAAGAGGTGCATATCTGCAGAGTGGATGGATAAACTGAAGGAAACAGCAGCAGCAAAGAACCTGGAATGTGTTGCACTTGCCATGCCCGACGGTATAAAATTTGAGAATAATTTTAACAACTCTGTAAACCTGCCGCTCAGCCCTGAAGACTGGTACGCATTAATAAAATATTCTTCGGGATATATAGGTGAGAATATGCACCCCGTGGTTGTTGCGATACATAACAGTGTACCATTTTTTACCTTCGATTCGTACGGTATAGTGCGTTTTAAATTCCATGTAGTGAACACCTCGAGTAAAATATATGATATCCTGGCTGATGCCGGGCTCCTGCAAAACAGGACAGGTATACTGAGCAGGGCATATAAAATGCCCCATCCCCGCTATGTGATAGACCGTATTACAGGATTTGATTATGATGCATGTAAAAGGTTCAGAAGTGAAAAAGAGGAAAAATATGAAGAGATGATGAACCGTATATTAAACTTAAAAGAGTAAGCAGAATGAAGAAGTTTCTTTTCATCCTCCTGCTCCTCTGTTCAATACATTTCTGGGGACTTTCATTCCTGCCCCAGCAGTTTCACTATATTACCGATACAGTGTCACTCCTTATAATGGGCTTTGCCTTTATCACAACCCTGGGACAGGATAAACTAAGGTTCAGGAATGCCATTATTGTATTTTTTGTTGGTATCGTGGTTAATATAGTTGCTGCATATATCTATCACGGGCAAAGAATAATAGATACATTCCTTATTTTTGGCAGCTTCTATTTTATACTGTTTTATTTCAGCCTGCACCAGCTCAAAATAGAGCGGAAATACCTGGAGAATGTGATAATTATTTTTGCCATATTGTATTCTGTCTTCTACCTGGTGCAGTTCTATGCCTACCCGCTTGAGATAGTCGACAGCCAGATGAAGATTGACAGGGGCACCATCAGGCTGAGGATAGTGGGTAACGGCTTTTTAGTCCTTGCATACTTCATGTTGCTGAACAGGTATATGATGAAGCAGCGCTGGACAAATATCATATTGCTGGGTTTCTTCTTCCTGATACTTCTGAAAGGAGGATTTCGTACCCTCACATTTGTGACCATACTGCTTACAATACTGATGTATATTAAACTGGCAAAGTATTCGAAAAACCACCTGCTCACTGTTGTCCTTGCCATAGTTCTGTTGGCAGGACTGGCACAATCAAGAACCACTTCGGCAATTATAAAGAATATGATATACACTACCCGCGACCAGGTTGACCAGGGTGATGAATATATTCGCCTGCGACAACTTGATTTCTTCATTAACAGGTATATGGAGAAGGGTATGTATTATGTAACCGGCGGTGGTTTCCCGGCAGGGGAAAATGATTATAACCGTAAGATGCGCTTCTTCCAGGAAGATTATGGCTTTTACTGGGTCGACCTGGGTGTGGTAGGTTTGTATTTCGTCCTGGGAATACTGGTGCTGGCCGGCCTTCTGTGGTATGCTATGAAGGCGGCATTTATAAAACTCAGGCCGGAATATTCATATCTTAATTTTTATTTTCTCTACCTTATACTGGTATCATTCACAACAATGGAGATATACAGGGCGGGTGTTTTTGCTGTCGAAGGCCTTGTATTATACCTTATTGACATTTCTATTGATGAAAATGATGAACAATCAGCTAATAAAGAGGTTAATACTATATAGAAATGTAGTATAAACCATATTACCTGATGGACAAGATTGCCATATGTGTATGTACCAGGAAAAGGAAGGCGGGAATTAAAAAACTTTTGCATAGCCTTGAAGAACTTGAAATCCCTGAAGATACATCCCTTGATGTGGTCGTTGTTGAAAACGATAACATCAGGAGGTCTGAATCAATAATCAATGAGTTTAAAGATTCCGGTAAACTGGCAGTCAGGTACTTTCTTGAGCCTGAACCGGGATTGGTAAATGCCCGCAACAGGTCGGTTAAAGAGGCTGGCGATTGTGACTTCTGCTGCTTTGTTGATGATGACCAGGTAGTTGACAGGATGTGGATAAGTGAACTGTTAAAGTGCCAGAAAGAGTTTGATGCTGATGGAGTGTGGGGCTCTAACCCTCCACTTTTCGATAAAGAGGTGCCTTCCTGGATACGAAAGTTCCATACACCCAAAGTATTCGGATATGGAGAAAGGACAAAGACAGCTTTTACCAATAGCCTGATGATACGAAAAAGATGGCTGGACAGGATAGACGGACCATTCGACCAGAGATTGAGCTTTACCGGTGGAGAAGACCGGTTCCTGGCTTATAATATTACCAGCAGGGGAGGTATTATTGTATGTAACCAGGAAGCCAGGGCATATGAAGTGGTGCCTGAATCCAGGACTGCCATTGACTTTGTCAGGAAGCGCTCATTCAGAATATCAAATGCCAATGTTTATGTTAAAACCCTGGAAAATGAAAACTATTCAAAGTGGAAAGCATTTCCCAGGCTGATTTTGCGGCTGGGCAATGGCCTCCTGCTGGCCTTGCCTTATTATTTGACCGGTGGACAGAATAAACTAAAAGGAATAATAAAAATATCAAATGCAATTGGAGGACTTGCATTTATTCTTTTCGGATCTAAGAATGAGTTTTATAAAAGAAACTAAGCCACTAAAATGATTATAGGACTATTCAATAAAAATAATCCCGGTTAATATGTACAGACTGTCAATTTGCATACCAACTTACAAGAGACCGGCAATGCTTGAATACCTGCTTAACAGCCTGCTTGAATGCAGCTTAGACGGTAGCCTGGTAAATAGTGTCGTTATTATTATTGTTGATAATGACAGTGACCGCTCAGCAGAGAAGATTACTCACAGCTTCATACAACAAGGATTGAAGGATCCTTTTGAAATAAAATATTATTCCTACCCGGTAAAAGGATTATCCAATGTAAGGAATGAATTGTTGAAAAGGGCACAGGAGCAGGATGCTGACTACATGCTTTTTATCGATGACGACGAATATCCTCACCACGATTGGATTAATGAGATGCTCAAGGCACTGTTAAATAATAATGCTGATATGGTACGCGGACCTGTAATACCTGTATTTGAAGAAGGCATACCCGATAGTATAAGGTTCTGGTTTAAAAGGAAAAACTATAAAAACAATGAGAGGATTAAAAACCTGGCAACCGGCAATCTGATTATCAGTACTGAAACACTCAAAAAGCTGGGTGTTGGATTTGATGAAAGATTCAATTTTATCGGTTCTGAAGATGCCTATTTTGGCATGCAAATGCAGGAAAATGGCGCATCCTTGTACTGGACTAATAAAGGAGTAGTCTATGAACATGTCCCTTCTGACCGCACAAACCTGTCATGGCTCATGAAAAGACAACACAGGGGAGCCACAAACTTCATTTATAAAATGAGGATAGAGAAAAAGTATGGTAAAATGTTATACAAATTTTTTGTCAGCATTTTCTATGTGCTTAGCGGCACCCTCGGACTGTTCCTGGTGCCACTGCCCGTAAAATCAAGGTACTGGGGCATGTTGACAATTTCGGAAGGATTAGGAGGCCTTGCCGGGCTGCTTAATTACAGGCCGGAGGGCTATTAATAAAAATATACCCGGATTAATTGCAATTAAGAAAAAACTATGGCTACAGACATATTTATAGTGCAAAGGTACTATTACAATTTCAGGGAGGGATTCTTTGAATACCTCTCGGATAAGAAAGTGAATTTTAAACTTGTTAATTCCTTAAGCCCCCGGGGCAAAGTTAAGGTGCATGATGGTGCCGGCAAGCTTGACTTTATTGTAAAAACCCCGGTAATACACATAGGTAAAAGCTATGTTATTTTCCCCTTCCTTTTCTTTAGTCTTATAAAAAGTAACCCACGCGTTATTATCAGCGAAGGAGGTCAGAATACGGTTAATAACCTCCAGATACTATTATACAGCCTTCTGTTTAACAGGAGGTATATAATATGGGACCTGGGTAAGGGCTATGCTGATTTTGGTAACTCACTTTCAAGGAGCATATATATGTTTTTCTACAGGCTCCTGCTCAGGAAAGCATACCTGGTCTACGGTTACCATTCGCAGAGCCTGGTGTATTTTCAGTCGCTGGGCATCAGGGAAGAAAAAATAATTGTGCTTAATAATACCATTGACACCAGGAAGATAAAAGCAGTTAGATCACAGGCAATGACTGATCCTCCACCTGAACTCGGAACGGGCACTAACGGAAAGTATACATACCTGATATTTGTAGGTTCGCTTGTTGACAACAAAAATATTGAGTCACTGGCCGCACTTATGAGGAAACTGGGTGAGAAATACTACCTGCTGATAGTGGGTGACGGCAAGCCCGGGTACAGGAAAAAGCTTGAGGAAGAATTCAGTGATGTCAACCATATCTTTTTGGGCTATAAGAAATCAGATACCCTGGCTCCCTATTACAGTATTGCCTCATTCTCTGTGCTGCCTGGCCTGGGTGGACTCTCAATCAACCAGTCCATGGCCTATGGTGTGCCCGTCATTTGCAGGAGTGCTGATGGGGCAGAAAAAGACCTGGTAAAGAATAATGAGACAGGATATATATACAGGGATATTGATGATGCGGCAGAATTCATTAAGTCTAAGAAGGCTGCCGACTGGGAAAGCATGGGTGAGAAAGCTGAACAGCTGCTTTATTCCGGGCACAGCGTGGAAAGCATGATGGAAAAATTTATCTCACACGGACTGGGTAAAAAACAAACTAAATAGTAATGTACAATGAGCTATCTTAAAACCATACCCCGGCAGCTGATAAGTATTATAAGATACCCCAGGCTGTTCCTCCTTGCCAAACGCACAGGCAGGGAGAACAGGCTGGGACCCGGGGGGAGGTTCTATCATCACCGGCATGTGCACCTGGGCGATAGTATCTATATAGCCCCGGGCTTTCATATCTCAGCCTATAAACTGCGCATAGGTAACGGGGTGCAGATTGGTCCGGGCCTGTTAATAGAATGCCATGACCATAGCTTCAGCCAGGTGGGTAAAACATTGTGGGAGATACGGAAAATCAAGAATTATGCCCCTGTTACTATTGAAGATGATGTGTGGATTGGCGGGAAAGTTTCAATACTTAAAGGGGTGACAATAGGTGAGGGGACCGTGGTTGGAGCCTCAAGCGTGGTAACCAAGACGCTGCCACCATATACCATATGTGTGGGAACACCGTGCAAACCCATAAAAAAGCGATTTAATGAAAGAGAGCTGGAAGAACACCTTGAACATGTTCCTTCTTCATACACCGCCGAAGAAGTAAAGGCACTGTGGATGGGGGCGGGACTTTAAGAATAATACGCCAGTAAAAACAAAGAGTTAATGTTAATCATAAAAGATAATGAAACAACTGACACAAAATATTAAGAAAAAAACACTTGCCCTTGAAGAAGTACCGGTACCTGCCTGTAAAGAGGGTGGGGTGCTTGTACGCACAATATACTCGGCCGTAAGCGTGGGTACCGAGGTTATGAAGATGAAAAATGCAGACCTGAATTACCTGCAGATGGCCAAGAAGAAGCCCGAACAGGTACAAGAGGTTGTTAATACCCTTAAACAGCAGGGACCGATGGCTACCTACAGGAAAGTAATGAATAAACTTAATGCATTATCGCCAATGGGCTACAGCCTTGTTGGGGAGGTTATAGAAACAGGTGCGGCTGTGAATAACCTTAAAGAGGGTGATATAGTAGCATGTGCAGGGGCAGGTTATGCAAACCATGCCGAAGTGAATTATGTACCTGTTAACCTCTGCGCAAAAGTGCCTGACGGGGTCAGCCTGCGTGCAGCATCATTCACTACAATAGCCTCAATAGCCATGCAGGGCTTCAGGCAAACACAATCGCAGATAGGAGAGAATGTGGCAGTAATAGGACTGGGCCTGCTGGGACAGATACTGGTGCAGATAATCAGGGCTAACGGATGCAGGGCCTTCGGGTTCGATATATCAGCAAAGAAATGTGAAACAGCCACGAAAAACGGGGCCTGGTATACAGCTGTTGCCGATAAAACAGATTTTGATGAAGAGATAGGATCACTTACTGGCGGACTGGGCTGTGATTCGGTAATTATTACAACCGGTACTTCAAGCAACAACCCGGTAATACTGGCGGGTAAGATAGCAAGAGATAAAGCGACAATAGTCGATATAGGAATAACCAAAATGGACCTTCCCTGGGATCTTTATTATCATAAGGAGTTGGATTTCAGGTTTTCAAGGTCATACGGCCCCGGCAGGTACGACCCCAGCTATGAGGAAGATGGGATTGATTATCCCGCCGGTCATGTCAGGTGGACCGAGCAGAGGAATATGATGTCTGTACTGCAATTGCTGAAAGACGGTAAGATAGATCTGGAGAAACTGATAACACATGAGTTTGATTTTGCCGATGCCGGTAATGTCTTCCCCGAGATAAAAGAGGGAAAAGAAGACTACCTGGGTGTGGTGATGAAATATACCGGCAGTCCCGACCCTTCAGTAAATACCATTGCTAGAGAAACAAAACCGGAAGGAGCTGGTAAAACCCTTAAGGCAGGAGTAATTGGCGCAGGTAACTATGCCAGCACAATGCTGCTTCCCTTCCTGGCACCTAAAGCCACAATGGTAGGAATAGCAACATCCACCGGTATTAATGCACACGATAAGGCAACAAAATTCGGCTTTTCTTATGAGACTACTGACTACAGGAAACTGCTCGAAGATGATAATATTAATACAATGGTAATTGCAACACGGCATAACCAACACGCAAAAATGGTGACAGGTGCACTTGCAGCAGGCAAAAATGCCTACGTGGAAAAACCACTCGCTATTAGCCTCGATGAACTTAAAGCAGTGGTTGATAATTATAAGAAATCTGAGGGACTGCTGATGGTGGGCTATAACAGGCGCTATTCAGAGTCAGTACGATACCTTAAAAAACAACTTCAGGAAGGTGTGCCTTATTCAATCTATTACCAGGTGAATGCAGGGTATATACCACCCGGTAACTGGTACCAGTCGCCCGGGCAGGGAGGACGACTGGTAGGTGAAGTATGTCACTTCCTTGACACATTACAATACCTTCTTGATGCCAACCCTGTGGAGGTTTATGCATCATCAGGGAGGGTGGAAGGAATGCCCGCACAGGATAACAGCCATATAACTGTTAAATTCAGTAACGGCTCATCCTGCGTGATAGCTTACCTGGCCGATGGCGATAAGAACTACCCAAAGGAGAAGATACTGGTAACAGGAAACAGGACCAATATTGAATTTGACAATTTCCGCACTGTGAGTGTGCATAAAAACGGGAGATCACGTACAAAGAAATTCCTTGCCGCCGATAAGGGACAAAAGGCTGAAATGGCTGCCCTGGTAAATGCCGTTGAACATAATAGTATGCCTGTGAAATTTGAATCGCTGGTGCTGAATACTTATACAACAATAATGGCCCTGGAGAGTATCAAAACAAATAAGTCATACAAAATTAGCCCGGAAGGTATAATATGATTGGCTGGTACTATTCAAGGTTGAAAACAATGTCAGGCCCTGAAATGATTTACAGGCTGAGACAGTGGCTGCGGAAAAAGGCTGAAAAAACTGTTTTTCGCTCTAAGGTGCCACAGGGTAAATTGCTGTCTGTAAACGAGATATTTGATATTGACATACCCCCTGCTCCAAAGGAATATGTACCGGTAATTAAAATCTTCGAAAAGAAATTTCATTACCTGGATGAAAAACCTGACTGGCACCTGGATATTTTTTCCGGTGAGCGTTTCCCCCGGGACTTCTCCAAGGAAATCAATATCAGGATCAATCCACGTGCATCTGCAAAAAATGTATGGGAAATAAACAGGTTGCACTTCATGGTACCCCTGGCTGTACAGTACAGGAGAACAGGTGACAGGTCCTTGCTGCTCAGGTTTATTGAGCTGACAGAATCATGGATAGATGAAAATCCTTACCTGAGAGGTGTAAACTGGTACAGTAATATTGAAGTTAATATACGCCTTATAAACTGGTTCTTTAGCTGGCATATATTAAAGGCCGGTAAGCTGGTTGAAGAAGATCCTCATTTCAGGGAATTTGCCCTTGCGAAATGGATCCCATCAATATACCAGCATTGCTATTATTCATATAAAAATCCCTCTGAATACTCATCGGCTAATAATCATCTAATATCTGAATATGCCGGCCTGTACATGGCTTCCTCCCTGTGGAGATTCAGGGAGTCAGACAGGTGGATTAAAAAATCTGCCAGCGGACTGGAACGTGAGATACAACTGCAACATTCGTCCGGTATTAACAGGGAAGAAGCGGCCGAGTACATACAGTTTATTACTGACTTCTTCCTTCTTGCCTCTTTAACGGCAGAAAAGGCAGGTAAACCATTCTCAGCTGACTACAGGGATGAACTGGAAAAAATATTCCGCTATATTTATAACTTCCTCGATATCAGAGGTAATTTCCCTGATTACGGTGATAATGACGAGGGTAAAGTACTCCGGCCAGAACCCCATGGTAAGGAGAATAACTTCAGGTCAATCATGGCGTCTGCTGCAGTATTGTTTAATGACCCTGGTTTTAAATCAAAGTCTGATGGATATGATCTGAAGAACCATCTTCTTTTTGGTGAGAAAGGGAGGGAGATATATGAATCACTTCCTGGTATACAGCCTCATGAGTCTTCAGTATTTTACAGGGATGAAGGACATTTTATTTTCAGGGACAGGCAGGGACCGGATGAGATATACCTCCACTTTAATGCTGCACCGCTGGGATACCTGTCGATAGCTGCCCATGGTCATGCCGACGCCCTTTCATTTACCCTTAATATCGACGGTAAGCCGTTTATTACTGACCCGGGGACATATACATATCATACTGATATGGAATGGAGGAAATACTTCATAGGGACACTGGCTCATAATACCATACGCATAAACGGAAAAGACCAGGCACTGAGCGCCGGCCCCACGCTGTGGCTTAAACACTACAGAACATATGTTACTGATGTGCACAGGGACAGTAATAATGAAAGTGTTGAAGCATGGCATAACGGCTATATGAATGACGGGGTACGACATACCCGCAGGATAAGTTTTAACAGGCAGGCTAAAGAGTTTATTATAAAGGACAGGATCAGTACTGACAGTAAGGATGAGGTAAGAGTCGATATACCCTTCCATTTGCACCCGGGACTGGTAATCGATAAGGATGGGACAAACACCTTCAGGGTAAGTGATGGCAATGGAAGAACAATTATCCTGGATATTGACAGCAAACTTAAACCGGTATTGCTGAATGGGCTGGAGAAACCCGAAAAAATTGGCTGGTATTCCGGCTCATTCCTTAACAAAGAGCCATCTCCCGTTGTTTACTCTAATTGTACCCTGACCACAACAAGTGAATATGAATTTAAAATAAAAATTACCTGATATGAATATAAGTATTTTCGGACTTGGATATGTAGGATGTGTAAGCCTGGGATGCCTGGCAAAAAACGGGCATAATATTACAGGTGTCGATATCAGCAAAACAAAAGTAGACCAGGTTAATTCCGGTAAAGCCACCATTATTGAAAAAGATATAGACAGTATAATGGATGAAGTCCATAAGGCCGGAAGGGTCAGGGCAACAATGGATACAGCTGAGGCAGTTAAAAACACCGATATATCCATTATTGCAGTGGGAACACCCAGTACAGAGAATGGCCATCTTGACCTGCAGTATATCTTCAATGTAGCAGAACAAATAGGAGAGGCACTTGCTGATAAGGATAGTTTCCATATAATAGCAGTTAGATCTACTATTATGCCCGGTACCTGCGACAGGATGTCTGACATAGTGGAGAAAACCTCGGGTAAAAAGAGGAATGCTGACTTTGCCATAGTAGATAACCCTGAGTTCCTTCGTGAGGGAAGTGCAGTAAAAGACTATTATAACCCTTCCATTACACTTATTGGTTCGGATAATAAAGAGGCAGCTGAAAAAGTATCTCAGCTCTACAAAGACCTGCCGGGTGAGCTCATAATTACCGATCTTAAGGTAGCCGAAATAATGAAATATGTGAATAATACCTTTCATGCACTAAAGATTTCCTTCGCTAATGAAATAGGTAATATATGCTCGGAAATAGGTATTGACTCGCACAAGGTGATGGATATCTTTACAAAGGATACCCAGCTGAATATCTCTCCCTATTACTTCAAACCCGGCTTTGCCTATGGAGGTTCATGCCTGCCAAAGGATCTTAAAGGCCTGCAGACAATGTCCCACGACCTTTACATTGACACTCCTCTTATTAACAGCATAAACAGGACCAATGATATACAGGTGGAAAGAGCTGTCAAGCTTATATATAAATACTGGAATAAAAAGCTGGGATTCCTGGGCATTAGCTTCAAGGCAGGAACGGATGATCTGCGTAACAGCCCAGCGGTTACAGTTATAGAAACATTGCTGGGAAAGGCCTGCGATATATCTATTTATGACAGGAATATAAACATGTCAATACTTACAGGTACAAACAAGGAATATATTGATTCAAAAATACCCCACCTCTCCACTTTACTTATTGATGACCCGGCTGAGCTGGTTGAGAAATGTGATGTAATAATTGTAACAACAGGCGAAAAGGAATTTATCGATGTTCTTGATAAAGTGGATGATAAGATAATTATTGACTTTGTCCGCCTCGACCAGAGGTTTATTGGACGTGAAAACTACATAGGTATAAACTGGTAAATTATGAAGTCTAAGAAAAACAGGCATATTCTGTTTATCGTGGAAAACCTCCCTGTACCTTTTGACAGAAGGGTATGGCAGGAAGCCACAACACTCAAAGAATCAGGCAAAGAGGTGAGTATTATATGCCCTGTAATGAAAGGTTATACTAAGCGCTACGAGACAATTGATGGTATTGATATTTACAGGCACCCACTTCCCCTGGAAGCAAGCGGGGCCATGGGTTACCTTGCTGAGTATTCCACGGCTCTGTTCTGGGAATTTTTCCTCAGCTGGAAAATATTTTTCAGGAAAAGGTTTCATGCCATTCACGGCTGCAACCCGCCCGATCTTATCTTCCTGGTGGCAATGTGGTTCAAAGTCTTTGGAGTAAAGTATGTCTTTGATCATCACGATATCAACCCGGAGCTGTATTTCGCAAAGTTCGGGAAGAAAGGGTTCTTCTACAAAATGATGGTCCTCTTTGAACGGCTGACATTTGCCGTGGCAAACTACAGCATTGCAACAAATGAGTCCTACCGCGATATTGCCGTAAAGCGTGGCAAAATGCCTGCTGAAAAGGTTACTGTAATACGTAGCGGCCCCAGGCTTGACAGGCTGAGGATAGTGCCGCGTGATAATAAATACCTCAAAGGACGCAATTACCTGGTAGGCTATGTTGGAGTGATAGGTGAGCAGGAAGGTATTGACCTGCTGCTCGAATCTGTTGAGCATATTGTAAAGCAGAGGCAGGATATTCAGTTTGCAATTGTGGGTGGAGGAACCGACCTCGAAAAACTTAAAAAACTATCAACTGACATGGGTCTCAATGATTATGTTGATTTCTATGGAAGGGTGCCTGACGACCTGCTGATAAGTATACTGAACTCGGCTGATATATGCGTTAATCCCGATAAACCTACAGAGATGAATAACCTCTCAACCATGAATAAAATAATGGAATACATGGCACTCAAAAAGCCCGTTGTACAGTACGACCTGAAAGAAGGCCGTTTCTCAGCCAGGGAGGCATCACTATATGCTGAATGGCACAATACAAAGGATTTTGCGGAGAAAATCACATACCTGGCCGACAGGCCTGAACTGAGAAAGGAGATGGGAGAATACGGGTATAAAAGGATAATAAATGAATTATCCTGGGATTATGAAAGTACCAGGCTGCTTGATTTTTATGAAAAAGTGATAAGCAGAGATGCCGTTTAACAGTATCGAATATATAATCTTTCTTATACTGACCACCGTCGGTTTTTTTATAACACCACACAGGGTGAGGTGGCTGTGGCTGCTGGCCGCAAGTGCGTACTTCTATTCACGCAGCAGCATAATATACCTGGGTGTTTTTATTCTCATCCTTGTATTTAACTATTTAGCATCATTACAGATAGCTAAAAAGAATGGCCGGGGGAAGAAAAGGACATTTGTAGTTACTATCCTGGTAAATGTTGCCATACTGGCCTTTTTTAAATACAGCGGTGCCTTCAATAGTATAATTGAAGACCTGGCAGGGTGGGACGATTCCTTTTTTGCCTATATCGCTTTTCCCCTGGGTATATCATATTTTGTTTTTACATTACTGGCTTACCTTATTGAACTGAAAAGAGGCAAGATAGTAGCAGAAAAACATCCCGGAATATTTTTAAGCTCCTTTATGTTCTTTCCCAAGATTGCACAGGGGCCTATAGAACGACCCAGTAATATAATGCCACAGTTTCGTGAAAGGCATAGCTTCAATACCGGCAGAACAATATCTGCACTCAAGCTTATAATATGGGGCCTCTTCAAAAAACTGGTAATTGCCGACAGGCTGGCAATATATGTTAATACAGTTTATAATAACCATGATTACCATAATGGCACTTCTCTTCTCCTTGCAACAATATTTTACTCCTTCCAGATCTATGCCGATTTTTCTGCATATACAGATATTGCTATAGGCTCGGGACGGCTGATGGGATTTGAACTGTCAAAGAACTTTAAAAGGCCATATTTTGCTGCAAGTATAAAGGAATTCTGGAACCGCTGGCATATAAGCTTCTCGTTGTGGTTAAGGGATTACCTTTTCCTGCCACTGGCCTACTGGTTCACGGGAAAATTCCGTGAAGTGACTGACTTCACGCGAGCAATCGAAAAACTTGTTTATGCCCTGGCCATAATTATTACATTTTTTATCTGCGGGCTATGGCACGGTGAAGGCCTGAATTATATTATCTGGGGCCTGCTGTTCGGAGTCGGCCTTACTTTTGCAAATTACACACGCAGCCTGGGTCGTAAGATCAGGAAAAAAGCAGGGGTGTCAAAGCTTTCATTGGGCCTGAGACTGTTTAATGTATTAATAACCTTCTTATTCGTCTCTTTCGCCTGGATCTTTTTCAGATCGGATAATATTACAGTAGCAGGTGAAATAATTGCAAAGGTCTTTGGAGATCATGGCAGTTTGTTCATTGGTAAACCCTCTGATATAATTTTTTCTGTGGCAGGTGTTTTCATGCTTTTTGTAATAGAACTGAGACAGGAAATAAAGACGGGCTCCCACTTGCCTTTTGAAAGTGAAAAATGGCTGCCTGAACAATTGTTTTACGCATTATTGATTGTACTGATACTTATGCTGGGCGTTTTTGATGGCGGTCAGTTTATATATTTTCAGTTTTAAGTGATATGAATAGCAAAGAAGTAAATATATCAAAAAGTAAAACATGGGCCTTGTTAAAAAGAGCCCTGGCCTTTGTGTTTATTGTCTTTATTGCTGACCTGCTGACAGGTGAGGCTCTCAGGCATTTTTATTTCAGACAGGAGAGCGGGCAGCTCTACCGCACAACATATTCTGTTGACAGCACCGAGGCAGATGCTGTTATTTTTGGTTCGTCAAGGGCCAACCATCATTATAAACCTGGCGTATTAGCCGATAAGCCTGGTATGGAAGTATATAACGCCGGCAGGGAAGGGAATTTTATTTTTTATCACTACGGAGTGCTTTCAGCTGTTCTTGAAAGGCATACACCCGAAATAGTAATACTCGACTTTGTCAGAGGTGAATTCAGGTATAACAGCTCAAACTACGACAGGCTCTCAAGCCTCCTGCCCTATTACCGCGATCACCCGGAAATGCGTGAAACAATACAGCTGAAGAGTAAGCTTGAACAGCTTAAGCTGGCTTCATGTATTTACCCTTTTAATTCAATGATATTAACTGTTGCAGCAGCTAATGCCGGTATGTATGAATCCGACAAGGATGAAAACGGTTATATACCTCTGCACGGTGAATGGGGAGAAGAAATCGGTACCGGGAAGGTGCCTGATCTGTATGATATAGATACTACGGCAGTTGAGACCTACAGGTCATTCCTGGAAGACTGTGTCAGGGCAGGCACCGAGGTATATGTATTCTGTTCGCCCGTTTTCCTTAACTATACTTATGAGGACCTGTCCGTGACTATGGGACGAAGAATAGCTGAAGAGCTGGGTGTAAGCTTTATTGACCTTAGCAATGAACCCCGGTTTTTATCCGACCCCGGGCTGTACTGGGATGTCTATCATCTCAACGACAGGGGGGCAGAAAAATATTCGGAGGTGATAGCCGCTATAATCTCCGGTGACGATAAATGAATTATAAATACTAATAACGAATAATCTTTCAGACATCAATGGATGCACAGACTAATATAAACGAACTGGTAAGAGAGCTAAGGAACAGGAATATTGAGCTCTCTTTTACCAATGGCAAACTTAAATACAGTGGCCCGCAGGAAAATATTGATAAAGAAATACTGGCCGGCCTTAAGGAGAATAAGGCACGACTAATTAAGTATTTATGGCCCGACGACTGTCCCAATATGATGCCCATAAACACGGAGGGCTCAAAGGTCCCCCTTATACTGTTGCATGCGGGAGAAGCTAACTACAGTCTTAGTGAGCACCTGGGTAAGGACCAGCCATTTTATGGTTTCTTCTATATAGGCTCCGAGGGTGAAAACATCAGGTACAAAAGTATTGAAGCCTTTGCCGGAGAATATGTAAAACAATTACGTAAGATAGTTCCTGGAGGCCCATATATACTGGGTGGCTTCTCAATGGGAGGCATACTGGCTTACGAGATGGCTGTGCAACTGGATAAAATGGGTGAAGAAGTGCCTGGATTAGTTCTGGTGGATTGCGAAATACCTCTCTTCAGGAAAGACCTGCGGGCAGGTATTAAGAAAAAGTTGCGCAATGTTTATGACCATTTCTACTACAGGGGGAAGCATATGCTTTACCAAACCCTGGGTCTTTTTAATGTCGATGTGCCTGCAGGATTCCGTAAGCAGTATATACTATGGATATATTCCAGGCTGATGAGAAAGTATAAGCCGGGGAAAGGGTATGATGACCATTTGCTGCTATTCAGGACTGAAGCTAATGATTCACCTAACAGGTACCTGGGGTGGGACAACCTGGTGGAAAATATTGAGTTGATTGAATTAAAAGGTGATCATGGCCTTATGTATACCGATAGCGGGAGCATAAGTACATTGAAGGAGAAGATCTCAACACTGACTGAAAAGATTAATTCTTAGTATAATATTTTGTATACCCGGCATAAGGACTCTTTCTTATGTCAAGATCATTATAGATAATATCATATTCACTGATCGAGTACCTGTCAAGGGTCTCCATAGCTGTCTGGAATGTACTTTTCCTGGTGTGCTTGTTCCTGGCAACAACGGCTATACGATTGGCGAATTGAAGCAGCTGGGTAGCGTCCGAAACCAGTCCCAGCGGTGAGCTGTCTATAATAATATAATCAAATTCGGATTTAAGATGCTCGAAAAGACTGTCCATCTCACCCTTCTGTATCAGCTCTGAGGGATTGGGAAGTACCGGTCCGGCAGGGATAACAGAAAGGTTTTCCTGCCCGGTCTTCATGATTATTTCATTAATTCCCGTGCTGTTGCTCATGTATGTTGATATACCCTTATCATTCTCCAGTCCCAGCTTCCTGTGAAGTGTCGGCCTCCTGAGGTCACCATCCACAATCGCCGTCTTATAACCTACTGATGCAAGGGCAATGCCCAGGTTATACGATACAAAACTTTTTCCATCCCTTGGCTGGGAGGATGTGATGAGGATAACCTTATCCTCTTTGTCTTTCAGTTTAAATATGAGGTGGCTCCTCAGGCTGCGGAAAGACTCGGCTATAGCAGAGGAAGGGGCAGCAGTAAATATATTGTCGCTTTTTAGTTTATTACTGTAAATCCTGTTCAGTACGGCACCGCCTGACCTTGCACTTAACTCATAAGTGCTGTTTATCTTATCGTCAAGCATTTCCCTCAGTAAGAGGTATGCACTGGGGATAAGAAGACCCAGCATAAAGGCCAGCATGTAATTGGTGGTGTCCTTAGGCTTTATAACCTGTGCTGAATTGAACCTGGCTTCTTCAAGTATTTCGTAATCAGGAAAATTGGAGGCAAGGCTTATGGCTGCCTCAGACCTCTTTTCAAGCAGGAATGTGTAAATGGCATCATTAAGATTGAATTTACGCTCCATGCTTACCATGTTCATCTCTGTCCGGGGAAGCCTGCTTATCTCCTCCGATAGTTTGTCGGCCCTGTAATCAAGCTCATTGATGCTGAGATTAAGAGTGTTAAGGTTATTTCTTGCGTTCTCCGCAATCAGGCTCTTCTGGAGCTCGATCTTATTCTCTACCTGGTCCAGGTAAAGGTTTTTATCCGAGCTGCTGTTCAGAAGCTCAGACCGTTGCGAATTCAGATCGAGTAACTCTGTAATAAGATCATTCATTATGGGATCTGTTATATTGGCAGATACCGGGGGCACAACACCCTTCACGTCATCGTTCGTTTTGAAATGATTGATAACATATTCGAAGTACCTCTTCCTTACTTCAAGCTGCGACTTCTCCCTGTCAATCTGCTCAAGCTGGTCATATATCCTTTCTCCCTGGAAGCCAAGGTCAGTAACCTGGTTGTTGGACCTGAAATTCCTTAGCATAGATTCGGATACAACCAGTGAATCAGCTATCTCTGAAAGCTGGGAATCAATAAACTGAACCGTGTTAAGGGCAATCTTGTTCTTCTTTGCCAGGTTCTCTTCCAAAAATGCATTAATATAACTGTTGAGGAAGCTTATTGATTTATCAATATTTTCACCCCGGAAACGAAGCTCAATAATGGAAGCCATAAAAGATACAGGTGTAACCTCAAGCCTGTTGAGGTATGACATTGCAAGGTTATCGGGGTGGTAAAACCTGAAAAAGTAATCTTTTTCCCTGTTAGTGTCTTCAATAAAATTTGTTGACGATCGGGATACTGAAAAACTGAAATTTGCTGAGGTGAGTGTCCTGTTGTAATATCCCAGGGTATCAGTCCTGAGTACAAACTCTTCTTGCAATACCTTGTCATCTATATAATTGTAAAGTGTCACAGTTTGCTCCGGGATGCTCAGGAGATAGGTTGAGTCGGTGATGGGACGGATATACATCCTGCAGGCAATAGGCTGGGTATGCGATTTATCCATCGTGACATTGAACGGGGCAGCTTCATATATCTCCCGGGTCTGCTTCAGGAAACCACGGTTCTCACTGTAGTAGGCTACCTCGTAATCCAGGTTGTCAAGCGTTTTTAATATAAGTGAGTATGATGACAGGCTGTTGACATCGTCTTCAATATTCCTCCTGGGTGTTACATTGCTTGCTGCTCCTCCGAACATATTCCCGGATGCCAGTATATTTGTCCTGTTTTCTTTTACCGGTCCAATAGCGGAGTTTACCTCGTATGCCTTAGTGGCATACTTGTTATAGAGATGGGCCCCGGAAATAAACAGAACCAGGCTGATTATATAAAAGTACTTAAGCCCTAATATTTTGCTTAGATAGTGTTTTACTGGGTTTCCTTCCTTATCTGAATTGTTAAAGTTCATTTGCTTTGATTTTTAGTTACCTGGTGATACACCTGCAAATATTAGTATTGTTATTATCGTTGATAACGCACCCAGGACGGTGTTGAAAGTGGTATTCTGGTAACTGGCTGATATACGTTTGAGTGGCTCAACAACCACTACGTCGTTGGGCCTGACATAGAACTGGTCCTTACCTGCTATCTCTGAACTGGAAAGATCGAGCTTATAATGAGTAATACGTCCGTTCTCATTGCGCATAAGAACCACATTCTCCCTGTTTCCCCAACGGGTCAGACCCCCTCCCAGGGCAAGCGCCTTGTAAATATTTATTTTATCTTCAGAAAAGGAATATACACCCTGGGCATTTACCTCGCCCATCACTGTAACCCTGTTATCTATATACTTTATTACAACCTCTGATCCCGGAACATATTCCTTCAGTAAACCGGTCATCTTCTCACTTGCTTCAGCAATGGTCATCCCTGACAGTTTTACCTTTCCTACAAACGGAAAATCTATATTGCCCTCCTGGTTAATACCATATCCTATTATATTGCTGGTATTATTGGCAGTAATATTATCCACGGAATTAAAAATCTGGTTTGCTTCTTCGTCAATGCTAAGCACCCTTATAAACAGCCGGTCGCCCGGTGCTATTGCTTTATCCTTCTGTGGACTCACATAAGGTGCCTGTATGTCATCAATATCATTGAAATATTTGAGTTTTTTTGATGGTACGCAGGATGAAGCAGCAATGACAAGAAATAATATTAGTGCTGGTCTAAGGGTTGATTTGACTCGCGTAATCATAGTTGGCCATATTTGTACATCATTATTTATTATACAAAACATTATTAAAGAGCAATTGTTTTAATTATTATGAAATTCATCCGGGGAATATGCTTTTTTATGACTTTATATATTCACCCTTTTAGCTTTTTATTGTATATGTCATATTTCTGACTCTTTTGCGCCTGAAAGAAAACTTTTAAACCATATTACCGTTAAATGATTCAGGGAGGAAAGGGAAATTCAAAATATATGGTAATGCTTATCTGCTCTCCCGTGTGAATAGTCTGTTATAAACAAAATTACACTCGCCATGAAAAGATTAACTGTGTTTATACTATTATTATTTCCTGCGACTTTTGCCATAGCCCAGAACTATTATGTAAGTAATGCGGGCAGCGATTCTAATGATGGTACCAGCCCTTCCACGGCATGGGCAAGCATAAGTAAGGTTAACAATACCTCCTTCAGTCCCGGCGACAGCATATTTTTTGAATGTGGGGGGCTGTGGCGCGAAACCCTGGTAGTGCCTTCTTCAGGGTCTGAAGATTCTTATATATATTTTGGTCCTTACGGGGAAGGCCCTAGGCCCGGGATCTACGGGTCAGAAACATCTTCATGGTCTGCCCATGCAACTAATATATGGGTGTCTGATAATACATTTGATGATCCCGGCGATTCCTATGAGGGAGGGGTCTTTTTTGAGGCTAATGATACTATCGTATGGGGACAGGCACAGAAGAACCAGGTAAGCGACCTGGCCACTGACCGCGACTGGGTATGGGTTGACGGCAGAGTATATATTTACAGCTCATCAGACCCGGCTGAAGAATACAGCAGTGTGGAAGTGAGCCAGAGAAATCTGTGTGTCTATTATAATGAGAAAGACTACATTGCATTCGATAGCCTGGATATCAGGTACTCAAGACTGGCAGGATTTAAGGAGGAATGGCCCTTTAATGATGAAACAGGCCTTGTGGTGAAAAACTGCTATGTCAGTCATATAGGTATAAAGGGTAGTACAGTAGGATATGGAATTGAATTCTGGCACTCTGATTCACACGTGCACAATAACATAATCCGTGAATGCGGAAGAAGAGCAATGTCAACAAGACCACAGGATGCATCCTCAGGAAGATTGCATGATGTTCTTATTGAATATAATACTATCTCGAACTGCTACCACTCAGGAATAGATGTTGCCGGTGAAGAAATAGCTACCTTTGAAAACCTTACAATAAGGTATAACTATATCTTTGAAACAGAGAACCAGCATACCGACGCACCGGAAGGTTATTCAATGGCGCATATTGGTATTAATGCTAAAGAAAATCCCAACACTTTTTCTAATATCCTGGTATATGCAAATATTAGCGTCGCACCTACACAGCCATCAATTGTTATCTATAACGGGCAAAATATCAAGGTCTATAATAATACTTTTTACGGCTGCAATCAAAATTCAGATGCTTTCAATGGTCAGCTTTACCTGCACGGTAAAACCCATGATTGTGAAATTAAGAATAATATCTTCTATAATAATAACGACTTTTCCAGGAATAGCTACTGGCCATGCATATACTCAACTTTTGAAACGGACTTTGAATCAGTGGATGTTGATTATAACCTGTACTATATAGCTGACCAGGATAATATGCTGTTTAATCTGCAGGGTAACGGGGGGCCCTATTATGATTATGAATGGGATGCATATTTGAATACTATAGGATGGGATGCTAACAGCCAGGAACCCCGGGATCCTCTCTTTGTGTCATCAACCGACTACCGGCTGACAGAAGGATCACCGGCAATAGGAGAGGGCCTGGATGTGGGACTGGAATATGATTACATGGGTAACTTCTTTAACAGCCCTCCCACTATAGGGGCAATAGAGGGTAACGTGGTCAGTGTGCCTGATCTGCTGCCGGATAGTGAAATGCAAATTTATCCTAACCCGACAAATGGTGATTTTTATGTTGTATTGCCAGGCTATTTAAATTATGGTGAGATAAGGCTGAGGGTTTTTAACCTTACAGGTACTCTTGTTCACGACTCAAACCGGGTAACAGCTCAGAAAGAATTGTATTATAGTCTCAGCCTTGCTGCCGGAATATATATTGTAGAAATTAATTTGGGTAAGGGCTTAATTGCCACCGGCAAGATTGTTGTCCGGAAAGACTTAAGCGTAAGCTGATTTAATGCAAACTGTCTAAAGACCTGTTTTCCTTACTACCGTCCTGAATGTCCTCAACAGGATCAGGAAGTCAAGCCTTAGTGACCAGTTGTCTATATAGGCAAGATCCATTTCCATCCACTTCTCAAACTTAATGCTGTTCCTTTCAGGCTTTATCTGCCAGAAACATGAGAGCCCCGGCCTTACTGATAATCGCCTGAGCTGCCAGCGCTCATACTGCATAGTCTCACTGGCTAAGGGCGGCCTGGGGCCTATCAGCGACATCTCACCCTTGAGTATGTTGATCAGCTGCGGAAACTCATCAAAGCCTGTCTTCCTTAAGAAATGACCAACCCTGGTGATCCGGGGGTCTTTCTCAATCTTGAAGACCGGGCCGTCAACCTCGTTCTGGTCTTCCATCTCTTTTCGTAAATCCTCTGCATTACTGACCATCGTCCTGAACTTGTAAAGCATGAATTTCCTGCCCCGTAAACCTACTCTCTCCTGCTTGAATATGACCGGCCCTTTAGAGTCAAGCTTTATCAGAAGAGATAATAAAAGCAGGAAAGGACTGAGAACAGTCAGCATTGAAAGCGCTATTACTATGTCAATAAACCTTTTCATCGTTATAGAAAATGATTTATGGGGGATGTTGATAAAGGTCAGGAAGTTCTCTCCCGCAAAATCAGTCCGTAAACCATTGGTTATGGTCTTATCTGTTTTGTCCATCCTGAGCCTGAAGGTAACACCCAGCTCCTCGCATGACCTGATGATTGACCTTACCTCACCCGTCGATACCTTGCTCTTGTAGTATAGCACCTCGTCAACCAGGTCCTTCTCCATTAAATCATTTATTACCTCCAGGTATTCCTCCTGTAACATGATAATACTCTCTTTCCATTTTCTGTGTATCTTTTCCGATTCAGTGAAAATGGCGAATACCCGGTAACCCCATTCCTTACGTTTTGTTAAGCTCTTAATGAATTTATCTGCCGTTCCATCAGCTATTATTACAACATTCCTGTAGTTGTATCCCTTCGACCTGTAGTGCTTAAAAACCCAGTATTCTACCAGGCGTACGCTGAACAGAAATACAAGGCCGGCCAGGCTAACAGTAAGAAGGAATAAATATGTGACCTCGCTGATATTGAATACCATGTGCACCAGGCTGAGTAGTATCGCAAAGAGCGCAGCCGACTGCAGGTATTCCATAAACAGTATCCTGTACCTCTTGGTCCTGGGTATCTCGGCAATCTTGAACAGGTAAAGAATAATCAGCCAGAGGGGCATAAATGCCAGGTAGAGGATCAGTATACTGCTGTCATAATAGAATAATGACCTTGTGAGTCCCGAAGAAATCGAATATGAAACCTGGAATGCAAGGGTAATAGCCAGAATATCAAGGAACCCCAGCAGGGTGTTTAGTAATATACCTCTCCTGAGAAAAGTTACAATACCTGATCTGTGCAATCTTTTGAATATGTCTGCCAACATGTTAATGATTGTTTTAAATGATTCCCTGATTTCCCTATGACAGAGAATAATTATTCCTGTAAGCGGATGTTTTTACAGAAGTAAAGTATACCTTCCCGTTCATCTCAGTTATATCCATCACCTCAAAGCCTGTCATCTGAAGAATCTTTTCTGCTTCTTTCCCGTTTATGTTACCGGTTAAACTGCTGTTCACCCGGCTTATCAGTTTGTCTATCATACCCAGTAACATCCCTGAGCCGTTCTCATCCTTTGAAGTAGCATCTTCATAATCAAAAAGATACCTGTGATAGTCCGGGCTGCCGGAGTTTTTTGCTCCGGGTGTTTTAAAAGAACCCGTAAAGTAAGAACCCTCAGGCATGCTGTTGTAAATCCTCTCAAAGTATGACCTGGTGTTCTTTCTGCCTGATAAATTATGAATATCTATTACCATCTCAACATTATGCAGGTCTTCCTCCTCGAAGAAAAAATGTTTGGCAGGCGAAAGAACTATGCTGTTCTTTATATGACTCAAATTGCGAACATCAAGGTAATCATAAACATCGCATGAACCGAACTTGTATAAAGCATTGTATAATGAATTGTATACAGGTGCCTTATCAGCAGCCTTTGATTGTTTGGCACTCTCAGTGCCTGTTTGCTGGCTTGCTTCAATATCTTTAATGTGTAGATCTTGTGGCATAAAGGTTTAATTTTTTAATTTTAAATCATTATTTTCCATTCACATCCTATAACAATACTTGTGTGGGTTTAGTTTAAGAAAATAGGCAATAAATACTTTAAGAAACCGTTGTCATACGGTTAAATCATCCATTCATCAATGTTTATCACCTGCTTGGTCAGGTCAAACAGACCTTTCATAAAAAATCAACCATAGTTTATCAAACAGGTGCTGCCAGGAAAAACTATCTTTGCACCCTGTTCCATTATCATCATTGTCCCAATGGCGAAAAAGAAACCAAACAAAAAGAATAAAAACAGGAAACTGCTCTTCAGGCTAATAAGCGGGGCCCTCTCCCTGGCAATACTGCTGGGTGGCAGCCTGGTGCTCCTTGTCTATGGCGGCGCCTTCGGTAAGCTGCCGCGCAAAACAGACCTGCAGCAGCTCAGCAACGAAGAGGCTTCGCTGGTATATTCGGCAGATGACCGTCTTATAGGTAAATACTTCGCCGAGAACCGTACCAATATCGGGTGGGACGATGTACCGCAACACCTCAAAGAGGCTCTTATCGCCACCGAGGACAGGCGCTTCTATGAACACCGGGGATACGACACCCGCAGCTACCTGCGCGTCTTTCTCAAAACAATACTGCTGGGCGATAAAAGCAGTGGGGGCGGAAGCACCATAACACAACAGCTGGTAAAGAATATCTACGGCAGGAAAAAACATGCCGTCCTCGGGCTCGTCATCAACAAGATGAAAGAAGTCATAATAGCCTCGCGCATCGAAGAGGTCTACAGCAAGGACGAGATACTGCTGCTCTACCTTAACTCGGTACCCTTCGGTGAGGATGTCTATGGCATCGAGTCGGCCGCACACAGGTACTTCAACAAGCCGGTCCGCAGCCTCCGCATACACGAGTCGGCCGTCCTCGTCGGCATGCTCAAGGCCAACACCCTCTATAACCCGCAACTCAACCCCGAAGCATCACTGCAGCGCCGCAATACCGTCATCTCCCTCATGGCCGACGTCAAATGCATAAGCGCCGGAGAAGCGGCAAGACTGAAGGAATTGCCCCTCGGAACCGACTACAACAACCTGAACAAAGACACACCCGCCGGATACTTCGTGTACAGGGTACGGCAGAGAGTGGAGGAAATTATTGATGAGATTGAAGGAGCCGGTGGAAATTCATATGACCTTGAAAAAGATGGCCTCAGGATATACACAACCCTGGATATGGCTATGCAGGAACAGGCAATAAGTACTGCGGCGCAGCATCTCGAAGGGATGCAGGAGCTGCTTGACAGGGAGCTGCAACGCTTCGGCGATAAAAAACGGTGGTACGACCAACATCGGGATGACATGAACGGATCTGATACCGTCGTTAACACGGTGCAGGTGTATGACCATGGCGGCATCGAAGTGCGTACAATAAGTCGTATCGACAGCCTCTGGCACTACTACCGCATGCTCAACGCGGCGGTGCTGGTGACCGATCCGCGTGATGGCTCCGTCCTTACATGGATAGGGGGTAATAACTACAGGCTGCTGCCCTTCGATATGGTGCGCTCGCACCGGCAGGCAGCATCAGCCTTCAAGCCTTTCCTCTATGCCACCGCCCTGGAAGAGGGATTCCCGCCCTGTACATACCTGGAGAATAGTGAACAGGAATATCCCGGCTACGACGACTGGCAGCCGCAGAACTACGACAGGCAATCAACGCCCGACAGCACAGTGGCCATGTGGTACGCCCTGGCGCATTCAATGAACCTGCCCACGGTGGACCTGTACTTCAGGACAGGGGGACGCAACCTGGTGGGTACATGCAATCGCCTCGACCTGCCCGTGCCGGGCAGGGACGAGCCCTCGGCTGCCCTGGGCAGCATCGATATATCACTCTACGAGATGGTGAGGGCCTACGGCGCCATAGCCAACGGCGGTAAGATGCATGAACCGGTGATGGTCAACCGTATAACGGATGCCAATGGCAACGAGATATATAAACGCCGCGATTACCGTCCGCGCGAGGTCTTTGCAAAGGAAACAACAGACCAGCTCACAGCAATGCTGCAGCAGGTGGTGGAGCAGGGAACGGCGGAAGGACTGCGCACACGCTTCGGCGTGGAGGCTGAGCTGGCGGGCAAGACAGGTACGGCAGGCGACTATTCGGATGCCTGGTTCGTGGCCTACACACCGGCCCTGGTTGCCGGCACATGGGTGGGCGCCGCCCTGCCTGAGGTGCATTTCCGCAGCGGCAACGGGGCAGGCTCGGCACTGGCCATGCCTGTCACCGCAGGACTACTGAGGTATATCGAACAGGATAGCCGGCTGCGCAGCCGCTACCTGCTGCCCTTCGACCTGCCGGAAGATAACTATGATTTCATGGACGAGTGCGAGCCCTGGCACCGCAAGGGAGTGGAAGGATTCTTTGAAAGGCTCTTCAGCGGTAAGAAAGAGAAAAAGGACACCCTCAGCACTGAGGATAAGAGCACAACCCTCCGCTCACTGATACGTAAGATCTTTAAGAAGAAGAAATAGGGTAGTCTGCTGCTATGTCAGAGCAGTGACCTGATCATCTCCCTTAGCTTATCAGCCCTTTTTTTGTATTCATCCCTCTCCTGCCCTTCCAGGCTCTCCTGGTAATTATCCATTTCAGTAAGCAAGGCCTTTATCTCATCTGCGCTTAGTTCTGAAATTATCTGTTCTACCACGGCACGGCGCGAAAGGGGAGAGGTGTTTTCCAGGTAAATGGTTTCTCCGATATACTTTTTGTCCGCTTTGGGGTAGATAAGACTTATCTCCAGTCCCAGCTCTGCCAGCGGTATCTCGGACAGTATATTACTGAGCGTCATAAACTCCACCTTCTTGCTGTTGTTGAGTGCTCCGGCAAAAGTTATTGAATCGCTGTTGCCTGTTTTACCCGTTTTTGTATCAATCACAAGGGGGGGTGAATATTTGTTTTTCAGCTCATTGATAGTGAGCGAGTCCTCTTTTGTATCTGCAGCATTTTCCAGGTAAAAGGACCAGTCGGATACCGGTGCCGCCTTATAATACAGCAGCTGGCCGTCCCATGCTGTCTTTATATCGAGCGAACTGCGATAAGCGCCCGTGATATTTGCTATATCGCTCACATCAGCAACCTCGCTGATGGTGTTATTGTGTGTATCTAGCGTATAGATGCTCACCTCTTCAAGCAGGTATTCAGAGATACCGCCGTCCGGCATGGCAGCTAATCCCTTAGCGGGCCTGTAAGCCATTGTCGAAAGCACAAAAGCAACCTTCGAACTGTCGTTGTTATACCGCGCCCCGTGGTGCAGGCTGTAATCCAGGTGCACATAATCCGAATAACATGCTGTAAGCGACAACAATACCCCCGCCATAAGTACCAGTTTTACTTTCCGCATCATATATTGTGTATTGGTTAACCATAAGCTGGCGCGGGTCTCCAGACCCGTGCCTCTGCAAAAATACGTTGGTGCAGGTCTCTGACCTGCGCCACTGCAAAATCTTGCGCATCTACTTTTTCCCGCACCCACAACAAGCATCTAACTGAAACACAGGCATCACCCACTTGTATCTTCCGTACTTGTATCTTGTATCTTCTTCCCCGCCCTCACCTATTCAGCCATTTCTTAAAATCCGCTGACCTTTCTATGCTGACAATAGTATCATCGTCTTTATCACTGGCAGGAGCGAGACTCAACTTAATCCGGCTTCTTGACCAGGCTACCATTTTATCAATCGATTTAATATTTATTATATATTTCCTGTTGATCCTGAAGAAGGTCGCGGGGTCTGTTATGCTCTGCTCAAGCTTGTCGAGCGAGTGATCAATGGTATAAGTTTTACCCGTGAAAGTGCGTAAATATGTCCCCTTGTTCATAACAAAGAAATATGCAATTTCCTTAACCTCGATAAGCCTGTAATTATTACCCACCTGTATAAGGAGCCTTTCCTGGTACCCTGGTTCTTCTCCTTTTATCATGGCTTTCACATTGTCCATATCTGTTTTAAAGGCTGCCCTGAGCGACCTGTATTTTTTCAGGCTTTGCCTTAGTTCTTCTTCCCTTATGGGCTTAAGCAGGTAGTCAATGCTGTTTATCCTGAAAGCCTTTATTGCATATTCATCATATGCAGTGGTAAATATTACAGGTATATCAACTGTTATATAATCAAAAATATTAAAACTTAATCCATCCGACAGTTGTATATCGAGGAAAATCAGGTCGGCACTGTTATCAGTAAGCCATTTGACAGCTTCTTTAACCGATTCTATCTTAGCAACAATATCAATGCCCGGGCTTACATTATGTAGCATATCCACCAGGCGGTCAGCTGCCACTTCCTCATCCTCAATAATAACAATCTTAAGGTTATTCATATTCTATAAGCGGTATTTTGGCATAATAATAGTTATTTTTTATAATAAATTCAGGCTTCATATCACTGATCATAGCATACCTTTTTGCCAGGTTTTCCTGACCTATTCCTTTGCCAGGTCTTATATTTTGCTTTAGCTGGTAATTATTCCTGACCACAATGTAGTTGTTTTCCGAGTAAATTGAAATTGACAGGGGCTTATCCTTGTTAATAATATTGTGCTTTATGGCGTTCTCTGCAAGGACCTGCAAAGAGAGCGGAGGTACGAGATAGTCACTCAAATTTGCATTAAGAGTAAGGTCAAACTGCAGGTTTTCACCGTATCTTAACTCCTGTAAATAGATATACGATTTTACAAACTCCAGCTCATCTTTCAGGCTTACTACTTGTTTTTCCAGTGTCTCCAGCGCATACCTGTAGATAAGTGAAAACTCATCAATAAATTTCTGTGCCTTTTTTGTATCCCTGTTTATTAATCCTGATAATACGTTTAAACTGTTAAACATGAAGTGGGGATTGAGCTGGTTCTTAAGGGTCTCAAACCTTATTTTTATAAGCTCTTTTTCCAGTGCCTCAGCTTTTTTGGCAGAACGGGTGCCCTCAATAAAAAATATCCATGCTTCAAGGGTTATCATTAAAAGAATATTTATTATTGAGAGTATCAGTACATTATCTATTATGACAGCTTTCAGGTTACTTGTATAAGGATTAATACTGTTCGCTGTAAAAGTTATAATTACTGCAATAACTGAAGCAATAATAAGTGTCAGTATAAACTGCACAGTAACCCTTGATACTACCTTACCCTTCCATGGCAATCGCTTGTTCAGAAATCTAATAACCGTCAGGTCAGCATAAGCTACAATTACACTACCCGCAAAGGTCAGGATTGAATTATATACTAACCTTAACATGTAGTCTGATAGTCCTTTTATTTCGTAATAACCGCTCAGGTGATTATAGGAAATTATTATTGCCTGGAGCAATAAAGAAAAAACGGCCAGCATGCTTAGCAGGCGCTTTTGCGGTATCATCTTATGGATGTTTCTGAAATTCATCTTTTCTCCTTATAAAATGTAAAAATAATTTATTTAGTGACCGGAAAAAGAAGAAGACGGTATTTATTCAATACCATCTTCTCCTGCAGGTAAAGTGTTTCTAGAATATTGAGTATCTGAATGAGATACCTGTTCTGAAACCGTCCAGCATACCGTGTGATGATCCTGCCAGTTGTAGTGGTGAGGTGCTGCAGTAGGATGCTGACAGTCCGATACTGAATTTGTCTCCTGTACGGAATAAGAGCTCAATACCCGGCTCCATCACACCAAAAGTATCCTCGTCAATCTTTTCATTATACCACGACAGTGATTCAGTGTAGGCTCTGTCCATCCGGTATATCGCTATGCCCTGGCCTGTAAGCAGCGACAGGTTAATGGACACATGCTCACCCATATGCTGGGTGAATTCCACGAACAGGCCTGTATATCCTGATTCCAGGTGATAAGTACCTTCGTCAACAAGGCCTGTCAGCCTGTAATCATACCATAGAGCTGATCCTGCTATACCAATACTGAAATTGTTACTTAATTTTAGCCCGGCTCTGGCTCCAAGGTAAGCTGCCGGTTGTTGGTCAACACTGGTGTAAGAAACAGACATACCTGCAAAAATGCGTGTGTCTCCGGAAAATTCTGTTTTGGTTTCATTCTTCATTGAAGAATACTTGTTGATCTGTGAGCTTACAGGTAAGGTCATAAGGAATGCTGCTGTTGCTGCGATTAAGATTTTTGTTTTCATGATATTTTACTTTTGTGTTGTTAGTATTTGTTCTTATTCAACAGCAAAAGTATATCGCAACAGCATGTTGCAGAAACTAATAAGGACGAGCCTGCAGATAAATAGCCTGAACTTGTTTTTTCCCGTGCTGAACCTGTATGGCTGTCTTCCCGCCCCGTCCAACCTCCCGTTATTCGTTAATTCGTTAATTCGTTAATCTGGAATGGCTTGATACTAAAACTTGTATTTTGTATCTTCTTGTTTATCTGTCACTTAGTCGCTTCGTCCCTTAGTCGCTATGTCCCTTCGTCTCTTTGCTCTCTGCTATTCGTTCACCTTTCTGCTTGTATCGCTAATGCGGCAGGCATGCCGCATCTACAAGATCTATAAACATGGTTCTTTGCTATTCGCTCTTCGTCTCTTCGTCGCTTAGTCGCTTAGTCTCTTAGTCGCTTCGTCCCTGCTAAACCATGCTCATTACCTCTGACACGATCCTGCTTATCCACTCCCTGTCCGCTCCTTCCTCTATGATGAAGAAGACAAAAGCCGCGTAGATAGCCAGCAGGAACAGGCCCGAACGCCAGCCCAGCTTGCGGGCCGACATAAACAGGGTGATAACTATAATATTAATAAAGAACAGTATCACCCAGGTGGTAACGCTCCATATCCTTACTCCCTCCGACATCTCCACGCTGCCGTGGATAAGGGTGTAGAGCAGTATGGGCAGACCGATGGCAAAGGATATGTCAAATATATTACTTCCCAGGGCATTTGATATGGAATCGTCAAAGTTGCCTTTCCTGGCATCACGTATGCTGATCATGGTATCTGGTATGCTCGAGGCAGCTGCTGCCAGCAGCACCGATGCAAATATAAGCGGGAAGTTAAGGCCGTAAAATGTCTTACCGAATATCGGGTACTCCTCTTCACCGAGCAGGCTGGTGCCTTTAACCAGCAGCCAGGTGCCGGCCGACATCACTATTACGCTTACCAGCAGGAGCAGCCAGGCCCGCGGGGCCTTTATCTTTTTGCCTCCCAGTATCCACGAGTTAAGGTCTATGCACATTATTGCCCTGGGTATATTGACTGTTTTTGCAATGTCAGGGGGTGAGTAGCTGCTGCCGGGTGCTTCTTCCCTTTGCCATGTAAGCCTGAGGATAACCAGGTAGACCAGGTAGAAGGCCAGCAGTATAAACCCGTCCACCGCCCTGATGGTCGGCTTGCTGATAAGCACCAGTATCAGTATGTTAGCCAGTATAAGCACAAGCCCGTCCCTGGTTATCATCCTCCTCCTGATGGGCAGGCTGACGCTCTTGCCCGAGAAACGGAAGACAAGCAATATGGAGGCAGGTATTATTACAAGGTTGAAAACGGCACTGCCGGCTGTTATTCCCAGTCCTCCCGATAGGCTATCGGTGAAAGTCCCTTCGTCAGCCACGTAAAAAAGAAAGAACAGCGTTGCCAGGAACTCAGGCATGCTGCTGGCAATGGCATTGATGGTCGCCCCTTTGATACCGTTATTCATCTTCCTGCCCAGGAAATCGGCTGCTGTCTCAAACCCGTCAGTGCTTCGCCATATGATGAAGCTGCTGACAATGATTATCAGTACCGGTACCAGTATTCCTATAAAATGTGTCACTATACCTGCTTTGTAATGGGTTATTGATCAGTGCTCATCTTTGCTGCCTGTTTATCACGTGGAGCAACTGGTCGTCTATATAATTATTCTCGAAATCCTGCAGCAGTGTCTTCAGTATGCGCGGTAGTTTGTTGGGCGACTCAAGGAGTAAAAACCCCAGGTACTCATCGCCGAACCACACCGGCAGGAGGTAGGTGATCTTTTTGCCCGTGCTGCTCTTTTCCTTACGCCATATTGTGAGCTGCGGGCTTTTACGCGCCTTTTCTTCTGCTTCCTCCGGCTTTGTAACATCCATATCGCCGTGACGGTATACCGGCCTGTCCTTTATCTTTATTGCACAGGCGCTCACCGAGAAGAAGCTGTAATGGAAGAAGCCAGTGACAAAACCACACAGGGCTTTTTCGAACTCCCCGAGGCTTTGTATTTTTCCTGAAGCCACATTGTTGCGTATACGGTCAAAATCATACTGCAGCCTGAACTGTATATTCCATATCACGTATAGAAACGAACCCGCTATGGTAAGCAGCACACCCAGCAGTATTGCCGCTACGATTAGCAGTGCAGACGACCATGAAAGAGACACGCCGAGGAACACCAGTCCCGCTATTATAGCCGAGCACAGTATTACGTAAGCCGGCGCCAGCACCATCAGCTGCGTCCGCTCAATGACCCCCGCAAAATGACTGTAATATTTATTCTGCCTCACCTTCTCCATACCACAAAATTAGCAAATATTTCCATCTTCTCCCACAACAAGCACCTCCCTAAAACACAAGCACCACCCACTTGTATCTTCCGTACTTGTCTCTTGTATCTTCCTCCCTGCCTCCCGCTCCCTGAACAAGCATCTAGCCGAAACACAGGCATCACCCACTTGTATCTTCCGTACTTGTCTCTTGTATCTTCCTCCCTGCCTCCCGCCCCCAGTCTTCTCTAGCTCTTAACAATCTTCTTAAAAAACCTCCTCTTTTCATTCTTTATCTCAATAAAATATAGTCCTTCCTGAAGATGCGACCCGGTATCGAAGGAGATTGAATTGCTGCCCCGGCTAATGGGTCCGTCGTATAGTTCACGAATCAGCCTTCCCTGCATATCATAGATCTTTATTGTGACAGGCTGGTTTTGCTCACTGTTGAATTGTAGTGTAAAATGGGAATCGAAGGGATTGGGAAAAATATTTATTTCATCAATGCTATTTGATATATCATTTATTCCTGTTCCGTAAAGTCCGAAATCAAAATAATTAATATTATACCCGTTACTGCCTGCCCTGGCTTCCATAACATACTTATTACTGTCCAGGTAAACCGATGTGGAGAAATCCTGCCACGACTGCCAGCCACCGGTTGATGTGAAGCTGATCCCTGCTGTGAGGGTATCGTTAAATACAAGAGACAGCGTTCCGGCGTTATATCCTGATATCCTGCCGGTAATCCTGTAAAGCCCGGCATTATGTATATCAAGGTAATACTTCATCCGGTCGCCCGGGTCTATCCACCCTACATTCAATCCACCACCCTGGTCAGTGCAGTTTTCTGTGTCTATTCCCTGCATCTCAAAATAATCTTCGGCCTCTACGCGACCAGGTACAGGGATGGCTGTGCCATAGTTTTCATAACTATTGAAAACAAATAAACCGGTGAATTCCTCCAGGTTTCCCGAGGCAGATTCTATAATTCCTCCGTTATAACCAAGGTTTATTACAGTGTCTTCCTCTGTTATATTGCGGTTAAGAACGATCTCAATCATTGAACTGTCGTATCCCGGGATAATTATGTCACCGGCCATTCCCGGCATCTCTTCATTATCAATGCTTACACTGAAATTATCCGGCCGGACGTTCATACTGCTTATCTTACCCGTGAGCTTCAGCATTATGGACGTTCCTTCCCTGTTGCTTGCAGCGGCAACAGCCCGCATGCCTGTTGATGCTACGCTAACAGGAAAACTGTCAATACCGTGCCCGTAGCTGTAGAGGGGATTATAATCACTATCTCCGTAGTTAACAGGTATCTGCTCCATATATGCAGGCCAGGAATGATTCAGCTTGCCTGCAGGTTCGTGATCACCAAACAGGATATCTGCTATGCCACTACCTTCTGTCCCTGGTAGCCAGGCTGCTATAAAAGCATCTGAGTAGGGGAGTACGTCACCTATGATCATTGGCCTGCCGGAGATAAGAATGGTGATCACTTTTTTGCCCTCCTCCTTCAGTAGCCTGACCATATTTACATCAGACCTGTCCAGCCTCAGTGATTCCCTGTCTCCGGCACCCTCGGCATAGGGATCTTCACCGATCACAACCACGGCAATATCTGCATCACCATCGTAAACCCCTGTGGGAGAATAGATGATGTCATTGCTGCCATTAATCTCCTGTAGTCCCTCCAGTATTGTTGTGCCTTCTGTTATATCACCGTTTGATCCCTGCCATGAAATTGTCCATCCCCCGCACTGGGCTCCAATGTCATCAGCTCTTTTACCGGCAAGCAGTATTTTTTGCCCGTCCTTTTTGAGCGGCAGTGCATTATCGCGGGCCGACAACAAAACTAATGATTCTCTTACTGCCTGGCGGGCTGTCGCTCTGTGTTCGGCCGAGCCCACCGATGAGATCAGCGAGCGATCGGTCATGGGCTTTTCAAAGAGCTTCAGCTTAAATTTTTGTATTAGTATGCGTCTCACCGCATCATTGATCCTGGACTCCGGTACCTCGTTGTTTTCAACAAGATCCTTTAATATGCTTATAAAATATATATAGCGGTCAGGAACCATGACCATATCAATCCCGGCATTTATTGCTCTCTTCACGGCAGTACGGTAGTCTTCATCCACCTGGTCAACACCTTTCCAGTCGGATATGATAAATCCATCAAAACCCAGTTCACCCTTCAGTACATCGGTCAGCAGGTATTCGTGTCCGTGAAGCTTATCACCATTCCAGCTGTTATAGGAAGCCATTATTGTACCGGTGCCTTTGTTTATGGCATCAATATAACCGGCCATGTGCACTGACCGCAACTCTTGCTCGGTCAATACAGTGTTGCCCTGGTCAATACCGTCCGTCGTTCCTCCGTCGCCCACATAATGCTTGGCACAGGCCAGTATGGTGGTGGGTAATGATAAGTCAGATCCCTGGAGCCCTGATACAGCAGCACCTGCCATCATACTTTGTAACCCGGGGGTCTCACCAAAACCTTCATATGTCCTTCCCCATCTCTCGTCACGTGGCACTGCAATGCATGGACTGAAGGTCCAGTCAATACCTGTCGCTGCCACTTCAGTGGCTGTGATGATGTTAATATTTTTTACCAGTTCAGTATTACGGGTACAACCCAGGCCAATATTATGGGGGAAGATAACCGCTCCGTGAACATTATTATGACCGTGGACAGCATCTATGCCGTATATCAACGGGATTCCTGAACCGGACTTTAATGCTTCCTCCTGGTAGGTATCATACATATCAGCCCAGGCTGTAACATTATTTTCGTAAGGTGTTGAACCGCCGCCGCTGAGCAGTGACCCCAGGTTGTAGTAAGATATATCAGACAGGTTTTCAAGTGCGCCCCTTTCGGCCTGTGCCATCTGGCCTATCTTTTCATCCAGTGTCATAATATCGAGCAGACTGTCTGCCTTCTGTTCAGCAGTCAGTGCCTGTCCGCTCGCAAGAGACGAAGACAAAACAAAAAGCCATATTATAAGCGGTCTGACAACTACCTTCATCCTGCCAAAAATATATAATCTCCTCCATCATTCCAACAGGCGCCCCCGCCCCCACAACAAGCACCTCCCTAAAACACAAGCACCACCCACTTGTATCTTCCGTACTTGTCTCTTGTATCTTCTTCCCTGCCCTTACTGGCATAAAATTTGATGCAATCCAGCTAAAACCAAACCTCTATTTATGAAACGTCTGTACCTGCTGTTCATTGGCTTTTTATTAGCTGCATCTGTTAATACCGCATATTCCCAGAAACTGTCTGTGGGATTCCATAGCGGTGTAAACATCTCGGATATACATAATGCTTACCCTGTGGGTAAATGGAAATTCAAACCCGGACCAACGCAAAGGATAAGCCTTGATTATTCACTCACACCGACAATTGGCATTAGCGGCGGGATTAGTTATTCAACCCTGTACTATGAACACCGTAACTATTATAGCACGGATATTATATTTAATCCATACCCTTTTTACAGTTCCACGGCCTGGTACTATCCTTCAGGAGAAATGATGAATTTCAGCTTCCTGTCACTGCCGCTGCAGCTGAAGTTTACAATACCGTCGCGACCGGAATTAAGCCTTGCATTTGGTTCTTTTTATTCAATAGCACTCGATCATTCCTATTATAACTACTACCAGGATACCAAAGCGCAAAATGACCTGGGTTTTATTTATTCAGCCGGACTTGCCTGGCCATTGGGTGAAAGAATGAAGGCTCATTTTAATCTTGGCTATATTAGCGGCAGGAAAGCTGTGGTGGAAGGATTGGAATTGATGCATGGGGGAGCCGACCTGTCCGTGGGATTAACATATAATCTTGTCCCGGGAGAAGACAAAAGAAACGGGGTGATGCCGGCGGATACAATATCCGGGAAAATGTTCCTTTCATACAGGACAGGTGGAGGGATATCCTGGAACTCTGGCAGTATAGCATCGGGAAAGTATCAACCGGCTGCAGGGTTCTCCGTTGGGATAGACATTGGTTTTAAACTATCACCACACATGAACTTCCGTACCGGCTTGTCATTCGACAGGCCCGGATTTGCCCTGAAAGATTCCAGTGATGTTTACTACAGGTACCTGGTTGACGATAATGCTGACTATTCAGTTGATACAAAGGTCAGTGCCGATTATATTACAATACCTGCGCTGCTCGAATATACCGGGGGTGAAAAAATAAGGTACTACCTCAATACCGGGCCTTATATCGGGGTATTGCTTAATGCCAGGTGCAGCGGGATTGCAATATCCGCGAATATTGATCAGGGCAGTTATTCAACCATGGAGACAACGGTTTATGATGATATAACAGAGCTGATTAATAATAATGATTTTGGGTGGATGACCGGTATGGGATTGATTGTCCCGCTTTACAAAAATACATCGCTCGATATTGGAGCAAGCTACAGGATTGGCTTAACTGATCAATTCGACAGTTCGGCGGCGGGTAACCAGGATACGGGTAACGGCGATGAAACAATCATGCAGCACAGCTCTGTATTCCTTAATATTGGTCTGAGGGTACCGGTTTATAATATATCTAAATAGTTGATTATGAGCAATAAGTATGTTATCGGTATAGTTATCTTGGGAATTATGGCTTCATGTACACCAGATCCCTCGCAAAGGATGCTGGAGAATTATAATTTTTCCATCGACAATAACAATGAAGATCGTTTGTTGGCAGGTGACACAATAGACCTGAAATTTAGTTTTCAGAATTATTCGGTTAATGTTGCAGGACTCGATTCAGTGAGAGTTGCTTTTGATGCCGCAGGCGGAGGAGGAAATGTCAGTCTGCAATCAGCATATATTAACGCTGGTGATACCATGCAGCTTGAGTGGCAGCTGGGAGAAGAATCTGTTAAGCAGGTATTAAGGGGATCAGTATATGATCTGAATGGTAACTACATGGCTCATGTTAATAAGTCGGCTTACGGCTTTCGTACTGATCAGTGGGATGCTATCGATGTAGACCCAGATGGAGGCATGAAGGATATGGTTAGCGACCCTGACCATAACCTGACCCTGATAATAAGCGACCACCTGTACAGGCAGGGTGAAAATTATTTTAACTGGAACAAGGTGGAAAGCCCTGTGCTTAACAGTGTTGGAGTGCCCAGGACAGTGGATATTGATAATAATGGGGTTATTTATGTATCAACCTGGAAAGGGGAAATGCTGAAAAGTACAGACCATGCTCAGTCATGGACGGTATGCACCAAACCATACCCTGACCGGGAATATTATTTCTATAATTATGTATCAAATGATAACAGCTTGTGGGCTTTTGTGCATGATTACCCTGTAAAGAGATCGGTCGATGGCGGTGAAACATGGTCAGAACCGGGAGGTAACCTGTCTGATCATGGCTTAGGTGATGTTTTCAGGCTCAGTAATGGCAAGCTCCTGTACCACGGATCCGATTGCTGCAGTCTCTATATGTCAGATGATGATGGTGTATCATGGACTCATATACCCACTCCAGGGAATTCACATAAATTGTTTGTCACAGGAAACGATGAAATTATTATTGTTTCAGCTTATAGCAGAATCGATATATATCTTTCAACAGACTATGGAGCAAGCTTTGAAAAGGTGCACGGTGTCTCTCCACAGTTTGGTACATCCATGCATAATACCTTTAACCGCTATGACGATTTCTGGTATGTACTTATACCCGGCTACGGTATCCTGAAGACCTATGACCTGGTTAATTATGAAAGGTATTGGTTTAACAATGACCTCCTTGACCTTTTCATCGACCATAACGGCGTACTGGTAGCCAAAGACTGGGACTACAAAACCGTCTATTACAGGAACAATACCGAATAATTACCATCCCTGTTTTAATTAGTGTATTCGTGTATTGGTATATTTGGCGGCTAACATACTGCCTATAAGCCGCTTAGTCTCTTAGCCTCTCCGCTCTTCGCTCTTCGCTCTCCGCTCTTCGCTCTCCGCTCTCCGCTCTCCGCTCTTCGCTCTCCGCTCTTCGCTCTTCGCTCTCCGCTCTTCGCTCTCCGCTCTCCGCTCTCCGCTCTTCGCTTTCCCTTCTCAACCTCTCAACCCCCGCCCTCCATAGCCCTTTGGGCGTAGGAGGGCCCTCAACCCCTCAACTTTTTTCCTTATCTTTATAAGCATAACGCTAAAACTAATATCAATAACTATGAATCTATCCAAAAGACTCTTTCCATACTTAACTATCCTGACCTTCCTGGCTGCATGCAGCCCCCAACCCGCAACAGACCTCGCATCAACAGCCTTTATCCCGAAGCCTAATACAGTAGTCTCTGACGATGGTGCCTTTAAACTGTCATCATCAACGGTTGTTTATTATAACACGAATGAACTGGAAGCTGAAGCGACTTACCTGGCAGGAAAGCTTGGAGAGGTGTCTGGTATGGATATCAGTACCCGGCCTCAAGAGACCCTTATGTCGGAGGGCATCTACCTCGAAACTGATGAGGACATGGAAAGTGAAGCCTACGCTATGGTGATTGGCAAGAAGCTTATTACTATAACGGGCGGTTCGCCGGCAGGATGTTTCTATGGTGCGCAAACACTCCTCCAGGCCTTGCCGGTAAAGGCCGGGGAAGGGGAGAGGCTGCTTATACCAAAAGGCGAAGTGCTGGATAAGCCCGAATATGCTTACCGGGGTGCTATGCTCGACGTGGCGCGACACTTTTTTGAGGTCGCCGATGTAAAGAGGTTTATCGACTTCCTGGCCGCTTATAAGATGAATGCACTGCACCTGCACCTGAGCGACGATCAGGGGTGGAGGATAGAGATCAAATCGTGGCCAAAGCTCACTGAAACAGGTGGTAGTAAGGAAGTGGGTGGCACAGATGGTGGATTCTTTACACAGGAGGATTATAAGGATATTGTTGCCTATGCAGCAGAAAGACATATTACCATTGTGCCCGAGATAGACATGCCGGGCCATACCAATGCGGCGCTGGCGTCTTATGCTGAGCTTAACTGCGACGGCAAGGCTCCGGAGCTGTATACCGGCATAGAGGTGGGATTCAGTACCCTTTGCACTGATAAGGAAGTGACCTACGAGTTTGTAGACGATGTAGTGGGGGAGGTAGCTGCGTTGACACCGGGCCCCTGGTTCCATATCGGCGGCGACGAATCGCATGTTACCGAGCACGACGATTACGTGTATTTCGTCAACCGCGTACAGGACATAGTAACCCGCCACGGCAAGAAGGTTATTGGATGGGACGAGATTGCTAATGCAAAACTGGTTGATGGTTCTACGGTGCAATTTTGGGCCGATATAGAGAATACTGTCATGGGATTGCAGCAGGGGGCACAGGTGCTTATGTCGCCTGCCGCACGCGCCTACATGGATATGAAGTATGATTCAACCACCACGCCCGGACTCGACTGGGCCGGGTATATTGAGGTTGGGCATGGCTACGACTGGGATCCGGCGACTTATGTGGACGGGATCGACAGGGATAATATCCTCGGCATCGAGGCCCCCTTATGGACAGAGACCATTACGAATATGGAAGAGCTGGAATACATGGTCTTCCCCCGTCTTCCCGGCTACGCCGAGATAGGCTGGACCGCCCCCGGCAACCGCAGCTGGAAAGACTACAAAAACCGCCTCGCCATGCACGGTCAACGACTAAAAGACAAAAACATCAACTTCTACAAATCCCCGGAAATACCCTGGAAAGAAAACTAACACGCAATAGCCGTCTCCATGTTATTCTGTCTCTTGTTATTCTGAGGTGAGCCTGGTTATGGTCAGTTTGACCGGTTTTTGCAGTTGAGTTATGAAACCCCGGGTTCATATCCAGATATAAGACTGACAATTTAACCAAAGATTGACTATTATTGGTAAATTGCTGAAAGTTATAGATCAATATAATAAGTCAGCAGATTCAAACCTATCTGGAAATCAGCTGGTCGACTAAAATCTTCAGCTCATCTATTTGCTTCTGTTGCTCTTTAATAATAGTTTGCTGCTCCTTGACAGCCTCAACCAGTATAGCAGATATCGGCGCATATTGCATTGAATAATGATCATTACTGTAAGTAACAACTTCGGGTATAATATCAGATGCCTCCTGACCAATAAAACCCATCTGCCTGCCTTCAGCACCTTCACCGGGTTCTTTCCATTCATAGTAAACACCCCTTAAGTTCATTACTTTATCTAATGCCTTATCAATAGTAACGATATCCTTTTTTAGTCTCATGTCACTATCATTAAACCATGCATAGTCACCTCCGGCAGTCCCGTTCACATAGAATGTCCGGCCATTGGGGTTGTTGCCTGAGTTACCATCGATAACAACCCGATCGTAATAAAAATCTCCCCATATCAGAGGATAAGAAGAACTTGAATTGTTTATATACAGCTTGTTGGAAGTAGTTTCAAAGTATCCGGCCTGAAATCCAAGGAATACATTACCAGAAGCTGTTGTTGCATTATACCCGGTTTTGTAACCGATATGAGTATTTGTATTACCGGTAGTGTTCTTATATCCTGAAGAGTTGCCTATATATACATTTCCGGATGCTGTTGTCTGGCTATATCCGGTATAGTTACCCAGAAAAACATTTTCAGTTCCCTGACCTTCTGTAGTTCCGTACACATTTCTTCCACTATAATTACCAATAAGAATATTATTACCACCATAGGTAACCATTTCGAGGACCTGTATCGGTGGGGGTGTGAATCGGAAAAAATATCCTCCTGTATTGTTATAACCGGCATACTGACCCATAAAAATATTTCCTGCCGATGCTCCTCCCGGCTGTGAATATCCAGCTTTATAACCTATGTATGTATTATGGAGTCCAAAGGCGTTTTCACCAGCTTCAAAGCCCATTTGCACGTTCGACACTTCATCAGCCCCTTCAGGTGACAAATGCATAAAGTTCTTGTTTAATTCTCCCTTGGTCCTGTCAAAACTACCTATTGCAAAGCCTCCTTTCGGGCTTTTACTTTCAGGTGAATTATTTATATAAAATCTTACACTATCAGGTGTAATCCTCATAAAATCATATGTTTCTCCTGCTTTTGTTTGATCAAAACCTCCTATTGCAAAACCACCCTTTGGCCCTTTCTTTGAAGGATCATCTTCAATAGTTACCCTTACTCCGTTATTATAAACTGCAAAAACCGGGTTTCCGTGGTTATTCCTGACAACGAATATCGGGTCTTCATCTGAATATGTACTTTTCACACCTACATCAAGCTGGCTTGATGGTGATATTCCTCCAATTCCAATATTTCCCTGATCATTGAGATAAAATTTTGTAGTTCCTGAACTACCTTCTGCTCCGTATCTTAAAGCAACTCCTCCCTGTCCATTAAGATACAATAATCCGTTATCTGTAGAACCATTACTTACAAAATCAGCCTTGTTTGAAATATAAGAGTTCGTGACATCCTGTCTAAAACTAAGTGCTTTGGTTCCTTCCCATACAGTCAGGTCATTACCAAATTTGACATCACCTGCAACATCAAGAGCTCGTCTGGGGGAAGTAGTTCCTATACCTACTCTGTTAGAGCCGTCAATTATAATTGCCGCTGTCTCATTATAACCCAATTCAAGAAAGCGGCTAGCACTTGATTCACCACCTTTAAATGATATATAATGCATGGGTGTTGCATCAACATATTTAAGCAATTTAATTTCTGCCGTGTGCCAGTCTGTACCATCAGCGTATCTTCTATGAAGAAACAGCAGGTTATCTGTATTTCCGCTATGGCCGGTAAGTCGCATAAGATTATTCTGTGAACCTGCCGTTTCTGCCAATGTGGATGAATTTACTTCGAGCTTATAGGATGGTGTTAATGTGCCTATGCCTACATTACCTGTTTCGAATACTGCAGCCGCATCATTCAGATCCCTTACCTTTACATGAATACCCGTTTCGTATGATTCTGAAGACCATCCTGAGCCTCCGGGATTGGTTTCAACCTTTAAGCCGGTAATACTATGAGAAGCAGTCATACCTGTTTCTTCAAGGTATATCTTTGATCCATAGATATCATCATTAGCATTATTTGCCACATATTTATTCAGGTCAAGACCTGCGGAAGGAGTAGTAGTTCCAATTCCAAGGTTACCCAAACTGTCGAGCCTCATCTTTTCTGCCATTGTTCCATCATATGAATTCCAGAACATCAATGAAGAATTAAGATTATCTGCAGTTTGTGATTGAATACGTGACATATTATTGCCGTGAGATTGAAAAGTCAGGTATTCTGAGTTTGGCAGTTCACCTTCATTATTGATAATAAGCTCTCCCATGATGTCAGAAACAGTTAATGCATGTAGGGCGAAAGGAACGCTAAGTAACTGGCTTGTACCCATTTCAGTATAGCTGGTTCCACCTGCAGCATCAAGTTCAACTTTCAGATAATAGGGACCGGCAGACCAGTCAATGGCCTCAAAGTCAATAGTGTTAGCACTCCCTACTTCAAGAATTATTAATCCAAATTCATTTGTGGCAGGACTAAACTCTTCAACACAAACAGCAGTTCCTGAACTGCTTCCCTGAAGAATAGAAAGCTGAACTCCTACAGTTGTATTGTTTATTGGATTTCCACTGGCATCTCTGACTACAGCCTGGTAGCTGAATTTTTGTGGAGATTGCGAAAAAAGGGATAAAGTGAAAAGTAAAAGGAGAAGGTTAGAAATTAAAGTTTTCATTGTTAAAGGTTATTAGGTATATAGTCAGGTTTATCGAATACACAAGGTAATAATTTAAAATAATAGAACTAGGGCGTTATATTAGATTTTTGACCAATAAAGACAAAAGTTCCATAAATCCATTATTCCAGTAATCCAATATTCCATCCTGCTTGTATTTTCCACCAATTATCTCTATTTTGTCTACACTTATAGAACCAAACCCATCAACCATGAAAAAACATCTAGCTGTCTCAATCCTGTTTTTATTCTCAGTTACAATTATCAACCTGCATTCTCAGGCACTCAACATAGGCCTGAAGGGGGGACTCAATTTTTCGAATATGCTGGAAGAAAGCGACTACACTACTTTCAGCGATGTATATAATTACAGCACTGGTTATAACATAGGCATAATGCTATCAACACCACCGGTCGGCGGTGTTGGCGGAGAGTCCGGGTTATATCTTAATACCCGCGGTTACCGGATTGATGAAGGCGACGATCAGAACGGTGTCGTTGGTACATACAAGACCTTATGGCTTGAGGTACCATTCAAGGCTACCACAGCCGCGAAGCTCGGACCACTGACATTCTTTGCCGGGGCAGGCGTATCCGGCAGCCTGGGTTTATCAGGGTCAATGGACATGGATATTACCGTTTTAGGAAACACAACCAACAACACTGAAGACATTGTCTGGGGCAGCGATCCCGAGGAAGCTGATCTGATCCGGATCGACTACGGTGCGGTGGCAAGTGCCGGCGTTGAGTTTATGTCTTTCATGCTGGAGCTCGGCTACTACTACGGCCTGGCCAACCTCTCCCCATATACCGAAGACAACTACGTCATCAGCAGCCGTTACTTTTCCGTTTCACTGGGGTATAAGTTCGGGCTGTAAAAGCTTGTGGTTGGTCCGTAAAATTTAAGATATGTAACCCCGGGGGCAATTTCACGAGAACACCATTTTTTTTGTTATTTTTACCGGACAATAATGGTTATATTTTTGATAAATACTGTGTTGCATGGACAATAACGAGAAGCAGGGAAGGAAATTTGAGGAGTCGGATTTCGACAGTGAATTCTTACATACACTTATTAAGTCACTCCCGGACCTTATATGGCTTAAGGATATTGAAGGGAGATACCTGATATGTAATCCACGATTTGAAAAATTTTTCGGATATGAAATGTCTGAAATTAAAGGCAAAACCGATTTCGATTTTCTGCCTGCTGACCTGGCAGGGTTTTTCAGGCAAAAAGACAGAGAAGCACTTAAAGCAAACCGTCCAAAGACCAATCTGGAACGGATAACATTTGCCAGTGACGGACACGAGGAAATTGTAGAGACAATAAAAACCCCGATGTATGATAAATCTGACAATATAATTGGCGTACTTGGAGTGGCCAGGGATATTACTGCACGGCATTCTGCAGAGGATGCTCTGAAAAAGAGTGAGGAAAAGTATAAATACCTTTTTGAATCAAATCCGGTCTCAATGTGGATCTATGATCTTGATACATTGAAATTCCTCGAAGTAAACAGTGCAGCACAAAACCATTACGGGTATACACGGGCAGAATTCAGGTCCATGACACTCAAAGACATAAGACCGGCTGAAGATATAAATAAACTTATGGAAGACATCTCCGGCACATCGGAAGAATTAAACAAAGCCGGTATATGGAGACATGTTAAAAAGAATGGCGACATTATCTACGTTGAAATTACATCGCATAAAATAATCTTTAATGATAAAGAATCAAGGTTGGTATTAGCTAGGGATGTAACAGACACGGTTAAGACAGACATGCAGGTCAAAAAGCTTTTCAGGGCTATTGAGCAAAGCCCTGCATCAATCATGATTACCGACAAAGTGGGAGCCATTGAATATGTGAATCCAAGGTTCACTGCACTAACAGGATACAGCAAAGAAGAAGTCATTGGTAAAAACCCCAGGTTCCTGAAAGCCACAGAAGAAGGTTCAGTTGATTATGAGGATCTTTGGAACACAATTTCTTCAGGGAGTGTATGGAAGGGTGAGTTTGTAAATGCTGATAAGAAAGGAAAAACCTTTATTGAGCAGGCCAGCATATCTCCTGTTTATGATGATAACGGAAAAATAACCCATTATGTTGCAGTAAAGGAAGATATTACCAAACGAAAAAAAATTGAGGAAAACTTAAGAAAATTCACTCGTGGAATTGAAGAATCATCCGATGCAGTATTTATGACTGACATAGAGGGTAGTATTGAATATATAAATCCGGCATTTGAGAGGATATATGGTTTCTCAAAGAAAGAAACAATTGGTAAAACTCCGAGAATATTAAAATCAGGGCATCACACGATTGACGAATACAGATATTTTTGGGAGACACTGCTTTCAGGTAAAGAAGTAAAAGGAGAAATAAAAAACAAGACAAAAAGCGGGACTATAATTGATATAGAAGCCACTACAAGCCCTATACATGATAATACCGGAAAACTTACAGGCTTTCTTTCAATTAACAGGGACGTGACAGAAAAAAAGAATGCACAGAATGAAATAATGAAGGCAAAAGAACAAGCAGAGAGAGCTGACCGGCTAAAGACAGCCTTCCTGCATAATATATCCCATGAGATTAGAACACCCATGAATGCTATAATGGGGTTTGCTGCATTAATGACTGAACCCGGTACAACGACTGAAGAACTTGAAGGATACACAGAATCAATTCAAAACGGCAGTGATCAACTCCTGACAATAATTAATGATATTGTAGCTGTTTCCGAGGTAATGGCAAATACTGCAAAAATTCAGACCGGGGTCATTAATCTTAATGATTCGATTAAAAGGGTTGCACGGCCTTTTATCTCGCAAGCTGAAGAAAAAGGCATTAAGTTTGTCTTGAAGCCGGGACTGTCTGATGCAGATTCAAATCTGGAAATCGATAGATTAAAACTTACAAAAATTATTTCAAATTTATTGGACAATGCTGTCAAGTTCACTGATGAAGGAACGATAACACTTAATTATGAAGTTAAGAGTAATCAAATATTATTAAGTGTTTCTGATACAGGCATTGGCATCCCTGCTGAATACAGCGATAAAGTTTTTGAAAATTTCTTCCAGGTGGAACATTCTCTGAAGCGACTTAATGAAGGTACAGGACTTGGGCTGACAATTTGTAAAGCATATACTGAATTGCTGGGAGGCAGGATTTGGATAGAGTCAAATGAGGGCAAAGGAACAGTTGCATATTTTACATTTCCTTATAAGAAGCCATCCTCAACACCTGATTTAGAATTACAAACCCGGGAGATAAGCGAAAGTACAGACGCGGAAAATATTATATTGGTGGCAGAGGATGATGGTACAAATCTCAGATTGATAGAAAAATTATTATCTGAAATGAATATAACTATATTACCGGCCAGAAATGGTGAAGAAGCAGTGCAATTATGCAAAAACCATATGAATATTAAAATGGTTCTGCTGGACATTAAGATGCCTGAAATGGATGGGTTCCAGGCAGCCGCCCAGATCAGGGAGATCAAACCTGATGCTGTAATTATTGCACAGACTGCCTATGTTGATGATGCAGATACGGCGCTTGATGCCGGCTTTAACGATTTTATCCCAAAACCTTTCACAAAACACAGTTTTACATCTGTGATTAGAAAATATATGGAGAAATAGTTTTATTCCAATATCAGATCCCTTTGCTTTGAATATTTAACACTATATCTTAGTTTAAATTCTTTTTCTCTGAGTCATAATCTACTACAATAACTTCTTCCAATTTCTGAACAGACGGTTCTAGAGTAACATCCATAATAGAATTATTAATTGGTAATGTTTTTTCTTTCATTCCAACAAAAGAGTAAGTAAGGTAATTAGCATAATTTGGAATTGTAATGGAATAATTACCATCCATATTTGTTGTAGTTCCTATAGTTGTGCCTTTCACTTTGACGCTTACTCCTGGTAAGGGATCATGGCTTTCTTTGTCTAATACTCTACCATAAACAGTACCAATATCGTGATTGTATACAGGTGGCAGACTGTTATAATCGAGATAATAAGTTTTTAATTTCGGTGCAACACCTGATGTTTTTGGCTCTGGAGTTGAAAGTTTAATGTTGACATTATCCCAGTTAACCTTGGTATCTTGATGGACATTGGCCTTATAAACAATTTCCAGAGGTTCATTTAATTTTTTTGCTTTTATATCGTTTGACGGATACCAGCCGGCATTGTCAAACATATATGAAATTGTGAAATTAGCATTGCAGGCATTTTTAGTTTTAACTTTAATCAATATTTCACCTACTGCAGTTTCTTTACTGCCAATCATCGATTGAGCCTGTCTTTTTATATCGGCTTTCCTCCCGGATAATTCGGAGAGTGTGTTTTTTTCGTTCAATTTTATTGGCATGTATCAAAAAAATTCATCTAAGGTTCTACGATATTACTTTTATCGTTTGGTGTACTCACTGAGCTATATTCGTATTTATATACGGTTGCTATGTCCTTCTTAGGAATAAATCTTTCAAATTGCGATGCCTGCCGTGCAAAAGCCAAAAAATAATTAATCCAAATACGAAAGTGGAAGTGGCCGTTTCAATCATGTGGCTGAGTCTTACACTTGCCAGGGGCATCAGTGGGTTTGGCATTATGTGCACCAGGTGAGGAATTGCCAAAAGAAATCCCACTAATAATCCTGTTTCTAAGGGTTTAACATTCGAACCAATGATTATTGGCATTGCAATTACAGCAAACAATAGCCCCCTGGCTAATTGCAGCAAAATCAGGCCTGGTGAATTACTGAAGGTATTAAATGTATGGGCAAAGAAAGGAGCTATTTCGCCGGGACTTCCATAATATAATCTGAGTTCGGGGTTTTGCCATGCTATAAAGTATCCGGCCATCCAGTATATCACGAGGTAAATAACAGCAATAACACTAAGTTTTAGTATCATTTGTTTTAAAGGCATTTGCATGTACCTATATTTCGTGGTAATATCCCTTTTCTTCCATCTTCTGCATATCAAAATGGCAAGTGGAATATATAATAGTGGTATTGGCAAGCCCATTATAAACAACCGGGGAAGCAATTCGGGCGATACCGTTGTTTCTGAAAGAAAATACCAGGTTTCAATTTGAGTAGTTAATGTAAACGACCCATAATACGAAAAAGCTAAAAGTAATGCTAGTCGCCATCCATGCCAGCGAGAAGAAACTATTAGGCCAACTATTAATAAGGTACTTAATATACCTAAAATAAGCATCCCCATTTCTTCATTTACCAAACCAGGTTCTGACGGGGTATTAGTGACAAGATCACCAATAGCCAATGAGCCCAGAATATAAATGGGAAAATAAAGAACAGTTAATATGATTAACCTGAAAGCCCAGACCAAAATTTTTTTTCTATTCATTGTTTATAGTAAAATGTCATTTTACCAAGCAAGCTTTTGTACAACGAGTTTCTTAACGTACTTACTTTTATTTTTCTTATGTTGTTATTATTAGTTGAGTTTATACCCCTCATAAGAGAGAAAACTATTTTGCTTATTATTTTCATTGCACTGCAACATGCAATTTAGCTAATATATAAAAATCGAACAATTGTTTCAGAGCATACATAAAAAACTACGTAATCTCTTCGCCATAAATTTTGGAAAATGTATCTTACAGGAATTATAATTTAGCTGGCTTTTTTACAAGAAGGGCCCTTCGACTATTATTTGCATAATTGTTCCTGCAGTATTCGTTGCAATCGCAGACAGCTGATTTCTAATAGCTATTATTGAGTGCTCAGGGACCTTTGTAGCTGCTCCCGGGAACCTTTACTATTTAATACAACTTAAGTCACGATACTTTATTATATGAACCAAAGGTCCCTGAGCAAAAGCAAGCAGTTTAGATACTAAGTGCAGCTAGTTGACAACTGCACCCAGCAGCATTACTCTGATAGGTCGTCGAAGGGAGCTCCACCCTGCACTTAGCAGCATTACTCTGATAGGTCGTCGAAGGGAATTACTCCTACTATTAAGCCTGTTCTTAATCACCTCACAATGAATGCTAATTTCCACTTAACATATTTTATAACAATTTTTTAATTCTAATCATTTATATAAATTGCAGTTTGCAATGCAATAGCGGGGCTATGACAAAAAGATTATTAGTTGTAATAAATGGTCAATAGCTAATGAGCAAAATAGTATTTATAGATACTGAGATAAACCCCAGGAGCAAAAAGATACTTGACCTTGGAGGGGTAGACAGTAATGGTAATCAGTTTCACAAAAACTCAATTAAAGACTTTACCGGGTTCATCAATGGCGCAGATTACTTATGCGGACATAATATAATTGATCACGATCTGCCTTTTCTGGAAAAAGCTCTGCAGAGAGATTTTTCAGACATTCCGGTAATAGACACTTTGTATCTTTCACCCCTTCTTTTTCCAAAAAAGCCGTATCATAAATTACTAAAGGATGATAAGCTCCAAACAGGCGACATAAATAATCCGCTGAGCGATGCAAAAAAAGCTAAGGATCTTTTCTATGATGAACAGGCTGCTTTTAATAAACTGAATCAGAATTTTAAAGCAATAAACTATTTGCTTCTTAACGGGAATATCCATTTTACATCTTTCTTTAAATATGTCAATTATGCAGTGGGAAATACTTCCCTAAAGAATCTTATTCTGGATGAATTCGATTCACAAATATGTAGCAATGTTGATCTGGATTTTATCATTCAGAATGATCCGGAAGCATTAGCTTATAGCCTGGCATTAATAGGCACCAGGAGCAGAGAATCAATTACTCCGCTATGGGTGTTTCACAGATTCCCTGCTGTTGAAAGGGTGATGTTCCAGCTACGATCCCGTCCTTGCCTTCAGGGATGTCCTTATTGTAACGAATCATTTGATGCAAAAGTCGGCCTAAAATATTTCTTTAATTTTGATTCCTACAGAACCTTTAATGGAGAACCCTTACAGGAAAAAGCAGTACAGGCGGCGTTAAATAATAAGTCTATTCTAACAATTTTTCCCACCGGAGGCGGTAAATCCCTTACCTATCAGATACCGGCCCTTATGGCGGGTGAGAATGCTCATGCTCTGACAATTATTATATCACCCCTGCAATCATTAATGAAAGATCAGGTGGATAACCTTGAAAAGAAAGGGATAACCGAAGCGGTCACAATTAACGGACTGTTAGATCCTATTGAACGGGGGAAAGCTGTGGAAAGGGTTGATGATGGCACAGCATCTATTCTGTACATTTCTCCTGAATTACTCAGATCAAAAACCATAGAACGACTCTTCCTGGGAAGAAAGATTGCAAGGTTTGTCATTGATGAGGCTCACTGCTTCTCTGCCTGGGGTCACGATTTCAGGGTTGACTACATGTATATTGGTGAGTTTATTAAAAACCTGCAGAGAAAGAAAAACCTCACTGAAAATCTCCCCATTTCATGTTTTACTGCCACAGCCAAACCTCAGGTTATTGAAGATATTCGGTCTTATTTTAAAGAGAAACTGAATATTGATCTGGAACTGTTCAAGACCACCGCCACAAGGGAGAACTTACGCTATAATGTAATTAATTGTGCAAATAACCAGGATAAATTCTACAGGCTCAGAGGCCTGATAAATGAAAAACAATGTCCGACTATAGTTTACGTTTCACGCACAAGGAGAGCTGAACTGGTAGCTAAGAAACTAACTGAAGACGGCTGCAACGCAAGGGCATACCACGGTAGGATGGATGTTAAGGAAAAGACTGCCAATCAGAATGCCTTTATGTCCGGTGAAGCTGATGTTATAGTTGCAACTTCAGCTTTTGGTATGGGAGTGGACAAGGATAATGTTGGAATGGTTGTTCATTATGATATCTCCGATTCATTGGAGAATTATGTTCAGGAGTCTGGAAGGGCAGGTAGGGATGACTCTATTAGCGCTGAGTGTTATATCTTGTATAATGAAGATGATCTTGGAAAACATTTCATATTATTAAACCAGACTAAGATCGACAGGAACCAGATCCAGGATGTATGGAAAGCTATTAAGGGATTGACCAAATTCAGGTCGGAGATGTCCAGGTCAGCTCTTGAGATTGCCAGAAGAGCCGGCTGGAATGAGCAAATTTATGATCTTGAAGTTAGAGTTACTACTGCAATTTCAGCCCTGGAAGAAGCCGGATATGTTAAGCGAACACATAATTCCCCTCAAATATTTGCAGACAGTATTCTTTCACATAATGCTGAAGAGGCAATATTAAAGATTAAACAATCGCCTCGTTTTTCGGAGAAGCAAAAGGGGCATGCCATAAGGATAATCCGGAGGCTTATATCAGCAAAAAATATAGCGAGATCAATAGATAATGAGGCCGAATCAAGGGTTGATTATATATCAGATCTGCTGGGAATACATTATAGAGATGTAATAAAGGCAGTTACTTTAATGCGAGAGGAGAAAATACTTGGAGATACCAAAGACTTATCTGCTTTTATTAATCATTCAGAATCACAGAGAAACTCTAAAAGACTGCATGGTGAATATGCTAAACTGGAAAATCACCTGATTGAAGTTATCCAGGAAACAGAGAGTATTATCAACTACAAGGAATTGAATGAACAGGCTCTGGGTTCAGGTATTAAATCCAGTGTTTTAAAGATCAAGACGGTAATTAATTTCTGGTCCATAAAGAATTGGATTAAAAGAAATACACACAGAGAATCAAGGGATAACTTTACTTTAGATCTCAAGGTGGCGAAAGACAAATTAATTAAGCATATTGAAAAAAGGCATGTACTGTCTGAGTTCATTATTGAGTATCTATATTCCAGACCGGCAACTAATGAAAAAGAAGATGATGATCGCCTGATTCAATTCTCAGTTCATGAGTTGAAAGCAGCATATGAGAGCAGAAAAGGAATGTTTGATTTTAAAGTCAGCATCTACGATGTTGAAGAGGCTCTGTTCTTTCTATCCAGGATTGAAGCTTTAAGGATTGAAGGCGGGTTCCTTGTTATCTACAATAAGATGAACATCAACAGACTTGAGGATAATCTCAGGCTGCAGTATAAGCAGGAAGATTATGATTCACTTAAAAGGCATTACGAGCATAAAACCCAGCAGATCCATATAGTAGGCGAGTATGCAAAAAAGATGCTGTCGGATTATAGGGGTGCACTAACTTTTGTTAATGACTATTTTCAATTGAATTTTAGCTCTTTTATCAATAAATATTTTCCCGGCAGCAGGAAGGATGAAATAATCAAGAGTATTACACCAGCCCAGTTTAAGAAATTATTCGGTGAACTTTCCACAAGGCAGCTTGACATCATTAAGGATAACGAAACCCAGTATGTTGTAGTCGCTGCCGGTCCGGGAAGTGGAAAAACCCGGTTGCTGGTCCATAAGCTGGCTTCAATTATTTACATGGAAGATGTTAAGTATGAGCAACTAATAATGCTGACATTTTCAAGGGCAGCTGTAAATGAATTTAAGGAGCGCCTGATGGATTTGATTGGCAATGCCGCTCTTTTTGTTGAAATAAGAACCTTTCATTCCTTCTGTTTTGATCTGGTAGGCAGATTAGGTTCAATTGAGAAGTCCGGGGATGTGATAGAGAATGCACTGGAGCTTCTCAGGAACAATGAGGTTGAGCCGGGACGAATAGCCAAGGTTGTAATGGTTATTGATGAAGCACAGGATATTGATGAGGATGAGTTTGCTTTGGTACAGGAACTTATGAGGAGGAATCCTGAAATGAGGATAATTGCTGTAGGTGATGATGATCAGAACATCTACGAATTCAGGGGATCAGATTCTAAATACTTCCAGAGTCTGTTAGAACATGAGAACTCCAGGAAATATGAATTAGTCGAGAACTACAGAAGTAAAAACAACCTGGTTGAATTCACCAATCAGTTTGCCCGATGCATTGAGAATAGGATTAAGGAAACTGAGATTAAGGCAGATGATACCTCGGACGGAAATATCAGGATAATAAAATATAATTCAGATCAGCTTATCGAGCCGGTAGTAAATGATATTCTAAAGGCTGAGCTTTCAGGTTCGACATCTGTGTTAACCCAAACAAACCTTGAAGCCTTGCATATCTCAGGAAACCTTAACAGAAAGGGGTTAAAGGCCAAATTGATTCAGACCAACAGTGGTTTTTATTTGCATAATCTGAAGGAGTTAAGATATGCGATCGATTATCTAAACTCAGATCCGGAAGCCATGACTATTAACGAGGAACAGATTAACTCATGCAAGCGCAAGTTAAAGGAGAGATTTCCTAAAAACCACGTATTGCCGGTTTGCCTAAAGGTCCTAGATGATTTCATGCGTTTATACCCGAAGACAAAGTACAAGACTGACCTGAAGGTGTTTATTGGGGAGTCAAATTATGAGGATTTTATTAGTCTTGGACAGGATACAATTATGGTTTCTACTATACATAAGGCAAAAGGAAAGGAATTTGACAATGTATTTCTCCTTTTAAACAATTTTGACTTATCAACTGAAGATAAGCGGCGACAACTATATGTAGCACTGACGAGGGCAAAAAGCAATCTTACCATACATTATAATGGTTCCTTTTTGGATAATATTGAGGTTGAGAATATAAAAAGAATTAATGATCGGGGTAATTATAATCCACCTGAAAAGATATATATGCATCTGACCCACAGGGATATTAATCTTGGGTATTCCGTCTTTGTGCAGCACAGAATAAAAAGAATGCAAACCGGAGATCGCTTGGCTCTTGCTGAAGATGGTTGTAATAATGAAAAAGGAGAACAGGTATTAAAATTCTCCAAATCATTTCTCGATAAGATTCATGACCTGGAGCAAAAAGGGTTCAGACCATCCTCAGCCAGAGTAAACTTCATCGTTTACTGGTATAACGAAGAAAAGAAAGAAGAAGTACAGATTATTCTGCCTGAGGTTGTTTTTGAGAGAGGAGGATAGGTTTAAAGGTATAAATGAGGGGGGGCAGCTTCGCAGGAATAAGGGGTCAGTATTGCAGGAATAACACCGTGCAAAATAGCTGATGTAATTGATAGTGTCCGTTTTCAGCAGGAATTGCTGTCCGGAATCAGCAAGAATGAGTGTCCGCTTTGCGCAGGAATATGCACCGGATCCCGGAATATAATAACAACTATGATCTGGATATGGCAGACCTGCTTCCTCATAATTGGAAGGAATCTAAGAGTGAGGTAAAATCCAACTAAAGTCAACAAAAATCCAGAAATCCTCGGAGTTACTCTAAGAAATCCTGGAATATTTTTGATTTTTACAACACGTATCAGGCCAAAGGCTTACGAATTAATTGTAAATGACGGTCAAAAAAATCTTTAATACGAGCTTAATATTTCCTTCACTTTGTTTCTGAAATCCATGTTTTGTTTTGAAATGTTAATTCCATAAGAAAATACGTTTGGGTATCCGTATAATTTGGGAATCAACTTAGCAAATAGTTCTTTACCTAATGATTCTTTCTTTTTAAAATTAGATATTAGAAACTCTTTTAAGCACCCAACTAATATATCACTTAGCTGTAGCATAGTAGAATGTGTGCATTTAGCGAACACTACTGATTCATGAAATCCAATTTCTTGTAATGGTCCGCATATGTAATCAATATTATTTTGTGATTTTCCATTATAAAATGCTCGATAATATTCTCGATTAAATGGGGTAGGATTGTTGTCTGCTGGCCAATCTATGATAGTAATAATTTGGTTAAGCTTTAATTTTTTTGCATGAATTCCAACTCGCATTAAAGTATTTGAGAACATATACTCTGTTAACGATTCCTTAATAGGTTTTTGATTCTTCTTTTCTTTTTGATAATTTTCCAAACATGAGAAGAAAAGCGTATAATCTAATTCAATAGAAGAATCTATAATATCTCTTCTCCATTTTTTTGAATTTTGCTTAAGCTTTTGAAGATCTTCCTGTTTGCCAAATCTTTCATAAATTTCCTTCAAGGATCTATCCCTCATGTTCCATTTTATTGGAAGATTTGGGTGAGTATATTGACTTTTTATGCGCTTTATATCTTCAATGAGTTTACGTTCATTCTCTAAAGAAATTAAAATGCCACCATAAATAAATATATCATCCTTTTTACTCTCAGGACTTTTTGCGTAATTGTCGTCAGCATAAAATCTATACATTCTGTGAATGTTTTAATAGGTTATACGTTCAGTGCATGAGGCATTTAACAATTTAACGTGATTTACTTTCAAGTTGTTTATATATTTTTTAAATGCAATCGTCTCTATGTTAACAGCTTTTTGATCAATGACATATACACATTTCTGTGCGGTCGTAGTTTTGCTTTCTCGGTAATTATAACTGTTAGTCGGCATTGTCGTTTTTCTATTTTCACTAGTGTTTATTGCCGATTTTTAAGGCCTATTGAAAATCGGCAATAGAAACGGCAATCGGCATTGCCGAAATTGCCGATTTACTCAATCCATATATATTTCGTACCTTCTTTTCTTGCATACCCATTGTCAACCAAGGCCGTCAAATGATTCCTTGCCTGTCGTTCTTTCAAACCAGAAATCTTTTCATACTGTTTAGTTGTAAGTGATTTATGTTTACTTAAAATATCAATTCCAGGTAAATCTGAACTTTGACGAGTTTGTTTTGCCGGATTGACTACTCTAAAAAGTGTTGCTTTCAAGGTATTATTTTCCAAGGCAAACCTTGGCCTAGGTAAGCCATAGCTTTCTACTTTTCCAAGCTCTTCCATACCAAAGCCTCTTTCTTCAACCAATCCCATTTCAAAAAAAATATGGGCAATTTTGGCATTTCGACTGAACGATGGTGCTCTGAAACTATTGAGTTGTTCAAGTGTGCATAAAGGTTTCCCCGGACTGGACACCACTACTTTTTCATTATCAACCTCTACCATTATTCGTCCACCCTCAATTCTGTAATCTCTATGAACAATAGCATTCATTATTACTTCAAAGAGTGCAGAATACGATGCTTCCACTTTTTCCGTCCGGTTAAATGACGTTCGGGATGAAAAACCTTTGGGAAAAATAAAGCTCAAATACTGTTCTATTTTTTCTGGAAGAAGAACTAAAGGACCTTTAAAATCCTCAATTTTGGGATTATCTGATCCGGACCTGACTGTAAACTTGATTCTAGCTTGTGGAAAATGTTGCTCTGGTTTTTGACCAAGAAGCAATAATCCTAAACCTGTTGGGCGTGCAGCTTGACTTTCTTCATCTACTTTAATTAGCTTCATTCGACTCAGAAAACCATTCCATGTGTCAGTGCCAATTTTATAAGAAAGCCCCATTTTATCAACCATGGTACGTTGTGCTTCTTCGGAAAAGTCATGAAGCTGAAATTCTACCAACTCATCTTCAATGGGGTCAATTGCAGATTGAATCTCCTTAGTTTTTTCTTCTTCAGCACGTTTAGCAGCTTCCTTAAAATACTGCTCATTTTCTGAGGCTATAATCTGTTCGTACTTTTTATCATAAAAACCTACTTCAATTTTTGCTTTTCTCAAGAGTTTGGATCCATTAGAAGCGACCGTAGGATCAGGATCATAATGACCAATGTACACTTTTTTGAGTCGGGCGTTAATGCAGCGCTTATAGCATCCCTTTTTAGGTAGATTCCTCTTTATGCAAGGTTCAAGAGTAGTATATAGTGTAAAGCCCGATAAGTCTTCACTTGGATGCTTTCTTTCCAGTAAAGTAAATTCGCCGTGGTCACCTGCGCGGAATTCACCTCTGTGAGCTTTATCAAAGAATGCTCCGCTTTTGTCTACTAAAACGGCCCCAACTTTGGGATCTGATCTATCAACATGATCTCCTTTGCTCTTTAGCATTTCAATAATTGAAAGCTGCATGTATTCTTCATGAGTATATTTATTACCTTTTATAAATTCTCTTTCCATTATTTAAGTTATTTATGTATACTGCACAACGTGGTACTAAACTAAGTTCCGAAGAGCGACCTAAGGCTGCCAAGCTTGCTCGTCCAGATTGTATAGCCCGCAAGAGCGGGACCAAATTGCGTTTAGTCCCGAATCCTCGGGATTCTGGCACGTTTTGGCTCGATTATATAAAAACAATTCCTTATATTTCTTATATGATATGTTCAAAAGTTGCTTTTATTCCGTTCTATAGATGGTGTACACATAGTCTGGCTTAATTTTCTATTTTGCATTGCAACATGCAATTTAGCCAATATTTCAAAATCAACCAATTGTTTCATAGCATACATGCAAATCTGCGTAATCTGCTTCAATCTGCGTAATCCCGAATTTTTTCCATGATTTCCCCAATCACCCTATCATCCAGGCAGGGATAAAAAACCTTCTTCCACAATCCTTCATTCCACCGTAGTTCTCTCCATGACCATTTTTTTCTGAATTTATTTATGAAGTATAAGCTCCAGGGCAATCCTTCATTATTTGTAAGGTGATTCCAATTTATCTTTCCTGAATACTTTTTTATGAATTTGACTGACCAGGGCAGGTCAGGATTTGAGGATAGCCCGTTATGAACTTCTTCATATTCCATTCCAGGGGGATGCGACGAATAGCAGAATCCTGTGCCCATTCTTCTTATATTATGGCCCCATTCCCACTTGTCGATATACTTATCTATCAATTCCTCGGACCATGGCACACATCTATCGCAGCTAATAATCTCCCAGTCAGGATCAGCAAGTACCTGGGCCAGCTCTTTTTTTGTGTACTTAAGTTTGTATTCATCATCGGAAAACGACCAGGTTGGTGCCAGAATTCCTTTATTTTCTTCCTTATACCTATGATCTTCTTTCTTATTTGCCCATGGTTCGTAATTCCCTTCTTCATACCTTTTAAAGTCAAACCTGCTGGCATACTTTGCTATTAGTTCTTCCGTCCAGGGTACAGACCGGTTGCCAGATAATAGCTCAAAATCTATATAATCTTCATACTTTTCTATCATAGCCGATGTCCATGGCAGGTGTTCATTGCTACTAATATATTCCCAGTATAGTTTATTGGTTATTAAATCCAGTACATCAGGGTATTTAATAAGTAAATCAGTCGATTGCGCCAGGTCTTCTTGATCAATCCTGTTCCTGAATTTATAGATAAGGTCTGTTGTCCAACTTATTTGCTCGTTGTACCTTATATTTGGACTATACATTCCTTCTTCTCCCCAGGACCACCTGTCCTCGTACTTTTCAATCAGCCTGTCAGACCATTTAAGGTTTGTGTTATCTGATAACAGGTCCCATTTCCACAGGTCTTTGTATCTTTGGATCAGCTCATTTGACAGTGGATATTCACCCGACATATGATCAATAAAGAATTCCGGGTGCCCGGCCAGGAATTTTTTTACCTTCCTGCAATCCTTTATGCTTGGCCCCGGTTTTTTTGCCATTTTTATTTTTGGACGCCTGGGTGGTTTACCCTGCTGTTTATTAGTAAAAGTATACCGGAACAATTCCCTTACATATTTCTGTACTTTCTCTTCTCGCTTTTTTTCTTTTCTTGTTTTTTTGACTATAAAGTCCTCTTCTTTGAAATTTTTTATATGCCTGTCTTTAACTTTACCACTCCTCACTATAAGATAAATTTCTTTTTCGTAGCTACTTCCATAGCCTCCATGTATATAGTTTACTATTTTGCCTCTGACTATTCTTAGTTTACCAGTATACCACCAAGCTTTAACCGGTTTGCCACGAGTTTCAGGAAAAAAATCAATAAGTTCACGCGGAAATTCCGGGTCATCCTCCTTTATGCCCACGAGGTAAAGATTGTCGTATTTTATTTCCCAGGTAGCAATATAGCCTCTCCAGTTGCCGGTACTCCTAAGGTTAAAGTCCGGCCTCTCAAACTTCTCGAACTTCCATAACTGTTCCAGGGGGTTATTGCATAACCTTGATTTTTCACCCCTGTAGATTATTATGTCTGTTGCCTGTGCAGTCATATGGCTTTGCGTTGAAAAATTAAAAAAAAAAGTTTCTAAAGTTTAGAATATTTTATAACTCACCGCTCGTCCTGAGCAAGCCCAGGGGGCGAGTAGAATAGCTTACCGATTTTTCCACCTCACCCTTATCCTTCCCGTTACTTCGAAATCCATTTCTCCTCCACATTTAGGGCATTTATTCTCCTTGTAGTTCCATATTCGATTTTCCATAGTCCCGCATCTCAAGCATATCATTTCTTCGGGATCATTAAGAACATGTTGCATCTCCGGTTCTAGGAATCCCAACATTTTCCATTTCCTTTTCGTGATAACTGTTTCATAGAGCGTCCTGCATTCAAGGCATTCCATGGTACCTATATAATTATAGCAACCAAAATCAAAGTAGCTTTCTCCGTGTACCTGTGCGGAATAACCGCAGTCCTTGCATGTAAAAACTCTTTTATCAATAAAAGTTGGTTTGTCCGGGAATGGGTGTTTTTGCATGGGTTTATTACTAGGCAATTATTCTGTTTAAAGTAAAAATTATGAATTAAATATATTAACTTTATATGCGAATCTAATTCTTAGGTCTCTTTTACAATTATTATGTCTGGCAATAATAAAACCAATGACGACTACTTTAATTTTTCGTTAAGGAAAGACCAAGACATAGCTTTTAAATCATTAAAACAATTTGTTAGCAATAATAAAGATAAAGTATTTATCCTAAAAGGTTATGCTGGTACAGGGAAAACTACACTTATAAGTGGTGTGATAAAATGGATGAGCGAAAAAGAGGTGAATTTCAAATTACTTGCATCTACTGGAAGGGCTGCAAAAATCCTTTCCAATTTCACAAAAGAATCAGTTAAAACTATACATAGCGAGATTTATGTTTTTGATGATATAGAAGAAGATCTTGAGGAAGTAAGTAAAATGACTAATAAGCTGGAAGTTGATGACACCGGTCAAATTAGGCTTATGTTTGGCCTTAGAAAGATTCAATCATCAGTAGAGACATTTTATATTATAGACGAGGCCTCAATGGTAAGTGACAGTCTTGATAAAAGTATTTCATTCGCCAAGTTTGGTAGCGGTATGCTATTGGATGATTTGATTAAATATGATCTAAATGGAAAATTCATTTTTGTTGGTGATCCCTGTCAACTGCCTCCAATCAACCAGGTTATTTCACCCGCTCTTTCAAACGAACACCTTAAATCAAACTACAATATATTACCATCAGCTTATGAGTTAAGGGAAATAATCAGGCAAACAATTGGTAATGGTATAATTGAATCATCAATGGCTTTACGCAAGCTTCATAATGAAAATCCTCATACAAAATGGGCAAAACTACCGGTCAAAGGCTATAACAATATTAGGTTACACAGTTCACATGTTGATCTTGTCGATTCATATTTAGAAAGATTACATGAAATAGGTTATGAAGAAGCTACTATTATATGCCAAACAAACAGGCACTGTAGTGATATTAATCAGATCGTTAGAAAATTCTTGAATAGAAAAAGCAGAAGGATTGAGGAAGGAGATTTGCTAATGGTAACTCAGAATAACTATCTCACTGGATTAGTAAATGGAGATCAGGTTGTAATTACAGCAACAGGGAAGAGTGAGAAAAGATGTGGGTTAACCTTTTTACAGGTTACAGTAGAAGAATTGGCTTTTAAAAGCGAATATAACTTACTTATGATTGAAGACATTCTTTACTCTAATTATACTAATTTAAACGACAAGCAACATAAAGATTTGATGGTGGATTATTATTACAGGATGAAAGAAAAAGGCATACGTCAAAAAGATAGAGCGTTTAAGGACTATATGTTCAAAGATCCTTATTTAAATGCCTTAAGATCAGCTTACGGTTATGCACTTACTTGTCATAAGAGCCAGGGAGGCGAGTGGGAAGAGGTTTATTTATATCTTGATAACAAAATACATGGTATACCAAAACCATCTATTTATCAGTGGTGGTATACCGCAATTACTAGAGCTAAAAAAGAGTTACATCTTGTTAATGATTGGTTCATTAAGTAGATATTGGCTCTTTGAAGGTTTGAATGCACAAGCCTGGTAGCTTTCTCAATTTATTAGAATTTTTGTTAATCGCCTTGCTTTCAAAGTAGCAACAATTGTTATATATCTAAATGTAGAGTATAGTATCTTAATCCTTCTTGTTCTGGAAGACTGACTCTGAGAGCTATTGCGGTGCATGTTCATTCCTTATTGATAATGTCTTAATCCTTCTTGTTCTGGAAGACTGACTCTGAGAGTCGACGAAGGGTACAATGACGGTGACAGTGCCGTGTCTTAATCCTTCTTGTTCTGGAAGACTGACTCTGAGCCTAAGGAAGAGATAATCTTCCTATTGCTCGCGGGGGTCTTAATCCTTCTTGTTCTGGAAGACTGACTCTGAGCTAAGAAAAAATGAGTACATCAAAAGATTTTATCAAAGTCTTAATCCTTCTTGTTCTGGAAGACTGACTCTGAGATTGCATATCTTCACCTCTACCCAGGCAAGGTATTGTCTTAATCCTTCTTGTTCTGGAAGACTGACTCTGAGTATTACTATGAGTGATTTATATGGAGAACAGTACCTGGTCTTAATCCTTCTTGTTCTGGAAGACTGACTCTGAGCAGATGGCTCAAGAGCTATCGTTCATCGTTACCATGTCTTAATCCTTCTTGTTCTGGAAGACTGACTCTGAGAGTATGAAAATAATGTCAAAGCATATGAAGTTGGTGAAGTCTTAATCCTTCTTGTTCTGGAAGACTGACTCTGAGGAATTCTTATGAGCTTAACTAAATTTCAAAAAGGCGTGTCTTAATCCTTCTTGTTCTGGAAGACTGACTCTGAGTTAACTAAATTTCAAAAAGGCGGTGAGAACCGTATTCAGGGTCTTAATCCTTCTTGTTCTGGAAGACTGACTCTGAGAATTGACAGTTCAGTGCTTTGAACCTGATCTGTTGTCGTCTTAATCCTTCTTGTTCTGGAAGACTGACTCTGAGCGTTGACGAAGCGTACAACGAAGGAGACTCGTCAGTGTCTTAATCCTTCTTGTTCTGGAAGACTGACTCTGAGGAGGGGTACTCCGACGGAGATTCGTCCGTTTGTGTGTCTTAATCCTTCTTGTTCTGGAAGACTGACTCTGAGCGAGAATAAGGTCGATGAACTGACCTGTCAGTGTTTGTCTTAATCCTTCTTGTTCTGGAAGACTGACTCTGAGAGTGCTAAAAAGGTAGAACTATCTGTTCCCTGGATGTCTTAATCCTTCTTGTTCTGGAAGACTGACTCTGAGACATAAAAAACAAAACGATAGCGGTAAAAATTATGAGAGTCTTAATCCTTCTTGTTCTGGAAGACTGACTCTGAGTGCGTTCTCAAAATGGGTCATAACGGCTGGCGGTATGGGTCTTAATCCTTCTTGTTCTGGAAGACTGACTCTGAGAAAAAATCTTGACGAGGTCTATTCGACCTTAAAAAGCTGTCTTAATCCTTCTTGTTCTGGAAGACTGACTCTGAGCGCCTTCAGATCGTCGGAGTAGACGAAAATTACAATAACGTCTTAATCCTTCTTGTTCTGGAAGACTGACTCTGAGAGCATTTTTTTTAATATGCTATTAATTAATTGTTTGGCCCTGCCAGGTTTAAGAAAAAATATAAAAATAGTACCGGAAGCTTTCATTTTTACAGCCTGCAAAATTAATATAATCCATGTTAATATACAAAAAATACATCAATGAACGCTATTAAAAGAACAATGTATTCCTATTGCCCAAAACCATATCGAAATCTACATTTACACCAATGATCTTCATTGCCCTGATATGGTCCGTGCTTACGGGAACAAAAAATATGCTATCATTATTTGAATATAACTCCTGTACTTTTTTTAATGTCGATGATATTTCATCATAGGTTTTTCGTTCAGATTTGGCAATAAAAATCGATTTTTGAACCCTTGTACAACCTTTCTTTTCAAGGTATTTGGCTATATTTTGTCGTATTTTATTATTCTCTATGTCGTACATTATAAAATAGATCATCTCGTTTTGCTTTAAATCCTTGCTGGTTGTAATCTTCATTGCACGCTGAATCCGTGACGGAAGATCTTCTATGATTTCACTTTTACAAACCGGGTGGTTAATACTTTTATATGTATTAATACCAGCCTTTTTTATAAGCATCATTTTCCTGACAAAAGTAAGATCAGTATTACTTTCTTTATTCACTTTCTGCCCCATAAAACATTTTGCCTAAAATATTACATACAATATCATTCAATTCTGGATTGGTACCGCGCCTGGGGCTCTTGACCACTACATAACCTTTTTTTCCGTAAAAAAGGTTTACTTCGGCATGTTTATTGCCCAGGTGCACCTTATATTTTTTGCCAAAATTAATATTTGAAATTTCATCGGTTACTATATTATATTCTTCAAAAGTTTTTTCAACACTTGATTTTATCTTTTCTAATTGATCCGGAACGAAAATCTGTTTAGGGCTGGATTGACGGTATCTGACACCAAGTAATGATTTTATTTCCTGCATTTTTTCTTCATCTAAGTCCTTCTGCTGATTCAAATCCTTTTTATGAGCCTTCACTGTTTTGGCTGTCTCTCTGTTTTCATCCTGTATGGATTTAAGTACACCTGAATCTTCAAAACTTATATATTCATCTGCTTTAATAGTAACAGGGTCTTTCCTGTAAAAAGCTTCACTGTCATAACTAATAAAGCAAGCTCTTGAAACATCACAGGTAACCGTGTCCACTACTTGTTCAATAGAGTAATGCAAGGCAAATTTTGACGCAAATTGCCTGTAAAACACTTTATATTTAACCGGATCATATATTAGATTTTCAAGTTGAAACATTATTTTCAGGCCGTCCTGCCCAGGCGAAATAAATATACAATGTACTCTTTCGTCTTCAGAAAGCTTACTTTTTAAATTATTTACGTTTATGGATTTGCTTGACAGGTGATCAATGTCAAGGATGAAGTATCCTATTCTTGAAAAATTTTCCGTTTTTCTAAAAGGAGGAGAAAAAATGCCACAGACTATATAAGGCAGGGTCTTTTTAAGTTGTGAAAATTTTTCCGGGTTTAGTTGTTTTACTTTCCTGATACTATTAATGCGGTTTGCAAGCTCAGACTTGGGCTCTTTTACAGATTTATAAAAATATTCAATGCTTATTTTTTTTAAAGCATCAAATGGATCATTTATTTTTTTTCCTGCCATTATCATTGTCACTGGCATTTTTAAAGTTCATAAACATTTTTGCGACACTGTGGGCAAACATTTGAATGTGATTCAACCTTGATCTTTCCAGGCCATTAAGTGTTATTATTTCCTCCATGTAATCGTTTAGTGACTGAATCAGGATGCGTTTACCCAGTCCTTCAAGCCAATAAGAACCATCTTCTTTTACACTGTAGCATTCTTCGTCAATCGCCTCCTGTATTATTAGTGTTAAGACTACATAATCTACCCATACCCTAAATTTTTCAATTATATCAAAAACAAGAACAGGCCTGTTATAATCCTCGCGGTGAAATATTCCTATGTATGGATCCACTCCTGCTTTAACCAAGGCGCTTTCGATTTTGCCATATAATATTCCATACCCGTAATTCAGTAAACAATTTATAGGATCTGTTGCCGGGTGTTGCGAACGTCCTTTGCTTTTAAACTGTTCCGGGAGAAAAAGGTTAAGTGTTTCAAAATAGACCCTCCCTGAAGCACCTTCCCACCCTCTTAAAGTGCGTGATATTTCACTTATGATGTCAACAGTTATGTTTTCAACCTTAGTTTTGTAATCGTTAAGTTTTCTGATGGCCGTTTCTGTGCGGCTTATTGTATATTCATCTCCAGGTGCAAATGACAGGATTATTGCAATTTGATTGCCTATTTTTTCTGCAATAATCTTTTTTATCCATTCAGTAGCTTTATTTGAAAAGGTGAAATCAAGCTGCTGCCTTCTTATGGTGGTAACTGACCCATATTTAACACTCCATACTCTTCCTACGGGATCACCAGCCCGATCCACGAAGAAGATGTCTATTTGATGATTTATTGCTAATATTGTTGCATCGCTGCTAATCTGGGCTCCTCTTCCTATAATGATTGATTTTATTTTTTCAGGATGGATCTTTTGCTTACCGTCTTTATGTATGATGATTAGATTATCATTCTCCTTCAGCAGGGAAGTTCCAAAAGTATTAAGTATTAGATCCATTTTAATCCTAAATTTTCCGTTTGTCCTGAATGATTGTGTTCACAATTAAGTTTTCAAGGGATAAATAATTCCCTGAATTTTACGAATCTGAATCTGCTGAGTTTAAGTTCATGTTCCTCGTCTGTATTTCTTTCCGTGGTTGAAACGATGCATGTTATTCCATTATTAATAAGCAGGTGGCCAAGAGCAAACATAAAAGTTGATTCACCCATCAGGTGAACAAATATCTTCTCACGGGTTTCCTGCTTTAATTCCAGAATTTCCCTGGAATACTTGTTAACTAATACCTTAATATCTTGTTTATCCCATTCAGAAGGTATCTTTGGGAACGGTAAGTCAGTTATGCCACCATATTTTTCTGCAGCTTTTTTTTGCCCTGCTGGCCAAAGATTAGAAGGATGGTTAGTCAGGTTTACCAGCATAGATGATGTCTTTTATTTTTCCTAATGATTTTTGCAGGGTGGGTTTGAATTTTTTTGCCCCGCAGGCATTTTTTCTCATACCGGCATGGTTAATATCATTCCTTATATTTGCAATATTTCTATACTCCTTTGCAAGCATCTCAATACTGTCTACATTTTTCAGGTTCTGCATGTTTTTCGAAATAGGGGTTTTATTTTTTCCTGATATTATATTCAGTGCCGCTGAATAATCTTCACGAAATTCCCTATTGGTTAAGCCTACCTTGGTTTCAACACAGAGATAGTTTATAATATTCTCTTGCAGGATGGTGTAGCCTTGTTGTAGCATGCCGTTATCAATACACCATTCCACTGCTTTAAAACCATTATCAAGGTTATTCTCTTCTGACAGTTCTTGTGTCTTTTCGGACATCATGCCTATGAGTGGAGCGAGAGGCTTACTATCTACGTTATTTACCTTGTTTAGACTGATTATTACTTCGGTAGCTTTGCTTCCTTCGTATATGGATTGCAACCTGCATGTCTGGATCTCCTCGGTTAGCTGCTCCAGGCTAATTATAGCATTTTCAAGGTGGTTTGCACTCTTGTCATCGTTGGCAGATTTTGAAAGAAGTGGTTTTAATGTTTTTGAGGCAAGTGCTTGTAATTTTTTGACATTGCCAAATTCAGTAAAATCGTTAACAGCTACAGCCCAGTCCTGAACATAAGATAGGGAGGTAAGATCTGTAATTGGTGCTGTGTTGTTGTTCTCATTCCTGGCTTCCCAGTTGCCGTAGGTTATTTTGCCTATTTCTATATTTTTAAGTGCTTTTGCATAATTAGCCAGTACCAGTACCAGCATCGGCAGGTACCTGAATGAGTGGGTGATATCTATATATAGTTCACTTTCAGGAGGTATATTCTCAAGTATTTTTTCGAATATATCCCATTGTGACCCCGGGTTCAGACCTTTATCGATGTCTACCCTTATTAATTCCGATTCTTTATTAAGCTGTTTGAATTCATCTTCAAGTAAGTCATAATGCTTTTCTTTTGCCTGTGGCGTAGTAAAAATGAGTACTTTGTCATCATTGCTCCAGTTATTATACAGTAATTGTAATGTGGCAAGCTGTGCATACCTGGTTTCAAGATGCACATCCGGGTTATCGAAGAAATATTTACATTTATTATAATTGCCCGTTCCGAGTATGGAGATAAATACTTTATTACTCATTTTTCATAATTATTTTTACCCAACCGAATGGGGTTCCCTGGGGTATGGCGAATAACCGGGTGACAGGGAACTGTTTTTGATTTCCTTTTCCAAGTCTAAGATGTTTAAAATATTTACTGTAGATACCATTGTCTTTATTCTTTAAGGCGAGTCCTATTGTCTGATGCAGGAATCCTTTTCCACTTCCAAGCCGTAAATAAATAGCATCATTGCCAGGTTTATCCATCTCAGCAGCTGAATTTTCGTAGAAGTCGAAAATATTATCGTACAGGTTGCCATCTTCAATATCATCGACATGGTCATCAAGATCCTCCCAATCATGTTCGAGGTTCTGACGCGAAAAAAGGTTCACTATTTGGCTTAGCTCTTGTGGCCGTACCTGGTTTAACCACTCCCGTTCACCGCTAAACTTGCCGTTAATCGATATTGTGATAGCGCAATCCTTGCCTGGATTAATAGCCTCAAGATCAGCTGGTATTTGTGTAATGCCTTTTTTCATGTGCAGCCGTTTTGCGTGATAGACTGCAAGGTCGGTTTCATGAAAAAGACTACTGTCTGTTGCTCTCAGATTATTGAATTCATTGGCCGTTGAATTATTAACTGAACCCAAAAAGGGGTTAATTAAGTCGGAAATGGCCTTTACAAGATTCCGGCTGTCGTTGATGTATTTTACGGCATTGTATATTTTACCTAATACTTCACTGCCATTTGCTGTTTTATTAAGCCAATAATACAAGAAAGCACCTTTAAGGGCTCCTTTTACAGAACTGCCCGGGATATATGGTTTGCCTGCGTTTCGAATTACAGAGGTTATATTGTTTTTCCTGTCAAAGTTCTGCCCCTTATATTCAAGGCTGAGCCTTGTAATGTCTTCCACGTTTGAACCCAATTCGTTTTCAATAAAACCGGCCAGCGAAAATGTGCTCCTTCCACCCTTGTACAGCGCTTTGATCTTGTTAGAGTAAATATTCACCAGGCTGGGGTTATGGGCGAAGTAGCTATCCATCTCGAGATGGTCAATATAATGTACATTACCTTGTTTAATCACGAAATCGGTATAGGGAGAGAGGACTTTATCCTGTGTATCCGAAATGCATACGGGTGAAAATGTGGATATTTTGAATTTGAAATTTTTTAACTCCATGATGGAAGAAACTTTTTATTAATATTCACCTGTAGAGGATTACCATACCTGAGTGATGTTTTCATCTTGCTTTTCTGGAGGTTTACAATATTACCCTCCAGAACCCGCTTGAGTATAGATCCTTCAGCCGCCATATTTAACAGCATTAGTCTTTGTTTTGTACCGGAGTATTTTCCACCTCTTGTAAGAAGAGTGTAATACAGCATGTCATCTGTATCATTCTGACCAGGAGATAGCAGCCCTAATGTCATGACCGGTTCCCCAGTATTTATTTCTATATCATCAATATCACTTTTAGTAATTGCATGTATTTTTCCAGTGCCGGTTGACCTCTGGCCTCCCAATCCCGAATCAGCAAGTATTCTCAGCAAGGGGGTGATGATTTTGTACATAGGAGAATCATTGGATGGTGTGTCAAGGAAAAACCAAAAACCGGTTGATGTCCCCGGTACATCCAGATCATTTACCTGTATATTTGTTTGTTGGAACAACCTGTCTTCAACGGAATCTGTGTGAACCTTGACTTTAGGCAGGATGATTGTTTTGTAGAGCCCAGGCATATCTTCAAACCCCAGCTTTTTTAACTCGCTTTTAGTGCAAAGGAATGTTCCAGACAGGCTGCATTCTACATTCCATAGATCAGGTGTGATGCCCTGTTTAATTATCCCTTCGGAAACATATTTCACTTTTTTAAATTTCTTATGATCGTCTGTCCTGAAAAGTTCACATGAGACGGGTTTCGGGTAAAAGCAGATTTTTATATTGTCTTTTTCAATAAACCAGAATGCCGATGATAATTTTATTCTACCATTTTCAAATTCAGAAACAAGATCTTCCGTGAGATTAGGGTAGACGCTTGAGCAAGTATCCACCAGGGCTGAGAATAGAAGGTCAGAATGTAAATGTGTATCACACTCTTCAAGCACATTGCTTTCAAAATTGTTAAAGCCACCAAAGTGGTATTGCTGGCCCGGGCGGGTAAATAAGAATACTTTATCCATTATTTTGTCCTTGGTTAAATTCTTTGGCAAAGGAATCAAGCGAGTTAAAATCATTAACTGTCTCTTCCTTCTCGTAATATTCTTTGATGTCCCTCAATTCAAGTTTTACTTCAGAGAATTTAATTTTTCCATATCCCCTCGATCCGCTTCCCCCAAGGTAATCATCTTCGAGTAAGCGCATGGATTCAATAATGGATTTTAAATCTTCATCCCTCTTACCATCTTCGTAAATGTCATAAACCATTTCGAAACAGAATTCTGCGCCCGCAGGCACTCGTTCCAGCTGGCGGGGGTTCTTTGCTGAGCCCTTAGTCCTGTCGATCGTGTTTTCCCATTTCCCCTCTGTGTACCTGTATTCCAGTTCGGAATTGCCAAACTCCTCTGCGAAGGCTTTTTTATCAAGCATTGCATCCCTGACAGATAACCTTGTATTAGGGCCTGTTACACTTTTATCCCCGGATGTACCGAAGATCCTGGAAATTGCAACTGGATCGTCTTCAACTTTCGGGGATCCTGCTTTACGGGCGAGAAGGTTTCTTAACTTACCTTTTATTGAGCTGCCCGGGATAAAAGGTAAACCAGCAGCTGTTTTTATCACATTTAAGTCAATTCCGCCGATATCAAGTGCAGATGAGGATCCGCCAATGTGTAAACCGGTTAGGGTTGTTATTTTTCCCGATAAAATTACTTTACCTGTTAACTTTTCCATATCAGATTATTTTGATTTTGCGTAAAACTTATGGTATGCCACAATAGCTTCCATGAATATTTTGAAACTTTTTACATGGCTTTCATTGTTTATTTTTGATATAAGTTCATCAATGTATTCGACAAAAATTCTTGCATCTTGTTTATCTTGTCTGGCAGCTACATATGCTAGTTTGGGTCTGAGAAGTTGGATGCCGGTGATATCAACGTCATCTATGGAGACAACTTTCCCATAGATATTTCTTAATTGTGATGAAGATATGCTTTTCCCATTATGCCTTACAAATTCTTTAATTTCATCGATTATTAATCCTGTGTCACTGCCCTTATTGGCAAATTCCAGGAGTTTCTCCCCTGTCTTTGGAAAAGGTTTGTGATGCTGTTCTTGCCTGTAATCCCTTCTTGTGTGATTCATGGTTTTGGTTATTTAGAGTTTCTTGTCAATAATTCAGTCCACCTGGTTGCCGCATAATAAATATTTGCCTGTACATTGGTTTTTTCAAGGTTGAATTTCAACATTTCCATTTCGTAGGGCCTGATAATTTTTTGTATTATAAAATCTTTGTTGGTCTTTTTTATATCTCTGAAGACATAATTCAGCCTCCAAACTTTTGGTATCGAGTCCATTTCTGCTGATTTCCTGCTGTCCTCTTCATAGTCTAGTGAAAGTTGTTGAAGCTTGGCAAGAAAGGACCTTGATTCATTCCTGTTAACTATTAACTCACAGAAAGTACCGGTTAATTCCTTTATGTTAATGAATTGTTCCCAGGTGAATATATTACCCATAAAATTTATCCTGCCTTTTTCACCGGGTACATAATATTTGGCCTTGTGTAGCATTTCTTCAGCCTCGTGTGAAAACATTTTAACTGGAAAGTGATGATCAACAACCATGAGGGATGCGGAAAATGTTAGTTTATGGTCCTCATTTGCCATGTTGTCGAAGCCTGTGTATTTTTTAAACTCTTCGGCAATAAGTAAGCTGAAATCAGTTATAGCATCCCAGGCTCCGACTATAAAAGCATCATCTCCTCCTGAAAACACTATGTAAAGATTATCCCTGTAATAGGTTCTCAAGCCAGTTCCTTCTTTACTATTATATGATCTTGCGAGTAGTTCTATGAGATACTGATCAAAGAAATATTCCAGGGCATGAGATACAGCCTTGCTTGCATCCAGGTTAGGCAAAGACCCAAAGAGTATTCCCAGGTCATCTACATCAAGTTTTAATACACCCAGCTTTGTAGTTCCTGTTCTGATGCCGGCCAAAGCAGCTAAATGCTCGAATTGAATTATCTCACCCTCATTTAGGGCTGAACTTTGTTGCGAGTTCGTCGAGAACAGTTCAATAAGATTGGCATTCCATAAAGGCAGACCTTTTAAGTTCTCATTTCCTGTAGGGTTTGCTGATTTGGTTTCCTCATAAGGAAGAAATCTATTTGGATTATTCTTAAATTTCTGAAATTTTGCCTTCCCGCATATAGCTTCAAGCGTTTCCCTGGTTTTTTCAAAATTAACAAGATCGTCATCTGTAACTTCAATCCATGAAATTATTAAATATGGTTCCGAATTATCGTGGTTTAAATCATTTACAAATAATTCAAGGTCTGTTATGTCTTGGATTTCTGCAAAAATATAGAAGTTACCACCACCAATATACAATTCAATATGATTAGGATACATTATTTTTAACCTTTTTGCCAGCGAAAGGGTTTTATTGGTTATAAACTGTGAGCGTGCTTTTAGCTTCCTTGCCGCACCTTTTGATGGGATTGAGAAAATAAAATCCTGTATGCCGGAGAGATCACCTTTGACCAGGTATCTGTTCGCTGGAATTTTTGTTCTGATTTTACCAGTAAAATCATTTTTGCTGAAATTATTCTGGAGAATATTTATTAGATTGTCAGAGTGTTCTTTATAGTTCATATTGGTCTTATTTATTCTTCATTCTCAAAATACCATGTCCCTGGCTTGCGCTTTTCCCGATGCCAACATAATTAGGTAAAAATGTATTGGCCTCAAAATTAATGTTGTAGCTTTCCATTAAAACATTATTAACCTTAACCACTTGTCGATTGGTAATCTCGGTTATATATACGGTGAGTCTTATATCTTTATCTACCTTTACAGCCTCGAGAAAGGTAAGAATATTGCCGGTAAGTATTTTTTGAAGGTTTTCAATTTTGTCAGCAAGACTTTTTAATGATTGATGCTTCCTGTAGTTATCCTGGTTAAAAGGTAGCCAGTGATGAAGTGTATATTCCCATGCTGTGTCTTTTTCAATCCTTACATTTACCCTATTGAGTGCAGTTTTCATTACCTTGAGAGGGTAAGTCTTTCCATCCAGTGTAATATTCCTTTCTTTTTTTAAGAAAAAATATTGCATTTCCTCAATACCTTTACCAAGAGCAATTATGTTGGGATAACCGGCTATGAATTTATACTGTATCAGGGGATATTCCTGCCTGTAATTATCCCCGAGATGATTATGAAACAGTACTTTTTCAAATCCGGCTGTTTGAGCGATGGCTGATCTGAACGCACTCAGTTGCCCTGGTTTTATCTTGTTTCGGAAACTAATTCTAATAATATCAAGGTCTTTCATTACATGATTAATAAAGGTCCCAACCGGAATATTGTTTAATACTTATTCAATATTGAAAAAAAGATTCATTGCAGAATATTTTCGATCAAGTTACCGAAAACTTTGGTTCGATTCAAATTTTTTAACTCAGATTTTCAAGAAACCCGTGTCAAACCATTTACAAAAACTTGATATAAAGATGCTCAACCAGTGAGGTTAAAAGTTTTGTTATATTTCTGTGGTCTCCCAGAATAAATTGTGGTCAAAACATGTTATTAATTTTGTGCATTAATAATTTGTTCGTGATTCCTTAATTTACATTTATTTAAATTGTTATTCTTAAACTCCCAGGAGGTATTTATTTATCCGGGATATAATTTTTATCTTCATATCCTTTAAACAATAATGTATGTCTGATTTTGAATTACTTGCAAAAGAACTTGTGAAGTTCAGGGACGAGCGCAACTGGAAACAATTTCATAATACGAAGGACCTTGCACTGGCTCTTTCAATAGAGGCCTCTGAGTTGAATGAACTCTTCCTTTGGAAAACTACTGAACAGGCGGAGGAAGTTGATAAGGACAGGCTCAGGGAAGAGCTTGCTGATATCTTTGCCTATGCTATTATGCTCTCATATAAGCATGGTTTTGATATAACGGAAATTGTCCTGGATAAGATTAAAAAGAATGGTGATAAATATCCCGTTGATAAATCTAAAAATAATGCTGCCAAGTACACTGAACTGTAAGCTATGCTCGTATACCAGGGTACAACCGAGGAATTCACCAGGCTGAACAGGTTAAACCGCCTGGCCGATATCATGGATGAGAATTTTCATTCCCTTGCGGGACGCCATGCAAGGGCAGGGGAGTTTGCTTCATGGCAGAATTCATTGTCCAGGGTACGCGACCTTATTGAACTGGCCGGTCTTAAAGACAACTATGTTGCCCTTGAATATTCTGTTCCCTATAATGCCAGCAGGATTGATTGCCTATTGTTTGGAAAAGGAAATACGAAGGGTAATGTATTCCTTATCGAACTGAAGCAGTGGAGCAGTGTGGATTCAACCCCCATCGAAGGTAATTACGTTGAGACATATACAGGCGGGGGTAAAAGGGTGGTAGCCCATCCCTCGCAGCAGGGTAAGGCCATCCAAAAAACTGCTTGATAATGTAAGGAAAGTAGTTCTTGATAATGGGCAGTATTCACTGCTGAATGAGCAACTGGTTGCAAAGAACCTTATCTGGGCAAAAATACGTAAGTCGGTTAATGAAGATAAGAAGTCGGTTGTACTCGTCGGCGGACCGGGAACAGGTAAATCGGTTATAGCACTTAACCTGCTTGCTGAGGTTGCCAAACGCAGGCATACGGCATTATATGTATGTAAATCGAAACCCTTCAGAGAGGGTCTGCAGAAGTTAGTGGGGAGCAAAGCAAAAAACCTGTTTGTGAATTCATATTTCCTTGTCCCGGCTAAGGCCGAGGAGTGCGGCCTTGATGTTGTATTGATTGATGAGGCACACAGGCTGGAGCAGAAGAATGTCCACAGAGGTATATGCCCAGGGATCATAAGTCTGATCTGCCTACCGTGGACCAGGTTATCCTGTCAGCAAAGACAAGTGTTTTCTTTATCGACGACAAGCAGAATGTCAGGCACCAGGAGCAGTGCAGTTCTGCCGGAATAAAGGTTGCTGCGGCACGTGCAAAGGCGTCAATTGAGGAGGTTGAACTGCTGTCACAGTTTCGCTGCATGGGATCGGATAATTTTGTCACATGGATAGAGTCTGTGCTTGGCCTGGATGATAGTGATATTATGTACAGGGAGAATGATAATTTTGATTTCAGGATTTTTGATTCCCCATCTGAATTGTATAAGAGCCTGGAGGAGAAGTAAGAAAAGAAGCATGGCTCAGCCCGTTTAGTAGCAGGTTATTGCTGGCCCTGGCATGACCCGCTGCCCGACGGTACCCTTGTTAAGGACGTTAAGATAGGTGATTTTGAAATGCCCTGGGAGACCAAGAGAGACCATGGGGTGGGGGAGTACCCGCCCTGGCACCAATGGACCATCATGGAAAAGGGCTTTGAACAGGTTGGTTGCATCTACACCGCCCAGGGATTTGAGTTTGACTACATCGGTGTCATTATCGGCCCCAACCTTGTATATGACAGTAAAACAGGTTCACTGAAAGCAGACATAAAGGCTACAAAAGACAGGACACTGCTTGGAGACCCCGATCATTTTGAAACCTATGTAAAAAACATTTACCGCGTCCTGCTGACCAGGGGCATGAAAGGATGTTATGTTTATTTTACGGATAAGGAGGTGGAAGAGTATTTCTGGGAGAGGATTTTAGGGTAATACATATCCACCTTATACATTATGTTCTGGACTTTTTAAGTCCGAAGCTTGTTTAATTTTTTAAATTTATAGGGTTGTACACTTAGAAACCCAAAGAAAAATAATTTATCATATATTTCATAAAATCTTCTTCTAAGAAAATATTATGTGAGAAAATTAAAAACTGATCCTTAATATTGCTGCATTAATCAAGTGGAACTATCGGATGACATTAATTTCAAGTGAAGATGAATTAGATAAGTAAGTGTTTCTGCTTAAGCCGGTTTTAAGTTTTCAGATTTACCGGTTTCCCTATTCAAAACGTAATAAAAAGCAATTTCTTAAGGAATTAATTTTGGATTGATCCTGGATAATGATTATTTTATTATAGAACTTGATATTATATAAATGCCGGTAACAATACTTAAAGAATGGGATTTTAATACGCTGGATTACAGCAAGTTTATTCATCTTTCAAACAAAAAGAAGGTGACTGATTTTGCTCTTAAGCATGGATTCTGTAGCAGGCTTGGTGTTGACGGAACAAATCCATATTTAAGGCCGTTTTCCATAACCAGTAAGAAAATGGTATTAAAGGGAGTAAAGGTATTCTGTATACTTTATGCCAAGATAGAAAAAGATAAGGAGGCATGTTACTGCATGTATATTTTTCCCGATAAGGAGAAATTCATTAAACACTTTATGAAACAATTTGAATTTATTGTGGATGTGCAGAGAAAAAGAAGGAAACAAATGCGAACTATTCAATTTAACGTTAATAAATAGACCAGTCCTACTGTAGCCTTGCCTGAAAATAGGACAGTTTAATGTTAGGCTGCATCAAAAGTAATTTATCAAGTTCGGGTTGCATTGTAAAATCGTAATTGTCCATACGCTTTTGCTGGTTTAGCTTAGACTGAGTTAGTTTTATTTGGTAAGTCCATTTATTAAATGACATGATATTTCGAAAGCAGTTGAGAGTGATCTGAAAATATTTCTTGAAAATAAATACGGAATTTAATAAAAGAACGGAATCCCCATAATCGCTGCATTTTTTACTCGTTGTCGATTGAGAAAGTAAAGGGGATTCCGTTCTTGTTTGTCTGCATTTCAATAAAGATGTAAGCAACGAGCGTAATAACGTTAAGACTGAATGTAATAAAATGCAAAAAAATTATTGAGAGTAAATATAAGATGTTAAATTAGTTACTTTATCAGTAGCAATTGCAAAACAATATGGTAAGTGAAGTTTTCCAGAACATCGGAAAAATAATTGAACGTGATAGTAAGTCCACTACCTACAAATATGCCCTTTTGCGTGGTGTGATTAATATAATTCAGGAAAACTCTCCATATATATCATTCTCATCAGGAAAAGTAAATATACCAACAGGTCTATTAATTGAAAAGTGGATGTTATTTTATTATCCTATTTTGGAATCTTCCACTTTCATTCCCCAAATACATGGACAATCAAAACTTGCATTCGAACCTCAGTTTACTAAAATCATATCAGCCTATAATAATATGGGTGGGTTTTCAGCATTTTATAATGATTTAAAGAATAAAGGAATTCCAAATAACCTTAGAAAAGATTTCATAGTACTGGCAAATAGGTTAAAAACCACTGTAACCACAATGCCAATGAAATATATTGGTCGTTCAATTAGTGATGATTATTATTCCATTTTTAATTATGAAAATAGTCGAGCAAGACGAAGTGACTCAACAGTGGTCGATTTGGAATTCCTGATAAATAATTATGGTTCTTTCTCCATACCTAAAGATTATTATGAAGCATTTAAGGTCTTGGGTAGTTTCATCAGCGGACAGGATTCGATTTTATTTAAATGGGCAGAATTTTCAGTAAATGCATCTGGTAGGTGTCTATCGATTGAAAATGTGATTAATGAAGTTCTTAAAAATCCTATAACTGATAGAGATATTATTGAATCAAAGAAGATATATAAAACCATTCTTAAAAAAGAAGGCAAAGTATACTGTGTCTGGACAGGTAGATCGATTATAACTTATGATATCGACCATATGATTCCCTTTTCTATATGGAAGAATAACGATTTGTGGAATCTTCTTCCTTCTCATTCAACTACAAATAATCAGAAACGGGATAAAATACCTTCACCAAATCTTATTGAAAAAAGAAAAGATATCATACTACATTATTGGAAGTTAATTAGTAAAAATGTGCCAGATAGATTTCAAAAGGAAATTCAAATTGCCTTATTAGGAAATAAGCCGTTCCAATCTTGGCAAGAAACTGCAATAACACAACTTCAAAGCAAGTGCAATTATTTAATTTCGAATAGAGGTTTTGATGAGTGGAATATTAAATAATATATCATGAAAGACGAATTCTCTGATTGTCCTTTCTGTAAACCTGATCCAGACCGTGAGATCATAATTGAAAATGATATTGCTTATGCTACATACGATAAATATCCAGTTTCAAAAGGACATGCTCTTGTAATTCCAAAGAGGCATTGTGGTGATTATTTTGATCTAACATATGAAGAACAATCATCATGCTGGGAAATGGTAAATGAGGTCAAAGAGGTGCTTTCTAAGGCAATTAAACCTGATGGTTTCAATATCGGTGTCAATATAGGAGAAGCGGCAGGACAGACTATTAATCATGTTCATATTCACGTTATACCACGCTTTAAGGGAGATATTGAGAATCCTGAAGGTGGTGTAAGAGGGGTTATTCCTAAAAAGAGGTTCTATAAATCAAATATTGGTCAAGAACAGGAAAGTGTACCTCTTTCATTTCTTCAATCAAAGCATCAAATACTCGACTTAATAAGTAGAGCAGATGATGACGATGAGACTAAGAGATTAATTTCAAAGTTTACTGGAATAAAGAAAGATAGAGTGCCATTTTATCTTAAAATGGATGAATTTGATGAAATACTTCAGTGGAAACTAAGGGGTCAATACAATAGGCAATATCATAACATAAAGAGAAATACTGAAGATATTATAAGAGAGGTCACACAGGCTGCTTTTTCAATTGAAAGTACTGATTTTGAATCTGAAATAGCACTCACATTAAAAACCCTAATAAAGTTACATGGTGTAGAAGTACCAGTTGCATCTGCAATAATGACTTTATGTTATCCAGATAATTATTGTGTCATTGACTTTAGGGGATGGCGACAAGTTTTTGGAAAGGAGAAAGAATATGCGAATTATTCCACCAAAGAGTATATCAAGTATTGGTCGATAATAAAACAAAAGGCGGAGGAATTTGGGGTCACTCTTCAACAAGTTGATATGGCAATCTGGCAATACGATATTGAAGGTCCTCAAACATGAAAAACTATGCATCATTGTTACTGTTAATGATATCTAGAAGTGTCCCAGGAGAGATATTTGGTATTAAATTAACATTGAAAAAATAATCCATTTTCATTTTATTGACCTTTGCATCATGAGTCCCGTTTTATAACGGGCGCCAACCGAGTTGAGAACTGCGGTGGTTCAGTATGCGGATAGTCATCAAAAATGTTTAACCATTCAGACTGTACTTACATATTTTTATATTTCGTTATCGCCATGTTCAGTGGCCGGTATGGTCTGTGCTAAAATTTTTATTCTATGAATACCATTAAAGATTTTCTTGCCCTGGATACAGAAGAAAGGCTCAGTGCTGCTCATAAATACGGGAAGTTCCTGGCAGAACGTTATGCCCGGGGAAGAACTATACAGTTGTATGAAATATGTGATACCCTCGTGGAACTGTATTTTGACAAGAGTGATGTCCTAATAAGAGAAACCAAACTCCTGGATTCATCCGGGACACTCGA